>NZ_JBICUF010000003.1:108901-137434 GCF_043198035.1 Micromonospora sp. NPDC048898
CGTACGGGGGGGGGGGGGGGGGGGGGGGGGGGGGGGGGGGGGGGGGGGGGGGGGGCGGGGCGGGGGGGGGGGGGCGGGGGGCGGCGGGGGGGCGCCGCCCCCCCGCGCTGCCGGACCGGCCCGATCCACCCGAAACCAACTCAACAGACGTCGAGGCGTGAAACCGTCCGCACAGGGGTAATTCGGCGCGCGCACCAAGCAGCGCGGACCGCGGACGAGGGGTGACGGGATGGACGGCGACGGTCTTCGGCTCAACATGAACGGCCTGGACTACCTGATCCTGGCGCTGTACTTCGTCACCGTCCTCGGCGTCGGCATCGCCGCCCGCCGGGCGATCCGGACCAGCGTCGACTTCTTCCTCTCCGGCCGGTCCCTGCCGGCCTGGGTGACCGGGCTCGCCTTCGTCTCGGCGAACCTGGGCGCGTTGGAGATCATCGGGATGGCCGCGAACGGCGCCCAGTACGGCGTCATGACTGTCCACTACTACTGGATCGGCGCGGTGCCGGCGATGGTCTTCCTGGGCATCGTGATGATGCCGTTCTACTACGGGTCGAAGGTCCGCAGCGTGCCCGAGTACCTGCGGCTGCGGTTCAACCGCCCCACCCACCTGCTCAACGCGCTCAGCTTCGCCGTCGCCCAGGTGCTGATCGCCGGGGTCAACCTCTACGCGCTGGCCCTGGTGATGCAGGCACTGCTCGGCTGGCCGCTCTGGACCGCGATCGTGGTGGGCGCGGCGATCGTGCTGGCTTACATCACCATCGGTGGTCTGACCGGCGCGATCTACAACGAGGTGCTCCAGTTCTTCGTCATCCTGGCCGGCCTCATCCCGGTCACCGTGATCGGCCTGGTCAAGGTCGGCGGGGTGAACGGTCTGATGGACGCGGTACGCGACTCCAAGCTCGGCGAGGCGGGCCTGCACGCCTGGCAGGACACCGGCAGCACGGCCAACCCGCTGGGCGCGCAGTGGATCGGCATCGTCTTCGGCCTCGGTTTCGTGCTGTCCTTCGGCTACTGGACGACGAACTTCGCCGAGGTGCAGCGGGCGCTGTCGGCGAAGAACATGAGCGCCGCCCGGCGTACGCCGATCATCGCCGCGTACCCGAAGCTGTTGATCCCCCTGGTCACGATCATCCCCGGCCTGGTGGCCCTGGTGACGGTGAAGGGCCTGGGCGCGGAGAGCGGCGACCTGCAGTACAACAACGCCATCCCGCTGCTGATGCGCGACCTGCTCCCCAACGGCGTGCTCGGGGTGGCAGTCACCGGCCTGCTCGCCTCGTTCATGGCCGGCATGGCGGCAAACGTGAGTGGCTTCAACACCGTCTTCACCTACGACATCTGGCAGGCGTACATCCGCCGCGGCCGGCCGGACGACTACTACGTGCGGGTCGGTCGGTGGGCGACTGTCGCCGCCGTGGTGGTCGGCATCGGCACGGCGTTCATCGCGGCCGGGTTCAGCAACATCATGAACTACATCCAGGCGCTCTTCTCCGTCTTCAACGCGCCGCTGTTCGCCACCTTCATCATCGGCATGTTCTGGAAGCGGATGAGCGCGCTCGCCGGCTTCTGGTCGCTGCTGCTGGGCACCCTGGTGTCGCTCAGCCTCTACCTGCTCTACAAGGGTGGCGTCATCGACTTCAACTCCGACCTGGAGGAGAGCTTCTGGGGCGCCGGTCTCGCGTTCGTCACGGCGGTGGTGGTCGCCGCGATCATCACCCCGCTCACCGCGCCCAAGCGCGACGAGGAACTGCGCGGGCTGGTCTACGGCATGGGCGGCGTCGACCTGAAGGGCGACGTGCTCGCCGGGGACGCCGTCTGGTACCGCTCCCCCGTGCTGCTCGGCGTGATCGCGGTGGCGCTCGCCGCCCTCTTCTACATCCCGGTCTTCTAGGAAAGGAGTCGGCAGATGAGCAACGACGGCCAGCCGGCAAAGGACCCGCTGATCGACGAGACACAGGCGGAGCAGCGCCGCTCCGCCGCCGCCCGGTTGTTCGACGTCCGCCGGGTGATCGGTGGCCTCTTCGTCGCGTACGGGATCATCGTGACGTTGATCGGCATCTTCGACAGTGCGGCCGAGATCGACAAGGCCCAGGGTGTCCGGATCAACCTGTGGGCCGGGCTGGTGATGCTCGTCTTCGGCCTGCTCATGCTGTTCTGGCAGTGGCGGCGCCCGGCAGAGCCGCCGGCCCCCAACGAGCAGCAACCCGGCTCCTGACGCCCGACCTGGCCGGCAGGAGCATGAGCCCGGCCCCAGGGGGTACGCGACGGGGATCAGGCACCGTGTCGGACACAGGAGGCACCACCATGACCGATCGCGATCGCCAACCGCCGTTGGAGGACAGCCCGGAGGTGGCCGCGGCGGTGGACGATGACACCACCGTCCCGCAGTTTCGTGGCGGGGGCGGCCCCGACCACGACAACCCCGGCTTCGCCGAGCCCCGTGAGCGGCCGGACGACCTCGCGCCGGACACCGACGAGCTGATCGGCGACCCCTACGCCGCCGGCTCGGGGGCGACCGGGACGGGCACCGGCGCCGGCGGCGACAACATCCGCACCGGGGCGGAGCAGCAGTGGGAGCCGGAGGACCTGGTGATGGCCCGCGGCCAGGACCTCACACCGGAGAATCTGGACAAGGCCCGCCGTGACCTGGCCGAGCAGGGTCGGGCGGCAATCGAGCGCACGGTGCCCTGAGCGGGCAAAGGGGGGGTCCCCGACCCGACCTGTGACGGTCGGGCCGGGGACCCGGGGGGACCTGCCGCCGGCAGTGCCTCACCAACTGCCGGTGGCGGGTGGTTATTGACGCGTTCCGGTCAGAGCGCCGGGTACGCGTTTTGCATGAGCTGCCGGAACTGGGCGGAGAACCACGCACCGGAGATCGGCGCGTCGCCCAGGGCCCCGGACATGTTGAAGCCGTTGCGGGCGTTACCGGGGTACGTCGGGTCACACATCCGGTCGAAGCCCTTGCCCTCGTTGTTCGGGATCTCCTTGCTGGAGCCGTCCGACTCACCCGGCGGCTTCACCCAGACGTAGGCGTCGATGCCCGGCTCCGGGTTGGCCCGCGGCCGCTCGCCGAGACCGGCACCGGCCTGGTTGCACCAGTTGCCGAGGTGCGCCCGGCGGTCGATGCGACCGCCGTTGACGTAGGTGTCCACGTTGGTCATCGCACCCGGGCCGGTGGGCCGGGCGGAGCCGCCCCAACCGTTGCGGGAGGTGTCGATCAGCATGCCGATGTTGGAGTTGAAGCCGACCGAGACCAGCTTGTCGCGGAAGGCCTGGGCGAAGGACAGCTCGTCGACGTAGAAGTTCCAGTCGACCCACTTGGCCTGCCGCACCGTCTGACCGTTGACGTTGTCGGTGACCTTGAAGTACGGCTCCCGCAGCGCCGAGTAGTTCGACGTGTTGGTGATGAAACCGTGCACGTTGTTGACAGTGCTGCCGGAGGCGACAGCGGCGGTCTTCAGGATGTCGGCGGTCGGGCCGAAGTTGCTGTCCCAGCCGAGCCAGCCGTGGTGGCCGGCGTCGACGTAGTTGTAGACGTTGCCGATGGAGCCCAGCTTGGCCAGCGCGTAGCCGACACCGTTCACGTACGCGCCGTTGGCCTTGACCGTGTCACACATGACCGTGCCGCCGGGCTGACCCGAGGTGTTGGTCACGATGTTCGGCAGCGAGTCGATCTCGATGACGTTGATGATGCGCAGGTTGCGGTACTTCGCGTCGCCCTGGATCGCGGCGATCGGGTCGATGTACTGGGCCTTGTACTTGGGCAGCTCGTCCGGGCCCAGCTCGCCGTTGGAGGCGAGCGCGGAGCAGTCCCGGCCGGGCAGGTTGTAGATCACGAACTGGATGTAGCCGGCGCCCTGGCGCAGCGCCTCGTCCAGGTGGTCACGCACGCCGAACGCGCCGTTCGAGCTGCTGTCCGGGGTGCCGTTGATCGCGGCGATCCGGTCCAGCCACACGGCGGTGGGGTTGTTGGAGACCCGGCTGCCGCCCGGCTCGGCGTCCGCCTTGGCCTTCCACTCCGGGTTCACGTAACCCGGCACCCCGACGTACGGGTTGTCCACCTTCTGTCCCGGCGGCGGGCTCGTCGGCGGCACGTCGGTCGGCGGCGCGGACGTCGGCGGCACGTCGGTCGGCGGCACGGAGGTCGGCGGCGCGGAGGTCGGGGTGACACCGCCGTTGCAGACCACGCCGTTGAGGGTGAACGAGGTCGGCTTCGGGTTGCTGCCGCTCCAGGCGCCGTTGAAGCCGAGGGTCGTCGACGCGCCGGCGGCGAGGGTGCCGTTGTAGGACATGCTCCGGGCGGTCACCTGGCTGCCGGACTGATTGAACTCGGCCGACCAACCCTGCTGCACCCGCTGGCTGGAGTTGGGGAAGGTCCAACCCAGCGTCCAGCCGTTGACCGGGTCGCCGAGGTTCTTGATGGTGATGCTCGCGGTGAAACCGCCGGACCAGTCGTTCGTCGTGTAGCCGATCTCGCACTGCGTCGCGGCCTGCGCCGCCGTAACCGGAATCGTTACCAACCCACCGGCGACCAGGGCACCCGCGCCGGCGAGCGCGAGGGCCCGGCGTGGGCCGGACAGCCTTCTCCACACATTCATGCCACTGATCTCCTTGGGCAAGACCGGGCCCACGTACGGCCCGGCGAGACGGCCCGGTCGGCGTCCTGCACGGACGGCCGCCGGCGCCAACGGGGTTCTTTCGGGGACGCCCGACCCGGACGGGCGATGGTGGTGGTGGTGCACGACCGACACGGCGGCCGGTCGAACGGCGGCGGGATGTCGCCCCGGTTGACCGGGTGCCCTCGACTGCCTGCCTGCGCGGTGTGGCTCCCCGAACCGCGTGCGCCGATTCTTACATGGGAGCGCTTCCATGGCAATGGCTCGATGCGTGGCGGCGAGGTCGGCGCGTGGTTCGGTTTCGGACGATACCCCCGAGTTCGCCCGAGCGGCACGTAGCGGGCGGGTCCCGGCGCTACCGGATGGCCGAGCCGGCCGGGCACGACGGGCGAGGAACACCGTCCCGCACTCGCCGAAGCCCGGGATGCCCGAGATGGCGCGCATCGCATTGAAAGCCGCGTAGCACCCCTTCACCTCTTACTCGGCCAAAGGTCAAAACGCGAATCTTTCACTTCATAAGTCATGAAACCGTCTAACGTCGGTCTTAGCTCGGTTGTCGCCGAGCTCAGGACAACAGGGATGGAGTGACGCAGGTCATGGCTAAGAAGATGCTCGGGAAGGTCGTTGCGGGTGCCGCGCTCGGCGGCGCATCGCTCCTGGTGTTCGCACCGGGGATCGCCTACGCCAACGGCCACGAGGACGGCAAGGACCACGACGGCAAGGTCTACGCCAAGCCGCACGTCGTCAAGGCCGGCGAAGAGGTCAAGCTCCTCGAGATCTGCCCGGATCGGCAGGAGCACGCGTACGTGTGGTCCAAGGTCACCGGCAAGGTCAAGCTCGACCCGGCGAAGGAAGACCGGGGCGAGGACCGCGAGTGGGGCGAGGAGGAGGACTCCTCCGACCACGAAGACGGCAAGGACGAGCACGGCAAGGACGACGAGGGCAAGGACCACGAGGGCAAGGACGAGAACGGCAAGGACGAGAACGGCAAGGACGAGAACGGCAAGGACCACGAGGGCAAGGACGAGAACGGCAAGGACGACAAGGGCAAGGACCACGAGGGCAAGGACGAGAACGGCAAGGACGAGAACGGCAAGGACGACGAGGGCAAGGACAAGTCGCAGCCCGGCGGCCAGGGTGGCGGCGCTGCCGCCGACGCCTACGAGGACGAGGGCAGCAAGGACTGGAAGGGCGAGGAGCACGGCCAGGACGCGGATGACAACCGCGACGAGAAGGACTCGGGCTCCAAGGACGAAGACAAGAAGGACTGGGAGTCCAAGGACGAGCACGGGTACGGCTCGGACGAGGGCCGCGACGAGCACGGCTCGGACGAAGGTCGGGACGAGCACGGCTCGGACGAGGGCCGGGACGAGCACGGCTCCGACAACGGCTGGGAGTCCAAGGACAAGGACGAGTACGGCTCCGACGAAGGCCGCGACGAGCACGGCTCCGACAACGGCTGGGAGTCCAAGGACAAGGACGAGTACGGCTCCGACGAAGGCCGCGACGAGCACAGCTCCGACAACGGCTGGGAGTCCAAGGACAAGGACGAGGACGAGTACGGCTCGGACAAGGGCTGGGAGTCCAAGGACGAGGACGAGCGCGGCTCGGACGAGGACCGCTGGGAGAAGGAGCGGGAGTTCGTCTACTACGGCGAGGCCAAGATCGACAAGGATGCCAAGCCGGGTCGCTACGAGCTCAAGGGCTCGTGCGGCGAGGGCGAGCTCGTCGTGCTGCCGCACGGCGGTGTCGACGGTGGTGACGGTGGCGCCAGCACCGGTACCGACCGTGGCCTGGCCACCGGCGGGGCAGGCCTGCTCGGCGCTGCCGCGCTGGGCGGGATCGTGCTGATGCGTCGCCGGCGGACCGATGGTTCGCTCGTCTGACGTGACGACGACACGGGCCGGCGGCCGTCACGGGAGACCGTGGCGTGCCGCCGGCGCGGCCGTCGTCGTCACCATGGCCATGATCGGCGCCGGCATGATCGGTGCCGCCCTGAAGACCACGCCCCCGGCCCGACCGCCGCAGCCGCTGGCCCAGGCCGGTCCCACGGTGAGCGGGCCGGCCGGCACCGGCACCGCACCGGCCGACGGACAGCCCGCCGCCGGACAGCCCGCCGACCGGGGGGACGTGCCGGCCGGGCTGGCGCGTTCCGTGCCGACCAGCATCGAGATCCCCCGGATCGGCGTCCAGGCGACGATCATGTCGCTCGGCACCAACCCGGACGGCACCGTCCAGGTTCCCCCGTTGGAGCAGGCCGACCAGGCCGGCTGGTACGAGCCGGGCGCGAGCCCCGGCGAGACCGGTAACGCGGTCATCGTCGGGCACGTGGACTCGGCGAAGCTCGGCCCGGCGGTCTTCTTCGACCTCGGCGCTCTCGTTCCCGGCGACACGATGACGGTGCGGCGGGCGGACGGCCGGCCCGCCACGTTCCGGGTCGACTCGGTGGCGTCGTACCCGAAGACGGCCTTCCCCACCGAGCTGGTGTACGGGTCCAGTGAGCGGCCCGGCCTGCGGGTGGTCACCTGCGGTGGTCAGTTCGACCAGGCCGCCAAGAGCTACCCGGACAACATCGTCGTCTTCGCCACCCTGGCGGGGTGACCCGCGGCGAACGACAGCGGTCCGGCCGGTCGGGGATGACCCGACCGGCCGGAGCGTGTCCGGCGTACCTGACTCAGGCGGCTGCGGAGGTCCGCACCAGGGTGCGGATCTGGCGCAGCAGCACCGACAGGGCGGCGAGGTCTGCCCGCGACTCGTCGAACTCCCCCATCGCCCGCCGGGCGCGGTGGATCGAGGTGGCGTTCGACTGCTCCCACTGCTGCACCCGCTCGTGCGGCGGCAGGTCCTCCGGGGTGGAGCCGAGCACCTCCGCGGTGAGCGCGGCCAGCGCGGCGTACAGGTCGTAGCGCAGCGCCATCCGGGCCAACGTCTGCCAGCGGTCCTCCCGGGGCAGCAGGGAGATCTTCGACAGCAGCGAGTCCACCCGGAACAGGTCGGACAGCACGAAGTAGACCGAGGCCACCTCGCTGACGTCCCGACCGCTGGCGTTCGCGGTCTCCACCACGTCCATCAGGCCGAAGCTGTACATCAGCCGGGTCGCCCGCTCCGCCAGCTCGCGGGGCAGCCCACGATCGGTCATCGAGTCCATGTGCGCGGCGATGCCCTGCCGCTCGTTGCCGTAGAACAGCTCTTCCAGCCCCGGCAACAGCCGGGTGACGCCGTCGCGCAGCCGGGCGATCTCGCCGGGCACGTCGATCGGCGAGCGCCGGTTGGACACCAGCCACCGCACCGCCCGGTCGAGCAACCGGCGGGTGTCCAGATAGACGCTCGTCTGCAACTCGGGCGCCACCTTGTTGTCCAGCGCCTCGACCGCGTCCCACAGCTCACGCAGCCCGAAGACCTCGCTGACCACCACGTACGCCCGGATCACGTCCGCGGCGCTGGCCGCGGTCTCCTCGACCACCCGGAAGATGAACGAGATGCCACCCCGGTTGATGGCCTCGTTGACAAGCACGGTGGTGACGATGTCGCGGCGCAGGCGGTGTCGGCCCATCCGGTCGGCGAACCGCTCGCGCATCGGTGTCGGGAAGTAGTTGACCAGGACCTCGGTCGTCCACTCCTCGTCGGCCAACCCCTCGGTGAGGATCTCCCGTTCCAGGACGATCTTCACGTACGCGAGCAGCACCGCGAACTCCGGTGCGGTCAGCCCGGACTCACTGCGGACCGCCAGTTCCTCGTCCGGCGGCAGCGCCTCCAGTGCCCGGTCCAACCCGCCCGACCGCTCCAGCTCGTTGATCATCCGACGGTGCACCGGAAGCAGCGAGGCGGCCTGGGCCTGGGCGTTGTTGATCGCCCGAGCCTGGTCGTAGTTGTCCCGCAGCACCAGCTCGGCGACCTCGTCGGTCATCCCGGCCAGCAGCTCGTCCCGCTCGGCCGTGGTCAACTCCCCGTCGGCCACCGCCGTGTTCAGCAGGATCTTGATGTTGACCTCGTGGTCGGAGGTGTCCACCCCGGCCGCGTTGTCGATGAAGTCGGAGAAGATCCGGCCGCCGGTCAACGCGTACTCGATCCGGCCGAGCTGGGTCCAGCCCAGGTTGCCGCCCTCGCCCGCGACCCGGCACCGCAGGTTGCGCCCGTCCACCCGGATCGCGTCGTTGGACTTGTCGCCCACCTCGGCGTTGGTCTGGGTGGACGCCTTGACGTAGGTGCCGATGCCGCCGTTCCAGAACAGGTCCACCGGAGCGGTGACGATCGCCTTCATCAGCTCCTGCGGTGACAGGTGCGTGACGTCGCCGTCCAGGCCGATCGCCGCCCGGACCTGCGGCGTGATCGGGATGGACTTCGCGGTACGCGGGAAGATGCCGCCGCCGGCCGAGATCAGCTCCGGGTTGTAGTCCTCCCACGAGGACCGGGGCAGGTCGAACAGCCGCCGCCGCTCCGCGTACGAGGTGGCCGCGTCCGGCTCCGGGTCGAGGAAGATGTGCCGGTGGTCGAAGGCGGCCACCAGGCGGATGTGCTCGGACAGCAGCATCCCGTTACCGAACACGTCGCCGGACATGTCGCCGACGCCGACCACCGTGAAGTCCTGGGTCTGGGTGTCCAGGCCCAACTCCCGGAAGTGGCGCTTGACCGACTCCCAGGCGCCCCGGGCGGTGATGCCCATCTTCTTGTGGTCGTAGCCGGCGGAACCGCCGGAGGCGAACGCGTCGCCCAGCCAGAAGTTGTGCGCCGTGGAGATCTCGTTGGCGATGTCGGAGAACGTGGCGGTGCCCTTGTCCGCCGCCACCACCAGGTACGGGTCGTCGCCGTCGTGCCGGACCACGTCCTCGGGCGGCACGATCTGCCCGCTGACGATGTTGTCGGTGACGTCCAGCATCGCGCCGACGAACTCCTGGTAGCAGGCGACCGCCTCGTCCCGGTCACCCGGCTTCTGCTTCAGCACGAAGCCGCCCTTGGCGCCCACCGGCACGATCACGGTGTTCTTCACCATCTGCGCCTTGACCAGACCCAGCACCTCGGTCCGGAAGTCCTCCCGACGGTCCGACCAGCGCAGCCCGCCCCGGGCCACCGGCCCGAACCGCAGGTGGACGCCCTCGAACCGGGGCGAGTAGACGAAGATCTCGAACTTCGGGCGCGGCGCGGGCAGGTCCGGAATGGCCTGCGGGTCGAGCTTGAACGCCACGTACGCCTTCGGCCGCCCGTCGGCGCGCTTCTGGTAGAAGCTGGTCCGCAGGGTCGCCTCGATCAACGTCAGGTACGACCGCAGGATCCGGTCCTGGTCCAGGCTGGCCACGTCGTCCAGCGCGCCCCGGATCGTCTCCACCAGCTCACCGCTGCGCTGCTGCCGTTGCTCGGCGCTCAGCTCACCCGGCGCGAACCGGGTCTCGAACAGCTCCACCAGCAGGCTCGCGAGCTTCGGGTACGCGATGAAGGTCTGCTCCATGTAGTCCTGCGAGAAGACCGTGCCGGCCTGCCGCAGATACTTCGCGTACGCCCGCAGCACCACCACCTGCCGCCAGGTCAGCCCGCCGCGCAGCACCAGCTCGTTGAACCGGTCCACCTCGGCCTCGCCACGCCAGGCCGCCGCGAAGGCGTTCTCCACGTGCGGGCGCACCTCGGCCAGCTCGTGGTGCCCCTCGGGCAGCATCAGGCCGAAGTCGTACAGGTAGACCCGCCCGTCGATCCGGTCCACCTCGTACGGGTGCTCGTCGACCACCCGCACACCGAGGGAGTGCAGCACCGGCAGCACGGCGGAGAGCATCATCGGTTCGCCGTACCGGTAGACCTTGAACCGGACGTCCATGGCCTCGGCCAGGTCCGCACCGGGCACCCGGGTGCCGGGGCGGGGTGCGAGCTGCTTGCGGAACAGGTGCATCTCCAGCTGGCCGGGCTCCTCCAGCAGCTCCAGCTTCGCCAGGTCCTTCATCGCCTCGTACGGCGTGTGCCCGTCCTTGTAGCCCTCCGGGAACGCGTCGGCGTACCTGGTGAACAGGTGCTTGGCCTGCTCGTCGCCGAGTTTGCGCTCCAACACCAGCCGGTAGTCGTCGTCCCAGAGCCGGGTCGCGTCGGCCAACTCCTCGGCCAGCAGGTCGGCGTCGATGTCACCGGGCGGCCGGGTCGGGTCGGTACGCACGATGAAGTGCACCCGGGCCAGCATCGACTCGGTGACGCGGGTGGTGTAGTCCACCCCGACACCGTTGAGCTCACGCAGCAGGATGTCCTGCATGCGGAGGCGGTTCTGGGTGGTGAACCGGTCCCGGGGCAGGTAGATCAGGCAGGAGATGAACCGCCCGTACGCGTCCCGGCGCAGGAAGACCCGCAGTTGCCGGCGACCGGCCATCCGCAGCACGCCGATCACCGCGTGGTAGAGGTCGTCGGTCTTGATCTGGAACAGCTCGTCGCGCGGGTAGGTCTCCAGGATCTGGATCAGATCCTTGCCGGAGTGGCTGCGCCGGCTCAGACCGGAGCGGTCCAGCACCTCGGCCACCTTGCGGCGCACCACCGGCAGCTCCCGGACGCTGGTCCGGTACGCGGCGGTGGAGAACAGGCCGAGGAAGCGCCGCTCGCCGATCACCTCGCCGGCCTCGTTGAAGATCTTGAAGCCGATGTAGTCCAGGTACGCCGAGCGGTGCACGGTGGCCCGTGAGTTGGCCTTGGTGATGATGAGCAGGCGCTTTTCCAGCACCTTCTCGTGCGCCTCGGGTGTCATCGACGCCAGTGGCCGGGCCTCCGGCGCGTCGGAGCGCAGGATGCCCAGGCCGGTGCCGAGCACCGCTTCGAGGGCCTTGCCGTCGACCGGGTCCGCCGCGTCACCGCCCGGGGCGTCCACCAGCCGGTACTCGCGGTAGCCGAGGAAGGTGAAGTGGTCGTGGGCGAGCCACCGCAGCAACTCCACCGAGTCGGTGATGTCCTTCTCCGGCACCGGCGGGCGGTTGTCGGAGGTACGCGCGGAGGCCAACTCGTCGGCGAGCGCGAGCGAACGCTGACGCATCTTCGGCCAGTCTTCCACTGCCTCCCGCACGTCGGTGAGCACCCGCTGCAACTCGCGGCGCAGCCGGTCCCGCTCGGCCGCGTCCCGGACCGGGTCGATCTCGATCCGCATCCAGCTCTCGATGATGTCGCCGGCGATCGCGTCGTCCGGCTCCACGTCCGCGGAGACCTCGGTGAGGCGGCCCAACGGCTCACGCCGGACCACCACCAGCGGGTGCACCAGCAGGTGCACGTCCAGGTGGTACGAGTTGAGCAGCGCGGTCACCGAGTCGACCAGGAACGGCATGTCGTCGGTGACGATCTCGACGACCGTGTGGTGCTGGTCGGCATGCGGTTCGTGGATCCGCAGCTTCAACTCGCCAGGCACCCGCTGTTGGGCGAGGTCCCGGTGTGCCCGGGCCGCGTCGAGCATCTCTTCCGCCGTGAAGCCGACCAGCTCCTCGTCCGGTGCGAACCGCCAGAAACGGCCGACAAGTGTCGCCGCGTCGTGGTCGTCCCCGGCGAGCGCGACAGCCTGGGCCACCAGGCGCTCCGCGTTGGGAACGGGTTCGTCGAGCTCGGCGTCCTCCACGTCGTCGGCCAACGCCTCGGTGGGCAGGCCCAGATCGTAGATGGTGTCGATGCTCGACCCGGTCAGCCCGGTGACTCCCGTGTCGAGCCGGCCGTAGCCGTCCCCGTCGGTCGCCGAATCGAAGCTGTCGTCGTCCCGGCCGGAGTCATCCTGCCGGAGGTCGGGTTCCGGTTTGATCGCCGGACGCCGGTCCATCGGTGCCACTCCCCTCGACCCACCGCGTTGTGGGTCACTCTGCCGCTCAGCCTAGGCCCTGCCGTTGTGCGCCTTCGTCGGCGGACCACTGGCCAGACGTCCGGATCGGGACTTTGTCCTTTCACCCGTTGCGGGTCCGAGGTTGGCCGGCTGCGGGATACCCCGCCACGCGATGTTCATCACACCGGCCCGGCCCGTCTTTGAGCGCGCCCACCGTCGTGGGGGACGTTGGGGACGCCCTCGGCGTACTACCGTGCGAAGGCGCTCCGAGATGGGAAGGACCAGCTTCATGCCCTCGTCGTACCCCCGGCCCCACCGGCCGAACCCCGCCCGCCGCGCGCTCGCCGGCCTCACCGCGGCGCTGCTCGCGGCCGGTGTTCTGGCTGGCTGCTCGGGTGACGACGGGCCGGAACGCACCGTGGACGCCTTCCTCGCCGGCTGGCGCAGCGGCGATCTTCAGGCGGTCGGCCTGATCGACCCGACCGGCGGCAAACTGCCCTCGGCTGAGGTGAGTCGCGAGATCAAGGAACTCTCCGGTGAGCTGGCGGCCACCCCGCCCACGCTGACGCGGCGCGGCGAGCCGAAGGTCACGGCGGACATCGCCACCACAACCGTGCAGGTGGAGTGGAACCTCCCCGGCCAGACCCGCTGGACGTACGACCGGGAGGTGCGTCTCGCCCAGGGCGACGACGACCAGTGGCAGGTGATCTGGGAGCCGAAGGTGGTGCAGGAGCAGCTCAGCAAGGGTGACCGGCTGGCGTTGCGCCGCGACGCCAGCGCCCGTGCGGGAGTGCTGGACGCCGCCGGGCAACCGATCGTGGCTCCCCGCCCGGTGGTGCGGGTCGGGGTGCAGCCCGACGGGGTCACCGACATCAAGAAGCTGGTGAAGGATCTGGACGCGGCGTTCAAGGCGATCCGCCCGGCGCTGGTCCCCGCTGTCGACCTGGCCGACCTGCCCGAGCGCGTCGCGAAGGCCGAGCCGGGCGCGTTCGTCGAGGTGGTGTCGCTCCGCGAGGAGGCGTACCTGCAGATCAAGCCCCGGATCTACGACCTGCCCGGCACCAAGTTCACCTCCGACAAGATCGACCTGGCACCGACCCGGGAATTCGCCCGTGCGCTGCTCGGCACGGTCGACGCGGCGCAGGCCGACGACCTCGCCGCACACCCCGACCGGTACGTCGTCGGCGACCTGGTCGGGCACGGCGGGCTACAGGGCCGCTACGACGAACGGCTGCGCGGTGGCCCCGGGCTGACCGTGGTGGTCGAGCGTCCCACCGAGGGCGGCAAACTCGAACCCACCGGCACCGAGTTGTTCCGCCGTGAGCCGCAGCCCGGTCAGGCGCTCAAGACCACGTTGGACGTCGCCGTCCAGAACGCCGCCGACGGGGCACTGCGCGCCGAGCCACGGCGATCCGCGCTGGTGGCGCTCCGGATCAGCGACGGTGCGGTGCTCGCCGCCGCGAACGGTCCCGGCCCGGCCGGGGAGAATCTGGCCTTCGACGCTCAGGTGCCGCCCGGCTCCACGTTCAAGATGGTCAGCGCGCTGGGCCTCCTGGACCGGGGCGCGGTCACCCTGGACGGGCCGGTGGCCTGCCCGAAGACCTTCACCGTGGACGGTCGGTCCTTCAAGAACTCCGACAACTTCGAGCTCGGTTCGGTGCCGTTCCGCACCGACTTCGCCAAGTCCTGCAACACCGCGTTCGCCTCGCTGGCGCCGAAGCTCGGCGGCGACGGGCTGGCCGCCGCCGGCCGCTCGGTGGGCCTGGAAGGTCAATGGGACGTCGGCACGGACGCCTTCACCGGCAAGGTGTCCACCGGCGGCAGCCCCGCCGAGCAGGCCGCGGCATCGTTCGGGCAGGGCACCACGCTGGTCAGCCCGCTGGCCATGGCCGGTGCCACCGCGGCGGTCGCCCGAGGCCGCTTCGAGCAGCCGAAACTGCTGATCGATCCGGCGCCGGCCAAGCCGGCCCCGCCGGGCGAGCAGCTCAAGCCGGAATCGGTCGCCGCGCTGCGCGCGATGATGCGCGAGGTGGTCACCACCGGCACCGCGAGCGCCCTGAAGGACGTGCCAGGCGAGGTCTACGGCAAGACCGGCACCGCCGAGTACGACGACAACCCGGCACACACCCACGCCTGGTTCGTTGGCTGGCGGGGCGACGTGGCGTTCGCCGTCTTCGTGGAGAAGGGCGGCTCCAGCACGGCGTCCGCAGTCCCGATCGCCGAGCGCTTCCTCCGCGCCCTCCCCAGGTCCTGACCGCCGCAGGCCCCCTGACCCCGCACACCGCCCACGCGGGGCGCCGCACACCGCTCAGGCGTTGTTCCACTCGGTATTGCTGAAACCGCGGTATCCGAGCCACCCGGACACCGCGCGTTCATGGAACCCGAGTCGATCTTGGCGTGGCGGGGCGGCATTCAAGGCCGGCGGCCCGGCATTCGGCCCGACCGGGCGGCATTCGGGTCAGGCGGTGTCGGCTTTGTGGTGATCCAGGGTGTTTTCTGCCGGTGGGGCGGGTCGGCGGAGCAGACCTGGGCCGGCCGAGGCGGGTGGGCCGACCGGCTCCCGCTCGGCCGTAGCCGGAATGTGGGCCGCACCCTCGGCAGAGTCACCGCCGAATCGGCCGGAAGCAGCCACCGCACCGTCGGAGCGGTCGATGCCGGCCGGATCGACGGCGGCGGCTCCCCGGTCGGAGGACCCGGCCTCCGTGAGCGGCGTGGCATCGACGGCCGACTCCCACGAGGGGGCATCGGCGAAGGACGCCGCGACGCCGATCACGCCGGCGACCCCACCGACCCGCTCGGCACGATCCAGCCCACCAACCCGCTCCAGCCCAGCAACCCCCTCGGGGCGAGCCAACCCACCAACCCGCTCCGCACGATCCAGCCCAGGAACCCCCTCGACACGATCCACCCCGCCGGGTCGCTCGGCGGGGGCCGGAGAGCGGCCGTTACCGCGCCGAGGTCCGGGGGTCGGCCGGGACGACAGCAGCCGGGGTGGCACCGCCTCCGGGGCGGTGACCGGGGCCAGGCCGGCGACCACGGTGTTGACGATCTCGGCCGCGTACGAGCCGTCGGGGTCGTAGTCGGGGTCGAAGACTGTCAACTCCACCCCGAGGCAGTGCGGGGTGTCGACAAGGCCGGTGAGCAGGATCTCCAACTCGGCGAAGGCGATCCCACCCGGGTCGGGGGCGTCCACGGCGGGCATCACCGCGGGGTCGAGCACGTCCACGTCGATGTGCACCCAGTAGCCCGCGCAGTCGGCGAGTTGTTCGTGCGCCCACTGGGCCGTCCGGGCGGCACCTTCGGCCCGCAGCGCCGGGACCGGCCGGGTGGTGATCCCGGCGGCCTGGAGGTCGAGCCGGTACTCGTCCTGGGCTCGGATGCCGAGCACCACCACGTCGATGTCGCGGAAGTAGGGCCGTCGCCCCTCGATCGCGGCCAGGTCGGCCTGCCCCCGGCCGGTGACGAGGGCGAGATCCTCCCCGGCGGCCGCGCCGACGTACGAGGCGTTGCCGGGGTGCCGGAAGTCGGAGTGGCCGTCGACGAAGACCAGCCCGATCCGCCCGCCGACGGCCTCACCGAGGCGGTGCATGGCCAGCGCCGAGCCCAGCAGCACCGAGCAGTCGCCGCCCAGCACCACCGGGAACTCGCCCCGGTCGATGATCGAGCCGATCCGTTCGGCGAGGGCCAGCGAGTAGTCGGCGATCTCCCGGGCGTGGCACACCCCGTCGCCGGGCCGCCAGTCGCCCGGGTCGTACCGGGCCGGGGTGACGCAGCCGGCGTCGCGGGCGCGTAGCCGGGCCAGCAGTTCGTGGTCGCGCAGTGCGCCGGGTGCCTTGGCGCAACCGGGGACCGACGTGGTCGTCGGTGGCCGCAGACCGAGATTTGTCGGCGCGTCGAGGACGGCGATCCGGCGCATCATGAGCTCCCGTCCTCGTTGGTCGGGCGGGCCGGCCGGAACGCCGGCCCGCGCTGGCGTGCTACGAACTCAGAACAGGGCGCTGGCCAGTGCCCGGCGTGCCGAGGCGACGGCCGGGTCGTCCGGGCCGGCGATGGAGAACAGCGAGACCAGGTGCTGGCGGGCCGTCTCCCGGTCCTCGCCGGCGGTGCGCCGGACCAGACCGACGAGCCGGGCGTACGCCTGCTCGGCCAGGCCGCTGAGCACCTCGATGTCGGCGGCCAGCAGTTGGGCGGCCACGTCGTCGGGGGCGTTCTCGGCGGCGGCCAGCGCGGCGGCCGGGTCCGCGCCGGCGACCCGGCGGGCCACGCCGACCTGGGCCAGCCCCGCCGTGGCAGCGGCGTCCGCCGGGGCATCGGCCAGAATCTTCCGGTACGCCTGCTCGGCGGCGTCCAGATCGCCGCTCATCAGGGCGTCGTCCGCCTCGTCGAGGCGGGGGTCCTCCGGCTCGGCCACGGTCACGCCGCCGGCCTTGAGCACGGCCTGGATCCACTGCCGCAGTTGTGCCTCGGGCACCACCCCGGAGAAGGCGTCGACTGGCTGACCGCCGACGACCGCGTAGACCATGGGGATGCCCTGGACCCGGAACATCTGGGCGATGCGCGGGCTTTCCTGCACGTCGACCCGTGCCAGCACCCAGGTGCCGCCGCCCTCGGCGTTGAGTTGCTCCAGGACCGGGGCGAACTCGTCGCTCTCCGGGAAGCCGGCCGCGCCGAAGAACACGACGACGGGCACGGCCATCGACCGTTCGAGCACCTCGGACTGGATTGTCGCCTCGGTGACGTCGACGATGGCGGTGCTACCGCCGGCGGCGGGCGCGCCGGGGGTGCCGTTGGACGGGCCGCCCTGTGGGGGCGTGCCGGGGCGCGTACTTGCTGGTGCGGGGCCACGCAGCGTGCTGAGGTCGACCGCGCCGCGGGTGAAGATCGACGAGGTGATCCGTGGGTCGCTCATGGTTACCTAGTCTCGCACGTGAGCCCCCGATCTCAGGTCACCCACAACCCCGACGTTGCAACTCTCACCCTGCCCCGACCGCCCCGCCCACACCCCGCCCCGCACCCCACGCCCACCCGCGCGATCTTGCACTTTGTGTCGCCGAAACGCGGCATTCACCCCTTATGCGGGGGACAGAAAGTGCAAGATCGCGGGCGGGGTGGGGGTAAGGGATCAGAAGCGGGCGGGTTCGCGGTGGGTGCCCCACTCGGCGCGGAGGGCGTCGCAGATCTCGCCGAGGGTCGCCTCGGCACGGACGGCGTCGAGCATGGCGGGGATCATGTTCTCGTCGGTGCGGCTGGCGTCGACCATCCGGGCCACCGCCGCGCGGACCGCCGACTCGTCCCTCCCGCCCTTGCGCTCCGCGAGCACCCGGCGCTGTTCCAGCTCCACCTCGTGCGAGATGCGCAGGATCTCCAACTCCTTGGCGACCGTACCGGTGTGGCAGTTGACCCCGACGATCTTCTTGTCGCCCTTCTCCAGGGCCTGCTGGTAGACGAAGGCCGACTCGGCGATGTGCCCGGTGAACCAGCCGTCCTCGATGCCGCGCAGGATGCCCGAGGTCATCGGGCCGATCTGGTGCGGCCCGTCCCCGCCGAGCTGCCGGATCCGGGCGAAGATCTCCTCCGCCTCCGCCTCGATCTTGTCGGTCAGCGCCTCGACGTACCAGGAGCCGCCGAGCGGGTCGGCCACGTTGACCACGCCGGTCTCCTCCATCAGCACCTGCTGCGTACGCAGGGCGATCTCGGCGGACTCGTCGGTGGGCAGTGCCAGGGTCTCGTCCAGTGCGTTGGTGTGCAGCGAGTTCGTGCCGCCGAGCACCGCGGCGAGAGCCTCGACGGCGGTGCGTACGACGTTGTTGACCGGCTGCTGCGCGGTCAGCGACACCCCGGCGGTCTGCGTGTGGAACCGCAGCCAGAGGGCCTTCTCGCTGGTGGCGCCGTAGACGTCGCGCAGCCAGCGGGCCCAGATCCGGCGGGCGGCGCGGAACTTGGCGATCTCCTCGAAGAAGTCCAGGTGCGAGTCGAAGAAGAAGCTCAGCCCCGGCGCGAAGACGTTCACGTCCAGCCCGCGTGAGAGGCCCAGCTCCACGTAGCCGAAGCCGTCGGCCAGGGTGTACGCCAACTCCTGCGCGGCGGTCGAGCCGGCCTCGCGGATGTGGTAGCCGGAGACCGACAGCGGCTTGTAACGCGGGATCTCGGTCGCGCAGTATTCCATCAGGTCGCCGATCAGGCGCAGGTGCGGCTCCGGGTCGAAGAGCCACTCCTTCTGCGCGATGTACTCCTTGAAGATGTCGGTCTGCAGCGTGCCGTCCAGCTTGGACAGGTCGGCGCCCTGCCGCTCGGCGGCGACCAGGTACATGCAGAACACCGGCACGGCCGGGCCGGAGATGGTCATCGAGGTGGTGACGTCGGCCAGGTCGATGCCGTCGAAGAGCGCCTGCATGTCGGTGGCGGTGTCGATGGCGACGCCACAGTGGCCGACCTCGCCGAGCGCCTGCGGGTCGTCGGAGTCGCGGCCCATCAGCGTCGGCATGTCGAACGCGACCGAGAGGCCGCCACCGCCGGCGCCGAGGATCATCTTGTAGCGCTCGTTGGTCTGCTGGGCGTTACCGAAGCCGGCGAACTGCCGGATCGTCCAGGTCCGCCCCCGGTATCCGGTCGGATACAAACCCCGGGTGTACGGGTACTCGCCCGGCCAGCCGATCCGCTCGAAGCCCGGATACGCGCTGCCCTCGGGCGGCCCGTAGACCGGCTCCACCGGCATCCCGGAGAGCGTGGTGAAGTCCGCGTCGCGCTTGCGCGCGGCGTCGTACCGGGCCTGCCAGCGCGCCCGTCCGGCGTCGATCTCGTCGGCGTCCATGAGCAGGGCTCCTCCTCGGGTCCTCGACTGCACGTCGAGTGTAGGACCCTCACCTGAACGATCGCTAAGTCCCGTCGTACCGACCGGTAACGTGAGCTGGCGGATGGCGTCAGAGGTCCAGCACCAGCCGCGGGGTGCGCGACCGGGAGACACACGGGTAGACGACCTCTCGGCCGTCCCTGCGCCGCGCCGCCGGGATGTCGTCGCGGTGCTCGGGCTGCCCGTCGACGACGACGACGCCGCAGCTGCCGCACAGCCCGTTCTCGCACGAGGCGGGAACCTCGGGTACGACCTCGCGGATCATGTCGAGCAGGCTGCGGCTCGCCGGCACCTGGAGCAGCTGCCCGGTGCGGGCCAGCTCCGCTTCGAAGGGCTGGTCGTCGGCGTCGGCACGAGACGTGGCGGTGAACCGTTCGACGTGCCGCCGAGCGGGCGGGGTGAGCCGCTCGACCGCGGCGGTCAGCTCGGCCGGCCCGCAGCAGTAGACGGCCGTGTCGGCGGATGCCACGCCCAGCAGCCGGGGCAGGTCGGGCCTGCCGTCGGTGTCCGTGGCCACGATCTGCACCCGCTCGGCGCCGAGCGCGGACACCTCGTCCCGGAAGGCCATCCGCCCGGTCGAGCGTCCCACGTAGAGCAGCCGCCACGGGCGGCCCTCGGCCCGCACCCTTCGTACCATCGGCAGGATCGGGGTGATCCCGATCCCGCCGGCGACGAAGAGGTACGCCGACGCCGGCACCAGGGGAAAGTGGTTCCGCGGGCCACCGACGACGACCCGCTGCCCGGGTCGGAGCCGGTGCGCCTCGGCCGAGCCACCCCGACCGGCCGGATCCCGCCGTACCGCGATCCGGTACCTGCTCCGATCCGCCGGATCGCCGCAGAGCGAGTACTGGCGGACCACACCGGAGGGCAGCGTGAGGTCGATGTGCGCCCCCGGCTCCCACCCGGGCAGCGCCTGGCCCGGCTCGCCGACCAGCGTCACCTCGACCACGTCGTGGGCGACCGACCGGATGTCGCGGACAACGGCGACCAGGCCCGCCGGTTTCCCGACCGGCCGAGGGCGCTGCGCGCCACGGCGGCGGCCGTATCGGGTCGGGCCGCCCGGTTTGTAGACCGACAGCAGCGTCGCGACCAGTCCGACCGCCGGACCCAACGGCGTCAGCAGCGCCAACGGCCGCCCGGCCTCGGCCCGGATCTCGGCCACCGGCCGGCCCGCCTCGACCAGCTCGTGCGCGCGCAGCGCCAGGTCCTGGAGGACCGCACTGCCGACCAACATGATCCCCAGCATCAGTACGAGCTTCGTCGCGACCCACCGACGCCGCCAGAGCCCCCACGGCGTGCCCGCCGCGAGTGCCACCCCGGTCAGCAGGGCGAGCTGGTGAGCCGGGCCGAGAAACGTCTCGTCGACAAGCAACATCATGGTGTACGCCGAGCGCAGGTAGCCGAGGTCGTGCGCACCGGCAGCGGCGATGGCCATGGTCGCCATCACGGTGATCACTCCGAACCAGCCGACCGCGCTCGCGATGTGCGTCGCCAGCAGCGCCCTGCGGACCCGGGGCGAGATGAGCCGTTGCTGCTCGCGGGTCGCCCGCAGGTGCCGGTTGGCCGCCGGCAGGAAGATCAGGACCACCGCGGCCACCATCGCGCCCAGGCTCATCCAGTCGAACGCCATGGCCAGTGGCTGCCGGTCCCCCGGGTTGGCGACCATGCCGGGCAGCCTGAACACCACCGTGTTCGCGACGAGCGCGGTCAGGGTGACCCGGCCCCACTGCCTCCCCTGCCGGGTCATGGTGGCAAGGAACAACAGCATCGAGCCCAGCTCCACCGGCCAGAAGACCCGGTGGGCCGGAGCACCGTCGAGCAACTCGACGACCAGACTCAGCAGCATCAACACCACTGCCACGGCGGTGGCCGAAGATGCCGCGACGAGCAGGCGGGGAACCCGCCGCCCCGACTCCGGGAATGTCGCTGACCGTTTCATCACGTGATCTCCGTCCGGGAGGGGTGGGCAGGTTGGCACGGGACAAGCCTGTCGAGAAGGGCCTGTCCTGACTGCCGGGCCACCATGCGAGATCGAGGTGGTGGTAGCACCCCCGCGCACTGGCAGGTTGCCCTCCTGTCCGGAGCGCCCAGCTCGCCATACGCTGGCCCACTGAGCAGCCACGACCCGGGAGAGTGATGATCGAGCAGGCCATGGCGTGGCGATCACGGCTGGGCCGGGAGGCGAGGGCGCTGGTCTCCACCGACACCTGGCGGCGAACCCTGCACCTGCTGGTGGTGACCCCGTGGGCGGTGCTGATGACCGTGCTCAGCGTCCTCGGGCTCGTGCTCTCCGCGGCACTCCTGCCCGTCCTGCTGCTCGGCGTGCCGACCTTCCTCGGCTACGGGACCGCGCTGCGCTGCTGTGCCCGCCTCGAAGCGCGGTGGTGCCACCTGGTGCTCGGCGTACGGGTCCCGACGGCCCTGCGCGCACCCGCCGGGACCGGTTGGGCGCAGCGGGCCGGCCACCTCGTGCTCGACTCGACCCTGTGGCGGGCCGTGGCGTACCACCTGCTCCGCCTGCCGCTGGCCCTCAGCACGGCACTACTGACCCTGATCGCCTGGGGCGGCGGGGCCTGGCTGCTGATCGCCGCCACCCATCCGCCGGCCTGGCCGTTCGCCGACACCCCGCTACCGGGCGACAGCACCGCCCACGCCCTCCTGCACGGGCCGCTTCGACCGGTCACCGCGGCGCTACTGGTCACCGGCGGGGTGGCCCTGCTGATCGCCGCCCCGACGGTGGTCCGGGCACTCGCCCTGGTGCACGTCTCGCTCGCGAGGACCCTGCTCGGCTGGGCGTCGACCCGTCAGCTCCGGGCCCGGGTGCGGGAGGTCGAGCAGCGCCGCGCCGAGGTCGTCCGGGCCGCCGAGGCCGAACGCCGGCGCATCGAGCGCGACCTGCACGACGGCGCCCAGCAGCGCCTCATCCACCTGGTGCTGACCCTCGGCATGGTCCGACACCAGTTCGCCGACGACCCGGTCCGCGCCGCGCCGCTGCTCGCCACCGCCCATCAGGAGGCCAAGCAGGCAATCGTCGAGCTGCGCGACCTCACCCGTGGGCTGCACCCGCCGGTGCTCGCCGACCGGGGCCTGGACGCCGCACTGTCCGCCCTGGCCGCCCGGTCGCCGGTGCCGGTCACGATCGACGTACGCCTCGACCGTCGGCCGCCGCGACTCATCGAGTCCATCGCCTACTTCATGGTGGCCGAGGCGCTGTCCAACACGGCCAAGCACGCCCAGGCCACTCGGGCTCAGATCCACCTGGCGGCACGTCGCGACGCGCTGCTGATCCGGGTGACCGACGACGGCGTCGGCGGCGCCGACACGTCGGGCGGGTCGGGGCTGGCCGGGCTCGCCGAGCGTGCCCACGGCGTCGACGGCGACCTGACCGTACACAGCCCAGCCGGCGGGCCGACCGTGCTCACCATGGAGCTGCCATGCGGGTGGTGATCGCCGAGGACGCGGCGCTGCTGCGCCAGGGCCTCACCCTGCTGCTCACGAGCAACGGACATGAGGTCGTCGAGGCGGTCGCCGACGCGGAGCAACTACTCCGGGCCGTTGCCGAGCACCGCCCCGACCTCGCCCTCCTCGACGTGCGCATGCCGCCCACCCACACCGACGAGGGGCTCCGCGCCGCGCTCGTCATCCGGCGTCAGCAGCCCGACACCGCGGTGCTGGTGCTCTCCCAGTACGTCGAGGAGCGCTACGCCGCCGACCTGCTCGGCGGCGACCTGCACGGGGTCGGCTACCTGCTGAAGGACCGGGTCGGCGAGGTCGGCGAGTTCCTCGACGCGCTGACCCGGGTGGGTGCCGGCGGCACCGTCTTCGACCCCGAGGTCGTCCGCCAGATCCTCTCCCGTACCCGCCGGGACACCCCGCTGCGCAGGCTCGCCCCCCGCGAGTTGGAGGTGCTCCACCTGATGGCCGAGGGCAGGTCGAACGCCGGCATCGCGGCAGAGTTGGTGATCACGGAACGGTCCGTCGAGAAGCACATCAACAGCATCTTCAGCAAACTGCAACTGCCGGTGACGAGCGGCGACAACCGGCGCGTGATCGCGGTGCTGCGCTTTCTCGACAGCGGCGGACAGCGGCCGTGACCTCGCCCGCCCCGACGGCCGCCGCACCGACGCCTCAGGCTCCGGCTGCCACTCCCGGCTGGTTCAGCTCGATGTCGTCCACCGTGACGTTGACCTGGGTGACCGTCAGACCGTACTTCTCCACCGCCTCGATCACCGTGGCCCGCACCGCCTCGGTCACGTCGGCCACGACGTGACCGGCGTCGATCACCAGGACCACGTTGATGACTGCCGAACTGCCCTTCACATCGGCCGAGACACCCCGGCGAGCGTCGCCCACCTCGTCCAGGCCGACCTTGTCCAGCACGCTGTTGAAGAACCGGGCCACGTCACCACCAAGATCGGCGACACCGGGCACCGAACGAACGGCAGCCCCGGCGATCTTCTCCACGACCTCGTCGGAAACCGACGTGACACCCCGGGTCGCACCCGTCGCGGGCTGCGCTGCACCGGCGTTCTCCACCGCGTCCGTCATGATCACATCTCCCCTGGTCCCGGTGCGTTGTGGACCGACCGATTCGTCAGCCCACTCGCGTGGCCGGCCGTGCGGTGGCCACGCGCCGCGAGCCTACTAAAAACGGAGCCGCTTTCGCTTCCGGGCAACCGAAGCGCAGTGCCGCCGCGGCCTACCGGCACGGGTCCCGCACGCTGGCGGTCCGCGGGCCGACTGTCGGACGGTCCACAGCGGATTCCTGCCCGCTCCGCGGGTGAGGTCCGTCTTGCTGCGCCCGATCGTCGGCGTCGGTCCCGCCGCGTCGCCAGGTCAGCGGGCGAGTTGGGCGAGCAACTCGTCTGCCGCCGTGTACGGGTCGATGGCACCCTCGGCGACCTTCGTGGCGAGCGTGCTCAGCTCCGTACCGTCGCGCAGGGAGCCGATCCGGGCGCGCAGGGTGCCGAGCGCGATCGCCTCGACCTCGGCGGCGGCCCGCGCCTCCTGGCGGCGGCGCAGCTCGCCGTGCTCGACCAGCCAGCCCCGGTGCTTGTCGATCGCCGCCGCGATCTCGTCGATGCCCTCGCCCCGCGCGGCGACCGCGCGGACCACCTGCGGCCGCCACTGCCCCGGGCCGCGCTCGCCGAGGGCGATCATGCCCTGGATGTCACGGACGGTGGCGTCGACGCCGTCCCGGTCGGCCTTGTTGACCACGAACACGTCGGCGATCTCCAGGATGCCGGCCTTGACCGCCTGGATCGCGTCACCCATGCCGGGGGCGAGCAGCACCAGTGTGGTGTCGGCCAGCGAGGCGACCTCCACCTCGGCCTGCCCGACGCCGACGGTCTCCACCAGCACCACGTCGCAGCCGGCGCCCTCCAGGACCCGGACCGCCTGCGGCGTCGCCGCGGCCAACCCGCCGAGGTGACCCCGGCTGGACATGGACCGGATGTAGACGCCCGGATCGGTGGCATGGTCCTGCATCCGCACCCGGTCGCCGAGGATCGCTCCACCGGTGAACGGACTGGACGGGTCGACCGCCAGCACGCCGACCCGATGCCCCTGCGCCCGCAGCGCGCGGACCAACTCGTTCGTGGTGGTCGACTTGCCCACCCCGGGCGAACCGGTCAGCCCGACGACCTGGGCCTGCCCGGCGTACGGCGCCAACGCGGCGGCGATCTCCGGCAGCAGCGCGTCGCCATTCTCCACAAGGGTGATCAGCCGGGCCACCGCGCGAGGATCACCCGCGCGGGCCCGCCCGACAAGCATCGGTACGTCCCGACTGCGGCGCACCGACGTGGTGCCCCCGGACGGGACGTGCGCGGCCGCCTCGCTCACAGTGCCGTCTTCGTTCGCGACTGCGGTGCTCGCAGAACCGGCTCGCTCCTCGCGCTCACCGGGCCGCCGCTGCGCTTCCCGGCACGTGGATGATCAGCGCGTCGCCCTGGCCACCGCCACCGCAGAGGGCCGCCGCGCCGGTGCCGCCACCGCGCCGCTTCAACTCCAGGGCGAGGGTGAGGACGAGACGCGCGCCGGACATGCCGATCGGGTGCCCCAGCGCGATGGCGCCGCCGTTGACGTTGACCCGGTCCGCGCTGATGCCCAGGTCCCGGCTGGACTGCACGCCGACCTGCGCGAACGCCTCGTTGATCTCGATGAGGTCCAGGTCGGTGACGCTCAGCCCACCCTTCTTCAGAGCGTGGTTGATCGCGTTCGACGGCTGCGAGTGCAGGGAGTTGTCCGGGCCCGCCACGTTGCCGTGCGCGCCGATCTCGGCCAGCCAGGTCAGCCCCAGCTCGGTGGCCTTGGCCTTGCTCATCACCAGCACCGCCGCGGCACCGTCGGAGATCGGCGACGAACTGCCGGCGGTGATGGTGCCGTCCTTGGCGAAGGCGGGGCGCAGCTTGGCCAGCGACTCGACGGTGGTGTCCGGGCGGATGCCCTCGTCCTCGCTGATCACCAGCGGGTCGCCCTTGCGCTGCGGGATCACCACCGGGGTGATCTCGTCGGCGAAGTGGCCGTTCTTCTGGGCGGCGGCGGCCCGCTGGTGACTGGCCGCGGCGAAGGCGTCCTGCTCCTCGCGGGAGATGCCGAGCCTGGCGCCGAGCCGCTCGGTGGACTCGCCCATCGAGCAGCAGTCCCACGCGTCGCTGAGCCCGTCGTGCGCCATGTGGTCCTTGACCACCACGTCGCCGTACTTGTAACCGGTGCGCTGGCCCATCAGCAGGTGCGGGGCATTGGTCATCGACTCCATGCCACCGGCCACGACGATGTCGAACTCGCCGGCACGGATCAGCTGGTCGGCCAGGGCGATCGCGTCCAGACCAGAGAGGCAGACCTTGTTGATGGTCAGCGCCGGCACGGACATCGGCACACCGGCCTCGACCGCGGCCTGCCGCGCCGGGATCTGGCCGGTGCCGGCCTGCAGCACCTGCCCCATGATCACGTACTGGACCTGGTCGGGGCTGACCCCGGCACGCTCCAGCGCGGCCTTGATGGCGATCCCACCGAGCTTCGTGGCCGGGAGGTCCTTGAGGTTGCCCAGCAGCCGCCCCATCGGGGTCCGCGCGCCGCTGACGATCACCGAAGCCATGCCTGCCTCCGAGGGGGGTGCCGTGCTGTACGCCTTAACGATTGTTCGGCCAGACTAGCGCCATGACTGAGAACTCCTCCGCCGAGCCCGGTGCCGACTCCGTCACAGACATCGGGCTCCGCAAGATCGACCACGTCGGGATCGCCGTGGCCGACCTGGACACCGCGATCGACTTCTACCAGCGGACGTTCGGCATGCGCTGCGTGCACGTCGAGACCAACGCCGAGCAGGGCGTGCAGGAAGCGATGCTGGCCGTCGGGCCGACCACCGAGGGCGGCTGCGTGCAACTGCTCGCCCCGCTCACCCCGGAGTCGACGATCGCCAAGTTCCTGGACCGCAACGGGCCGGGAGTCCAGCAGGTCGCGTACACCGTGGTGGACATCGACGCGGCCTGCGCGGCGCTGCGCGCGCGGGGGATGCGGCTGCTCTACGACGCACCGCGGCGCGGCACCGCGGACAGCCGGATCAACTTCGTCCACCCCAAGGACGCCGGCGGCGTCCTCGTCGAACTCGTCGAACCCGCCCCCACCCTCCACTGACCCACGGGCCGCGACGCGGCGTCCGCCCGCGCGGTGTGCGCCCTGCGGCTCTCGCGCGCCCTCTGGAGCGTCGCGGCGCACGTCAGTGCGCGGTTGGCGGGGCGGCCGGGCACCTTCACGCATCGGCGGATGCGGTTTTTCACAGAGGACTTCCCGGCCTAGCTACCGTTCAGTAACGTCCGCCCCCACCGGAGCACGACCGGTGCTGGATGTGTCGAATGCCGACATGGCGGCCGTGCCCACCGGTGCCGACGATGGCAGCACCCGGACCCGGGCGGGTGCGGACGAACCGGAGGTCACCGTGCAGGACATCCTCGATGTGATCATGGCGGCGGAGGAGTCGAACGATCCGGACCGCGAACTCGCCGGCGTCGCCGGGTTGCCCGTACCGGAGAGTTACCGAGGCGTCGTGGTCCGCGCCGAGGAGGCCCGGATGTTCGACGACATGCCCACCCGGGACAAGGACCCGCGCAAGGCTCTGCACGTGCAGGAGGTGCCGACGCCGGAGTTGGCACCGGGCGAGGCGTTGGTCGCGGTGATGGCGAGCGCGATCAACTACAACACGGTGTGGACAAGCATCTTCGAGCCGCTGCCCACCTTCACGTTCCTCCGGCGCTACGGCCGCGTCTCCGAGCTGACCCGCCGGCACGACCTGCCGTACCACGTGGTCGGCTCGGACGCGGCAGGCGTGGTGCTGCGTACCGGGCCCGGGGTGACCCGGTGGGCACCCGGCGACGAGGTGGTGGCGCACTGCCTCTCCGTCGAGCTGGAGGACGCCGCCGGGCACGACGACACCATGCTGGACCCGCAGCAGCGGATCTGGGGCTTCGAGACCAACTTCGGCGGGCTGGCCGAGCTGACCGTGGTCAAGGCCAACCAGCTGATGCCCAAGCCGCGTCACCTGAGCTGGGAGGAGGCGGCCAGCCCCGGGCTGGTCAACTCCACCGCGTACCGGCAACTCGTCTCGCACCACGGGGCCAACATGAAACAGGGCGACGTGGTGCTGATCTGGGGCGCCTCCGGCGGCCTCGGGGGGTACGCCACCCAGATGGCACTCAACGGCGGTGCGATCCCGGTCTGCGTCGTCTCCTCGCCGGAGAAGGCGGAGCTGTGCCGCCGGATGGGTGCGGACCTGGTCATCGACCGGGCGGCGGAGGGCTTCCGCTTCTGGAAGGACGAGGTGACCCAGGACCCGGACGAGTGGAAGCGTTTCGGCGAGCGGATCCGCGAGCTGACCGCCGGCGAGGACCCGGACATCGTCTTCGAACACCCGGGTCGGGAGACGTTCGGCGCCAGCGTCTACGTGGCCCGGCGCGGTGGGACTGTCGTCACCTGCGCCTCCACGAGCGGTTTCCAGCACCAGTACGACAACCGCTACCTCTGGATGCACCTCAAGCGGATCGTCGGCAGCCACTTCGCCAACTACCACGAGGCGTGGCAGGCCAACCGCCTGGTCGCGCTCGGCAAGGTGCACCCGACGGTCTCCCGCACCTACTCGCTGGAGCAGACCGGTCAGGCCGCGTACGAGGTGCACCGCAACGCCCACCAGGGCAAGGTCGGCGTGCGCTGCCTCGCACCCAGCGACGGGCTGGGCGTACGCGACGGGGAGTCGCGGGCCCGGCACGAGGACGCGATCAACCGGTTCCGGGGGCACTGACCGGCACCGCCGGCCTCCGGGG
>NZ_JBICUF010000003.1:137532-600648 GCF_043198035.1 Micromonospora sp. NPDC048898
GGGCACTGACCGGCACCGCCGGTCTCCGAGGGCACTGACCGGCACCGCCGGTCTCCGAGGGCACTGACCGGCACCGCCGGTCTCCGAGGGCACTGACCGGCACCGCCGGTCTCCGAGGGCACTGAGCCCGGCCACCGGCCGGACGGGTGAGCCCTCGATGTCCATTGCGGTGATCGGACATTGTTCTTCCGCTCCCATTAGCGGAAAACCCGGCCGGATCGAACAAAGGGCCTCGGGGTAACCCCGGGGCCCTTTTTCACGTCACGCTGCGTGGCGCCCGACCCGCCCGGGACCTGCCAAGATCGCCGATTGGTCCCGCCCCGTCGATGGTGGCAGTTGACCATGTAAAGAGGCAACGAAAGCTGCGCACCGCTCTTGCGAAGCACCCTGGGGCGTCTGCCAGTATGTCCCAATGCCCCAGCAGCAGTCCTCCCCTCTCGCGTTCTTCGATAACGCGAACTCGCAGCCAGACTTCACCGTCGGCCTGCGCGGTTACAACACTCACCAGGTCGATGACTTCCTCGGCCGGATGACCGCCGCGCTGACCCAGTCCGAGCAGGCCCGTGCCGAGGCCGAGCAGCGGATGAACGACGCCCAGCGTCGGCTCCGCCAAGCCGAACAGCGCATGAGTGCGCTGGAGCAGAAGCTCACCGACACGAACAAGCAGCTCGAAGAGAACAGCCGGCCCACTCTCTCCGGCCTCGGCACCCGCGTCGAGCAGATCCTCCGGCTCGCCGAGGAGCAGGCCAACGACCACCGCAACGAGGCCAAGCGCGAGTCGGAGGGCATCCTCTCCGCCGCCCGCCTGGAGGCCCGCGAGATCACCGACAAGGCGCGTGCCGAGGCCGCAGCCATGAAGGCCAGCGCCGAGCGCGAGGCGGGCAACCTGCGCACGGCCGCCGAGCGCGAGGCCGCCGAGGTCCGGGTGCAGGCCCGCCGCGAGGCTGACACGCTGCGCGCCGACGCCGACCGCGAGACCAAGCAGCTGCGTACGGTCACCGCGCACGAGGTGGCCGAGCTGAAGTCGACAGTCGAGCGGGAGGTGGCCACCCTCCGGGCCACCGCCGAGCGGGAGATCACCCAGCAGCGGGCCAAGGCCGCCCGCGAGGCCGAGGAGAAGCGCGCCGAGGCCACCAAGCTGCTCACCGACGCGCGGGACAAGCGCGACAAGGACCTCCAGGCCCTGGAGCTGCAGCTGGCCGAGCGCCGCGAGAAGGCGGAGCGCGAGGAGTCCGAGCGGCACGCCGCCCAGGTCGCGCAGACCCAGAAGATGGTCAGTGAGGCCGAGCAGCGCGCCCGCGCCGCCCAGGAGCGCGCGAAGGAGATCGAGCAGCGCGCCGAGGCCCGCCGGGTCGAGTCCGAGCGCAACGCCGCCGAGACTGTCGACAAGGCCAAGGCGCACTCCGAGAAGACGCTCAACGAGGCCAAGGCCGAGTCGCAGCGCCTGCTCACCGAGGCGCGCACCGAGGCGGAGCTGACCACGCAGGCGGCCCGCCGCGAGGTCGAGGACCTCACCCGGCAGAAGGACGCGGTCACCTCGCAGCTGGGCCAGATGCTCTCCGGGCTCGCCGGCATCGTGCCGGGGATGCCGGCGGCCGCTCCGGCGGCCAAGCCGGAGGCCAAGAAGACCGAGGGCGGTCAGGAGCGGGTGACGGCGGAAACCGCCGGCTGACGCGCGGCGTCAGGTAGGGGCATCGACGGCGCGAGGTGACACCGGGTAACCGGTGCAACCTCGCGCCGTATGCGTTTCCCAGTTCGTGGTATCCCGTGCTCGCAACGGAGTGAAGTAGCTCGCACAAGGCGCGTCCGTATCGCCCCAGCAGGCCCTGTTGCGTGTGAGGATGGGGGCATGTCGCACGGCGAGGAACTGTTCGCTCTCGGCGGGGACGTGACGACGGAGCCCAGCTTCGAGTCCGCTCTGCGGGGGTACGAGAAGAAACAGGTTGATCGGTATGTCGCGCGTGCCGAGCACGAGATCGCGACCCTCGCGTCCGAACGGGAACAGGCGTATACACAGATCCACAAGCTCGCCGGTCAGGTCGAGGTGCTCCAGCGTGACCTGACCCAGGTGCGCAAGCAGATGAACGTGGTCGACCGGGCCTCGTTCAAGCATCTCGGTCCGCTCGTCGACTCGATCGTCACGCAGTCCGAAGAGCTGGCCGAGAAGATCGTGGCCGATGCGAACGTGGAGATCGAGGCCCGTCGTGCCGCGGCCGAGCACATCATCGAGGAGGCCCGCGAGCAGTCCGCGCGGGCGCTGAAGGACTTCGAGATCGCCCTCGCCGCGCGGCGCTCGGAGGAGGAGCGGCACAGCGCCGCCCGCCGGGCCGAGGCGGAGGCCACCCTGCGGTCCGCCAAGGACGAGGCGGCGCAGTTGCGCAAGGCGGCGCAGGACGCGCTGGCGAAGGCGCAGCAGGAGGCCACCCAACTCCGGGACACCGCCAAGGAGATCCACACGCGGGCCCAGCAGGAGTCGACCAAGCTGCGCGAGTCGGCCCGCGAGACGTTGGCCAACGCCCGGCAGGAGGCCAGCGACCTGCGCGAGGCCGCCAAGGAGATGCACGCCAAGGCCCTCCAGGAGGCCAAGCGGCTCACCGACACCGCGACCGAGGCCGGTCGGGCCACGCACGCGAAGGCGCAGCAGGAGGCCAAGCAGATCATCGACGACGCGTCGATGGCGGGCCGGGCCACCCGCGCCAAGGCGCAGCAGGAGGCGGAGCGACTGACAACGCAGGCCTCCGAGGCGGCCAAGCGCAGCCGCGCCGAGACCGAGGCGTACGTGCAGCGGATGCGCGCGGAGACCGAGGCGTACGTGCAGCAGACCCGTGCGCAGACCCAGCAGGAGCTGGGCGCGTGGCGGGCCGGCGTGGAGCAGGAGGTCAACTCGCGTCGCGAGGCGGCCGACCGGGAGTTGGCGCAGCGACGGTCCACTGCCGAGCAGGAGTTCGCCAAGCGCCGCGACGAGCTGGACCGGCAGCACGAGTCCCGCCAGCAGGAGCTGGAGACCGGGTTCGCCAGCCGCCAGCAGGAGCTGGAGGCGGGTTTCACCACCCGCCGCGACGAGCTGGAAACCGAGTACACGAGCCGTAAGAACGAGCTGGAAACCGAATACTCCACGCGTAAGAACGAGATCGAGCAGGGCGCGGCCGGGGTTCGCCAGGCCGCCGAGCAGGACGCGGCGGCGCTCCGCCAGCGGTCCGAGGCGGAGGCCGCCGAGCTGCTGAGCCGGGCCGCGACCGAGGCCGGCGACAAGCGCCGCGAGGCCGACGAGCATGTCGCGGCGTCGCGTCGGCAGTTCGAGGAGTACGCGGCCACGACGCAGCAGCACCTGGCCACCACCCAGCAGCACCTGGCGGCCACCCAGCAGGAGTCGGCGGCGGGTCGGCAGCAGTTGGCCCAGGTGATGTTGGAGATCGCCCAGGCCCAGCAGCAACTCGCGGACCTGCGGCAGGAGACCTGGAAGTCCCGGCAGGAGTCCGACGAGCTCCAGCGGCAGATGGCCGAGCTGCGGTTGCAGAGCGTCGCCGGCCCGATCGACGGCCCGACCGCTGGCGATGGGGTGAGCAGGAGCGCGGCCGACAGTGGTGCCGCGGGCGCAACCACCTCCGGCACGGCGACCGCCAACACGGGCGCAACCGGCTCCGGCACGGCGACCGCCGACGAAGGCTCGTCGCCCGCGTCGGGTTCGGCCAACGACGGCTCGTCGCCCGGGTCGGGTGCGGCCACCGGCCTCAAGACCGAGCCCGCCGACACCCGGCAGCCGGTGAACGCCGCAGCCGAGGGGCAGTCCACGACCCGGCCGGTGGCCGAGCCGGTGACCACCGTCGACGGAGGCGCGGCCAGCGCCGGGGTGGACGGGGAGCCGACCGTGGCCGCCGTTCCGGGCGAGGGCGGCCGGGGCGCCAAGCCGACCAAGATCACCAGCACCGGTGAGAACGGCAAGCGACCCAGCAAGCCGACCACCGACGAGCGCAGCGCCAAGCCCAGCAAGGTCACCATCGAGAAGGACTGACGGGTACGCCGCCAGCCGCATGATCGACACGACATCAGTGAAATCGGGGTGTCCGGGTTACCCGGACACCCCGATTTCCTGAAACGCGAGTGGATCTGGCCCGAGGTGGCGACGGTGGTTGGGTGGGGCACATGGAGCATCAGATTGACGGTCTCGTGGTCGATGGCGACCATGAGGTGGCTACGCTGCTGGCGCACTGGGAGATGATCAGAAACGGTGCGTTGTCCCGCCGCCAGTCGATCGAACTGATGAAGGAAGTCGTGAACTGATGGACCTGACCGGTGCACGCTGGCGCACGCCCAGCCGTAGCGGCAACGGAGAGTGTGTCGAGGTGCGGGACCGCAAGGACCCGAGCGGCCCGGTGCTGGTGTTCGCGCCGGCCGCGTGGCGGGCGATCGTGACCGCCGCCCGTCGTCCCACCCCCTGAGCCGGGAGGTCCCTGGTGCCGCAGCACGACCCGTCCGGCGACAACCCGGATCTGACCCCGGACCCCCTACCAGCGGAGACGCCAGCTTCGGCGGAGACACCACCGCCGGTGCCGGTCCCCGCTCCGGGAACCGACCCGGATGAGGCACCGGCGGTCCCGTCCGGCAAGTTCGGCACGCCGGGGCGCCCGCTGCGCCGCAACAGTTTCCTGATCGGCTTCACCGGTGGGCTGGGCGTGCTGCTGGCGTACACCCTCTATCTGGGGATTCGCAATGCCGGCGGCATCCTGGTGCTGGTGGTGATCGCGCTCTTCCTGGCGGTCGGCCTCAACCCGGCGGTGGTCCGGCTACGCCGCTGGGGCCTGCCGCACGGCCTGGCGGTGGCGGCGGTCGCGCTGACCGTGGTGCTGCTGCTCTGCGGGGGCGTGTGGGCGCTGGTCCCGCCGATCGTGACGCAGTCGGGGCAGTTCATCGACCAGATCCCGAGCCTGCTCGCGGAGTTGCGGCGCAGTCCGACGGTCAATGACCTGATGGAACGGTACGACGTGGTGGAGCGCGTGCAGGGCGCTGCCAACGCGGACACCGTCGGCCGGGCGCTCGGCGGGGTGTTGGGCGGCGCTCAACTGATCTTCGGCACGGTGTTCCGGACGCTGACCGTGCTGGTGCTGACGATCTACTTCCTGGCCTACTTCAACAAGCTGCGTTCCCTGGGCTACTCGTTGGTGCCTCGGTCGCGGCGGGAGCGGGTGCAGCTGATCGGCGACGAGATCCTGGCCAAGGTCGGGGCCTACATGGTCGGGGCGTTGAGCATCGCGGTGCTGGCCGGCGCGACCACCTTCGTCTTCGCGCTGATCGTCGATCTGCCGTACCCGTTCGCACTGGCCGTGGTGGTCGCGGTGACCGACCTGATCCCGCAGATCGGCGCCACCCTCGGCGCGGTGATCGTGAGTCTGGTCGGCTTCGCCACCGACCTGCGGGCGGGCATCGCCTGCGCGGTTTTCTTCCTCATCTACCAGCAGGTGGAGAACTACCTGATCTACCCGAAGGTGATGCGGCGCTCGGTGGAGGTCAACGAGGTGGCCGCCCTGCTGGCCGCGCTGCTCGGGGTGGCGCTGCTGGGCGTGGTGGGCGCGCTGATCGCCATCCCCACGGTGGCCGCGCTGCAACTGATCCTGCGCGAGGTGGTGCTGCCCCGCCAGGAGACCCGCTGACCCCGCACGCCGCGGACCAGACCCGCTGAGCCCGCACGCCGCGGACCAGACCCGCCGACCCCGCACGCCGTCAGGCAGACGGCGCTGACCCGCACGCACCGCAGGACAGACCCGCCTCGTCGGCGATCGACGGTCAGTCGGCCTTGCCGGCGGCGGGGCCGGGGACGGGCGTGTCGGCGAACGAGGCCACCGTCCGGTCGGCGTACGCGCTGACGTCGCCGGACTCCATCGGGCCGTCCCAGGTCGTCGGCAGCGGCACCTCGACGGCCGGGTTGACCCGCCGGACGATCTCGTCGAGCACCGTCTCCGCGTCGCCCACCCAGAGGTGCTTGGCACCCGGCACACCGACCACCTCGGCCTGCGGCACCGCGGCGAACCGCTCCCGTGCCTCGGCCGGGCGCAGGTAGTCGTCGAACTCCGGCACCAGCGCCGTCAGTGGCCGACCCGAGGTGGCCCAGGTGATCAGGTCCGCAGGTGTCGAGAAGCGCAGCGGCGGGGAGAGCAGGATGGCCCCGGCGATCGCCGGGTCGCAGCCGTACCTCAGGGCCAGGTCGGTGCCGAACGACCAGCCGACGAGCCAGATGTTGGGCAGCTCGGCGAACTCGGCGTACTCGATGGCGGCGGCCACGTCGTACCGCTCCCCCACCGCGCCGTCGAACGCTCCCTCGCTGGTGCCGCGCAGGCTGCTGGTGCCCCGGGTGTTGAACCGCAGGACGGCCAGGTCGGCGAGGGCGGGCAGCCGCCAGGCCGCCTTACGGAAGACGTGGCTGTCCATCATTCCGCCGTGGGTGGGCAGCGGATGCAGGCAGACCAGGGTGGCCACCGGCGGTCGGTCGGCCGGCAGGGCCAGCTCACCGACCAGCCGCAGCCCGTCGGCGGTGTGCAGCTCGATGTCCTCCCGGCGGCCGGGCAGGATCGACGACGCGCGAATCGCTGTGCTCACCGCCCAAGTCTGTCGCGAAGTCACCGCCGCCGCCCGCCCAGGCACAAACAGCGTGATCCAGGTCGCTAAGCCGTGCCGAGCGACACCCCCTGGCGGGCCAGCCATCGCGCGGGACACCCGGGCCGCCAAGCCGCGACACCCCGACCGGCCCGCCGAGGTGTGCGACACCCCGACCGTGCCGCCGAGCCGTGGAACACCCCGGCCGGGCCGCTCAGTAGCGGGGGGTGCCCCGGCCGCGTTGCACCGCCGGCCCGCGCCGATCCCGGGCTCGCCAGCAGCCGCTGTGCCAGTGCCGCCGGTCGGTCAGGTCACCCAGGCCGTCGGCCGGCCAGGCCACCAGGTGCGCCACTCCGGGTGGGATCTCCTGGTCACAGCCGGGGCAGCGGTACGTCTTGACGGACGCCCCGGCGCCGATCCCGCGTACCTGCCAGGCGCCGTCGGACCACTGCTGCACCGAGGCGACACCCTGCCGGACCCGGTCGGCGTCCAGGTTGGCGTTCTCGTCCCGGCGAGGGCGATTGCGACGGGGGCTCACAGTCACCAAGCGTACGGTCCGTCTGGTGCGGCGGCCCGGCCGGTCACCAGGACGCGGGCTCGTCCAGTGGCTCGCTGACCTGCGCCCCGCCCAGCACCGTGGCCGCGTCCTCCTCGTCGTACCCCTGTGCCGGCCAGCCGAAGTTGGCGGTCAGGTGGGCCCTGGGGAAGCCCAGCAGCTCAAGTTCGCCGCCCTGGCGATCGATATGCGCCGGTTTGCCGCCGACAGTCCGGTTCCCCTCGGCGCGGGTCCCGGCGATGCCGATCGCGTACTGCAACTCGACCTTGATCGCGCCCGGGTTGCTCCCGGAGACCATCATCTGCACGCCGAACGCCGCCGGGAACGGTGCCACAGTCACCTCGCACCTCGTGAGCCGTGTGCCCGCCGGCAGCGTGGTGAGCCGCAGCGGGCCACCGCAACGGTGCGCCTGGTCGAGCCGCAGCGCGGCGGCCACGTCGAACAGGTCCCGCTCGTCCGGCCCGCTGCCGCTGGCCCGGGCGTACACCCCGGGGGCGGGTTGCCAGTGTCGCAGCCACGCCAGCACGCCGTAGGGCCCCTCGGCGTGCGACACCGACCCGTCGTAGACGCCGTCCTTGACCAGCTCCGGGACCAGGGCCGGCAGCCCCTGGGCGCGCATGGGCAGGGCGTCCGCGGAGGCGGCCAGTTCCACGGTGACTGTGCGTCCGCCGACGTCGAGCCGCGCCATCTCCACGCCGCTCTGCACCGACCAGGAAAGATATCGGGGCCCGTCCGGGGCGAACCCGAAATGCAGCACGTTCGGGTCCGTGCCGACCAGGTCGGGTCGGGCGGCCGCACCCGGTACGCCGTCGAGCCGGGGCGGCGTCACGGCCTGCATTGCGTCACTCGGCGGGCCCAGCCCTGGAATGACGACGTCCAGGCCGGAGCCGGAGAGACTCGCCGGGCCAAGGGCCACGCCCGCGCCGAGCACGGCCACCACCCCCAGCACCGAGGCGGTGGTGCGTCGGCGGCGGATCCGGGCCCGACCCCGGGACACCGCGACGGCCAGCAGCCGGTCGGTGTCCACAGTGCCCTCGGCGCGCTCGCGCAGCGTCTGGTCGATCCGCTGGTCGAGGTCTGTCACGGTCGGCTCCCGTTCGTGGCCGGGGCACCGCAGCGCTCCCGAAGGTTGGCGAGCGCCCGCATCGCGTGGGTGCGGACGGTGACCGGTGAGCAGTCCAGGATCTGGGCGATGGTCTGGTCGTCGAGGTCCTCGTAGTAGCGCAGCACCAGCACCGCCCGCTGCCGGTCGGGCAGGCCGAGGATCAGCCGCCACATCTCGTCGCGGTCGGCCGCCTCGCCGCCGAGGTCGCCACGGTGCGCCCGCTCGGCGAAGGACCCGACGACCAGCTCACGGCTCGATCGGCGGCGCCACCAGGAGTTGTTGGCGTTGACCAGCATGCGACGCACGTACACGTCGGGCCGGTCGGCGCGGACGATCCTGCGCCACTGCACGTACGCCTGGGACAGCACCTCCTGGGTGAGGTCCTCGGCCCGGTGTTCGTCACCGGTCAGCAGCCGGGCGAGCCGGACCAGCGCCGGTCCCCGGCTGCTGACGTACTCCTCGAAGGTCACGCCCTGCAGACGCCCTGGGCACCCCGCGGCGTTTACCCGCTCAGTGGTGCGAGTGGTCGCGGAAACCGCGACGGGCCTTGCGACCCAGGTAGCCGGCGGTGACCAGATGCTCCAGCAGCGGCGCGGGCGCGAAGCCCGGCTCGCGCAACTCCAGGTACAGCTCGCGCTGGATCGCCAGCGCGACGTCCAGACCGACCACGTCGAGCAGCTCGAACGGGCCCATCGGGTAGCCGCAGCCCAGCTTCATGGCGTGGTCGATGTCGTCGGCCGTCGAGTAGCTGGCCTCCAGCATCTTCACCGCGTCGTTGAGGTAGGGGAAGAGCAGCGCGTTGACGATGAACCCGGACCGGTCCGCGCAGACCACACCGGTCTTGCCGAGCGTGGCGCAGACGCCGCGGGCGGTGGCGGTGGCCTCCGGGGAGGTGCGGATCGTGCGGACCACCTCGACCAGGGGCATGACCGGCGCCGGGTTGAAGAAGTGCAGCCCCACCACGTCGGCCGGTCGGTGGCTGGCCATCGCCACGTCGATCACCGGCAGGGACGAGGTGGTGGTCGCCAGCACGACGCCCGGCTTGCAGATCTCGTCGAGGCTCGCGAAGAGGGCCTTCTTGACGCTCAACTCCTCGACGACCGCCTCGACCACCAGGTCGACGTCGGCGAGGTGGTCGAGCGTGGCCGACCAGCTGATCCGGCCGAGCGCGGCGTCCCGGTCGGCCTCGGCGAGCTTGCCGCGCGCCACGCCCTTGTCCAGCGAGGTCCGCACCGCCTCGCGGAGCGTCGCCGACTTCTCCAGGCCCCGGGCCACCGACACGACCTCGTAGCCGGCCCTCGCGAAGACCTCGACGATCCCGGTGGCCATCGTTCCGGAACCGACAACGCCAACCTTGGTGATCACCCGCGCGCCGTCGGCGAGCGCCGACTCCGTGGCCAGCGGCGTCGCCTCGTCCGGTACGACCACCGGCGAGCCGGGCCGTTCGTAGGTGTAGAAGCCCCGACCGGACTTCCGGCCGAGCAGCCCCGCGGTCACCATCTGCTTGAGCAGCGGCACCGGGGCGTGCCGGCGGTCCCGCCCGCCGCGCCGGTACATGGTGTCCAGGATCTCGTACGCGGTGTCCAGGCCGATCAGGTCCATCAACGCGAGCGGGCCCATCGGCAGGCCGCAGCCGAGCTTCATCGCGGCGTCGATGTCCTCCCGAGCGGCGTAGTGCGACTCGACCATGGCGACCGCGTGGTTGAGGTAGCCGAAGAGCAGCGCGTTGGCGATGAAGCCGGCCCGGTCGTTGATGGTGACGTCGACCTTGCCGAGGCGGGTGCAGAGCGCCTCGACATCGGCGACCACCTCGGGTGCGGTGACGACCGTGCGGACCACCTCGACAAGCTTCATCACCGGCGCGGGGTTGAAGAAGTGGATGCCGATCACCTGGTTGGGCCGGGTGGTGGCCACCGAGATCTCGGTGACGCTCAGCGACGAGGTGTTGGTCGCGAGGATGGCCTCCGGCCGGCAGACCCGGTCCAGCTCCGCGAAGATCCGCTGCTTGAGGTCCAGGTGCTCGGGAACCGCCTCGATGACCAGGTCGACGGAGTGCAGCGCGTCCAGCCCGACCGCGAAGTGCACCCGCCCGTGCAGGGCGTCGCGGTCGGCCACGGCGAGCTTGCCCTTGGCGACCGCCCGGTCGGTGGAGCGGGTCAGGGTGGCTCGGCCACGCTCCAGCGCCGGCTCGGAGATCTCCACCGCCACCACGTCGATACCGTTGCGGGCGAAAACCTCGACGATGCCGGCACCCATGGTGCCCAGCCCCACCACGCCCACGGTGCTGAACTCGCGCGCCACGACCGGCCTCCCCAGACACTCCGCACGGCCCCTGAACGGCCGCTAAGGCTATGCGCGCGAGTCTGCCACGTGACGATTGGTTGTCGAGACGCCGTGGCCTATGTCACCGCCTGCGACGTGCCGCGTGCCTAGGCGGCGGGACCGGTGGTCAGGGCCAGCAGCTCCGCCACGAACTCCGCCGGGCGCTCCAGGTGCGGGCTGTGCCCGCAACCGGGCAACACCACCTCGTGGTACGCGCCGCCGGCCGCCGCGTACCGCTCCAGCACCGACCGGGTCTGGCCGATCATCGGCTGCGGCGGGCAGACCTCCTCGCCCGGCCAGCCGGGCACGAGACCCAACGAACCCAGGTACGCCAGGTCGAACAGCGAGGTGTCCGAGACGATGACGTCGGCGTCGCCGCGTACCCAGGTGATCGGAGGCTTCTCGGCGACGGCCACCAGCTCGTCGGCGAGCCGGAAGTGGGTCGGCGCGAGGGCGTTGAGCACCCCGCGCGTGCCCGGCGCGGTGCCCGGCCAGTTCTCCGACGGCTCCGCCGTGCCCGGGTAGTTGTCGTCCCCGGTGGCGGTGGAGAGCACGGTGTCCAGCAGCAGGTCCTCGTCGGCGCCCAGCGCGGCGGGATCGGCCACGTAGGTGGCTCGCAGGACGGCGCGCGGGCTGGCCGGAGTGTCCGCGCTCCGGTCGCCGGCGGCGAGCAGGGCGACGAAGTCCGGATTTGCCGTGCCGGCGCCCGTGCCGGCGAAGTCGGGGGTGGTCGGCGTGCCGGTCAGGTCGCGGGTGCCACCGAAGCCGTACGGGGAGACCGGCGCCGCGAGCAGCAGCGCGCCCACCCGGTGTGGACTGTCGACGAGCAGTCGCATCGCCACTCCCCCACCGAGGGAGTGCCCGACCACGACCGGGCGGGTGTCGCTGACGCCGAAGAGCGTCGGGTCGTCCAGCAGGGCGGCCACGTCGTCGGCGAAGTCCCGCAGGCCGCGGGTGGCGTCCACCGGGGCCGTCGCGGAGTCGCCGTAGCCCCGCAGGTCGGGGGCGACCACCCGCAGCGTCGGCGGCAGCCGACGAACCAGCGGCTCCCAGAACAGCGCGGACGAGCAGTTGCCGTGGATCAGCAGCACCGGGGCGCCGTCCGGCGGGCCGGCCACCCGGACCGCCTGGGTGATGCCGTTCGCCGTCACGATCCGCTGCTCGGTTTCCATCCGCGGCATGCTGCCACGCCCGTCGGTGCCGGTCCAGGTGCCGAGCGGCCACCCCGGGTGCGGCCCAGGTGTGGGCCGCACCCGGGTCGCCGGTCAGCGCCGGACGCCCGGCGGCGCGGCCAACGGCAGCGGCAGGGTCGGTCGGACGTCCCGCCGGGACGGCCCGAAGCTGAGCCCCACCGGGTCGGTGTGCGCCACCCCCGGGTCGAAAAGGCGCAGCTCGGTACGGCCGAGTCGGATCACGTCACCGTCGGAGAGCCGCTCCACCTCGGTGATCCGGCGGTCGTTGAGCCAGGTGCCGTTCGTTGAGCCAAGGTCCCGCAGCGACGGGCCCTCCGGGGCCAGCCACACCTCCGCGTGGCGGCGGCTCAGATGCGGGTCGCTGATGACGACGTGACCGGTCGGCGCTCGACCGACCACCTGCGGTGCGACTCGAAGTCGGAAGCTCGCTCCGCGCATCGGCCCACCCGCCACCGTCAACAGCGGCATAAGTTCTGGAAGTTCCTCCATGGACAGTCAGCCCTCCACCCCACACCGTCACTCCGCGCGCCAGCCTGCCACCAGACGGTAATCATCGATACCGACCGGCCGGTCAACTCCTCGTCACCTCCCGGCCACCTGCCGTTCGACGATTCGGGCGGACCGCGTTCGCCATCAATGGCCTGACCTGCCCTGACAAACGATCAGGCGAAGCGGCACGACGCCGGGCCGCTCGGTTACGATCCGGATCTACCGGCGAGTAATCCTCGGGTCTAGACTTCCGCCATGACGGCTGTGCATGTCCCGGGTCTTCCGATCATCGAGGCGGGCCGGCTGGTCTCCACCAACCCGGCCACCGGCGCCGAGGCCGGCCGCTTCCCGGTGGCGACCGAGGCCGACGTGCGGCGGGCCGTCGAGGGCGCCCGCGCCGCCGGCGGATGGTGGGCCGGGCTCGGCTTCGCCGACCGCCGCGAACGGATGCTGCGGTGGCGTGCCCTGCTGGCCAAACGCATCGAAGAGCTGGCCGAGCTGGTGCACGTCGAGGGCGGCAAGCCGATCGCCGACGCCATCGTCGAGATCGTCACCGCGATCGAGCACATCGACTGGGCCGCCCGCAACGCCAACCGCGTGCTCGGCCCGCGCCGGGTGCGGTCCCGGCTCATCCTCGCCGAGTTCTCCGGGCACCTCGAATACCAGCCGTACGGCGTGGTCGGCGTGATCGGCCCGTGGAACTACCCGGTCTTCACACCGATCGGTTCCGCCGCGTACGCGTTGGCCGCCGGCAATGGTGTGGTGCTCAAGCCGAGCGAGTACACGCCCGCCGCCGGCCAGTGGCTGGTGGACAGCTTCGCCGAGGTGGTGCCCGAGCAGCCGGTGTTCGCCGCTGTGCACGGGCTGGGCGACGTGGGCGCCGCGCTGTGCCACTGCGGGGTCGACAAGCTGGCCTTCACCGGATCGACAGCCACCGCCCGCACGGTGATGGCGGCCTGCGCCGAGACGTTGACCCCGGTGCTGATCGAGGGCGGCGGCAAGGACGCCATGATCGTCGACAGCGACGCCGACCTGGACGCCGCCGCCGAGGCGTGCGTCTGGGGCGGCATGACCAACGCGGGCCAGACCTGCATCGGCATCGAGCGGGTCTACGTCGTCGACTCGGTCTTCGACGCCTTCGTCGACAAGGTGGTCACCCGCGCCGGTCGGCTGACCGTCGGCCCGGAGGGCACCGACATCGGCCCGATCACCATGCCCCGGCAGATCGACGTGATCCGCCGGCACATCGACGCCGCGATCACCTCGGGCGGGCGCGCCGTGCTCGGCGGTCCGAGCGCGGTGCAGCCGCCCTACGTCCACCCGACCGTGCTGGTGGACGTCCCGGAGGAGTCGGCCGCCGTCCGCGAGGAGACCTTCGGCCCCACGCTGACCATCAGCCGGGTCCGCGACGCCGACGAGGCCGTCAGCCGTGCCAACGCCCTGCCGTACGGCCTGGGAGGTTCGGTCTTCGGCCGGCGCCGCGCGGTGTCCATCGCGCGGCGGCTGCGCTCCGGAATGGCCTCGATCAACTCTTCACTGACCTTCGCCGGCATGTCCACCCTGCCGTTCGGCGGGGTCGGTGACTCCGGCTTCGGGCGGATCCACGGGGAGGACGGGCTGCGCGAGTTCGGCCGGGCCAAGGCGGTCACCCGCCGTCGGGCCCGGTCGCTGTTGCCGTCGATGACCTTCGAACGCACCCCGACCGACGTGGCGCGACTCGTCAAGGCCATCAAGGTGATGTACGGGAGATGAGTGTCGGATAACCGATCTCGGCGAAGATCAGCGTATCCACATGTTTATACGCGGTGTCCACGGCGGTACATTGCGTTAAATGGGCCCCAATCGATTGCGCTACCGCCTTGTCGACAGCGAGCAGTCGTGGAGTGCGCGGCGGCGCCAGCATCGCTCGGACTGGCTGGCACGCACCTTTCCCGAGATCGGCGACATGCACGTGGTCGATCTCGGCGGCCGGCTCGGCACCTGGCACCGCGCGACAGTCCGGCCGGCTCGGGTGACAGTCGTCAACCTGGAGCAGCCGCCCGCCGTCGTGCCGGACTGGGCCCACGTCGAGCAGGCCGATGCCTGCGACCTGCCCCCGCGCATCGCCAAGGGTGGCTACGACCTGGTCTTCTCCAACTCGGTGCTGGAGCATGTGGGTGGGCACGAACGTCGGCTGCGCTTCTCCGCCGCCGCCCGGGCGATGGCCGACCGGCACTGGGTGCAGACGCCCTACCGCTACTTCCCCATCGAGCCACACTGGATCGCGCCCGGGATGCAGTTCCTGCCGGTGCGCCTGCGCACCGCGCTCGCCCGACGGTGGCCGTTGGGGCACAAGCCGACCCGCAGCCACGACGCGGCCATCCACCAGGTCCTCTGGACCGAGCTACTGGACCGTTCGCAGATGCGCCACTACTTCCCCGACTCGACAATGCTGATCGAGCGGGCGTTCGGCCTGCCCAAGTCGTTGATCGCGGTGCGTAACGGCGGGTGAGCCGATCAGAAGAGCGTCAGCTCGTCCTTCTCGATGCCCCGCAGCCGGTCGTAGTTCACGACCACGCACCGGATGCCCCGGTCGGCGGCGAGCACCCGGGCCTGCGGCTTGATCTCCTGGGCGGCGAACACCCCGACCACCGGGCTGAGCAGCGGGTCACGGTTCATCAACTCGAGATACCGGGTCAACTGCTCCACACCGTCGATGTCGCCGCGCCGCTTGACCTCGACGGCGACCGCGCCGGCGTTGGCGTCGCGGCACAGCAGGTCGACCGGGCCGATCGCCGTCATGTACTCCCGGCGGACCAGCGTGAACCCCTCACCCAACGCACCCGGGTTGGCGGCCAACAACTCCTGTAGGTGCGCCTCCACCCCGTCCTTGCGCAGGCCCGGGTCCACACCCAGCTCGTACGAGGTGTCCTGGAAGATCTCCTCCAGGGTGATCCGCAGCTCCTCGCCGGCCTTGTTGACGACCCGCCACACGCCGGGGGCCTCCTCCAGCCGACAGGGCGGGCTCATCCAGTTCAACGGCTTGTAGGCCCGGTCGTCGGCATGGATCGACACCGACCCGTCCGCCTTCACCATCAGCAACCGGGTGGCCGGCGGCAGGTGAGCCGAGAGCCGTCCGACGTAGTCCACCGAGCACTTCGCAATGACCAACCGCACCCGACGAGGGTAGCCGAGGACCCACCGGTCGCCACCGAGCGGCACTGGCGCGTCGATGCGATGCTGAGATCGTGTTCGAAGTCCTCACCGGCACCGGCCTCGCCGCCTCAGCGGGGTTGAACGCCTACATACCCCTGCTCGCCCTCGGTCTGCTCGGTCGCTACACCGACCTGATCGACCTTCCCAGCGGCTGGACCTGGCTCGGCAACGGCTGGGTCATCGTCATCCTGGCCGTGTTGCTCGCCGTGGAGATGGTGGCCGACAAGGTGCCAGTGGTCGACCACGTCAACGACGTGGTGCAGACCGTGGTCCGACCCACCGCCGGCGGCCTGGCCTTCGGCGCCGGCTCCTCGTCGGAGACGGTGACGGTCAGCGACCCGGGGAGCTTCTTCTCGTCCCACCAGTGGGTGCCGGTCGCCACCGGCGTGCTGCTGGCCCTGGGCGTGCACCTGCTCAAGTCCGCGGCACGTCCGGTCATCAACGCCAGCACCGCCGGGTTCGGTGCGCCCGTGGCCAGCACCGCCGAGGACGCCACAAGCGTGGTGGTCTCCCTGGTGGCGATCATCCTTCCGGTGCTGGTGCTGGCGTTCCTGCTCGGCCTGGTGGTCTTCGTCTACTGGTTCCTCCGACGGCGCTCCGAACGCCGCCGGGAACGCGAGGCGGCCCGCGCCGCCGGCTTCCGCGTCTGATGCTCGATCGACTCGGGTTCCTGCAGACCGGGCCATCCCCCGCGGCGGGACACCCCGCCGTCCGGAGACCCGAGTCGATCACGCCGACCGGCGGGCGGGCGAATCGAGGGATGGCCGACTCGACAAAAGCCTAGGATCGGGGCAAAGACCTAGAGGAGGTTGGCATGACCGCAGCGTTGGAGATGCCCCGGGTCCAGGAGTGTGTGGTCGCCGCGTGCGCGTACAACCAGTCGGGTGACTGCCACGCCTTCGCGATCACGATCGGCAGCATGGATCACGCGCACTGCCACACCTTCGTCGAGTCGCCCATCCGCGGTGGAGTGGACGGCCTGACCGCCCAGGTCGGCGCCTGCCAGCGTGCCGACTGTCGGCACAACGAGCAGTTGGAGTGCCACGCGTCGTCGATCAGGGTCGGCCCGGACAACGACCTGGCCGACTGCATGACCTACGCCGTTCGCTGACCGGCCAAACCGCGCGATCAGGGCAGGTCGTTGGCGCGTCGGATGACAGTCACCAGGTCGTCGATGATGCCGGTGAGGGCGAAGTCCTTCGGGGTGAACACCCGGGCCACACCGGCTGCCCGCAGGGTGTCCGCGTCACTGGCGGGGATGATGCCGCCCACGACCACCGGCAGGTCGGCCCGGCCGGCGGCGCGCAGCCCGTCCAGCACGGCAGGCACGGCGGCCAGGTGCGATCCGGAGAGCACGGACAGCCCGACCAGGTCGACGTCCTCCTCGACGGCGGCGGCGACGATCTGCCCCGCGGTCAGCCGGATGCCCTGGTAGACGACCTCGAAACCGGCGTCGCGGGCACGTACCGCGATCTGCTCCGCGCCGTTGGAGTGCCCGTCCAGCCCGGGTTTGCCGACCAGCAGCCGCAGCCGGCCGCTGCCCAACTCCCGGGCGGTGGCGGTGACCCGCTCGCGGACGGCGGCCAAGCCCGGGTCGCCACCGCTGCCGGCGGCACCGGCCAGGCCGGTCGGCGCCCGGTACTCGCCGAAGACCTGCCGCAACGCTCCGGCCCACTCGCCGGTGGTCACCCCGACCCGCACGCACTCCAGGGTGGCGGGCATCAGACTGGTGGTGGTCGCGGCGTCCGCGCGGAGCCGGGCCAGGGCCGCGTCGACGGCGTCCGCGTCCCGGTCGGCACGCCACAGGTGTACGCCGGCAGCGGCGGCCGCCTCGACCGCGGGGTCCACCCGCTCGACGGCCTGCGCACCGGCGTCGGTCAGCGGGGAGGGCTCGGTCTCGGCGTACCTGTTGACCCCGACGACCACGTCGGCCCCGGACTCCATCCGGCGGCGGCGCTCGGCCAGCGAGGCGACAAGCGCGCTCTTGAGGTAGCCGGACTCCACGGCGGCGACCACGCCACCCGACTCCAACACCTTGTCCAGCTCGACCCGCGCCCCGGTGACGATCTCGTCCACGAGTGCGGTCATCACGTGCGAGCCGGCGAAGAGGTCGGGGTATTCGAGCAGGTCCGACTCGTACGCCACGACCTGCTGCATCCGCAGCGACCACTGCTGGTCCCACGGGCGGGGCAGGCCGAGCGCCTCGTTCCAGGCGGGCAGTTGCACGGCGCGGGCCCGCGCGTCGCGGGACATCGTCACCCCGAGCATCTCCAGCACGATGCGCTGGATGTTGTTCTCCGGCTGCGCCTCGGTGAGGCCCAGCGAGTTGACCTGCACCCCGTAGCGGAACCGCCGCTGTCTGGCCTCGGTGACCGCGTACCGGTCCCGGGTGATCTCGTCCCAGAGCACGCCGAACGCGCGCATCTTGGCGATCTCCTCGACGAAGCGCACCCCGGCGTTGACGAAGAACGAGACCCGCTGCACCACGTCGCCCATCCGCTCGGCCGGGACCTGACCGGAGTCGCGGACCGCGTCGAGCACGGCGACCGCGGTGGCCAGTGCGAAACCGACCTCCTGCACGGGAGTCGCGCCGGCCTCCTGGAGGTGGTACGAGCAGATGTTGACCGGGTTCCACCGGGGCATCTCCCGCAGCGTGTACGCCACCACGTCGGCGGTCAGCCGCAGCGACGCCGCTGGCGGGAAAATGTACGTCCCCCGGGACAGGTACTCCTTGACGATGTCGTTCTGCGTGGTGCCGGCACAGCGGGCCAGGTCGGCGCCCTGTTCCAGCCCCACGGTGCCGTAGAGGGCGAGCATCCACATCGCCGGGGCGTTGATGGTCATCGAGGTGTTCGTGTCGGCGAGCGGGAGACCGTCGAAGAGCGCCCGCATGTCGCCGAGGTGGGCCACCGGCACGCCGACCCGACCGACCTCACCGGCGGCCAGCTCGTGGTCCGGGTCGTACCCGGTCTGGGTGGGCAGGTCGAAGGCGACCGAGAGGCCGGTCTGCCCCTTCGCCAGGTTGCGGCGGAAGAGGGCGTTGGTCGCGGCGGCCGACGAGTGGCCGGCGTAGGTGCGCATCACCCACGGCCGGTCCCGCTCGGGCAGCCGCCCCGGATATGCCGTCTCATCCATGGCCGGAGTTTAAGTTACCCACCGGTAAAACGGGTTGTGGAAAACCACACACGTCCATGTCGGGGACGTCCGGGTGGGAAACGCACGAGGTGGCGCCCACCGCCACACCCCGGGGCACCCGGCCGGGCTGGTCAGGCGCACACTTGACGACATGGATGACGAGCTGGCCATCTCGGTCCGGGGGCTGCGCAAGGCGTACGGCGACAACGTCGCGGTGGCAGGCGTGGACCTCGACGTCCACCGCGGTGAGGTGTTCGCGTTGCTCGGCCCGAACGGCGCGGGCAAGACCACCACGGTGGAGATCCTGGAGGGTTTTCGACGCCGCGACGCCGGCGAGGTCACCGTGCTCGGCAGCGACCCGGCGCACCCGGACGCCGACTGGCGCTCCCGCGTCGGCATCGTGCTCCAGGGCACCGGCGAGTTCGACGAGCTGACCGTGGCCGAGGTGATCCGGCACTTCTCCGGCTTCTATCCGGACGCGGACGACCCGGACAAGGTGATCGAGCGGGTCGGGCTGGCCGACAAGGCGAGGGCGCGTACGCACAGCCTCTCCGGCGGGCAGCGGCGTCGCCTGGACGTGGCGCTGGGCATCATCGGTCGCCCCGAGCTGCTCTTCCTCGACGAGCCGACCACCGGTTTCGACCCGGAGGCCCGCCGCGAGTTCTGGGAGCTGATCCGCGACCTCGCCGCCGCCGGCACCACCATCGTGTTGACCACCCACTACCTGGACGAGGCGGAGGCGCTCGCCGACCGCGTCGGCGTGATCGCCGGCGGCCGGCTGGTCGCGGTGGCCGCCCCCAACCAGCTGGGCAACCGGCAGGAGGCCCTGGCCACGGTTTCCTGGCGTACCCCGGATGGGGCCCTGGAGAGCACGCAGAGCGCGACGCCGACGGCCCTCGTGGCCGATCTGGCCGCGCGCCACGGCGGTGAGGTGCCGGGGCTCACGGTGACCCGGCCGACCCTGGAGGACGTCTACCTGAAGATGATCGGACACGCGCGATGACGACCACGACGAAACCGGCCGCCGCGGTCGCCGCTCCTCGGGGCCAGCGGCCGAACGCTGGCGCGCTCGCCCTGCGCCAGGGTCGGCTGGAGATCACCCAGTTCCTGCGCAGCCGGGAGTCCGTGGTCTTCACGATGGGTTTCCCCATCATCATGATCCTGATCTTCGCGTCGATCTTCGACGGGACGATCGGCGGCGGGGTCAAGTTCACGCAGTACTTCATCACCGGCATGATCGCGACCGGCCTGATGACGGTGAGCTTCCAGAACCTCGGCATCTGGATCCCGATCGAACGGGACCGGGGTGTGCTCAAGCGCTACCGGGGCACCCCGATGCCCAAGTGGGTCTGGTTCGCCGGCAAGGTGATCATGGTGGTGGCGATCGGCATCGCCGAGACCGCACTGCTGCTGGCCGTCGCGGTGGCGCTGTTCGACCTCGACCTGCCGGGCACCGCCGGCAAGTGGTTGACCTTCGGTTGGGTCGCCGTGCTCGGGGTGACCGCCTGCACCCTGTGCGGCATCGCCATCTCTTCGCTGGCCCGCACCGCCCGCAGCGGCTCGGCGGTGGTCACCCCGGTCGCCCTGGTGCTCCAGTTCATCTCCGGGGTGTTCTTCGTCTTCACCGACCTGCCCACCTGGATGCAGCAGGTCGCGGCGCTGTTCCCGCTCAAGTGGATGTGCCAGGGCCTGCGATCGGTCTTCCTGCCGGAGAGCTTCGGTGCCCAGGAGCCGGGCGGCTCGTTCGAGCTGGGGCGGGTTGCCCTGGTGCTGGCCCTGTGGTGCGTGATCGGTGTGGTGCTCTGCCTGACCACCTTCCGCTGGACCACCAAGCGCGACGGCTGACCCGTTCCCGGGGCCCCGAATCACCCCGGGGCCTGCCAGACTTTGCCGATGGCAGCTCGACCGACCCGGCGTGGTCTCCTGCTCGCGGGTGCGGGAGCGACGGCGCTGGCGGTCGGGCTCGGCTGGGCGGCCCGCGACCTGATCCGTCCGTCGCCGGCACGGCCGACGCCCCCGGACGCGCCGGCCGGTGACGAGCGCCTGACCAGCCGGCCGTCCGCAGCACGGGGCCGCTCGGTCGACTTCTACACGGCCGTCCCGGACGGGCACGGCGACGGCCAGGGGCTGCCGGTCTGCCTGGTGCTGCACGGCGCGTCCACCACCGCACGCGACTTCCCCGGGCTCGGCCTGGGGCGCTTCCTGACCGACGCGGTACGTCGAGGCGCACCGCCGTTCGTGCTCGCCGGAGCGACAGGCGATCGCCTCTCCTGGCGCCCCGCCGGACGGGACGACCCGCAACGGATGGTGCGGGAGGAGTTGCCGGCCTGGTGCGCCGAGCGGGGCTTCGACACCACCCGGCTGGCGGCCTGGGGCTGGTCGATGGGGGGCTACGGCTCACTGTTGCTCGCCGAGACCTGGCCGGGCCTGCTCCGGGCGGTCGCGGCCTTCTCCCCTGCCGTCACGTCCGGCGACGCCGTCTTCGCCGGTGTCGACCGGCTGCGCGGCACCCCGCTCGGCCTCTGGTGCGGTCGGCAGGACGACTTCCTCGACGACGTGCAGGCGCTGGAGCGGGCCCTGCCGGAGCCGGCGGTCCGCGCGGAGTACGCCGACGGCCGACACGACTTCCGCTACTGGGGCTCGGTCATCCCCAGCGCGTTGGACTTCGTCGCGGCGGCGCTGGACGCGCCGGCCGGCCCCACCTGAGCCGACCGCGGGGGCCCGCGAACGGCCCCCGCGGCTGCCGGTCTCAGTACGTGTAGAAGCCCTTGCCGGTCTTGCGGCCCAGGTCGCCGGCGGTGACCATCCGCTGGAGCAGCTCCGGCGGGAAGAACTTCTCGTCGGCCGTGTCGGCGTAGATGTTCTTCATGGCGTGCAGCAGCACGTCCACGCCGGTCAGGTCGATGGTGGCCAGCGGGCCCATCGCGTGCCCGAAGCCCAGGCGGCAGGCGGTGTCCAGGTCCTCGGCGGACACCACGCCGGACTCCACAAGCTTGGCCGCCTCCATGACCAGAACGGAGATCAGCCGGGTCGTGACGAAGCCGGCGATGTCCCGGTTGACCACCACCACCGTCTTGCCGACCTCCTCGGCGAAGGCCCGTGCGGTGTCCAGCGTGGCGTCGCTCGTCTTGTAACCGCGGACCAGCTCGCAGAGCTGCATCATCGGCACCGGGGAGAAGAAGTGGGTGCCGACGACCGCCTCCGGGCGCTCGGTCACCGCGGCGATCCGGGTGACCGGAATGGCCGAGGTGTTGGTGGCGAGCACCGCGTCGTCCTTGCAGATCTTGTCGAGGGCGCGGAACACCTCGTGCTTGATCTCCAGTCGCTCGAAGACGGCCTCGACCACGATGTCCGCGTCCGCCGCCGCTTCCAGATCGGTGGTCGGGGTGATCCGGGCCAGCGTCGACTCGACCTCGGACGCCTCGATCTTGCCCTTCTCGGCGAACTTCTCCAGTGACTTCCGGATGCCGCCGAGCCCTCGGGTGGTGGCCGCGTCGTCCAGGTCGCGCAGCGTCACCTGCCAGCCCGCCTGCGCTGCCACCTGGGCGATGCCGGAGCCCATCAACCCAGCCCCGACGACTGCGAGTCGACCCGCCATCTACTTCTCCCTCGCTGCGATTGAGTGCCTGCAAACACCCTAGTCGGCGAGCCTGAACGATGGCTAAGCCCGGTCGGCGTCAGATCTCCAGCGACGGTTCCTGCGGTGTGGTGCCCCGCTCCACCGCCACCCCGAGTGCCCGCAGGTCGGCCACGAAGTCCGGATAGCCCCGGTCGACGTGATGCACGTGGGAGACCTCGGTGGCCCCCTGCGCACACAACCCGGCGATGATCAGCCCGGCACCGGCACGGATGTCGGTCGCCTGGACCGGGGCACCGGAGAGCCGACCCCGCCCACGGACCACCGCGTGGTGCCCGTCGGTCTTGATGTCCGCGCCGAGCCGCATCATCTCGTTGGCGAACATGAACCGGCCGTCGAAGATGTTCTCGGTGATCAGGGAGGCGCCGTCGCTGACCGCGGCCAGCCCGATCGCCATCGGCAGCAGGTCGGTGGCGAAGCCGGGGTACGGCAACGTCACCACGTCCACCGCCCGGGGTCGGTCGTCCATCCGTACCCGGAAGCCGTCCCCCCGGGTCTCCACCAGGCCGCCGGCCGCGACCACCTTGTCCAGCGCGACCTCCAGGTACGCCGGGTCCAGCCCGGTCACCGTCACGTCTCCGCGGGTCATCGCCGCCCCGAACGCCCAGGTTCCGGCGACGATCCGGTCCCCCACCGTGGCGTGCCGGACGGGGTGCAGACCCGGCACGCCGGTGATCCGCAAGGTGGACGTGCCCGCGCCGGAGATCCGGGCGCCCATCTGGTTGAGCATCGTGCAGATGTCGACGATCTCCGGCTCCCGGGCCGCGTTGTCGATCATCGTGACGCCCTGGGCCAGCACCGCCGCCATCACCAGGTTCTCGGTCGCGCCGACGCTGGGAAAGTCCAGCACGATCTCCGCGCCACGCAGCCCGTGCGGAGCGGAGGCGATGACGAAGCCGTGCTCACCGGAGATCTCCGCGCCCATCCGGGTCAGCCCGGAGATGTGCATGTCCAGCCCCCGTGACCCGATGGCGTCGCCGCCGGGATGGGCCACCCGCACGTACCCCCGGCGGGCCAGCAGCGGGCCGAGCACACAGATCGACGCGCGCAACCGGCGAACCAGGTCGTAGTCGGCGTCCGCGCCGGGCTGCTCGGGCACGTCGATGGTCACCGAACGGGAGCGGGCCACGCCGCCGCGGGCGACCATCGGGTCGACCGGGTCGTCCGCGTCGAACCGGACGTCGCAGCCCAGCCGACGCAGCACCTCGCCCATGATCGCGATGTCGGTGATCCGGGGAACGTTCGTGATCACGCTGCGGCCCGGGGCGAGCAGCGCGGCGGCCATCAACTTCAGGGCCGAGTTCTTGGCGCCGACCACGTGCACGGTGCCGGCCAGCCGGACCTCACCGTGGACCCGAATGACGTCGACATCGTTGACCGCCGGGTCGCCCGCGTCGCCGGGGCCCACCACCACCGGCCAACTGGGGGCGCTGTCCGGCCGCGCCGGGATCGTCAGGTCGGGAATCCGTAGGCTGTGCGTCATGGCCGTCCACCTCACGCGCATCTACACCAAGGCCGGCGACGCCGGCATGACCAGGCTGAGCAACAACGAGCAGGTGCCGAAGACCGATCCACGGATCGCCGCGTACGCGGATGTCGACGAGTGCAACGCGGCGATCGGCGTCGCGCTCGCCCTGGGCGGGCTCGACGAGGAACTGCGGGCCGTGCTGGGGTCGGTGCAGAACGACCTGTTCGACGTCGGCGCCGACCTGTCCACCCCGGTCGAACCGGAGCCGAAGTACCCGCCGCTGCGGGTGACCGAGAAGTACGTCGAGCGCCTGGAAGGCTGGTGCGACGAGTACAACGCACGCCTGAGCAAGCTCGACTCCTTCATCCTCCCCGGCGGCACCGCGGGCGCGGCGCTGCTCCACGTGGCGCGGACCACCGCCCGGCGCGCCGAACGGGCAGCGTGGGCGCTGGTCAGCCACGATCCGGAACGAACCAGCACGCTCCCGGCAAAGTATCTCAACCGGCTCTCCGATCTGCTCTTTATCCTGTCAAGAACGGCAAATCCGGCGGGAGACGTGCTATGGGTGCCGGGCGGCAAGCGCTAGAACGTCGGCGCACCGCACCACGTCGAGGTATGGGTTCCCAATCTGCCCGCCACCACGCGTAGCAGGGACGACTCCCAAGCAGCAGGCACCACACCACACCGCGCTCGCCGCAGCACGCTCGGCGGGCGGGGCGGGCGCGGCGCGGGCGGGGCGGGCGCGGCGGCGGGGCGGCGGGGCGGGCGGGGCGGCGGCGGGGCTCGCCCCAGCAGGCTCGTCGAACCAGGCTCCGTCGCAGCGAGGCGTGCCGAAGCGGGGCTCGCCCCAGCGGGCTCGCGGCACCCGAGGCGCGCCGCAGACCCGGCGCCGATTCTGGTCAGCGGCGGGCTCGACGCGGCCTGGCTGGCCAGGGCTCAACGCGCCCAGGGCTTGCCGCCCCCATGATCCACTCGGGATCATGAAAACCGCGGCATCCAGCCCACCAGAACACCCCGACATCAAGAAAGTCGAGTCGATCAACCGGCCTGCTCAGCCGCCACGACGCGACCGGCCGGCACCCCGACCACCGAGAAGGCGAAACTCCACCAAACCGGCAACGGCAGGTGCTGAAAACCGCGCCAGACCGACGCACAGCGGCAACAACGGGTTTCCGGGGGAGCCGGCCCGGCGCAGGGATCAAGCCTGACCGCCCGGAGCCGGGTGGGCTCCCCCGGAAACCCCGAGCGCAACCACAAACGAGCCAGGCGGGCCCCCGGAAACCCCAGGAGCAACCACGGACGACCCGATCAGGCAGCCGGCCAATCCTGGGAGGCCATACGCGGCGAGACCGCCCCCGGAGGGGCGGCCTCGAGCCAAGACAGGAAACCGGTGACGGTCGACCGTGCCATGGCGATCTCCACCGGTGCGTGGTGACTGGTACAGCGGAGGATCACCCAGTCGGCCGGCATGGAGAGCCGTTCCTGGCCCTCCGGGAGTCGTCGGCGCTCGACCGCCAGATCTTTGCGGCAGAGAACCCGCTTGGGTCGGATCGCGAAGCTGAACATCCTGTACCACCGCAGCTCGTCACCGGCGAACCGGCCGAAGCCGGGCGACCAGCCACGGCCGTCTAGCACGGTGGTGACGCGGACGCTGAGCCGGATGATGCCACCGCTGCGGGTGACCAGGGCTCGCCGGACGAAGAGGGTGAGAAGCGCGCCGAGGATGACGACAACGCCGATCCCGATTCCTTCGACGATGTCCATCCCCGGTGTGGCTCAGCGGCTCTGCGCGGAGACCGGGGTTGCGCTCTCGGCCAGCACGATGACGCCGTCGGCGCTCACCGAGAGGAAGCCGCCGGCCACCTCGTAGGAGACCTGCTCACCGCCGGCGAGCTTGATGCGGACCTGACCGGGCTCCGCGAGCTGGCCGAGCAGCGGCGCGTGCCCCGGCAGGACACCAAGCTCGCCTTCGGTCGTCCGGGCGACGAGCATCTCTGCGTCACCGGACCAGACCTTCTCCTCGACGGCGACGAGCTCGACGTGAAGCTGCTTTGCCACGCTGTCTCCTTGCTGCGGCGACGGATTGCCGAAAGTCTAGCCTGACGCGCAGGCGCTCCCAACGCGGGTGGCGAGAACCGCGTCAGGACTACTTGGTCTTGTTGACGAAGTCCGGATGCTCCAGCAGGAACGGATCGAGCTGCTCGTTGTGCAGGGCGGTGAAGAAGTCCGCAACGGCCGGCTGGAACTGCTCGCCGAGATAGACGCCCCTGTTGTTCGTGAGTTCACCACCGGCGAGCTTGATCATTTGGATGGTGTTGGGGCGGATGTCCTTCAGGGCGAGCCCGAAGTCGACAACGCTGCTGCCCCGACCGTTGAAGATCAGCGACTGGCCGGCGGCGCGAAGCACCTTGTCCAACTTGATCGGGTTGGCCACCACGTCGGCGCTGAACGCCTGGCCGACCATGGCCTTGACGAACTGCTGCTGGTGGCGCTGCCGGCCGTAGTCGGAGTCCGGGACACCGTTCTTCGGGTAGCGCTGCCGGACGTAGTCCAGGGCCTGCCACCCGCTGAGGTGTTGGTTGCCCTTCTTGTAGACCGCCTGCGGGCCGACGTAACCCTCGCCGTACGTCTTGCCCGGCCGCGGCTTGCCGTCCGGCTGCTTGTGCTCGGACTTGACGTCGCGCTCGATGTACATGTCGACGCCGCCCATCGCGTCGACGATCTTCTGGAAACCGGAGAAGTTGATGATGGCGCCAGCGTCGAACCGCTTGATGCCTGTCACGTTCTGCACGGTGGTGGCCAGCAGCTCGAAGCCACGCGCCGCGTCGGGGTTGGCCCCCGGCACCTTGCTGCCGAACGACATGGCAGCGTTGATCTTCGTGGTCTCGCCGGGAAAGTCGGCCCTCTTGAACGCCGGGATCGGCACGTAGAGGTCGCGCGGCAGGGAGAACAGGTAGGCCCGGTCCATCGATGTCGGCACGTGCAGCACCATGATCGAGTCGGCCAACGGCGCGGCCGTCGGCGTACGCGGGTCGATGCCGACCAGCAGGATGTTGAGTGGGCCCTTGATGTCGCTCTTCTTCGGCTGGGCGCCGGCCGCCTGGTCGCCGAACAGGTCAGCCTTGCCGACGGCGCCCTCGTAGCGGGCCATCAGGACCTCCGCGCCGACCAGCACCGCTCCGCTGAGCACGACCAGCACGGTGCCGAACACCGTGCAGATCCTGGCCCAGCGCGGGACGCCCCGCCAGACGGACGACCTGCGGCCACGCTTGCCGGCCTTACCCACGAGCAGCTCCGTTCGTTACGCCCACACGAGGGAAGACGGGCGCACGTCGTCGAAAGGTTGCAAAGATCAACGCTCGTCGGGTGAGCGTGCGGATCGACCGTATCTCGGGTGACGCGCAACGAACGACCCCGAGTAACGGACCGCGACGATGGTAAGGCGCGAAGGTGAACAAAAGACTGCCCCGGCATTGCCGGGGCAGTCTTTTTGTTACAGGTCGAATCGAGGCCTCATCAGCCCTTCATCAGCTCCTCAGCCTTGCGCTCCAGGTCCTCGAGACCGCCGCACATGAAGAACGCCTGCTCGGGGAAGTGATCGTACTCACCCTCGCTGATCTTCCGGAACGCCTCGATGGTCTCCTTGATCGGGACCGTCGAGCCCGGTACGCCGGTGAACTGCTCCGCCGCGTAGGTGTTCTGCGAGAGGAAGCGCTCGATCCGCCGGGCCCGCGCCACGGTGATCTTGTCTTCCTCGGAGAGCTCCTCGATGCCGAGGATGGCGATGATGTCCTGCAGGTCGCGGTAGCGCTGCAGGATCCGCTTCACCTCGGTGGCGACCTGGAAGTGCTCGGCGCCGACGAACTCCGGGGCGAGGATCCGGGACGAGGACGCCAGCGGGTCGACCGCCGGGTAGATGCCCTTGTCGGAGATCGACCGCTCCAGGTTGGTGGTCGCGTCCAGGTGGGCGAACGTGGTGGCCGGGGCGGGGTCGGTGTAGTCGTCCGCCGGCACGTAGATCGCCTGCATGGAGGTGATGGCCTGGCCCCGGACGGAGGTGATCCGCTCCTGGAGCTCGCCCATCTCGTCGGCCAGGGTCGGCTGGTAACCCACGGCGCTCGGCATCCGGCCGAGCAGGGTGGACACCTCCGAACCGGCCTGCGTGAAGCGGAAGATGTTGTCGATGAAGAGCAGCACCTCCTGCTTCTTCACGTCCCGGAAGTACTCCGCCATGGTCAGCGCGGAGAGGGCGACCCGCAGTCGGGTGCCCGGCGGCTCGTCCATCTGGCCGTAGACGAGCGCGGTCTTGTCGATGACGCCGGACTCGGTCATCTCGGCGATGAGGTCGTTGCCCTCACGGGTGCGCTCACCCACGCCGGCGAACACCGAGGTACCACCGAAGTTGCGGGCAACCCGGGTGATCATCTCCTGGATGAGCACCGTCTTGCCCACACCCGCGCCGCCGAACAGGCCGATCTTGCCGCCCTTGACGTACGGGGCGAGCAGGTCGATGACCTTGATGCCGGTCTCCAGCATCTCGGTCTTCGGCTCCAGGTCCGCGAAGGCCGGGGCCTTGCGGTGGATGCCCCACCGGTCGTCGGCCTCGAACGTCTCGCCCTCTTTGAGGTTGAGCACCTCGCCGATCGCGTTGAACACCTTGCCCTTGACCGCGTCGCCCACCGGCACCGTGATCGGCTCACCGCGGTCGCGCACCTCGGCGCCACGGACCAGACCGTCGGTCGGCTGCATCGAGATGGCACGGACCAGGTTGTCACCCAGGTGCTGGGCGACCTCCAGGGTCAGCGTCTTCTCACCGCCGGACAGGTTCACCGTGACGTTGAGGGCGTTGAACAGGGGCGGCATGGCGTCGCGCGGGAATTCGGCGTCGACGACCGGGCCGATGACCCGGACCACGCGACCCGTGGCCGTCTTGGTCTCTACTGGTGCAGTCATCACACTTCACTTCCCGACGCGGCCAGCGCGTTGGCGCCGCCGACGATCTCGCTGATCTCCTGGGTGATCCCGGCCTGGCGAGCCGAGTTCATCTCGCGCGTGTACTTCTCGATCATCTCTTCGGCGTTGTCGGTGGCGCTCTTCATCGCCCGCCGCCGTGCCGCCGACTCACTCGCCGCCGACTCGATCAACGCCGCGTAGATCCGCGTGTTGATGTACCTCGGCAGGAGCGCGTCGAGCAGCGCCTCCGCCTCCGGCTCGAACTCGTACGCCGGCAGCAGCCCCTCGGAGCTGGGCCGGTCCTCCACCTGCATCGGACCAATGATCTTGGTAACCGGGTTCTGCGTCATCAGCGAGTGGAACTCGGTGTAGACGATGTGCAACTCGTCGACGCCGAGCACCCCGTCCGCCCCGGCGCTGCCGTCGGCGTCGTCCGCACCGGACGTGAACGCCTTGATCAGCGTCTCACCGACGGTACGGGCGTCCTCGAACGACGGCTGCTCACTGAAGCCCGTCCAGTTCGCCTCGATCGGCCGGTTGCGGAACCGGTAGAACCCGACGCCCTTACGCCCGATCACGTAGAGCACCGGCTCCTTGCCGTCCGCCTTGAGCCGCGCGATCAGCGACTCCGCCATCCTGATCGCGTTGGAGCTGTAGCCGCCGGCCAGACCACGGTCACTGGTGACCAGCAGGACGCCCGCCCGCCGCACCCGCTCGCGCGGGGTGAGCAGCGGGTGGTCGATCCGAGCGTTGGACGCCAGCGCCGTGAGCACACCGGTGATGGCCTGGGCGTACGGCAGGGACGCCTGCACCCGGGCCTGAGCCTTGGCGATCCGGCTCGTCGCCACGAGCTCCATCGCCTTGGTGATCTTCTTCATCGACTTCGCCGAGCGGATCCGTTGACGAAGAACGCGTACCTGGGCGGCCATCAGATCAGCTCTCGGCCGGGCGGTCGGCCGCGCTGTCGCGGAAGCGGGTCACCGTCTCGCGGTTCTCGTCGCCCTCAAGCGGTGCGGCCGGCGCGTCGTTGACCTTGCGCTCGTCGTCCTTGTTGAGGAAGACCTGCTTGAACTCGCTGATCGCCGCGTCCAGCGAGCCGACGATGTCGTCGCCCCACTGGTTGTCGGCGATCCCGTCCAGCACACCCTGGTGCTTGTGCCGCAGGTACTGGAGGAACTCCGCCTCGAAACGACGAACCTCGCCCACCGGGATGTCGTCGAGCTTGCCCTCGACACCGGCCCAGACCGAGACGACCTCCTGCTCGACCGGGAACGGCGAGTAGTTCGGCTGCTTGAGCAGCTCGACGAGGCGTACACCGCGGTCGAGCTGGGCCCGGGAGGCCCGGTCCAGGTCGGAGGCGAAGGCGGCGAACGCCTCCAGCTCGCGGTACTGGGCGAGGTTGAGCCGCAGCGAACCGGCGACCTTGCGCATCGGCTTCACCTGCGCGGCGCCGCCGACCCGGGAGACCGAGGTGCCAACGTTGATCGCCGGACGGACGCCCTGGTTGAACAGGTCCGTCTCCAGGAAGATCTGGCCGTCGGTGATCGAGATGACGTTGGTCGGGATGAAGGCCGAGATGTCGTTGGCCTTCGTCTCGATGATCGGCAGACCGGTCATCGAGCCGCCACCCAGCTCGTCGGAGAGCTTCGCGCAGCGCTCCAGCAGGCGGGAGTGCAGGTAGAAGACGTCACCCGGGTACGCCTCACGGCCCGGCGGGCGACGCAGCAGCAGCGACACGGCGCGGTACGCCTCGGCCTGCTTGCTCAGGTCGTCGAAGACGATCAGGACGTGCTTGCCGCCGTACATCCAGTGCTGCCCGATGGACGAGCCGGTGTACGGGGCCAGGTACTTGAAGCCGGCCGGGTCGGACGCCGGGGAGGCCACGATGGTCGTGTACTCCATCGCGCCGGCCTCTTCCAGCTGGCCCTTGATCGAGGCGATCGTGGAGGCCTTCTGACCGATGGCGACGTAGATGCAGCGGACCTGCTTCTTCGGGTCGCCGGTGCGCCAGTTGTCCCGCTGGTTGAGGATCGCGTCCAGGGCGACAGTGGTCTTACCGGTCTTACGGTCACCGATGATCAGCTGCCGCTGGCCCCGACCGATCGGGGTCATCGCGTCGATGGCCTTGATGCCGGTCTGCAGCGGCTCGAACACCGACTGGCGGGACATCACGTTCGGAGCCTGCAGCTCCAGCTCGCGGAAGCCCTCGTTGGCGATGTCGCCGAGCCCGTCGATCGGCTTGCCGAGCGCGTCGACCACGCGGCCGAGGAAGGCATCGCCGACCGGAACGGAGAGAACCCGCTCGGTGCGCTTGACGCGCTGCCCCTCCTCCAACTTGGCGGAGTCACCGAGAACGACGACACCGATCTCCCGGACGTCGAGGTTCAACGCCACGCCGAGCGTGCCGTCCTCGAACTCCAGGAGCTCGTTGGTCATGGTCGAGGGCAGGCCCTCGACGTGGGCGATGCCGTCACCGGTGTCGGCGACGGTGCCGACCTCCTCGCGGGAGACGTCGGACGAGTAGGAAGAGACGTAGCGCTCCAGGGCGCCGCGGATCTCCTCCGTCGAGATGGTCAGCTCGGCCATCCTCTGCTTCCTTAAAATTCAGGGGCCCGGGATACCTAGTACCAACCGGTCCGAATGGCGTCTGTCAATCCGGGCGCTGGGCGGCGGAGCCGCCGCCCCGATGCTGGGCGGCGATGCCGCTCAGCCGCTGGACGGCGAGCCGTTCAGCGCTTCGCGAGCGCGTTGCGGGTCTCGTTGAGGCGGCGCAGGATGGTGCCGTCGTACAGGTCGGAGCCGACCCGGACGCTGACGCCACCCAGGACGGCGGGGTCGACCGTCTGCTTGACGGACACCTCTCGACCGTATATCGCGGTGAGGCTCGCGCCCAGCCGACGCTCGTCCGCGTCACTCAACGGGGCCGCGACGGTCACGTACGCCACCTGCCGGTCGCGTCGCTCGGCGGCGAGTTCCACCAGCCGGGTCAGCGCGCCGGTGAAGGAGCGCCCCCCGAACCCGCCGAGCGCCACCTCGACGAGGCGGACGGTGACCGGGCGGGCCTTGTCGGCGAGCAGTTCGCGGGCCAGGGTGGCCCGCTGCTCGACCGGGGCGACCGGGTCGGCCAGCGTGTTGCTCAGCGCCGACTGACCGGCCACGACCTGGCCGAAGCGGAACAGCTCGTCCTCGACCTCGCCCAGCTCGCCGGCGGAGTCGGCGCTGGCGAGCAGCGCCTCCACGCCGAGGCGCTCGGCGCCGTCGAGCAACTCCGACGGTGCCGACCAGCGGCCGGAGACCAACGCCACGAGCAGGTCGAGCGCGTCGGCGCCGATCCGCCCGCCCAGCATGTCGCCGAGCAGGGCGCCGCGGTCCTCACCGGACCGGGACGGCTCGGAGAGCGCCCGGCGCAGCCGCGGCTCACGCCGCAGCAGGGTCGCCACGGAGAGGATGGCGTCGGCGGTGGAGGCCACCGCCGACGGCTCCGCGCCGCGGACGTACGCGTCGAGGCGCTCGGCCGCGACCTTGTACGACTCCCGGCTGGCGGCCTGCATCAGCGGGCCCCCGTGCTCTCAAGGCCGCTCAGGAACCGGTCGACGGTGCCCTTGCGTCGCGCCTCGTCGGCCAGCGACTCGCCCACGATCTTGCTGGCCAGGTCCACCGCGATGGTGCCTACCTCGGCACGCAGCTCACGCACGATGGTGGCCCGCTCGGCGGCGAGCGCGTCCTTACCCGCCTGGATGACCCGGTCGGACTCTTCCCGCGCCTTGGCGAGGATGTCCTGCCGGATCCCCTCGGCGTCGGCCCGCGCGTCGTCACGGATCTTGGCGGCGTCGGTGCGGGCCTCAGCGAGCTGGGCACGGTACTGCTCGAGCAGCTGGTTCGCCTCGGCCTGGGCGGCCTCGGCGCGCTTGATGCCGCCCTCGATCGCGTCGACGCGGGCCTGGAACGTCTGCTCCATACGGGGGAAGACGAACTTGATCAGTACGAAGCAGAGCACGGCGAAGGCGACAACGCCGACCACGATCTCCTCGGGAATGGGGATGATCGGGTTGTGGTCTGACTCACCACCCTCAGCGGCGAGGAAGTACATAGGTGACCTCCCGGTCGACGAGCGGATTAGAGCTCTCCCTGCCAGATGAAGCCGAAGGCGATGCCGAACAGCGCGAGCGCCTCGATGACGGCGAAGCCGATCCAGACGTACGGCAGGGTCATCCGCGACGACTCGGGCTGGCGGGCGGTCGACTGGATGTAGGCGGCGAAGACCAGACCAACGCCGATGCCCGGGCCGATGGCCGCGAGGCCGTAGCCGATGGCTGCGGTGCTGCCAACGACACCTTCTGCGGCGGCGACGTAATCCATTAGTGGTTCCTCCTGGTTATCACGCGTGTCTCTCACGCGGGACGACAACGGATGGTGCGTGGATCAGTGCTCTTCGGCGAGCGCGCCCTGGATGTAGCTGGCGCTCAGCACCGTGAAGACGTATGCCTGTAGGACGATGACCAGCGCTTCGAGAAGGGTCAGCGCCACGGTCATCACCCAGGACACCACCGAGATCGGTGCCAGCCAGGCGTTGGCGTTGATCATCGCGAAGCCGCCGAGCGTGAAGACCAGCAGGAGCATGTGGCCGGCGAACATGTTCGCGAAGAGACGAACGGCCAGCGAGAAAGGCCGGATGATGAAGGTCGAGAACGCCTCGATCGGGATCAGCAGCGGCAGGATGTACCACGGTGCCGGCGGGATCAGGGCGTGCTTGAAGTATTTGACGAAGCCGTGGTGCCGGATGCCGATGTAGTTGAACAGCACGTAGCTGATCACCGCGAGGATCGCCGGGAAGGCGATGTGCGAGTTCGGCGAGATCTGGAAGAACGGGATGATCGCGAACGCGTTGGTCACCAGCACGAAGCAGAACAGCGTCGTGAAGTACGGAGCGAACCGCACGCCCTGGTGACCGATCATGTCGACCGAGATGTTGTTGCGCACGAAGCCGTAGATCGACTCGGCGAACCACTGCTTCTTGGTCGGCACCAGCTTCGGGTTCCGGTAGGTCGCCAGGAAGAAGATGATCAGAACGCCGACCGCGATCCAGACCATCAACGTGAACTTGGTGACCCAGTACGAGTCGTGCGCACCCCAGGGCAGGATGCTGGGCAGGTAGAAATCCTCCTTGCTAGGTGGGAATTCTGCCTGGCCAGCTGCCAGGACATTCGCCTGTCCGAACACCGCGTCCCTTCCTAAGTAGGCGTGCCGAGTCGGCGGATGACCAGGATGACTCCCCCGGCCATGCCGAGCACGAAGCCGATCCCGGTGGCAACGCCACCGGTGTCGAGCCACTGGTCGACCAGCCAGCCGATGAAACCCCACACGAGCATGCCTCCGATGAGGTAGCTAAGTGCGGTCCAGCCCTGACCGGCACCGGACGGATAATCGTCCGGTCGACCGGGGGGACGGGGGGTTTGGTCATCAGCCATGACGGGGCGAACGATATCAGCCGGGAAGACGAGGCTGTGCCTCACCCCCCGCACAACCATCGTTGTGTGGGCTTCTCGTGGGCGCCGTCGTCTGTGGGCACGCTACTCCCCTTCCGCCCGTCGGAAAATGACCGGAGGCCGACACATTGCGGCGCGTCCGCTGGTTGGGACGACCGCCGGGTCAGCCGCGCGACCGGCGAGCGTGCACCGTGGTCAGCCACCAGAGGTGCACCGCTGTCCACACTGCCACCCCGGCGACGATGCCAAGGCAAAGAGGGACCAAACCGGCCCAACCGGTCGACGCCACCGCCACCAGCACCGCACCCAGAAGGCTGAACTTCAGCACGTACAGGCCCAGGCCGAGCGGCAACAGCAACTGCGGGTTGACCTGGTCGGCCCGGGCCAACACCACGGTGGTGAGCGTGTAGCTGAACACCGTGACGCCCACGCCGGCCGCCGCGCCGAGCGCGGCCGTCGCACCACCTGTCACCCCGCCCACCACTGCGGCCACCACGGCCAGCGCCGCCGACGCCGCCAGCAACACCGGCAGGTGTCGCAACCGCCACCGCCGGTCGGTGCCGGGCTCGGCCACCCCGGGCTCAGCCACGGGGGTACGCCGGGAACGCCGCGACCAGCTCGGCCACCTCGGCACCGATCCGGGTCAACTCGTCGGCCCCGCCCGCAGCGGCGGGATCGGTGCGCACCGCACGGGCGATCAGCGTCGCCACCTGGCGCAGCTCCCCCTCCCGCATGCCCTGGGTGGTCACGCTCGGGGTGCCCACCCGCAGGCCGGAGGCCACCATCGGCGGCTGCGGGTCGTACGGGATGGCGTTCTTGTTCAGGGTGATCGACGCGGCGTCGCAGCGTCGCTCGGCCTCCGCGCCGGTCACCCCCACCTCCCGCAGGTCGATCAGGGCCAGGTGGGTGTCCGTGCCACCGGACACCGGGCGCATCCCCTCGTCGGCCAGCCCGGCCGCGAGCGCCTGGGCGTTGCTGACCACCTGCTTGGCGTACGTCTGGAACTCGGGCTGGGCGGCCTCGCGCAGCGCGACCGCCTTGGCCGCGACGGCGTGCATCAGCGGGCCACCCTGGGTGAACGGGAAGACCGCCTTGTCGATCCGCTGGGCCAGCGACTCCCGGCAGAGGATCATGCCGCCGTGCGGGCCGCGCAACACCTTGTGGGTGGTGGCGCAGACGACGTCCGCGTAGGGCACCGGGGACGGGATCGCCCGGCCGGCGACCAGGCCGATGAAGTGCGCGGCGTCCACCATCAGGTACGCCCCCACCTCGTCGGCGATCTCCCGGAACCGGGCGAAGTCGATCAGACGGGGGTACGCGGTCGCGCCACAGATGATCAGCTTGGGTCGGTGCGTCCGCGCCAGATCGCGTACCTCGTCGTAGTCGACCAGCTCGGTGTCCGGGCGGACCGGGTAACCGACCGGGTGGAACCACTTGCCGGAGAAGTTCACCCGACTGCCGTGGGTGAGGTGCCCACCGTGCGGCAGGTCCATCGCCAGCACCGTGTCCCCCGGCTGCACCAACGCGGCGTACGCGGCCAGGTTGGCGCTCGCCCCGGAGTGCGGCTGGAGGTTGGCGTGCTCGGCCCCGAAGAGCTCCTTGGCCCGGGCGATGCCGATCTCCTCGGCCCGGTCCACCTCGGCGCAGCCGCCGTAGTAGCGCCGGCCGGGGTAACCCTCGGCGTACTTGTTGGTGAGCGTCGACCCGAGCGCGGCAAGCACCGCCGGCGAGGTCAGATTTTCGCTGGCGATGAGCTGCAGGCCACCCCGCAACCGGTCCAGCTCGCCGAGGACCACCCCGGCGATCTCCGGGTCGGTGGCCCTGAGCTGGGCGAAATCCGGCCCCCAGAAGGTGCTCGTCTCGGTCTCCACAGCGAACGAGTCTAGGGGGCCGCACACTGGGACCTGTGAGATGCCTGGTCACCGGGGCCACCGGATACATCGGCGGGCGGTTGACGCCGCTGCTGCTCGCCGAGGGTCACACCGTGCGGTGCCTGGCCCGCAAGGCGGTCCGGCTGCGCGATGTGCCCTGGGCCTCGGCGGCCCAGATCGTCGAGGGGGACCTGAGCCGGCCGGACACGTTGCCCGCCGCCTTCGCCGACGTGGACGTCGCGTACTTCCTGGTGCACTCGCTCGGCCGGCCCGACTTCGAGGCGGCCGACCGGGCGGCGGCGACGAACTTCGCGGCGGCGGCCCGCGCGGCCGGCATACGCCGGATCGTCTACCTGGGTGGGCCGGAGCCGGCGTCCGACGCGGAGGTCCCCTCCCCGCACCTGCGGTCCCGCGCCGAGGTGGGCCGGATCCTGCTGACCAGCGGTGTGCCCACGGCGGTGCTCCGGGCCGCGGTGATCATCGGCTCCGGCTCGGCGTCGTTCGAGATGCTGCGGTACCTCACCGAGCGGCTGCCCGCCATGGTCACCCCCCGTTGGGTGCGCAACCGGATCCAACCCATCGCGGTCCGCGACGTGCTGCGCTACCTGGCCGGCTGCGTCGACCTGCCGCCGGATGTCAACCGGGGCTTCGACATCGCCGGCCCGGACGTGCTGACCTTCCGCGAGATGATGCAGCGCTACGCCCGGGTTGCCGGGCTGCGCCGGCGGATCATCGTGCCGGTCCGCCCGCTCACCCCGTCGCTGTCCGCACACTGGGTCGGCCTGATCACCCCGGTGCCGAACGCGATCGCCCGCCCCCTGGTGGAGAGCCTGGTCCACGAGGCGGTCGCCCACGAACACGACATCGTCCGGTACGTTCCCGACCCGTCCGGCGGGCTGACCGGCTTCGACGACGCGGTGGCGCTGGCGCTCGCCAAGGTCCGGGACGCCCAGGTGGAGACCCGCTGGTCGACCGCGAGCGGCCCGGACGCGCCCGCCGAGCCACTGCCCAGCGACCCGGGCTGGTCCGGCGGCACCGCCTACACCGACGTCCGGGAAAGAACTGTGGACGCGCCGGCCGCCGCGCTCTGGCGGGTCATCGAGGGGGTCGGCGGCGAACACGGCTGGTACTCGTTCCCGCTCGCCTGGTCGGTGCGCGGCTGGCTGGACCGCCTGGTCGGCGGGGTCGGGCTGCGTCGAGGCCGACGGGACCCGCACCGCCTCCAGGTCGGTGAGGCGCTGGACTTCTGGCGGGTCGAGGAGATCGTCCCCGGCGAGCTGCTGCGCCTGCGCGCCGAGATGCGGCTGCCCGGCCGAGCCTGGCTGGAGATGCGGGTGCTGCCGGCCGAGGGTGGCCGCAGCCGCTACCAGCAACGCGCGGTCTTCCTGCCCCGCGGCCTGGCCGGCCACGCCTACTGGGGCTCGGTAGCTCCCTTCCACGCGCTGGTCTTCGGCGGAATGGCCCGCAACATAGCCCGCAACGCCGAACAAACTCCCTGATCGGCAGTCGGGTCGGGTTGGTCCCTGCCGCGCGGCGAAGGGGCACGGCAGCCACCCCCACCCCTGACCCCTTTGCTCTGCACCCCGATATGCACCGACCACGGAACGTAGCCGTCGCATCCGCGGGTGCAGAGCAAAGGGAACGGTGGAGGGTGGTCCCTGTCGCCTCTTACGTACGGTTCGCTGTCGAGTCAGTTGCCGGTGCGGGCTTCGGTTACCTGGTAGGCCGTGCGTTCGCTGGGGGGGACGAAGTCGCGGATCGGTTGGTCGCGCAGGGCAGTGGCTAGCACCTCGCCTACCGCGTCCACCATTCGGGCCTGCACGGCCTGACCGACCGCGTCCCGGGGGTCGTCCGGGTTCGCCGCCATCGAGGCGACCGCGAGTTGCGGTGTGAACGCCACGACCGTCTCCGTCTCGTACCGTTCCGAGCTGCCGGTCTTGCCCGCCACCGGTCGGCCGAGTCGCGCCCGCAGGCCGGGTGCGGTGGCACCGTCGCAACGCCCGTACATCGACTGGTCGCCGACCGGGCAGCGGGCCGCGTCGGTGGCCGCCCGCGCCACGTCGGCGTCGAGCACCTGTCGGCAGTCCGGCTTGGCGGCGTCGACCGGTCGGCCGCCCGAGTCGGTGATCGACACCACCGGCAGCGGCGCGCACCGGATCCCCTCGGCCGCCACCGTGGCGTACGCGGTGGCCAGGTCCAGCGGCGTCGTCGCGGCCACGCCCAGGGTGAACGGACCCCAGTCCTTCGCGCCGTAGCGGGCCAGTCGGGCGTCGGCGTCGGCCCGGAGCACGATGCCGAGTCGCTCGGCCATCTCCACCACCCGGTCGGCGCCGACCTTCTCGGTGAGCCAGGCGAAGTACGTGTTCACCGACCGGCCGAACGCGCTCCACATGGTGCGGGGGCCGTCCATCGAGGAGGGGCTGGCGTTCGCCGGGCACCAGTGGCCGTCACAGCTCGCCTCCCCGGTCACCGGGAAGCGGGTGAGCAACCGGGTGGGGGCCACGAAGTCGGTCGACAGCGGCAGGCCCGCCTCCAGCGCGGCCAGCATGGTGAAGAGCTTGAACGTCGAACCGCCCTGGTACCCCTCGATCGCACCGCCACCGGCGATCAACTGGTTGACGGTGTTGGGGCGGTTCTTCTGCCCGACCGGGTTGTCCCGCACGCTGTAGGCGCGGTTCACCGACATCGCCAGCACCCGCCCGGTGCCCGGTTGCACCACCACGGTCGGCACCGTCTCGGCATCGCTCGGCTGATAGATCTTGAGCACCTGCTCGGTGGTGGCCCGCTGCACCCCGGGGTCCAGCGACGACACGATGGAGAAGCCGCCCCGGCGCAGCGCCCGCTGCCGCTCGTCGGCCGTCGCCCCGAACGCGGACTGGCTGCTCCACCAGCGGGTGAACCAGTCGCAGAAGAACCCCCAGTCGTTGTGTGTCTCGGGAACCGCGGTGCAGTCGTTGGGGGTCTCGCTGGGCCGTAGCTGCAGTGGCTCGGCCCGCGCCGCCGCCGCCGCGTCCGCCGGCACCTGCCCCGACTCCACCAGCCGCTCCAACACGTACGACCGCCGCGCCAGCGCGCTGTCGGCGTCGCCGTTGATCGGGTCGTCGCTGTCCGGCGAGCGGACCAGACCGGCCAGCAGTGCCGCCTGGGCCAGGGTCAGCTCGGCCGGAGACCGGGAGAAGTAGCGCTTGCTGGCCGCCGCGATGCCGTACGCCCCGGCGCCGAAGTAGGCGATGTTGAGGTAGCGGGTGAGGATCTCCTCCTTGTCGAGTTCGCGCTCCAACGCGAGCGCGTACCGCATCTCCTGGAGTTTGCGGGCGGTGGTGACCTCGGTGGCCGCCACGCGCTGCGCCTCGGTCAGCCGGGGGTCGCTGCTGAGCACGTTGCGGACGTACTGCATGGTCAGCGTGGAGGCGCCCTGCCGGGTCTGGCCGTCGCGCCGGTTGACGGTGAACGCGCGTACCACGCCCCGCAGGTCCACACCGCTGTGCTTGTAGAACCGGACGTCCTCGGCGGCCACGATCGCCTGGCGCATCACCGGGGCCACCTCGTGCAGCGGCACGTCCACCCGGTCCTCCTGGTAGAAGGAGGTGATCAGGGTGGTGCCGTCGTTGGCGTAGAGGTTGGAGCGCTGGGCGGTGGGCGGCGTGCGGAGCGTGTTCGGCAGCTCCGAGTACGGCGTGGACAGGGCACTGAAGCCGATCCCGAACACCAGCGCCGCCGGCAGGGCGGCCGCGGCCAGGACCAACCCGGCGAGTACGCCGGCGATCACCACGGTCAGCAGTTTGTGGAAATGGGCCCGGATCATCAGCTCTCCCCGCAGGAGCCGGTCACGCTAGGACCCGTTCAGAATGACCCGCAACGCCCCTTTCGCCCCGGGTTTTCCCCAAACCCGGAGGAAACTCGCACCGCGCTCAGGGCAGCAGCGCGCCGGCCAGCGGGTGGACCGTCTCCTCGATCTCGTCGGCGACCCGGCTGAAGCACTGGTCACCACGACCCCACGGGTCGTCCAGATCGTCCGTCGGCAGCGTCGAGGCGCCCACCCGGGCATCGTGAGCGGCGGCCACCAGGGCCACACCCCGGGCGTACACGGCCTCCGGGGTCGCGTCGCCCGGCGGCAACGCGGCGGCGTCCACCGCGGCCAGCAGCCGGCCGAACTCGCCCAGGACGAACGTGCGGGCCGCCGCGTCCGGTCGCAGCGCCACCACGTACTCCTGCTGGTCGGCAGTGGCGGTCAGGACCAGGTCGGCGGCGTCGATGTGGTCCGAGCGCAGCTTGCGCGCGGCGAACCCCTCCACGTCCCCACCACGGCCGGTGACCTGCCGGGCCGCCGGCGGGTTCATCTCCTCACCCGCGTGCCAACCACCCGTGCCGGCGCTGTGGCTGTGCACCAGCCCGTCGGCCTGGGTCGGATCCTGCGCACGCCGGGTCAACCGCTCCCGCACCGCGAGGGCGAGCAGCCGCTCCGCCATCGGAGAGCGACAGATGTTGCCCATGCAGACGTGCAGGACCGTGAACGGGGGCACTCAGACCCCCCGGCCGTCGACGAGGTCCGGCACGACGTCGCGCAGCTTCTCCAACGGGATCGCACCGGCCCGCAGCAGTTGCGGCACCTCACCGGTCAGATCCACGATCGTGCTGGGCACCGGGTCCGGGCACGGCCCGGCCTCCAGGTAGGCCCGCACCGAGTAGCTGAGCTGGTCCCGTGCCTCCTCGGCGGTCACCGCGGCGGGCTGGCCGGTCTTGTTGGCCGACGAGACCGCCATCGGGCCGGTCTCGCGCAGCACCTCCAGGGCCACCGGGTGCAGCGGCATCCGCACCGCCACCGTGCCCGTCTTGTCGCCCAGATCCCACTGCAGGCTCGGCGAGTGCTCGACCACGATCGTCAGCGCACCCGGCCAGAACGCCTCCACCAGGTCCCGGGCGGCGGTGGGCAGCGAGAAGACCAACCCGTCCAGGGTGTGCCGCGAGCCGATCAGCACCGGCGGCGGCATCTGCCGACCCCGGCCCTTGGCATCCAGCAGGGCCTTGACCGCGTACGGGGTGAACGCGTCCGCGCCGATCCCGTAGACGGTGTCGGTGGGGAGGACGACAAGCTCGCCGTTCTTGACCGCCTCGATCGCCGCAGCGATGCCGCGGTCCCGATCGGCGGGCGACCGGCAGTCGTAGAGCATCACGAGGAGTCAGTCTGCCACGCCGCCCCGAGCGGGGCGTGCTGGCCGTCCGCCCGTCGGGACGCGGTGGCGTAACGGGGGCGTCCGGTGAGGTCCAGATGTGCCGTGACGGCGGTGAATCCGCAGTCCTCGGCCAGCAGGCCGGGGACCGCCGCGCCGTGGGTGTCGTCGTGCTCGACCCCGAAGACGCCGCCCGCGCGCAGCAGCACCGCCGCCCGGCCGACGACCGGACGGATCACCGCCAGGCCGTCCGCGCCGCCGAAGACCGCCTCGGCGGGGTCGTGCCCGGCCACCTCCGGCGGGACCACGACGTCGTCGGGCACGTACGGCGGGTTGCAGAGCAGCACGTCCACCGAGCCCACCAGAGCCGCCAGCAGGTCCGGCGCGGTCACGTCGGCCTCGACCACCTCGATCGGCCGGTCCCCGGCCCCGGCCCGCTCCGCCGCGTTGCGCCGCAGCCAGGCCAGCGCCTGCGGGGACCGCTCCACCGCGATCACCCGCGCACCCGGCACCTCCTGCGCCACCGCCAGCGCGATCGCGCCCGAGCCGCTGCAGAGGTCGACCACCACCGGGTCGACCCGCCCCCGGGCCTGCTCGATGCCCCAGCCGGCCAACAACTCGGTCTCCGGCCGGGGCACGAAGACACCCGGGCCGACCGACAGTTCGAGGTGCCGGAACCCGGCCCGGCCGGTCAGGTGCTGCAACGGCTCGCGCGCGGCACGCCGACGTGTCAGGCCGTCGAGCCGCGCCACCTGGTCGCCGCTGAGGTCGTCGGCGAGCGCCAGCCGACCGCGGGGCACCCCCAGCACGTACGCCGCCAGCACCTCGGCCTCCACCCGGGCCGAGCCGACCCCGGCGGCGGCGAGCGCGCGGGCCGCTCGGGCCACCGCGGCCGACGGGCGGACGGGACCTGTCCCTTCGGGGGGGTGTTGCGGCAGAGTGGTCACGCGATAATCATGATGCGTCGCGGGCGGCGCGACCAACGGGTGCGCGGGACGGCGCACACGACAGGAGGTTGGCGGGTGGGCTGGCTCGACCGGGTCGATGACCAGGTTGATGCCCTCACGCGCGCCCGCGCGTTGCAGGAGGCCAGCCGCTCCGCGGAGTCGTACGTGCTGCTGGAGCGTGTGATCCGCACCACGAACGACCCGGCGGCGCGGGCGGACGCGATGGTGCAGCGCCTCTCCGCGCTGATCAATCTCGGTCGGACGGCGGAGTACACCCGGGCCATCGAGGAGGCGTCGGCGGCCGTCCGTGATCTCGCCGAGCCGTACCTGCACGGGCACCTCAACGCACTCGCCGCCCTCGCCGCACACCACCAGGGCGCACTGGACCGTTGCGTCACACACCTCGTCCGAGCCGCCCGGGCGCTGGGCGCCGTCGAGGACCCGGACCGGGACACCGCCTGGGGTTGGCACGACCTGGCGATGGCGTACAGCTACCTCAGCTTCCACGGGTACGCCCTGGGGGCCATCGAGCGGGCCCGGCAACTCGGGCTCACCGCCGGGATCCCCGAGGAGACGTTCGCCGCGCCGGGCATCCGGCTGCGCAACGCCGTGGCACTGGACCACAACGGCGACAGCGACGGCTGCCTGCGGGTGCTCCGGGACGTGGCCGCCGACCTGGCCCGCTTCGTCCGCTCCGGGCGGGCCGGACGGCTACGCCCGAGCAGCCTCGCCGCGTACGGCTACGCGGCGGCCCGGCAGGCCGCGCTCGGCGACCAACTGGAGACCGACCGGAAGACCGAGCCGGCCCGCCTGATCAGCCACGGTGGGGACAGCGCCCGCGCCCGTGACATGCGTCAGCTCGGGCAGGTGTGCCTCGCCGTCGCCGACGGGCGGCCGATCGAGGCGGTCACCCGACTGGACACCATCCACGTGTCCAACGAGACGCTCGGGGCGGCCGAGCCGGCCCGTCTGCGCAGCATCGCGCTGGCCTGTGCCGGAGACCACCCGGCGGCGCACCGGGCCGACCGGCTGGCGTTCCGGCTCGCCGCCCAGCGCAACGATCGGCTGCGTGACGTCTACATCGACGGCATCGCCGCCCGGATCGACCACGAGGAGATGCGCCGCGAGGCGGCACGGTTCGAGGGCGAGGCGTTGACCGACCCGCTCACCGGGCTGCCCAACCGACGCCGGCTGGAGCGCTACATCACCGCCGTGGTCAGGCGGGGCGAGCGGGTGGTGATCGGTGTGTGCGATCTGGACGGCTTCAAGGCGGTCAACACCCGTCACGGGCACCACTCCGGTGACCTCGTGCTGCAACGCATCTCCGGGGTGATCAACCGGGTGATGCGCCGGGGCGACTTCGTGGCCCGCTACGGCGGTGACGAGTTCGTGGTGGTGCTGCCGGACACCGGCATGACCGAGGCCGCCGAGGTGGCCCGCCGGATCGAGGCCGCCGTCCGACTCGAAGACTGGGAGTCGCTGGTGCCGGGGACCCCGGTGGGGGTGAGCATCGGCTTCGCGGAGGTCTCCGGCGGCGGGCTGCGGGACGCGCTCAGCGTCGCCTTCGAGCAGGCCGACCGGGAGATGCTCCGCGCCAAGTCCCGCCCCCGCGCGAGCTGATCGCCCGCGCGCCGCCCACGGCGGCGCGTCCGGCCGGATGGCCGCCGGGTGCCGTCAGCGGCGGGTCAGTTCGGTGTCGCCGGCCAGCCGGGCCGCGCGGTCGGCCTCGGCGAGCGCGTCCAGCACCCCGTCCAGGTCGCCGGCGAGTGCCAGATCCAGGTTGTACGCCGTGTAGCCGATCCGGTGGTCGCTGATCCGGTTCTGCGGGAAGTTGTAGGTGCGGATCCGCTCCGAACGGTCCACGGTGCGCACCTGCGCCTTCCGGGCGTCCGAGGCGGCGGCGTCGGCCTGCTCCTGGGCGGCGGCGAGCAGCCGGGCCCGCAGGATCCGCATCGCCTGCTCCCGGTTCTGCAACTGGGACTTCTCGTTCTGGCAGGAGACGACGATGCCGGTCGGCAGGTGGGTGATCCGCACCGCCGAGTCCGTGGTGTTCACCGACTGACCACCCGGGCCGGACGACCGGAACACGTCGATCCGCAGGTCGTTGGCGTCGATGGTGACGTCGACGTCCTCGGCCTCGGGCAGCACCAGCACCCCGGCGGCGCTGGTGTGGATGCGGCCCTGCGACTCGGTGACCGGGACCCGCTGCACCCGGTGCACGCCGCCCTCCCACTTGAGTCGGGACCAGACGCCGTTGCCACCCTCCGGCACACCCTTGGTCTTGATCGACAGCGAGACGTCCTTGACCCCGCCGAGGTCGGAGTCCTGTGCGTCGATCACCTCGGTGATCCAGCCGTGCCGCTCGGCGTACCGGGTGTACATCCGCAGCAGGTCAGCGGCGAAGAGCGCCGACTCCTCACCACCCTCACCGGCCTTGATCTCGACGATCACGTCCTTGGCGTCGTGCGGGTCACGCGGGATGAGCAACTCGGCGAGGCGCTCCTCCAGCATCGGCAGGGACGCCGCGATCGCCTCGGTCTCGGCCGCGAAGGACGGGTCCTCGGCGGCCAACTCACGGGCCGCGGCCAGGTCGGCACGGGCCTGCTCCAACTCGTCGGCGGCTTTGTGCAGCGGCACCAGCGCCGCGTACCGGCGACCCACCCTGCGCGCGGTGGCCTGGTCGGCGTGGATGGCCGGATCGGCCAACCGCTTCTCCAACTCGGCGTACTCGTCGAGGAGGCCGGCCAGACGCTCGCTGCTCATGCTGCGGATGCTCCTTCGACGGTGTGACGCCGGCATGGTCGGGCCGAAGGCCGACCGCCGGGTGCGAAACAGGGCACAACGCGGACGGCGCCCGCGCCCGGTGGAAAACCGGACGCGGGCGCCGAACGAGGAGTTACTTGGCCTTCTTGGCCTGAACCTTGGCGTACTTCTGCTGGAACTTCGCGACCCGGCCGGCGGTGTCGAGAACGCGCTGCTTACCGGTGTAGAACGGGTGGCAGGCGCTGCAGGTCTCGACGTGGATCGCCCCGCCCTTGGCGGTGCTGCGGGTCGTGAACGTGTTGCCACAGGAGCAGCTGACCTCGGTGGTCACGTACTCCGGGTGGATGTTTGCCTTCATCTCGCCTCGGTCCTCTCGTTGGTGGTCGCCGGGTCGCCGTCAACACTCGTCGCGCCGTACACGACGGGCTCGGGCGTGAACCGGAACCGGTGGCCGATTGACCAGTGTGCCATGGGCCTGAGCCGACCCGGTAATCGGGCCGCACACCTCGTCCGGCATCGTCAACACGTGCTCCCCCCTCCGCATTCCCACCGCCCGGCGGGGCATTCGCCCACCCGGCGGACCGCCGCCACGTGCCCCACCGGGGGTACGCGCAACAGTGCGCGTTCCGGACGTGTCGACTCGCCCGACACGTCCGCAAGACGCACCGACCCGGAGGGGCGCCGATGACCCGACTGATCGCCACCCGAGGACTGCCCGCCTCGGGCAAGACGACCTTCGCCCGTACGCTCCAGCCGTCCGTCCTCCGGGTCAACCGGGACGACCTGCGCCGGATGTTGCACGGCGAGCGGCTCTTCACCCAGTGGGCCGAGGCGCAGGTGACAGTCGTCCAGCGGGCCCAGGTCGAGGCCCTGCTGCGGGCCCGGGCGGACGTCTGCGTGGACGACACCAACCTGCGCGGGCGGACGCTGCGGGGCTGGGCCGACCTGGCCGCCCGGCACGGTGCTGATTTCGAGGTGCACGACTTCACCGACGTGCCGCTGGACGAGTGCCTCCGGCGCGACGCCGCGCGTCCGTCCGCCGAGCAGGTAGGTGCGGACGCGATCCTCCGGCTGCACGAGCGTTACCTGAAGGGGCGCGCACTGCCGCTGCCGGTGCCGCAGGCCCGCACCGGAAGCCCCGCCGCCGTGCACACGCCGTCGAGTGAGCCACCGGAGATCGTCCTGGTGGACATCGACGGCACCGTCGCGCTGGCCGTCTCCCGCAGCCCGTACGACATGACGCGGGTGGGCGAGGACCAGCCGAACACGGCGGTGATCGCGGCGGTCCGGGCGATGCACGCCGCCGGGTACGGGGTGGTCTTCTGCTCCGGGCGGGACGCCTCCGCCCGCCCGGCCACCGAGGCGTGGCTGGCCCGGCACGTGCGGATCCCGTACCTCGGCCTGCACCTGCGTGCCGTCGGCGACTCCCGGAAGGACTCGGTCGTGAAGCGGGAGATCTACGACCGGGAGATCCGGGACCGGTTCCGGGTCGTCGGTGTCTTCGACGACCGGGTCCAGGTGGTCCAGATGTGGCGAGAGCTCGGCCTCACCGTCTTCCAGGTGGCCGACGGCGACTTCTGAGGGCGGCCTCTCGGGTACGACGAAGGGGCACGGCCCGGACGGCCGTGCCCCTTCGTCGTCGGTCACCCGGGACCTGTTACTCCCCCGGCGTCGACTTCGCGATCTGCATCAGGAACTCGATGTTGGTGCGGGACTGCTTGAGCCGGTCCAGCAGGAGATCCATCGCCGCCTGCGAGTCCAGCGAGTGCAGCACCTTCCGGAGCTTGTGGATGATGGCCAGCTCTTCGGGTGCGAGCAGGACCTCTTCCTTACGCGTACCGGACGGGTTGATGTCGATGGCCGGGAAGGTCCGCTTGTCGGCGATCTTCCGGTCCAGCTTCAGCTCCGCGTTGCCGGTGCCCTTGAACTCCTCGAAGATGACCGTGTCCGCCATGGACCCGGTCTCCACCAGCGCCGTGGCGATGATGGTCAGCGACCCGCCGTTCTCGATGTTGCGGGCCGCGCCGAGGAAGCGCTTCGGCGGGTAGAGCGCCGTGGAGTCGATACCACCCGACATGATCCGACCGCTGGCCGGAGCGGCCAGGTTGTACGACCGACCCAGCCGGGTCACCGAGTCGAGCAGCACGACCACGTCGTGGCCAAGCTCGACCAGGCGCTTGGCCCGCTCGATGGCCAGCTCGGCCACGGTGGTGTGGTCCTGCGGCGGACGGTCGAACGTGGCCGCGATGACCTCGCCCTTGATCGACCGCTGCATGTCGGTGACCTCTTCGGGCCGCTCGTCCACGAGCACCACCATGAGGTGGCACTCCGGGTTGTTGCGGGTGATCGCGTTCGCGATCGCCTGCAGCACCATCGTCTTACCCGCCTTCGGCGGTGACTGGATGAGTGCCCGCTGGCCCTTGCCGATCGGCATGACCAGGTCGATGACCCGGGTGGTCAGGATGTGCGGCTCGGTCTCCAGGCGCAGGCGCTCCTGCGGGTAGAGCGGGGTGAGCTTGTAGAACTCCGGCCGGCGCCGCGCCTCCTCCGGCTCCATCCCGTTGATGGTGTCCAGCCGCATCAGCGGGTTGTACTTGTCGCGCCGCTGGTCGCCGCTGTTGCCGCCCTCGCGGGCCGCCCGCACCGCACCGGTGATCGCGTCACCGCGGCGCAGGCCGTACTTCTTGATCTGGGACATCGAGACGTACACGTCGTTCGGGCCGGCCAGGTAGCCGGTGGTCCGGACGAAGGCGTAGTTGTCGAGCACGTCGATGATGCCGGCCACCGGGACGAGCACGTCGTCCTCGCTGACCTGCGGCTCACGGCCGCCGGTGTCGGCACCGGTCTCGGTGCGCTCGCCGCGCCCGCGGCGACGGTCCCGGAAGCGGCTGCGCCGACCGCGCCGGCCGCCGCCCTCCTCGTCGTCGCCGTCGCTGTCCCGCTCGACACGCTGACCACGGTCGTTGCGGTCGTTGCGGTCAGCGCGGTCGTTGCGCTCCGGACGATCGTTGCGCTCGGCACGTTCGCCCCGGTCGGAACGCTCCGCGCGGTCGTTGCGCTCGCCCCGGTCGGCGCGGTCGCCCCGGTCGTTGCGCTCGCCCCGCTCGGCACGCTCGCCCCGGTCGTTGCGCTCGCCCCGCTCGGTACGCTCGCCCCGGTCGTTGCGCTCGCCCCGCTCGGCACGCTCCGGACGCTCGGCCCGGTCGCGGCGATTCTCGCCGCGGTCGGTCCGCTCGCCGGCGCCAGCCTCTTCGGTACGCGCCTCTTCGGTACGGACCTCGGTCGGACGTGCCTCGGTCGGACGTGCCTCAGCGGGACGCGTCTCGGTCGGACGGGTCTCCGCTGCCGCGGTCCGGCTCCGCCGGGTGCGAGTGCGGCCCTCGGTCTCGGCGGCCGGCTCGGCGGGCGCCGGCTCGGCGCTACGCCCTTCGGCTGCCGGCCGGTCGGCGGTCTCCCGCACCTCGGCACGCACCCCCTCGCGGGTCGGGGCGGCCGCGGCCGCGACCTCGGCCCGCGGTCGAGGGGTCCCGGCGGCGTTGCCGCCCTGCCGCTCGGAGATCGCGGCGATCAGCTCGCCCTTGCGCATGCGAGCCGTGCCGGAGATGCCGAGCGACGCAGCCAGGCTCTGCAGCTCTGGCAGCAGCATCGCCGACAGACCGGTGCCGCTACGCCGCCGACGGGCGGGAGCGGCGGCGGTGGCATCGCCAGCGACGTTGGAAACATCCGACGTCACGTCGGTGGTGTCGCTCAATGGATTCCTTCCCTCGATAAAGGCCGGGACTGCCCGGAGTCGGAGCTCAGGTGGCCGGGCGGCCTCGGTGCACCCGCCTCGCAAGGACGCGTCGCGGGAGTCTGTGACACAGCAGCCGGTCGGTATCCCGACTCACCAGCGTCGGTGAGCAGGTCTCGCCGTCTGCGGCGACCTGTGGAATCTGCGGTGCGGCGTGGCCTTTGGCAGGGGTGTGACGGGCTGACCGCCGAGAGCTTCGGGGGTGCGCCGCCTCGCAGGAGATCGCGTGCTTCGCGGCTGTGCTAGGTCTAGAGCGTAATCAACTCTTCCGACCTGCGGCAACAGGGTCCCGCTCGGCGTGTCCCAGTCTACCCCGAGCAACCCGCGCACCGCTGACGTCTATCGGTAACTGCCAAATCTGCCAGTCTGTTCCCACCGGGAAGCCCGCCGGAGGCTCGCTGAACGCCAGCACGGTCGGCCCGGCACCACTGACCACAGCCGCCACATCCGCCGCTCGCAACGCTCTGACCAGGGACGATGTGCCCGGCATCCCGGGTGCGCGGTAGTCCTGGTGGAGCCGGTCGACGGTCGCCGGCAGCAACAGGGTCGGGTCGGCGGTGAGCGCGTGCACCAGCAGCGCCGCCCGCCCCGCGGTCAACGCGGCGTCCTGATGCGGCACGGTGGCCGGCAACGCGGCCCGCGCGACCGCGGTCAGCCCGTGCTCCGCCGGAACGAAAACGGTGGGCCGGACCCCGTCCGCGACCGGCAGGGAGACCGCCCGCGCGCCCTCCGGCTCGGACCAGGCCACCGTGAAGCCGCCGAGCAGGCACGGTGCGACGTTGTCGGGATGCCCCTCGATCTCGGCGGCCAGCCGGAGCGCGGCCGGGTCGTCCAGCCGGTGCTCCCCGTCGGTGACCAGGGCACGGGCCAGTAGCACCCCGGCGACGATCGCGGCGGACGAGGAGCCCAGACCGCGCGCCTGGGGGATCCGGTTGACGCACTCCACGCGCAGGCCCTCGGGGTGGGCGCCGAGCACGTCGAACGCGGCCCGCATGGCCCGCACCACCAGGTGTCGGTCGTCGGCCGGCAGCTCACCGGCGCCCTGCCCGCTCACCGTCACCCGGACCCCGCCCGACGCGACCTCGGCGGCCACGTCGTCGTAGAGCCCGAGGGCGAGACCCAACGCGTCGAAGCCCGGACCCAGGTTGGCGCTGGTCGCGGGGACCCGGACACGGACCGGCCCGGCGGTGAAGTTCGTCGGCACGCGCTCATGCTAGGTGTGTCAAGGTCCTCGGTCGAGGTCGGCTGCCCGCGGCCCGGGGATCGACAGACTCAGCCGGCCGGGCTCGGCACCTGCTCCGCAGCCGGATCGCTGAGCGTGAGCCGGCGGGTGGCGATCCGCCAGCCAACCGCGTACACGAGGGTGATCAACCCGCAGCCGGCGAGCACCACCCGTTCGTCCACCACGTCCACCACCAGGGCCACCGCCAGCTGACTCACCGAGATCGCCAACGTCGCGAGCATCATGTCGGTGGCGAAGACACGCCCCCGCAGGCGGTCCGGAACCTCGCCCTGGAGGGCGAAGTTCGACATCACCCAGTTGCTGCCGCCGGCGAAGTGCGCCACGAAGACCAGCAGCAGCACCAGCGGAAACCAACGCGCCACCGATGCGCCCAGATAGGACAGCCCGTAGAGCGACATCGACAGCGCGAGCCCCGGCAGCAGCCACGCCCGCCTGGTGAGCACCCGGCGCATCAGGATCGGCCCCACCAGCGCCCCGGCGCCGCGCACCGCGAAGAGCAGGCCGGCGCCGAGCGAGCCGACGCCGTACACGCCGGCCAGCAACGGAAACACGGTAAGCACGCCGTTGCCCAGGCCCACCGCCGACTTCACCGTGACCAGCGCGAGCACCCGGGGGCGGTGACCGATGTAGCCGAGCGCCTCGCGGACCGCGGCCCAGGTCCGCTGGGGCGGCAGGTCGGTGTCGCGTGGTGCCTGCAACGGCCGGCGGATCCGCGTGGCGAGGGCCGCGGCCAGCACCAGGCCCACCGCCGCCACCCAGAAGCAGGCGTACGGGCCGGCAGCGGTGCTGAGGACGCCGCCGAGCGAGGCACCGACCACGGTCATGGTGCCCCAGGCCGAGCCGGCCACGGCGTTGCCGGCGGCCAACTCGTGCGGCTCCAGCACGTTGGGCAGCGCGGCCTGGGCGGCCGGCGAGTAGAACGCCTTGGCCACCGCGACCACCCCGATCGCGACAAGCGCCAGCCACGCCGTTCCGGCGCTGCGCACGCCGAGCAGCAACAACACACCCACCAGGGTGGCCACGTTGGCGCCGATCATGATCTTCCGGCGGTCGACGCGGTCGGCGATGGTGCCGGTGTACGGCAGCAGCAGCGCCACGATGCCGGTGTCCACCGCCAACACCAGCGCGCCCCAGACCCCGCTGCCGGTCAGCTGCGGCAGCAGCACCAGCAGCGGCACCATGACGAACCAGTCGGCGCCGAAGACCACCAGTTCGGCCAGGAAGAGATTGCGGAAGCTTCGATTGCCGGTCAGGACCGAGAGGGTGGACGCCACGGAGCGGGACCCTACCGGGCCGGTGAGGGTGTCGGCCGCGCACCCGCTGCGAGCAGCGCGGAGACGGTGACGAACGTGAAACCCCGCGCCCGCAGCCCGTTGATCATGTCCGGCAGGCCGCGGAGCGCGACCAGACGTCGCCGGTCACCGACGTCGTGCCCGAGCACGATCGTCCCCGGCCGGACCTCGGTCGTGATCCGCCGGGCATGGCCGGCCGGGTCGTCCGGAAACTCGCGCTCCACCATCTGTAACGACCAGAGCACCAGTCGATAGTCGAGCCGCGCCGCGGCGTGCAGCACCGCCCCACCCAGGTGACCGTACGGCGGGCGGACCAGTTGGGGTGCGCTTCCGGTCGCGTCGACGATCGCGTCGTGGCTGCGGCTCAGGTCGTCGTACACCTCGGCGGCGTCCATCTGGGCCAGATCGCGGTGTCTCCAGCTGTGGTTGCCCACCTCGTGGTCGGCGAGCCGACCGCGGACGACGTCGGCGTGCCGCTTGGCCTGTGCCCCGACCAGGAAGAAGGTGGCCGGCACCCGGTGCTGGGCCAGGGCGTCCAGGACCATCGGGGTCCACTGTGGCGCCGGGCCGTCGTCGAAGGTGAGTGCCACAAGCCGTTGCCCGGTCGGCACCGACCAGATGACCGCCACCTCACCGGAGTCGACTCCCCGCCCGTTGCCGAGCGTGGCGCTGGCCGGGCCTCCGGCGAGCGGCAACCGCCGACGGGTGCTCCGCCACGCCTCGGCTGCCCCCACGCCGACGGCCACGCCGCCCACCACCAGGGTGCTCCGGCGCAGCAGGTCGCGCCGGGACCAGCCGCGCGCGCCCTCGCTCATCCGTCCGCCCCACTCCGCACAGCACATCCAACAGACCACTAGGAGTATGCAAGATGTGACGCAAAGTGCAGGTCCGGATTCTCCCATCGGAGTGTCCCCCGAGCCGGGTAGCCGCAACGCCCCCGGCGGAGACCACCGGGGGCGTTGCGCAGTGCCTGTCGGAGTCAGGCCCTACTCGGTCGGCTCCGACGGAGGCAGCGGCGAGGTACGGCTACGGGGCAGCCGCAGCACCTCGAACTGGTCCGTGCCGTCCACCAGCGCACCCGACGGTGCGGCCCCGGCCGTCGCCGGTGCGGACACGTCACCGGGCACCGCCACCTGGTTCGGGCTCGTCGCCTCGTCGGTCTCCGCAGCCGTCACCGCCGGCTCGCCGGAGCGCCGCCGGTCGCGTCGGGCCCGCAGCGACTCCTTGGTGTGCTCCACCATCGTGTAGAGCGTCGGCACCAGGATCAGGGTGAGCAGCGTGGAGCTGAGCAGACCGCCGATCACCACCACCGCCAGCGGCTGCGAGATGAAGCCGCCCTCGCCGGTCAGCCCGAAGGCCATCGGCAGCAGCGCGAAGATGGTCGCCACGGCGGTCATCAGGATCGGGCGCAGTCGACGCCGGCCGCCCTCGACCACCGCCTCGCCGACCCCCATGCCCTGCGCCCGGTACTGGTTGATCAGATCGAGCAGCACGATCGCGTTCGTCACCACGATGCCGACGAGCATCAGCACACCGATCAACGCCGGCACGCCGAGCGGCGTCCCGGTGACCAGCAGCAGGCCGATCGCGCCTGTCGACGCGAACGGGATGGAGATCAGCAGGATCAGCGCCTGGGTGAGGCTGCGGAACGTGGCCACCATGATCAGGAAGACGATCGCGATCGCCACCAGCACCGCCAGGCCCAGATCACCGAAGGCGTCCGCCTGGTCCGCGCTGACGCCACCGATCGTGAAACTCGCGCCCGGCACGTCGATGCCGTCCAGCCGCTTCTGCAGCTCCTTGCTCGTCGCGCCCAGGTTCGAGCCGGTCGCCGCACCGGTCACCGACACGCTGCGTTCACCGTCGATCCGGGTGACCTGCTGCGGCCCCTCGCTCTGGGTGACGTCCGCGATGTCGTCCAGCTTGACCGAACCCACCGGCAGCGCCCGCAACTCCTCCACCGTCAGCGGCGGCTGCGAGCCCAGCCGCAGGACGACGTTCTGCTGCTGGCCGTCGAGCGCTACCTCACCCAGCGGCGCTCCCCGGAACGCCTGCGACACGAGCTGCCCCACGGCGGCCTCGGTGAGCCCAGCCCGACCGGCGGCGACCCGGTCGACAGTCACGTCGACCCGCGGCACCCGCTCGGCCAGGCTGGTGGAGACGTCCTCGACGTCCGGGACACCGGCCATCGCCGCCCGAGCCTCCTCGGTGGCCCTGGTCAGTGCCTCCGGGTCGCCGGCCTGGACGATCACCTCCAGCTGGCTGGTCGACGCCTCCTGCCCGCCACCGAAGCTGATCTCACCCACACCGGCGCCGAGCCTGTCGAACTCCTTGCGCAGCACCTCACGCATCTGCTTCGCGTCCGTGTCACCGTCGAGCGCCAACGACCAGTTGGCGACGTTGTTGCCGCCACCGCCGGCCCACGGGTTGTCCCCACTGCCCACGCTCACCTGGTACGTCTCGACGCCCTTGGTGGCCGACAGCACCGACTCGACCTGCTTGGCCGCCGCGTCGGTGGCCGCCAGGCCACTGCCGGCCGGCAACTCCTGACTCATGTTCAGGGTGTCCTGGCCGGAGTCGTCCAGGAAGTTGGTCTCCAGCTTCTGAGCCAGGCCGAAGGTGCCGAAGAGCACCAGCAGACCGAGCCCCACGGTGATCCACCGGGTCGACCGCTTGCGGGTGGCGAACCCGACCACCGGCAGGTACGCCCGCTGCAACGGGCTGCGCAGCTCCTTCTCCTCCGCGACACGTCGCACCGCCTCGTCGTCCGCGGTGCCGCCACGCGGCTTGAGGAACCAGTACGCGAGCACCGGGATCACGGTCAGCGACACCAGCAGCGAGGCGAGCAGCGCCACCGTCACGGTGATCGCGAACGGTGCGAAGAGCTGACCCACGAACCCGCCGACCAGCGCGATCGGCGCGAACACCGCCACCGTGGTGAGGGTGGACGCGGTCACGGCACCGGCCACCTCGCGGACGGCGGTGACGATGGCGTGCCGCTTCTCCTCGCCGTACTCCAGATGTCGTTTGATGTTCTCCAACACCACGATCGAGTCGTCCACCACCCGGCCCACCGCGATGGTCAGCGCGCCGAGGGTGAGCAGGTTGAGCGAGTAGTCGCCGATCCACAGGGCGATCAACGCCACCAGCACGGAGAGGGGGATGGAGACCGCGGTGACCACCGTCGACCGCACCGACAGCAGGAAGACGAGGATGACGAGGACCGCCATCACCAGGCCGAGCAGGCCCTCGGTGGTCAACGACTCGATCGACTTCTCCACGAACGGCGCCTGGTCGAAGACCACCGTCAGCTCCGCGCCGGAGGCGTCCCTCAGGTCGGCGAGCCGGTCGCGGATCTCGTGCGAGATCTGCACGGCGTTGCCGTCCGGCGCGGCGGTGACCGCGATGCCGAGGCTGTCCCTGCCGTTGGTCCGGGTGATCGCGGTGGCCGGCGCGAGCTGCTGCTCGACACTCGCCACATCACCGAGGCGGACCGGTGACGCGCCCGGGGTGATGACGATGCCGCGCAGATCCTCCAGGCTGGCGATCGGCGTACCGACCTGCACCGGAAGGGTCAGCCCGTCGTCGGTCACCGCGCCGGCCGGAACCGCCACACCGTTCGTCTTCAGTGCCGCGCCGATCGCCGTCGGCTGCACCTGCGCCGCGGCCAGCTTCGCCGGGTCCGGGGTGACCACCACGAGGTCGTCGCGGGCGCCGGTCACCTCGACCGTGCGGACCCCCTCGATGCCCTCCAGCTCCGGCACCACTGTCGCCCGCAGCTTCTCGGCCAGCGCCCGCTCGTCCGCCGCGCCGGCCGCGGCCAGCACCACCGCCGGCAGGTCGTCGGTGCTACCCGCGATGACCTGGGGGTCGACGCTCGACGGCAGCTGGGCGTCGATCCGGCTCAGCGCGGTCTGCATCTTGTTGACCACGTCGTCCAGGTCGGTGCCGAACTCGTACGTCACCTGGACGGTGGCCGACCCCTCGCGGGACGTGGAGGTGACCTCGTCCAACCCCGGGATGCCCTGGAGGGCGTTCTCGATCGGCTCGGTCACCTGCGACTCGACGATCTCGGGGCCGGCACCGGGATAGGCGGCCACGATGAACGCGGCCGGGAACTCGAGCGACGGCAGCAGTTGCTGCTTCAGCGACGGAACGGCGAACGCTCCGAACGCCGTGGTCACCACCGCGATGAGGGCGATCAGCCCTCGGTTGGCGAGGCTGAATCTGGCGAGCAGCGACATCGGCCTGGTTCACTCCTGAACGAGAATGCGGGCGGGGATACCCGAAAGTGTGCCGGACTCACATAGCCCGACCCCCGCCGCCCCCGGGCCGTCCCGCCGCCGGCCCGCCGCCGATCAGCAGCCGGACGGTGGCGCGCTCAGGCCAGGTCGAGGGCGCGGGCGGCGGCCATCGGGTCGTTCGCGATGGTCAGCGGCGCCGGGGCCGTGGAGATCGCCCACTCCGGGTCCTTCAGGCCGTGACCGGTCACCGTGCAGACCACGGTCGACCCGGGCGGCACCGCGCCCGCCGCGGCCTGCTGGAGCAGGCCGGCCACGCTGGCCGCGCTGCCCAACTCCACGAAGACACCCACCTCGCGGGCGAGCAGCCGGTACGCGGAGAGGATCTCCCGGTCGGTCACCGCGGCGATCAGACCACCGGAGGCCTCCCGGGCGTCCAACGCCTTGGTCCAGCTCGCCGGGTTGCCGATCCGGATGGCGGTGGCGATCGTCGACGGCTCCGGCACCACCTGGCCGGTCACGATCGGGGCCGCACCGGAGGCCTGGAAGCCGTACATCTTCGGCGCGCGGGTGGTGGCGCCGGCGGCCCGCTCCTCCGCGTAGCCCATCCAGTAGGCGGAGATGTTGCCGGCGTTGCCGACCGGCAGGCAGTGGATGTCGGGCGCATCACCGAGCGCCTCGACGATCTCGAAGGCGGCGGTCTTCTGGCCGTGCAGCCGGTCGATGTTGACCGAGTTGACCAACGCGACCGGGTGGTCCTGAGCGAGCTTCGCGGCGAGCGACAGGCAGTCGTCGAAGTTGCCACTGACCTGGAGCAGCTTCGCGCCGTGCACCAGGGCCTGGGCCAGCTTGCCCAACGCGATCTTGCCCTGCGGCACCAGCACCGCGCAGGTCAGCCCGGCCCGCGCCGCGTACGCCGCGGCGGAGGCGCTGGTGTTGCCGGTGGAGGCGCAGATGATGGCCTTGTTGCCGGCCTCGACCGCCTTGGACACCGCGAGGGTCATCCCCCGGTCCTTGAAGGAGCCGGTCGGGTTGGCACCCTCCACCTTGAGGTGCACGTCGCAGCCGATCCGCGCGGACAGCACCGGCGCGGGCAACAGCGGGGTGTTGCCCTCGTGCAGCGTGACGACCGGCGTGGCCGCGGTGACCGGCAGCCGATCCCGGTACGCCTCGATCAGACCCCGCCACATGTCGTTCTCCTCGCCTCTGACACTGCGCCGACCCGCGCATCGGGCCACCTTGGACCAGCCTGCCGGAGTGGTCAAGGGCACACCCCGGCTTACCCACCTGGCGGGACGCGCGAGCCAGCCCCACCCATGGTGTCAACGAATCAGGCGCCGCCCTCGACCCGCAACACACTGGTCACGGACCGGACAATGTCCAGACCGCGCAGCTCTCCGACTGTCGCGGCGAGCGCGGCATCCGGTGCGACGTGGGTGACGATGACCAACTCGGCGTCGCCGTCACGGCCGGGCGACCCACTCGCCGAACCCTGCCGCACCGTCGCGATCGACACGTCGTGCCGGGCGAACACGTTCGCCACGGAGGCCAGCGCACCGGGACGGTCGGCCACGTCGAGGCTCACGTGGTAGCGGGTCAACGCCTCGCCCATCGGCCGGACCGCCAGGTCCGCGTACGCGCTCTCGCTGGCCGCGCGCACCCCGGCGAGCCGGTTGCGGGACACCGCGACCACGTCACCGAGCACCGCGCTGGCGGTCGGCGCACCCCCGGCGCCCCGACCGTAGAACATCAGCTGCCCGGCCGCGTCCGCCTCCACGAAGACCGCGTTGAACGCGTCGCCGACGCTGGCCAGCGGGTGGCTGCGCGGGATCATCGCCGGGTGCACCCGAACGCTGACGGTCTCCCGGCCGGTGCGGTCGACGCCGCGGGCCGCGATGCAGAGCAGCTTGATCGTGCAGCCCATCGCCTGGGCGCTGGCCATGTCCGCGGCGGTCACCTCGGTGATGCCCTCACGGTGCACGTCGGCGGCGCCGACCCGGGTGTGGAACGCCAGCGAGGCGAGGATCGCCGCCTTCGCCGCGGCGTCGAAGCCCTCCACGTCGGCGGTCGGGTCGGCCTCCGCGTACCCCAGGGAGGTTGCCTCCTCCAGTGCCTCGGCGAACCCGGCGCCTGTCGCGTCCATCGCGGAGAGGATGAAGTTGGTGGTGCCGTTGACGATGCCGGTGACCCGGTTGATCCGGTCACCGTGCAGCGACTCGCGCAGCGGGCGCAGCAGCGGGATGGCGCCGGCCACGGACGCCTCGTAGTAGAGGTCGCCGCCGCCCTCGGCCGCCGCCTCGTGCAGGGCCACACCATCCTCGGCGAGCAGCGCCTTGTTGGCGGTGACCACGCTCTTGCCGGCCCGCAGCGCCTCGACCAGCCAGCCTCGGGCCGGCTCGATGCCGCCCACCACCTCGATCACCACGTCCACGTCGTCGCGCTTGATCAGGCCGAGCGCGTCGGTGGTGAACAGGGCCTCGTCGACGGGCAGATCACCCCGATCGCGGCCGAGCCGACGGACGGCGATGCCGGCGATCTCCAGTGGAGCGCCGATCCGCGCGGTGAGGTCGGCCGACTGCTCGTGCAGCAGCCGGACCACCTCCTGGCCGACAGTGCCACAACCGAGCAGCGCCAAGCGCACAGGTGACGTCATCCAACATCCAATGCGAGCAGGTCTTCTTCGGTTTCCCGCCGGACGATCAGACGCGCCTGGCCGTCGCGCACCGCGACAACCGGTGGCCGGGGCACGTGGTTGTAGTTGCTGGCCATGCTCCGGCAGTACGCACCAGTGCCGGGCACCGCCACAAGATCTCCGGGCTGCACGTCGGCGGGCAGGAATTCATCCTTCACCACGATGTCCCCAGACTCACAGTGCTTTCCCACCACGCGGGCGAGCAACGGCTGCGCGCCCGACGCCCGGGAGGCAAGCGTCGCCGAGTAGGACGCGTCGTACAGCGCGGTGCGGATGTTGTCGCTCATCCCGCCGTCGACGCTGACGAACGTGCGGATGCCGTCGAGCTCCTTGACCGTGCCGACCTCGTAGAGGGTGAACACGGCCGGCCCGACGATGGCCCGCCCCGGCTCGATCGACAGGTGCGGCACGGCCAGGTTCTCCGCCGCGCACTCCGAATCGACGATCTTGCGCAGTCGCTTGGCCAGATCCTGCGGGGTGGCCGGGTCGTCCTGGGTGGTGTACGCGATGCCGAAGCCGCCGCCCAGGTCCAGCTCGGGAAGCTCCACCCCGCGCGCGTCGCGGATCTGGGCCTGCAGGGCGAGCACCCGGCGGGCCGAGACCTCGAAGCCACTGGCATCGAAGATCTGCGAACCGATGTGCGAGTGCAGACCGCGCAACTCCAGCACACCCTCGTCGAGGATCTTGAACGCGGCGTTCGCGGCGGCACCGCCGGCCAGCGAGAAGCCGAACTTCTGGTCCTCGTGGGCGGTGGCGATGAACTCGTGGGTGTGCGCCTCGACGCCGACGGTGACCCGGACCAGCACCCGGGGCCGGACCCCCCGCTCCCGGGCCAGCGCGGTGAGCCTGTCGATCTCGGTGAACGAGTCGACGATGATCCGCCCCACCCCGGCGTCCAGCGCCCGGGACAGCTCGGCGACCGACTTGTTGTTGCCGTGGAAGCCGATCCGCTCCGGCGGCATGCCGGCCGACAGCGCGGTGGCCAGCTCACCCCCGGTGCAGACGTCCAGGTGCAGCCCCTCCTCGGCGATCATCCGGACCACCGCCCGGCACAGGAACGCCTTGCCCGCGTAGAAGATGTCCTCGGTCGGGAAGGCCGCCCGGAAGTCGCGGCAGCGCGACCGCAGGTCGGCCTCGTCGAGGACGTACACCGGGGTGCCGAACTCGGCCGCGATGTCGCGGACGCTCAGGCCCGCGACGGCGACCGCGCCGTCCGCGCCACGCGTCACCGACCGCGGCCACAGCGCCGGCAACAGGGCGTTGACATCCTCCGGGGTACGCAGCCAGGCCGGCCCCCGGTTGTTGATGTCCGCGTGCAGCGCACCCGCCTCGTGAGCCCTCATGTCACATCCTCTCCGGTGCGGAGACGCCCAGCAGGTGCAGCCCGTTGGCGATCACCGTGCGGGTGGCGTTGTTGAGCCAGAGCCGGGCGCGGTGCAGGTCGGTGACCTCCTCGTCGCCCAGCGGCAGCACCCGGCAGTTGTCGTAGAAGCGGTGGTAGGAGGCGGCGACGCCCTCCTCCAGGTAGCGGGCCACCCGGTGCGGCTCCCGCAGCTCGGCGGCCGTCGCCACCACGGCGGGAAACTCGGCGAGCGCCTTGAGGAGTTCGTTCTCCTTCTCGTGATCGAGCAGCTCGGGGCGGAACGCGTCGGCGTCGCCCGGGACCAGCCCCACCTCGGCGGCGTTGCGGGCCACGCCCGCCGTCCGGGCGGCCACGTACTGCACGTAGTAGACCGGGTTGTCGCGGGTCGCCCTGGTCCACAGCTCGATGTCGATGTCGATCGGGGAGTCGCTGGAGTAGCGGGCCAACGCGTACCGGGAGGCGTCCACGCCGATCGCCTCGACCAGGTCCTCCAGGGTGATCACCGTGCCGGCCCGCTTGCTCATCCGCATCGGCGCGCCGTCGCGCAGCAGGTTGACCAGCTGCCCGATGAGGATCTCCAGGTTGCGCTCCGGGTCGTCGCCGAAGCAGGCGGCCATCGCCTTCATCCGGCCGATGTAGCCGTGGTGGTCGGCACCCAGCATGATCACGACCCGCTCGAAGCCGCGCTCGCGCTTGTCCAGGTAGTAGGCGCAGTCCGCGGCGAAGTACGTCCACTCGCCGTTGGACTTGCGCAGCACCCGGTCCTTGTCGTCGCCGAAGTCGGTGGTGCGCAGCCAGGTGGCGCCCTCGGACTCGTAGAGGTGCCCCTGCTCGCGCAGCCGGTTCAACGCGAGGTCCAACTCGCCCCGGTCGTGCAGGTCCTTCTCGTTGAAGTAGGTGTCGAACTCGACCCCGAAGTCGCGCAGCGAGGAGCGGATCTCGTCGAACATCAGCGCGACGCCCTCGACCCGGAAGACCTCCTGGGCGACGTCGTCGTCGAGGGTCCGCACCTCCGGCCGGCGGGCCCGCACCTCGGTGGCGATCTCGGCGATGTACGCCCCGCCGTAGCCGTCCTCCGGCGCCGCCTCACCCTTGGCCGCGGCGAGCAGCGAACGGGCGAACCTGTCGATCTGCGAACCGGCGTCGTTGAAGTAGTACTCCGTGCCGACGTCGGCGCCGGTGGCCCGCAGCAGCCGGCTCAACGCGTCACCGACGGCCGCCCAGCGGACCCCGCCGATGTGCACCGGCCCGGTCGGGTTGGCCGAGACGAACTCCAGGTTGATCCTCTCGCCGGCGAGCCGGTCACTGCGGCCGTACTCCGCGCCGGCCTCGACGATCACCCGGGCGAGCTGACCGGCGGCGGCCGCGTCGAGCCGGATGTTCAGAAAGCCCGGACCGGCGATTTCCACCGATTTGACACCTGCTGCCCGACCCAGCTCGTCGGCCAGCGCAGTCGCCAGTTCCCGGGGCGGAACGCCCACCTTCTTACTCAACTGCAGAGCGAGCGTCGAGGCGTAGTCGCCGTGCTCGGGGTTGCGCGGTCGCTCCACCACCGTGCTCGCCGGCAACGCGGCGCGGTCCAGCCCACGCTGCTCGAAGACGGCGTGGGCGGCGGCAAGGACGACCGAGGCTAGTTCTGCAGGAGTCACCCAACCATGTTATCGGGGGTAGACTCGGGCACTCGGCGGCTCCCCTGCGCGTCATCCGGCCCGCCACTCCCCTGACCGACCGACTTGACGAGGCACGATGAGCATCAGCACCCCGGGTGGCCCTGAGCGCCGCCCGACCGTGGTCAGCACCGGCAAGAAGCCGGCCGCGGGCCGGCCGGCGTCCGGCGCCAAGGCCGGTTCCGGCAAGCCGGCGGGCAAGCCAGCGGGCACGCCCCGGGCAGGTGGCAAGGGCCCGCGCAAGCCGGTCACCCCGGTCAAGGTGAGCCAGGGCCGCGCCTGGGGCCCGATCGCGCTCTTCGTCGCGGTGGGCGTGCTCGCGGCCGGCATCATCGGCTACGGCGCCTACGCGACGTTCCAGGGCGCCAAGCCGTGGGACAAGCGGGCCAACTCCATCGACGGCATCGTCAACATCCGCAAGACCGACGGGGAGAGCCTGAAGTACGAGTCACACAAGGCGGGCCCGCTGACCTGGAAATACTCCCCGCCAGTGGGTGGCGTGCACAACGCCGCCTGGCAAAACTGCATGGGCGACGTCTACGACGCCCCGATCGCCAACGAGCACGCGGTGCACAGCCTGGAGCACGGCGCGGTGTGGATCACCTACCGCCCCGACCTGCCCGCCGACCAGGTCGCCAAGCTCGCCGGCAAGGTGCGCGGCGTCGAGAAGATGATGATGAGCCCGTACGAGGGCCTGGACAAGCCGATCTCGCTGCAGGCGTGGGGCTACCAGCTCAAGCTCGACAACGCCGACGACTCGCGGATCGACGACTTCATCAAGGACCTGCGGGTGAACGCCTCCGTCGAGGGCCCGACGGCGCTGTGCAACACCGGCATCACCGCCACCGGCACCACGCCGCGTGATGAGCAGCAGCAGCCACCCCAGCAGTAAGGACGCCGATGACCGCCCCCGCCACCACCGACAGCGAGTACGACGACACCCCGGCCGTCCCGGACGAGGACGGCCGGGCCCCGGCGTCGCGCTACGGCGTGCTGGCGCTCGCCGTCATGGTGGTGGTGGGGCTCCTCCTCGGCTACGCCGGCGGCCTGCTCACCCCGCGACTCACCCGACCCGGTGACGCGTCGGTCGAGGCGGGCTTCGCCCGGGACATGACCACCCACCACGCGCAGGCGGTGGAGATGAGCCTGATCGCGTACCGGTCGGCGACCCTTCCCGAGGTGCGGCAGATCGCAGTCGACATCGCCACCGGTCAGCAGGGCGAGATCGGCGCCATGCAGACCTGGCTGCGCGAATGGGGTCTGAGCCCGACCGGGTCGCAGCCGGCGATGTCGTGGATGTCCGACGGGGCCCGCCTCAAGGACGGGCTGATGCCGGGGATGGCCACGCCGCAGCAGATGACCGCCCTGCGCGACGCGCGGGGCATCGAGGTCGACCGGCAGTTCCTGACCCTCATGTACGACCACCACCTCGGCGGCATCCACATGATCGACGCGGCGCTCGACGAGACCGACAACGCCGAGGTGGTGCGGGTGGCGAAGACCATGAAGGCCACCCAGCAGACCGAGCTGAACAACCTCCGGCAGCTCCAGGCACAGGCGGCCAGGGGCTAGCCCCAGCCAAGACGGCCGCACCCGGGCCCGCGCCACCGCCGCTCATCGGCGCAGGCGCGGGCCCGTCCCATATCCCCTGGCACCCCTGGCGCCCCGGCTCCCGGTGCATGATCGACTCGGCTTCATGAAAACCGCGCTGTCCACGCGACCGGGACACCCCGACTTTCAGAAACCCGAGTCGATCAACACCCGCACCTGGTGGATTGCGGATGAATGTCGCCTGTGTCTGGTCTGGGGTATTTGACCGGGACAGGCGATTACGTTGCTTAGAGAGTTTTCTCCGCACATATCGTGACCAGTTGCGATTCGTGCTCGTTGCCCAAGACGTGGGGGTTGCACTCAGAGACGCACGGCGTTCGGTCACCAGCTGGTGCCGACGCCACACCATCGGCGGTGACGGGGCGGTGGCAGCCGTCCGTCGCGGACAGCGGCAGGGCGAGCCGGGAATGCTCAGCCGCGAACAGGAACTCGAACTGATCGACACACTGCGGGGCGTCCACCCCGACGACTTCGGCCTGGACGAAGAGCTGTGGACCAGGCAGAGCCTCACCACGCTCATCACGCGCCGGTTCTCTCTGCCGTCGGACGTGGGCGCGGTCGGGGCGTACCTGCGGGCCTGGGGGTTGGGTCCGCGCGAGCCGCGCGAGCGCGCCTGCGGGCTCTGCGTCAGCGCGGTCGAGCGCTGGGTGCGCAGCGAGTACCCGGCGATCACCCGGGCCGCCCAGGAGCACCTCGCGGAGGTCTACTGGATCGGTCGGGTGCGGCTGCGCGGCACCATGCCGGCAGCCGACGTGATCTCCGCGGTCTCGTCCCGCGGTCGGGTGCGCTTCATGATCACCACGCCGACCGTGGACCCGCCGCTCCCCCGCGACTTCGTGCTGCGGCTCAGCGGTGCGGAGCAGCGCACAGTGCATCTGATCGTGGACGGCTCCTGGCCGCGCAACGAGTGGCCACGCCGGCTGCCGCGGCGAATCGTCCTGCACCCGCTGCCCAGTTGTGGGCGGGCGGTCGCGGCCTGAGCGCAGGGTGGGCCGGTCGCCGACACGATCGGCTCACCCGATACCGATTCGGCGTACGCAGGGGAGGTTTGCTAGTCTTCTCCAGTCGCTGAGCCCCCGTAGCTCAGGGGATAGAGCACCGCCCTCCGGAGGCGGGGGCGCAGGTTCGAATCCTGCCGGGGGCACACTTGCCAGGAAATCAGGCCGGGCGCAGGAGCATGTTGGCTCTCCGCGCCCGGTTTTCGCATTCCCGCTGGCCGTAGCCGCCGCAACCGGGGGTCATCCTGCCGCGTTGGCGAAGCGGCGGGCGAGACCTGCGAAGGCGGCCCGGAGCTCCGCGGGCCCGACAACCTCGATATCGGCGTCGAACCTGCCGAGGGCGGCTGCGAGGCCGGTCCAGGACCAGGAGCCCTGCACGAGTCGGCACCGGTCCGGGCCGAGTTCTTCGACGAGCCCGTCGCGCGTGTACGTGGCGGCCACGGCGGCGGGAAGATCGAGGATGACCTCACCGAGGCAGGGCCACGCCGACGCGTCGGTGGACCCTCGGAATCGGGCGGTCACGAAGGTGGCCACGTCTGTCGCGGGGAGCCGTCGGGGGGCGAAGCGCGGCCCGGTCGGGGTACGCGGACTGATGCGGTCGACCCGGAACGTTCGCCAGTCGCCACGGTCGAGGTCCCAGCCGACGAGGTACCAGCGTTCCTTCCAGGTGACGAGGTGGTGGGGCTCGACGCGGCGGGGTGGCGCGTGGCTGCCGGACGTCGCCGAGGCGTAGTCGAAGCGCAGGACATCGTGGGCGTGCACGGCCGTCCCGATGGCCGTCAGCACACTGCTGTCGACCGGGGGGTCCGGGCGGGTGGTGGGTTGTTCGACGGCGGTGACCCGCAGGGTGTCGATGCGGTGCCGCAGCCGACTGGGCATGACCTGCCGCATGGTGTGCAGCGCTCGCGCGGCGCCCTCCTGGATGCCCGCTCCGGAGAGGGGGGCCAGTTGGAGCGCGACGGCGATGGCGATCGCCTGTTGGTCGTCGAACAGCAGCGGTGGCAGTTGGGCGCCGGCGTCCAGCCGGTACCCGCCGTCCGGGCCCTTGACGGCCCTGACCGGGTAGCCGAGCTCGCGCAACCTGTCGACATCGCGCCGCACGGTGCGGGGGCTGACGTCCAGCCTTTCGGCGAGCAGGCCGCCCGGCCAGTCGCGGCGCGCCTGGAGCAGCGAGAGCAACGCCAGCAGTCGCGCCGAAGTCTTGGGCATGCCTCCGATCTTCCCGCAGGTAGCGGCCACAACCTGACCGCTACCGCTGTCATCGTTCCCTCGTCCCCGGGCAGCAGCCACGGGGTTGACGACACGTAGCAGGAGAGCAGCAATGAGCATCAACACCGTCGCGCACATCAACCTCCGCGGCAACGCGCGGGCCGCTCTCGAGTTCTACCGGTCCGTGTTCGGCGGGGACCTCGTCGCGGTGACCTACGCCGAGGCCCACAGCGTGCAGGACCCGGCCGAGGCCGACCAGGTCATGTGGGGTCAGGTCACGTCCGCCGAGGGCTTCCAGATCATGGCGTACGACGTGCCGTCCGTGCGACCGTGGAGCCAGGGCGAGAGCCCGTTCTTCGTCTCGGTCCGGGGTGGGGACGCCGACGAGATCACCGGCTACTGGAAGAAGCTCAGTGAGGGCTCGACAATCGTGGTCGACCTCGCACCTGCCGGCTGGGCGCCCCTCTACGGCATGCTCACCGATCCGTTCGGCATCACCTGGGTGCTCGACGTCGCGGTCGCCAACAGTCCCGCCTGACCACCCCACTGGCGTCGACGATCGAACAAGATCAAGAATGTCGGCATGCTGTTTCTCGTGTTGCTCCTCGCCGCGCTGGGTGGGGCCGTCCTCGCGACGACCCTCACCGTTCGTGGGCTCCGCACGGTGTTCCGGAGCAGCGAACGGTCGGGTTGGCTGCGGGCGGCGGCCCTTCTCGCCGGCGCGGGCGCCGTCGCCGTGTACGCCTGGGGTCTGCTCCACCTCGGCTACGCGGTGCTACGGGCGGAGGACGGTGGCGCCGGCTCCTTCCCGATCGAACCCTGTCGGGAGGCCGGGCCGCAGCGGGCGAGCCAGGTCAACGGGTACGACGTCAGCCTCCTGCCGCTGCGCTTCGAGTGCCGCCTCAGCGGTGGCAGTACCTACATCACCTCGTCAGTGCCCGGGTACGTCAACCCGAGCACCGCAGCCCTCGGTCTGATCACCGCCACCTGCGGAGTCCTCGCCACCACGACGGCACGGCACGCCCGACCGCCGGTGGCGTGAACGTCGGCCGTCAACTGCCCACGTACGCCGCCAGGTGCTCGCCGGTGAGTGTGGAACGGGCGGCGACGAGGTCGGCGGGTGTTCCCTCGAAGACGACCCGACCACCGTCGTGGCCGGCACCGGGACCGAGGTCGATGAGCCAGTCGGCGTGCGCCATGACCGCCTGGTGGTGCTCGATGACGATCACCGACTTGCCGGCGTCGACGAGGCGGTCCAGCAGGCCGAGCAGTTGCTCGACGTCGGCCAGGTGCAGGCCGGTGGTCGGTTCGTCGAGGACGTAGACGCCACCCTTCTCGGCCATGTGGGTGGCCAGCTTGAGTCGCTGCCGCTCGCCGCCGGAGAGGGTCGTGAGCGGTTGGCCCAGGCTGAGGTAGCCGAGCCCGACGTCGGCGAGCCGGTCGAGGATGGCGTGCGCGGCCGGCGTACGCGCCTCGCCGGCGCCGAAGAACTTCTCGGCCTCGGTCACCGACATCGCGAGCACCTCGCTGATGTCGCGACCGCCGAAGCGGTATTCCAGCACCGACGCCTGGAACCGCTTGCCCTCGCAGTCCTCGCAGGGTGCGGCGACGCCGGCCATCATCCCCAGGTCGGTGTAGATGACACCCGCGCCGTTGCAGCTCGGGCACGCGCCCTCGGAGTTGGCGCTGAACAGCGCCGGCTTCACACCGTTGGCCTTCGCGAACGCCTTACGGATCGGATCGAGCAGTCCGGTGTACGTGGCCGGGTTGCTCCGCCGTGAGCCACGGATCGCGCCCTGGTCGATCGACACCACACCGGCACCGGCGGGGATCGAGCCGTGCACGAGTGAACTCTTGCCGGAGCCGGCGACACCCGTCACGACGACGAGCACCCCGAGCGGGACGTCGACGTCGACGTCCTGGAGGTTGTTGGCCGTCGCGCCACGGATCTCCAGCTTGCCGGTGGGCGTACGCACCGTCTCCTTGAGGGCCGCCCGGTCGTCGAGGTGGCGGCCGGTGATGGTGCCGCTGGCGCGGAGGCCTTCCAGGGTGCCCGCGTAGCAGATCGTCCCGCCGTCCGTGCCGGCTCCGGGACCGAGATCGACGACGTGGTCGGCGATGGCGATGGCCTCCGGCTTGTGCTCCACGACCAGCACGGTGTTGCCCTTGTCGCGCAGTTGGAGCAGCAGCTCGTTCATCCGCTGGATGTCGTGCGGGTGCAGCCCGATCGTGGGCTCGTCGAAGACGTAGGTGACGTCGGTGAGCGACGAGCCGAGGTGGCGGATCATCTTGGTGCGCTGCGCCTCGCCGCCCGACAGGGTGCCCGACGGCCGGTCGAGCGACAGGTAGCCCAACCCGATCTTCTCGAACGAGTCGAGGAGGTGTTGCAGCCCCGCCAGCAACGGGGTCACCGACGGCTCCCTGATCCCCCGGACCCAGGCGGCGAGATCACTGATCTGCATGGCGCAGGCGTCGGCGATGTTCTTTCCCTGGATCTTCGACGACCGGGCCTCCTGGCTGAGCCGGGTGCCGTCGCAGTCGGGGCAGGTCGTGAAGGTCACGGCCCGTTCCACGAAGGCGCGGATGTGCGGCTGCAACGCGTCGATGTCCTTGGCGAGGAAGGACTTCTGGATGGACGGGATCAGGCCCGAGTACGTCAGGTTGATCCCATCGATCTTGATCTTGGTGGGCTCCCGGTGGAGCAGGTCGTGCTGCTCCCGCTTGGTGTACTTGCCGATCGGCTTGTCCGGGTCGAAGTAGCCGCAGCCACGGAAGATCCGGCCGTACCAGCCCTCCATGCTGTAGCCCGGGATCGTGATCGCGCCCTCGTTGAGCGAGAGACTGTCGTCGTACAGCGCCGACAGGTCGATGTCGTTGATCGAACCCATGCCCTCGCAGCGCGGGCACATCCCGCCGAGCCGGGTGAATGTCGCCTTCTCGGTCTTCGTCTTGCCGACGCCACGGTCGACGGTGATCGCACCGGTGGCCTTCACCGAGGGGACGTTGAACGAGTAGGCGTTGGGCGAGCCGATGTGCGGCTGACCGAGCCGGCTGAACAGGATGCGCAGCATCGCGTTGGCGTCGGTGGCGGTGCCGACCGTGGACCGGGAGTTGGCGCCCATCCGCTCCTGGTCCACGATGATCGCCGTGGTCAGGCCGTCCAGCAGGTCGACCTCGGGCCGGGCCAGCGTCGGCATGAAGCCCTGCAGGAACGCGCTGTAGGTCTCGTTGATCATCCGCTGCGACTCGGCGGCGATGGTGCCGAACACCAACGAGCTCTTGCCGGAGCCGGAGACACCCGTGAACACGGTCAGCCGTCGCTTCGGGATCTCGACGCTGACGTCCCTGAGGTTGTTGACGCGTGCGCCCTGCACACGGATCAGATCGTGGCTGTCCGCGACGTGCGGCGTGGACGGCGGGGTGGCCGTGCTCATCAGGTCTCCATCTGGCCGGGGTTGGACGGGTCAGCGCACTTCCTGGATGCGGATCAGATTGCCGGCGGGGTCGCGGAAGGCGCAGTCGCGCACGCCGTACGGCTGCTCGGTTGGCTCCTGGACGACCTCGGCGTCACTGGCCTCCAGTTTGGCGAAGGTGGCGTCGAGGTCGGCGGTGGCCAGGTTGACGCCGAAGTAGCTGCCCTTGGCCACCAGTTCGAGGATGGTCTGGCGCTCGTCGTCGGTGATGCCGGGACTGGCGGCCGGCGGGTGCAGGACGATGGCCGTGCTGGGCTGGCCGGCCGGCCCGACGGTGATCCAGCGCATCCCCCCGTAGCCGACGTCGAGGCGGACCTCGAAGCCGAGGACGTCGCGGTAGAAGGCCAGCGAGGCATCGGGGTCGAGGTGCGGGAGGAAGCTCGAGTGAATGGTGATGTCCATGGCCGTCACGCTAGTTGTGGCTCCGTGACCTGCGCTTCTCGATTCCTGATCGGTCTGGTCACCTGTTTCGCCACGCAGGACGGCATCCCCGCCGTCGACTGCCCCGCCCGCCGCCGGTAGACGCTCGGCGGCACGCCGACCAGCTCGGTGAAGCGGGTGCTGAAGGTGCCCAACGACGAGCAGCCGACCGTGAAACAGACATCGGTGACACTGAGGTCGCCCCGACGCAACAACGCCATCGCGCGCTCGATGCGCCGCGTCATCAGGTAGCTGTAGGGAGATTCGCCGTAGGCGAGCCGGAACTCGCGGCTGAGGTGCCCGGCCGACATGTGCGCGCCCCGGGCGAGCGCCTCGACGTCGAGCGGAGACGCGTACTCCCGGTCGATCCGGTCGCGGACGCGGCGCAGCCGCGCGAGGTCGTCCAGTCGCCGGGTCGCGTCGGGTTTGCTGCTCACCTGGAAAATCGTGCCACAGCCCACCGACAATCGACCGCTCGCCGGGCGCGGGCGCAGGCCGACGAGCCCGGTCAGCCGGCCTCGCGGCGGGCGCGGGCCCGGCGCTTGCCCTCGTGCATGGCCTGCACCCGGGCCACCGGGATGGTCCGGCCCTCGGCGACCAGGTCGGCCGGGAGCGGCTGCGGCGCCGGCATCAGCGCGGCCCACGGGTCGCCGTCGCCGAGCAGCGCCGGCGCGGTCCGGATGGTGAAGTCGGCCGGGGTCACCTCGGTCAGGTCGGCCCAGTCGACCGGGAAGGACACCGGCATCCCGGGGCGCAGCCGCGGGCTGTACGTGGCCACCACCGTCGCCCCGCCCGCGCGGGTGGCGTCCACGAAGACCCGGCCACCCCGGTCCTCCTTGATGTACGCCGTGGTGGCCAACGCCGGGTCGAGCCGCTCGGCGCGGACGGCCAGCGCCCGGGTGGCGGCGGCCAACTCCTCCGCCGTGGGTTCGTCGGCCACCGGGACGAACACGTGCACGCCCTTGGCCCCGCTGGTCTTGACCGCACCGGCCAGGCCGGCGTCGGCGAGTGCCTGGCGGACCAGCAGGGCCGCGGCGACGGCTGCCCGGAAGCCGTCGCCCTCCGGCGGGTCCAGGTCGAGCACCAGGTGTGTCGGGCGCTGCGGATCCGCCGCGGTGGCCAGTGTCGGGTGGTACTCCACCGCGCGCTGGTTGGCGAACCAGAGCAGGGTGCGCCGGTCGTCGCAGAGGGCGTACGAGATCTCCCGGTGCGACGCCTCCGCCCAGACCGGCACCCGGCGGACCCAGTCCGGGGTGTAGCGGGGCAGGTTCTTCTGCATGAAGGGCGGCTGGCCGGGACGCACCCGGATCACCGACAGTGGTCGGCCCCGCACCTGCGGGAGGATCCGCCCGCTGACCGCGTCGAGGTAGTCGACCAGGTCGCGCTTGGTCGCGTCGTCGCGGTCGGACAGCGGCTGGTCCAGGTTGGTCAGGGCCACGCCGTCCCGGGTCTCGTCAGCCTCGCTCACCCGACCACCTTCGCGGCCCCACGGCCCCCCGGTCAACCTGCCCTGCCGACCGGCTCGGTGTCGGCGGTCAACTCACCCTGCCGGCCGGTTCGGGCGGGTCGGGTGCCGGGCAGCGTGGTCAATGCCACCAGCAACGCGGCGACCACCAGGCCGGCGGCCACGGCGAACGCCACCCGGTAGCCACCCGCCAACGCGGCCGTCTCGTCCCAACCGGCGGCCCGCAGGCTGTCACTGCGGGCGGCGGCCAGGGTGGCCAGCGCGGCCAGGCCGACCGCCCCACCGACCTGCTGGGTGGTGTTGGCCAGGCCGGAGGCGAGCCCGGCGTCCGTGTCGGTCGCGCCGGCCATGGCCAGGGTGGTGACCGCCGGCAGGGTCAGACCACCGGCCATCCCGAAGACCAACATCGCCGGGAGTACGTCGACGAGGTACGCCCCGTCGGCGGGCAGCCGGGCGAGCAGCAGGAAGCCGACGGTGGCCAGGCCCAGCCCGGCCAGCAGCACGCTCCGGGCGCCCCAGCGGGCGATCAGCCGACCGGCCAGGCCGAGTGACACCACCGCGATCACCACCGGCGTGGGCAGGAAGGCCCAGCCGGTCGTGGCCGCGTCCAGCCCGAGCACCAGTTGCAGCTCCACGGCGAGCAGGAACTGGAAGCCGAAGTACGCGGACACCATGAGGAACTGCACGGCGTTCGCCGCCACCAGACCGGGGACGTGCAGCACCCGACCCGGCAACAGCGGGGTCGCCGCAACCCGCTGGCGGAGCACGAACCCGCCGAGCAGCAGCACCGCGAGGGCCGCCGCGCCGAGGGTGCGCGGGCTGGTCCAGCCGTGCTCGCCGGTCCCCACGATGCCCAGCACGGCGGCCATCAGACCGGCGGTGACCAGCAGCGCGCCGGGCAGATCCAGGCCGGCCCGCAGGCCGACACCCCGTTCGGCGGGGAGCCGGCGGACGGCCGCGAGCAGGATGACCGCACCGATCGGCAGGTTGACCAGGAAGATCGCCCGCCACCCGGCCGCGTCGGTGAGCACCCCACCGGCGACGGTGCCGACCGACGCGCCGGCCGCTCCGGTGAAGCTGAAGACGGCGATCGCGCGGGCGCGCTCGGCCGGCTCGGGATAGAGCCGGACGATCATGCCGAGGCTGACCGCCATGGCCAGCGCCCCACCGACGCCCTGGCCGAACCGGGCGGCCACCAGCAGGGCCGGCCCGGTGGCGACCGCGCAGGCCAACGAGGCCAGGGTGAACAGCGCGACGCCGGCCAGGAAGGCCCCCCGTCGGCCGAGCAGGTCGCCGAGTCGGCCGGCGAGCAGCAACAGCCCGCCGAACGCGACCAGGTAGGCGTTGACCACCCACGCCAGGCCGGCGGCGGTGAAGCCCAGGTCGCGCTGTACGGCGGGCAGCGCCACCGCCACGACTGTGCCGTCCAGGATGATCATCAGGCTGCCGGCACAGAGCACGAGCAGCGCTGGCCAGCGGGACGGGACGACGCGGTCCATGAAACCCCCTCCTTGGTGCACGGTTTGTTACCGAGGTCATCGTCTGTGACCATGAACCGGAGCGGAAGGAGGCACTGATATGTCCCAGAGGAACAGCGATGTGTCCGCGCTGGTCCAGGCCGAGGTGACGTGCACGGCCGAGAACGTGCCGTTCACCCCGGGTCAGGCTCGGGCGTGCACCGTCCGCCAGGTGCTCGACCGGGTCGGCGGCAAGTGGAGCATCGGCGTTCTGGTGGCCGCCTCACACGGGCCGGTGCGCTTCACCGAGTTGGAGCGGCACATCGAGGGGATCAGCCGCCGGATGCTCACCCTGACGCTGCGCAACCTGGAACGGGACGGCCTGCTGCACCGCCGGGTCTACCCGACAGTTCCGCCCAAGGTCGAATACACCGCCACCCCGATGGCCCTGGAGCTGTACGAGTCACTCGTCGCGCTGACCGCCTGGGCCGAGCGGCACCGTCGGGCCATCGCCGAGGCGCGGACCAGGTACGACGCCGAGCACGCCGAGTAAACCAACCCCGGATGTGGGGAACGCCACCGCAGGAGTCTGACCGATCGGTCAGGATCTGACCGATCGGTCAGGCATGCTGGTTCACGGAGGTGGACCAATGATGGCCAGAGCGGTGTCCGAAACGCACGGTGAGATCCTCGCCGCGGCGGCGCGACGGTTCGCGGTCACCGGCTACCGGGGCACCTCGCTGCAGGACATCGCCGGCGAGGTCGGCTGCTCCAAGGCCACCGTGCTCTACCACTTCGCCAACAAGGAAGCCCTGCTCGCCGAGCTGATGGCTCCCGCGATCGGTGTGCTGCGAGACCTCGACGACCGGCTCACCGGCCTGACCGGGGCACCCGCCCAGGAGGTCGCGGCGATCGGCTTCGTCGACCTCGCGGTCCGGTTCCGGCGGGAGATCGCGGTGCTGCGCGGCGAGTTCCCCGAGTTGCTGTGCCAGCCGGCCTTCGCGCACATCCAGCAGATCTCGGATCGGCTGCGCGACGCGCTGGCCGGGCACTCCGACCGCCCCGGCGCCCGGATCGCCGCGCTGGTGCTGCTCGCCGGCATCTCCGAGGCGTGCGCCGAATTCGTCGACATGCCCGACGACGAGTTGCGCCCCGCCCTGCTCACCCTCGTCCGGCGGGCCGTCGAGCCCGTCGAGTCACCCCAGCACCCAGCACCCACGACCGAGGACAAGGACTCCTGATGGCCACCCTGCTCTACCGGCTCGGCCGGGGCGCGTTGCGCCGGCGACGACTCGTCGTCGCGCTCTGGCTCGTCGTACTCGTCATCGCCGGCCTGGCCGCGGCGACCCTGCGCGGCCCGACGGCGAGCAACTTCACGATGCCCGGCACCGAGAGCCAGCGGGCGCTCGACCTGCTCGCCGAGCAGTTCCCCGCGGCCAGCGGCGCCACCGGCACCATCACGGTCAAGGCGCCGGCCGACGGCCAACTGGCCACCCCCGAGGGCCAGGCCGTGGTGCGGGAGCTGGTCCAGGAGGCCTCGTCCCTGCCCGGCGTGGTCGGCGCGGTCAACCCGCTCCAGGTCGGCGCGGTCTCGCCCAACGGCCGGTACGCGCTGGTCCAGGTCCAGTTCGCCAGCGGCGGCGACGAGGTGACCGACGAGCAGCGCACCGCGTACGAGGAGGTCGGCGCCGCCGCCGAGGCGAAGGGTTGGCAGGTGGCCCCGGGTGGCGAGGTGCTGGGTGGTGAGCCGGAGATCGGCTCCACCGAGGCGCTCGGCGTACTCGTCGCCGCGATCGTCCTGATCATCACGTTCGGTTCACTCGTCGCCGCCGGAATGACGATGCTCAACGCGCTGATCGGCGTGGGCGTCGGCATGGCCGGCCTGTTCGCGCTCAGCGGCGTCATCGAGTTGACAGGCACCGCGCCGATCCTGGCGCTGATGCTCGGCCTCGCCGTCGGCATCGACTACTCGTTGTTCATCACCTCCCGGCACCGGCAGAACCTGCTCGAAGGCCTGTCCCCGGAGGAGGCGGTCGGCCGAGCGGTCGGCACCGCCGGGTCCGCGGTGGTCTTCGCGGGCGCGACGGTGGTCATTGCACTGGCCGGACTGGCCGTGGTGAACATCCCGTTCCTCACCGTGATGGGTCTCGCCGCCGCCGGCACGGTCACCGTCGCCGTCCTCGTCGCGATCACCCTCCAGCCGGCACTGCTCGGCTTCGCCGGTCGCCGGGTGCTCCCCCGCCGACTGCGCGCGGTCACCACCGACGGCACCGACACCAGCGCTGGCACCAGCACCGACACCAGCGCCGTCGCCGACCACTCCGGCGGCACCGACCGGCCGGCCGCCGAGGACGAGTCCCGGTTCGGGTTCCGCTGGGCACGGCTGGTCACCCGCTTCCGCGTACCCGTCATCCTGGTCGGTCTGCTCGGCCTGGGCCTGCTCGCGCTGCCCACGCCGGACATGAGGCTGGCCCTGCCGGGGGCCGCGACGGCCGCCGTCGGCTCACCCGCCCGGGTTGCCAACGACCTGACCGTCGAGGGTTTCGGAGCGGGCTTCACCGGCCGGCTCGCGGTGGTGGTCGCCGGTGACACGCCACAGGCCACCGCGACCGCCGTGCCGCAGGTCACCGCACTGCTGCAGCGCACCAAGAACGTCCTCGCGGTGGCGCCGCCCCAGCTCAGCCCGGACGGTCGGACCGCGCTGCTCGGCGTGGTGCCCAAGACCGGCCCGACCGACGAGGCCACCGAAACCCTGGTGCACGACATCCGCGACGCGGTGGGCGGGATCCGCGACGCGGACGTGCTACTCACCGGTGCCACCGCGATCGGCATCGACGTCTCCGAGAAGCTCTCCGACGCGCTACCGGTCTACCTGCTGCTGGTGGTCGGGCTCTCGGTGCTGCTGCTGATGCTGGTGTTCCGCTCGCTGCTGGTGCCGGTCAAGGCCGCGCTGGGCTTCCTGCTCACCGTCGCGGCCACGTTCGGCATCACGGTGGCGGTCTTCCAGCAGGGGCACCTCGCCGACCTGGTCGGCCTGGACACGCCGGGCCCGCTGATCAGCTTCCTGCCGATCCTGCTGATCGGCATCCTGTTCGGGCTCGCCATGGACTACGAGGTGTTCCTGGTGTCCCGCATGCGGGAGGACTTCGTGCACGGCAAGTCCGCCCGGCAGGCCACCATCAGCGGCATGGGGCACGGCGCCCGGGTCGTCACCGCCGCCGCGCTGATCATGATGTCGGTCTTCGGGGGCTTCGTCTTCCTGGAGGACCCGGTGATCAAGTCGATGGGCTTCGCGCTCGCGGTGGGCGTCGCCATCGACGCGTTCGTGGTCCGGATGACGATCGTCCCGGCGGTGATGTCACTCCTGGGCGACCGCGCCTGGTGGCTTCCGAGCTGGCTCAACCGCGCCCTACCGAACGTCGACATCGAGGGCGAAGGCCTCCGCACCCACCTGGAGGACCGCACCCCCACCCACGTCTGACCCCGGGACCCCACCCGGCCGGCCGATCCCGTCAGACGCCGGCCGGGTAGGTCTCCATCTCGCCGGAGGCGGCCGGGACCGGCAGCGGGTGCAGAGCGGTTGTCTCGTCGCACCAGATGAACGCGTCGTAGCGGTCGCCGAGCCGGGTGGGCACGTAGTTGCCCCAGGACTCGAAGGACGGGTCGTAGACGACCCCGATCGCCCGATGGTCGGCGGTGTCGGTCACCCAGCCGGGCTGGTCGTCACCGCCGAAGATCAGCACCGCCCGGTCCGGCATCAGCTCGTGCAGCCGCCGCTCGATCGACCCCGCACGGGCCGGAGGCACCACCATCGGCTCGGGCGGCGAACCCCACCGGGGTGCGGCGATCACCGTGCCCCGGTAGCTGCCGAAGCCGATCAGCGCCACCGCGTCGTCGCCGTGCCGTTCCCGGGCCAACTGACCAATGTTGACCATCCCGTCCGCGGCCATGTCGGTGGCCCGCGCGTCCCCGACGTGCGTGTTGTGCGCCCAGACGATGCCCCGGGCGTCCGGGCCGTAACGGTCCAGCAGCCGGTCCAGGGTGTCCTGCATGTGGGTGTCGCGGATGTTCCACGAGTCCGGCCCGCCGGCCACCATCGCCCGGTAGTACCGCTCCGCGCCGGCCACCACCTCCGCGTTCTGCCAGGCCGAGAAGCGGTCCGGGCCGTCGGAGAGGGCATGTTCACGGGTCCGGGCGAGCAGCCGGACGACCTCCTCCTCACAACGGGCGGAGACGAACCGGCTGGCCGCGCCGTACTCCTCGACCCTCTTCCCGTACGGCTCGAAGCACCGGTACGCGTCCTGCGCCGCCTCCAGCGACGTCGGGTCCTCCTCCCCCAGGTAGTCGAAGATCGCCTGCATCGACTCCCAGAGGCTGTACACGTCGAGCCCGTGGAACCCGGCGCGTTGCTCCTGCGGCCGCTCCACGTTCCAGGCCCGCAACCAACTGGCGAACCTGGCCACCTCCGCGTTGGCCCACATCCAGGTCGGCCACCGCTGGAACTGGTCCAGCGCAAGCTGCGGTTGGAGTGCGCCGCCCGGCGCGGCGGTCACCGAACGGTGCACCCGGTCACAGTCCGGCCAGTCACCCTCCACCGCGACGAAGGAGAAGCCGCACTCCGCGACCAACCGACGGGTGAGCTGCTCACGCAGCCGGTAGTAGTCGTAACTGCCGTGGGTGGACTCGCCGATCATCACCACCCGGGCGTCCCGAACGCGCTCCAGCAACGGGTCGAAGTCGCTCGGCGCGCCGAGCCGCTGAACCAGCATGCCAGCGGCTACCCGACCCCCACGGGGACAAACCGTGGGCGCGCCGCGGGCCGACACGCCGCCCGCCGGGCCGTCGTGGGTGCCGACCGAGCCGGTGTACGGCCACCGCGAGCGGGTAGCCGGCCGACATGACCGTCACCGGCGTTCAGTTGCAGGAGTACCTGGCCGGACTCGACTACCCGGTCTCCCGGGAGGACCTGATCCGCTGGGGCCAGGAGAACGGCGCCAGCACGGAAATGTTGCAGATGTTGCAGGCACTACCGCCCGAACAGTTCAACTCACCAGACGAACTGAACGCCGCCTTGACCACCCCCACCTGACCTCGGTGATCATGAGGTTAGCGCCGTCCGGCTCGGCGTGTCGCCGCCGCTAACCTCATGATCACCGGGTTGGTTAGGGGGTTGGGATGGGGATGGTGCGGGATTCGGTGCGGGCGGTTTCGGCGGCGGCCAGGATGCCGACGACCTCACGGCCGAAGCGGACGTCGCAGCGGTGGTCGCGCGTGCCGGCTCGCACCTGCTCGACGAGCTGGTCGATGGCGACGCCGAACGCTGTTGCGGCGTCGTTCTCGCCGAACGGCACGGTCTCGATGCCGTTCTCGCCGTAGAAGACGAACTCCCGGGCCATCGACTCGGTCGGGGCGTCCAGGGACAGCGAGGCGCTACTCGTGGCTCCTCCCTCGTGGGTGAGCAACAGGTGCACCATCCCGCTCGGTCCGTCCATCGCCGCGACCTGGGTCACCCGGCCCAGCACCGGAAGGAGGATGGAGAGCGCGTGCGGGGCGATGTCCCAGAGCGCGCCGTGCTCCCTGCGCCACAACGAGCCGCCGTACGGGCTGCCGTCCTGGAAGATCGAGGCGAAGGCGGTGGTGCGGCCGTGCTGCCAGCCGCCGACGGCGGCGGTGGCGGCGAGGAAGGCCGTCACGTTCGGCTGGAAGCGCTGGGTGAAGAAGACGACCGAGGCGACCCCGGACTCCTCGGCGGCGGCCACGACGCGGTCGGCGTCTGCCACGCTGAGCGCCAGCGGCTTGTCCAGCAACAGGTGCCGCCCGGCGGTGGCCGCCCGGGTCGCGATGTCGGCCTGGATGTCCGGCGGCAGCGCGACGGCGACCGCCTCGCACTGCTCGATCAACGCGTCGACGTCGGCGTAGGCGGGCACCCCGTACCGCTCGGCCAGCGCGGAGGCCCGCTCCGGGTTACGCCCCCACACCCCGACCAGTTCCGCGTCCGGATGTGCGTGCAACGCCTTCCCGTGCGTCTCGATCGCCCAGTGACCGGTGCCGAACAAACCGAACCGCAGCACGTGTACCTCCGCTGTTTCCCCACCCCGTGGCAACGCCACGGCCGTGATCCACGCTAGTCGTCCCACCTGCCACGACGGCGGCGGGTTCGACCAATCGACGCTGCCCACCCCTGTTTCCACGGGCCCGCCCTCGACAACGCCGTGTCCGAATGCCGCCAGACGCGGCAGGTTCGACGGGGCAGTCTCGATGGCATGGCGAGTATCGATTCAGCACTGACCAGCGGTCCCGTCGCCTTCGCGCACTCGTACGACTTCGCCGAGGGCGGGCCCGTGCACCTCGCGCTGCTGCCGTTTCCGTCGGCAGCGCCCGCGCCGTTCGAGGTTGCTCGCTGGTCGGTGGCCCCGAGCACTTCCAGCGACGTCGATGTCCACCGATCGCGCGAGGTGTGGATCATCGTGTCCGGCACCGGAACGTTGACCTTCGGCGACCGGACGAGCGTGCTGCGGTCCGGGGACGTCGTGGCGTTCGACAGCGGGGTGCAGCATCAGATCCGGAACGACGGACCGGAGCCGCTCCTGGCCGTCTCGGTCTACTGGTTGCCGGACAGCGACTGAGGTCCCCCGGGGCGTTACGGACACCCTCGGCGGCCGCCCGGCGAGGCAGGGTCATCCGATTACTACGGCGGTTAGTAGGCTGTGCCGGTGACCGAGGCAACGACCGGGCAGGCCCGGTGACCAGCGTGAGCACCGACTCACCGGTGGACGGAATCGTCGCGACGGTGTCGATCGTGCTGTCGCTGCTCGTGGCGGTGTGGGCGCTGGTGGCGGCGGTGCGCCAACGGCCGCCGGACCGGGTGCAGTTCATCGGCCTGGCCGTACTCGAAGTGGCCTTGCTCGTGGTGGGCGTGCTGGCCCTGGTCGCGGTCGGCGGCGGGGACCGGCCCGGTGAGCCAGGCGCCTTCTTCGGTTACCTGGTCACGCTTGTCTGCCTGCCGCCGCTGGCGTGGGTGCTGGCCCGGATGGAGCCGACCCGCTGGGGTTCGGCGATCGTCTGTGCGGTCTGCCTGGTCACCCCGGTGGTGGTGGTCCGGTTGCAGCAGACCTGGGAGGTGCTCGGTGGGTGAGACCCGACCGGCTGGCCGCGCGACGAACACCGGCCCGGGTCGGCTGCTGATCGCGGTCTACCTGCTCTTCGCCATCGCGGCGACGAGTCGGGCGGGCCTACAGCTCGCCACCAAGTTCGACGAGGCGCCGGTGGCCTATCTGCTGTCCGGGGTGGCCGCACTCATCTACATCGTGGCGGCGGTGGGGTTGGCCCGCGCCGGGCACACCGGCCGACGGGTCGCGCTGGCGTGCTGTTCCGTGGAGCTGGTCGGGGTGGTCGCGGTCGGCATCCTGAGCCTTGTCGACAGGGAGCTCTTCCCGGACGAGACGGTCTGGTCGCAGTTCGGCAGCGGGTACGGCTACATCCCGCTGGTGCTGCCGGTGCTCGGCCTGATCTGGCTCTGGCGCACCCGCGGCACCGCCGCCTGACGCGACCGGCACCCGCGGCACCGCCGCCTGACGCGGCGACGAGGGCACCCCTTCGCGAAGGAGCGCCCTCGTCGGGAGTACGGGTCAGTCCCGGGGGCCGCCCGCGACGTAGATGACCTGACCGGAGACGAAGCCGGCACCCTCGCTGGCCAGGAACGAGATGGTGTGGGCGACGTCCTCCGGGAACCCCGGCCGACGCACCGGGATCTCGGCCGCCGCGTGCTTCTTGAGGTCCTCGAAGTCGACATTCATCCGGGCGGCGGTGGCCGCGGTCATGTCGGTGACGATGAACCCGGGTGCGACCGCGTTGACTGTCACCCCGAACGGCCCCAGCTCGATGGCGAGCGTCTTGGTGAAGCCCTGGAGGCCGGCCTTGGCGGCGGCGTAGTTCGCCTGGCCCCGGTTGCCCAGGGCGGACGTGCTGGAGAGGTTGACGATCCGCCCCCACCTGCGGTCCACCATGTGCTTCTGCGCGGCCTGGCTGAACAGGAACGCGCCCCGCAGGTGCACCCCCAGCACCGTGTCCCAGTCGGCGTTGGTCATCTTGAACAGCAGGTTGTCGCGGAGCACACCTGCGTTGTTGACGAGCACGGTGGGAGCGCCCAACTCGGCGGCGATCCGGGACACCGCCGCCTCGACCTGGTCACGGTCGGACACGTCGGCACCCACACCGAGTGCCAGCCCGCCGGCACCGGAGATGGCGTCCACCGTCTCCTTGGTGGCCGCCTGGTCGATGTCGACCACGGCGACGGCCATTCCGTCGGCGGCCAGCCGCCGGGCGGTGGCCGCGCCGATACCGCGTGCGGCTCCGGTGACGATGGCGACGCGGGGCTCCTCCGACATGATTACCTCCCGGTAACGTGGGGTCGATCGGAGGAGCTTAACCTTCCACTGCTAGTTATCGGTGTCGACCTTGGTTTGATCCATGGATCTATACGAGATGATCTTCCGCGCGTAGCGTCGCGATAGCTGTCACCCGCCAGCGAACAGACGACGAGGTAAGGAACGACATCACGTGACGTTCTCGCGTACCCGTGGAGCCTGGCTCGCCGCCGTGGTCTCCACGGCCCTCGCGGCGACCGGTGGATCCCCCGCCCTGGCCGCCGCACCCGGAGCCCCGGCCGATCCCGGCGCCAACCCGGCCCCCGCGACCAGTCTGCCCACCCCACCCGGCACCCACTCGGTCACCCTGATCACCGGTGACACGGTCACCACCCGCCAGAACGCCAACGGCAGCACCCTCGACGTACGGCGTCCAGACGGCGCCTCGACCCCGGTGCGGGTGGTCGAGGCCGGCGCCGACCTGTACGTCTACCCCCAGTCGGTGCTGCCCTACGTGGCCGCGAACACCCTGGACAAGCGGTTGTTCAACGTCACCCGGCTGATCGCCGACGGTTACGACGACAAGCAGGTCGACCACCTGCCGCTGATCGTCTCGTACGACGCCGGTGCAGCCGGCCTGCGGGCCACCACCGCACCCGCCGGCGCGACCCGCACCCGGACGTTGAGCAGCATCTCGGGTGCCGCGCTGCGCGAGGACCGCGACCGGGCCGACGAGTTCTGGGCCGCCATCACGGCCGCTCCCACCGCGAAGGCGACAGTCGCGACCGACGACAAGGGACGCTTCTCCGGCGGGATCGCCAAGATCTGGCTGGACGGGCGGGTACGCGCCGACCTCGCCGACACCACCGCGCAGATCGGCGCTCCCGGAGTCTGGGCCGGCGGCGACACCGGTACGGGCGTGCGGGTTGCCGTCCTGGACACCGGCATCGACGCGGCCCACCCGGACCTGACCGACCGGATCAGCGCGTCCGCCGTGTTCGTGCCGGGCGAGGAGATCACCGACCGGGTCGGGCACGGCACCCACGTCGCCTCCACCATCGCCGGCACCGGCGCCGCCTCCGGTGGCCACGAAAAGGGTGTCGCCCCCGACGCCCGGCTCGCCATCGGCAAGGTGCTCAGCGACGACGGTTACGGGATGGACTCCTGGATCCTCGCCGGCATGGAGTGGGCGGCCCGGGAGGCCGACGCCCGCGTCGTCAACATGAGCCTGGGCTCCAACCAGCCCAGCGACGGCACCGACCCGATGAGCCAGGCGGTCAACACGCTCAGTGCCGAGACCGGTGCCCTGTTCGTCATCGCCGCCGGCAACGCCGGCCTGCCCGGCAGTGTTTCCGCACCGGGCGCGGCCGACGCGGCGTTGACCGTCGGCGCGGTCGACGGTGCCGACCAGCTCGCCCCGTTCTCCAGCCAGGGCCCCCGGATCAGCGACGAGGCCATCAAGCCCGAGCTGACCGCGCCCGGCGTCGGGGTGCTCGCGGCCCGCTCCCAGTACGCGCCCGGCGAGGGCTCGTACCAGAGCATGGACGGCACCTCGATGGCCGCGCCGCACGTGGCCGGCGCCGCCGCCCTGCTCGCCGCGAAGCATCCGGGCTGGACGGGTCAGCGACTCAAGGACGCCCTGGTCAGCACGACCAAGGCCACACCGCAGTACGACGCCTTCCAGGCCGGCACCGGCCGGGTCGACGTCGCCGCCGCGGTCCGCGCCCCGATCGTCGCCACCGGCACCGTCTCCACCAGCGTGGGCAAGGACACCACGAAAGCCACCCACCCGGTGACGTACACCAACACCACCGGCCAACCGATCACGCTGGGCGTGTCGGTGGACGCGCCGGGCGTGCCGGCCGGGTTGTTCCGCCTGTCCGCAACGCAGCTCACCGTGCCGGCGAACGGCACCGCCACGGTCACGCTGACCACGGACACCTCCCGGGCCAGCGCCGGCAGCCGGTACACCGGTCAGGTCGTCGCCATCGGGCCGGACCGGGCCGTGCTGGCCCGCACCGCCGTCGCGGTCGGCACGTTCACGCCGTACCACCTGCTCCGCCTGGAGATGACCGACCGGGCCGGCAAGCCGGCCCCCGGCATGATCGAGCTGGGCCAGCCGGGCAGTTACGAGCCGGCCTTCGTGGAGACCGACGCGAACGGCACCGCGCAGCTCTACCTGCCCGAGGGCGTCTACTCGGCAATGAGCTTCCTGAACGTCACCGGCAGCCACGGCCCGAACTCGCTCGGCGTGGCGCTGCTCGGCAACCCCGACATCGACCTGCGCGCGGACACCACTGTCAGGTTGGACGGCAAGTCGGCCCGTCGGGTCGAGTCGTCGGTGCCGCAGCAGACCGCCGACACCTTCACCCGGTTCGACTACTACCGGTCCCAGGGCGAGGGCCGGTGGCGCTCGTTCATCGCCGGTGGCGTCTTCTTCGACAGCTTCTGGGCGCAACCCACCAGCAGGGACGTGCGACACGGCGACTTCTACGTCGGTGCCCGGTGGCGCAAGGAGCAGCCGGTGCTGACCGTCGGCACCACGACCGTGAACTTCGACGACGTGGTGCGTCAACAGGGCACCACCCAGTTGCCGAAGGGCAGGTGGACCCTGCCGACGGTCTTCGCCGGCAACGGTGCGGCGAGCGACTACGCCGGGTTGAACGCCCGGGGCGCGGTGGCAGTCGTCCGGCGCAACTGGGCGGTCAGCGACTCCGAGCAGGCCGCCGCGGCGACCGCCGCCGGGGCGAAGATGATGCTGGTGGTCAACGACTTCCCCTGGCGCGAGGTCCGTGACTACCGGGTCGACTTCTTCACCCCCACCCCGATCGAGGTGGCGATGCTCAGCACCGACGAGGGTGAGGCGTTGATCCGGCAGATCCAGCGCGGATCCACGACTGTCGAGGTGGTCTCGCAGCCGGTCGCCGACTACGTGTACGACCTGGTCCAGGCATACCACAACAGGATTCCGCGCGACCTCAGCCGGGCCGAGACCCCGAAGACGCTGGCCCGGATCGACGTCGGCTTCAACGTTCCCACGCCGCAGGCGCGGGGTGGCGAGTTCCGGTTCGACTGGCCGTCGTACAACAACTGGGGCATCGGCCAGACCAGCAACCGTCCGCTCGCCGCGGTCCGCACCGACTGGGTGTCCACCGGCGACCTGTACACCTGGGGTCAGGAGGCGTACCTCGACTCCGCGACGTACCAGATCGACCCCCGGACCAGCTTCCGCGCCGGCAGCAGGGGCACCGAGCAGTTCTTCGAGCCGATCGAACGACCGCACCTGAACAACAACTTCAAACTGCCCACCCGCACCGGCGACACGCTCAACCTCGACGTGCCCGGTTGGGGCGGCGCCGACCACGTCGGCATGGCGATGAGCGCCGCAGGGCAGACCAACAAGCTCTACCAGGGCCCGACGCTGCTCGGCGAGAGCACCAGCACGTGGATCAGCGGCACCGCGCCGAGCGCGGCCGACCGGCCGTACCGCCTGGTGGTGGGGACCACCCAGGACCCGACCGTCGGCCGGTATTCCACAAGCACCACCACCGAGTGGACGTTCCGGTCGAAGGCACCGGCCGCCGGGGTGGAGTCGAGCGTCCTGCCGCTGCTCCAGCTCGACTACGGGGTCGACACCGACGCCGCCGGCACCGCGAAGGGCCGGACCGACCTGACCGTCGCCGCCGCGCATCTGCCCGGCGCCACCGGTTGCGGCAGCATCCGGCCGGTCCGCCTGGAGATCTCGTACGACGATGGCGCGCACTGGCAGAAGCAGGCGCTGGACCGTGCGAAGGACGGGTCCTGGACGGCTAAGGTGCGGGCGCCGAAGGGCGCGACGTACGTGTCCCTGCGGGCCGACGCCAGCGACGGCTCGGGCAACTCGGTCAAGCAGACAGTGCTCCGCGCCTTCGGGGTGCGCTGATCGGCGCAACGATGCTCGCGTGACAGGGGACCGCGCCGATCGGCGCGGTCCCCTCGTCCGTCAGTAGCCGGGGCCCCGGCGGAGCCGGATCCACCGGTATCCGTGGCCGGAGACCTTCACCGCGCCGAGCTTGCCCAGCTCGCCGTAGCCACGGTCGGTGAGCACGTCGACCGGCAGGTCGGCCTCCGGTTCGAGACTGCTCAGGTCCACCTCGACGTCGTCGGTGCCGAGGTTGTGCACGAAGACCATGGTCCCGGTGGGGCCGTCCGCCCGGTGCGCCAGCACTCCGGCCGGCATCGCCACGTCGATGTGGGTGGTCGAGCCCGAGCCGATCTCCGGGGCCTCCCGCAGCGTACGGATCATGCGCTCGAACCAGGCGAGCAGCGACTTCGGGTCACCGCGCTGGGCGGTGACGTTGACGTTCTGGTAGCCGAACTCACCCTTGTCGATCACCGGTCGGACCAGCTTCTCCTCCTCCGCCGTGGAGAAGCCGGCATTCGGCTTGTACGACCACTGCATCGGGGTACGGATCGCCTCCCGGCCGGGCAGCGACAGGTCCTCGCCCATCCCGATCTCCTCGCCGTAGCGCAGCACCGGCGTGCCGCGCATGGAGAACTGCAACGCGTACGCCAGCTCGATGCGTCGCCGGTCGTTGCCGAGCATCGGGGCGAGCCGGCGGCGGATGCCCCGGTCGTAGATGCGCATGGTCTCGTCCGGGCCGAACTGCGCGTACACCTGGTTGCGTTGTTCGGTGGTGAGCCGGGACAGGTCGATCTCGTCGTGGTTGCGCAGGAAGGTGGCCCACTGCCCACCGACCGGCAACTTCGGGGTGTCGTGCAACGCGTCGATGAGCGGCTCCGGGTCCTCGCGGGCCAGGGCGAGCATGAGTCGCCCGTTGAGCATGAAGTCGAAGAGCATGTGGATGCGGTTGCCCGACCCGCTGGTGTCGCCGAAGAACGTCGGCAGTTGGTCCGGTTCGACGTTCGCCTCGGCCAGCAGGACGGCGTCGCCGCGCCGCCACTGCACGTGCTGGCGCATCTCGGTGAGGAACTCGAAGTCCTTCGGGGAGTTCGGGTTGCCCGGCTCGGTCAGCTCGATGATGAACGGCACCGCGTCCATCCGGAAGCCGGAGACGCCGAGCTGGAGCCAGAACGACATGATCTTCTTGATCTCGGCCCGGACCTGCGGGTTGGCGAAGTTGAGGTCCGGCTGGAACTTGTAGAACCGGTGGTAGAACCATGCCTTGGCGGTCCGGTCGTAGCTCCAGGTCTCGTCCTGCTCGCCCGGGAAGACCATGCCCTGGTGCCGGTCGTCCGGCTCGGTGTCGGACCACACGTACCAGTCGCGGTACGGCGAGTCCGGCGAGGAGCGGGCGGACTGGAACCACGGGTGCTCGTCGGACGTGTGGTTGACCACCAGGTCGATGATCACGCGGATGCCCCGGTTCTGTGCCTGGTGCAGCAGCTCGGCGAAGTCGCCGAGGGTGCCGAAGCGCGGGTCCACGTTGTAGAAGTCGGTGGCGTCGTAGCCGTCGTCGCGGTTGGGCGACGGGTGGATCGGGTGCAGCCACAGGCAGGTCACCCCGAGCCGGGCCAGGTAGTCCAACCTCCCGATCAGCCCACGGATGTCACCGACCCCGTCGCCGTCGGAGTCGGCGTACGTGTCGATGTCGAGGCAGTACACGACGGCTTCGGAATACCAGCGGTCACCCATGCGGGAGAGACTTCTCCGATCGATCACCGCGGCAAACCCTTGGTTATCGTGCCTGTCATGGGAAACGACCTCGTACCGCCGAGCACACCGTTGGACTGGTCCGCGGGCCGGTGGCTGCACCCACCGGTACGCGTCGAGGACGGCCCCGCCGGTGCGCTCGTCGTCGAGCCGGCGGCGGACAGCGACTTCTGGCGGCGGACCAGCTACGGCTTCGTGCACGACAACGGCCCGGCCCTGCTGGCACCGCTGCCGGTCGGCACCGCCATGGAGGTGAGTTTCCGGCTCGACTTCTCGGCGCAGTTCGACCAGGCCGGTGCGCTCGTCCGCGTCGACGAACGGACCTGGACCAAGGCCGGCGTCGAGGTGAGCGACGGTGCGGCGCAGCTCGGCGCGGTGGTGACCCGGGAGTTCTCCGACTGGTCGGTGGCGCCGGTGCCGCAGTGGGTGGGCCGGGAGGTGACCGTGCGGGTCAGCCGGGCCGGCGACGCGCTGACCGTCCGTGCCCGCGCCGACGACGAGCCGTGGCGACTGGTCCGGCTCGCCCCGCTGGACCCGGCGGCCGAGGCCGTGGCGGGCCCGTTCTGCTGCGCGCCGTCACGCGCCGGCCTGAGCGTGGTGTTCACCGGGTGGCGGCAGGGCCCGGCGGACGCCGCGCTGCACCCCGAGGTGTAGCAATCGCCTTATCGGGTAAGACCATCCGATCCCCGACAGCCGACCGGAAGGACGACCAATGGCGTACGCCCAGGCTGGCGACCCGTCCGACTTCACCGGGTTGACCGGCTGGGTGGCCTCGGTGATCGAGGCGATGGGGCCGGTCGGCGTGGCGCTGCTGGTGGCGCTGGAGAGCATCGTTCCGCCGATCCCCAGCGAGATCGTGCTGGCGCTCGCCGGTTTCCTGGCCCACGAGGGCAAGTTCAACGTCTTCCTCGTGGTGTTCGCCGCGACGGTCGGCTCGCTGGTCGGCGCGCTGGTGCTCTACTGGCTGGGCGCGGCGCTCGGCGAGGAACGGCTCAAGCGCTGGTTGGACCACATCCCGTTGGTGGACAGCGACGACCTGGAGAAGGCCGACAGGTGGTTCGAGCGGCACGGCCGGTGGGCGGTGCTGATCGGCCGGGTGGTGCCGGTGGTCCGCAGCCTGGTGTCCGTGCCGGCCGGGGCCAACCGGATGCCGTTGGGCGAGTTCATCCTGCTCACCACCATCGGCAGCGGTGTGTGGAACGCACTCATCGTCGGCGCCGGTTACGCGCTCGGGCGCCGTTGGCAGGACATCGAGCGCTACAGCGACTGGTTCAACTACGCGATCGGCGCGGTCTTCGTGGTGATGGTGGTCAGTTGGGTGATCCGCAAGGTCCGCAAGCGTCGGGAGCGCGACGACCGGCGGTCGGTGACCGCCGGTCGGTGATCGGCTACCGGTCGGCCGGCGACGGCACCGCCTGCGGCCGGCGGAGCACCGCCTGCTCGGCGGCCGACCACACGCTCGTGGTCACCAGGTAGATGACCGCGGCGAGCGGCAGCACCAGCGCCACCAGCACCGTCGTGAACGGCAGCAGGGGCAGCAGTCGCCCGAGCACGGCCGCGCCCGGCCCGTCGGTGGGGGTGCCGGCCACCGTGCCGACGGCCGCCGACGCCCGCCGGGCCCGCCGCGCCGACCACCAGGCCACCGCCAGCAGCACGGCCAGCAGTACGGCGAAGAGCGGGCCGGCCGCCCCGGTCACACCGTCGCTGAGATGGTGGCCCAGTGACACCCCGGCGAGCCGTTCGTCGAGCAGCCCCGTGCCACCCTCGCTCGTGGTGAACAGCCGGTACAGGACCAGCAGGAACGGCGCCTGGAGCAGCAACGGCAGACAGCCGGCGATCGGGTTGGCCCCGGCACTGCGGTACAACGCGAACACCTCGCGCTGAAGCGTCGCCGGGTCGTCGGCGTACCGCCGCTGGAGGTCACGCACCTGCGGGGCGAGCGCCGCGCGGCGTCGCTCGCCGCGGACCTGCGCGACGGTGAGCGGCGAGATCAGCAGTCGGACGGCGATGGTGAACAGCACGATGGCGGCGGCTGTCGCCATGCCGCCGGACAACGGTTCGAGCAGCTCGGTGAGCCAGGACAGCGCGGTGCCGGCAGCGGCGACAGCGTCGTGCAGTGGTGCGAAGGCAAGCATGGGAAACCCCTCGGTCCGATTCCGGTGGGGCCCAACCCCGGGCGGTGTCCGCTCGACAGGGGGGCCGGTGACGGCGGGATCGGCCGCGCGGCGGCGTGACGCTACGCGGCCGATCCGAGCCCGGGGGCACGGGGACGTGGGCGACCGGCGGCGTCCGGGTCGATCTGCCGGGGCACCCGCCGAGCACGGGAGCGGGCTCGCAACCCGGCCCAGCGCGGCCCGGTGCCCGGCACACCCGAGCGGCCGAGCACCCGCGCCGCGAGCACCACGGCGAGCAGCACCAGGGCGGTCAGCGCGGCACCGGCCAGCAGGTCGGTCGGACGGCCAGCGAGCAGGGTGAGCTGGGCGAACGCGGACACCCACGCGACCCCGACAAACCCCAGTGGCACCGGCACGGGCCCAGCATAGGACCCGCTGTCACGTCATCCCGGCGAAACCGGCGGCACGCCCCAGGCCACCGCCACGTTTCCCGGCATCGCCACGTTGGGTAACCAGCAGCGGACCGACGCGGATGGACCGCGAGCGGTAGGAACGGACGGTGGTGTCGATGACCGGTCAGGTGGCGGAGGCGCCCAGCGAGATGGCTGGGGCGACCGGATTGCTCACCGTGGGTGTCGAGGAGGAGTTCCTGCTCGTCGACCCGCACACCGGGGCCGCGGTCCCGGCCGTCGACCTGGTGATGGAGCAGGTGCCGGCCGAACTTCGCGGGCAGGTGGAGCGGGAGTTCCAGACCAGTCAGATCGAGATCGGCAGCCCGCCCGGCCTGGAGTTGTCGTCGATCCGGCACTCCCTCGGCGTACTCCGTCGGGCACTCGCCGACGCGGCCGAGCGGGCCGGCGTACGCCTGCTCGCCATCGGCACGGGCCCGGTGGACGGCCCGGTGCCACCGGTGGTGGACAAGCCCCGCTTCGACCGGATGATCGAGCGGTTCCGGCTGCTCGTTCCCGGCCCCGGCAACAACGGCATGCACGTGCACGTCGGCGTTCCCGATCCGGAGACCGGTGTGCAGGTGCTCAACCACGTACGCCCCTGGCTGCCGATGCTGCACGCGATGACCACCAACTCTCCGTTCGCCCGGGGCGAGGACACCGGCTACGCCAGTTGGCGCTCGGTGGAGTGGGAGCGCTGGCCGTCGGTGGCGCCGACGCCGTTCCTGGAGTCGCACGAGCACTACCAGCGGCTGATCAGTCACTTGATCTCCAGTGGGGTGATGCTCGACGAGGGGATGCTCTACTGGTACGCCCGACTGTCGGCGAAGTACCCGACCGTGGAGCTGCGGATCGGCGACGTCTGCCCGTCGGTGGACGACGCGGTGCTGGTCGCCGCGCTGGTCCGGGCCCTGGTGGCCACCGCCAGGGCGGACGTCGAGGCCGACCGCCCGGCGTTGCGGACCGATCACCACCTGCTGGTCGGCGCGCACTGGCGGGCCGCGCACGACGGCCTGGAAGGCGACGCCGTCGACGTCACCACCGGCGAGGTCCGCCCGGCCTGGGAACTGCTGGACCGGTTCGTCGAGCGGCTGCGGCCGGCGCTGGAACAGCACGGCGACTGGGCCGAGGTCACCGACCTGCTGGGCGGGTTGCGCCGGCACGGCAGCGGGGCGGCCCGGCAGCGCGCGGTGTACCAGCGCACCGGCCAACTCACCGACGTCGTGCAGGACGTCGCACGGCAGACCCGTGGCTGAACACCGTCGTGACAGGATGAGCCCGTGGCGCAACGGCTGATCGTCATCGGCGGGGACGCCGCCGGAATGTCGGCGGCGTCCCAGGCCCGACGCCGCCGGGACCGTGCCGACCTGGAGATCGTGGTCTTCGAGCGGGGCCACTTCACCTCCTACTCGGCGTGCGGCATCCCGTACTGGATCAGTGGCCTGGTGTCCGGCCCGGAGGCGCTGATCGCCCGGGATCCGGAGACGTTCCGCACGACGTACGCGATGGACGTCCGGATGCGCCACGAGGTCACCGCCATCGACCTGGACCGCCGCGAGGTGGTGGCCCGGGACCTGGAGGGCGGCGGCGAGGTCCGCGAGCGCTTCGACGACCTGGTGTACGCCACAGGTGCGGTGCCGATGAAACCGCCCTGGGCGGACACCGACGCGGGCGGCGTGTTCGGCATGCAGACCCTCGACGACGGGGCGGCGCTGCGCGACTGGCTCGACGCTGAGCCGCAGCCGCGTCGGGCCGTGGTGGTCGGCGGCGGCTACATCGGCGTCGAGATGGCCGAGGCGCTCATCCAGCGCGGCCTGTCGGTGACCCTGGTCGAGGCCGGTTCGCAGCCCATGGCGACCGTCGACGGCGACATGGCCGAGCTGGTCGCCGAGGCGATGCGCGGCCTGGGTGTCACGATCCGCACCGACCTGCCGGTGACCGGCCTGGAGCAGCGGGACGGCCGGGTGTCCGCGGTGGTCACGGCCGAGGGGCCGATACCGGCCGACGTCGTGGTCCTGGGCCTGGGAGTACGCCCGAACACCGCGCTCGCCAAGGCTGCCGGGTTTCCGATCGGCCCGAGCGGCGGTATCCGGGTGGACCGCCGGATGCGGGTGGCCGGGCTGTCCGGTGTCTGGGCTGCCGGCGACTGCGTGGAGACGCTGCACCGGGTCAGCGGGATGCCGGTGCACGTGCCGCTGGGCACGCACGCCAACAAGCAGGGCCGGGCGGCCGGGATCAACATCGGCGGCGGGTACGCCACCTTCGCCGGGGTGATCGGCACGGCCGTGACCAAGGTCTGCGACCTGGAGGTGGGGCGCACCGGCCTGCGGGAGGAGGAGGCCACCCTGGCCGGCTTCGACTTCGTCTCGGTGATCGCCGAGTCGACGAACCGGGCCGGCTACTACCCCGGTGCCCGGCCGATGACCGTCAAGTTGATCGCCGAGCGGCCCAGCGGCCGGTTGCTGGGCGCGCAGATCGTCGGCTGGTCCGAGGCGGCCAAACGTATCGACACGCTGGCTGTCGCACTCTGGAACGGCATGACGGTGGACGATATGACGTCACTGGACCTGGGCTACGCTCCGCCGTACGCGCCGGTGTGGGACCCGGTGCTCGTCGCCGCGCGCAAGGCGGTCGACGCGCTCGCCGCCCCCGACCGCTGACCGGCGCCCGCCGTGGAGGACGACCCGTGACCCAGACCCCGACCCGGCCGACGGTGCGTCGGCGCCCGACGATGGTCGACGTGGCCCGGCACGCCGGGGTCAGCCTGAAAACGGTCTCCCGGGTGGTCAACGACGAGCCGGTGGGGCAGGAACTGGTCAACCGGGTGCTGGCCGCCATCGCCGAGCTGGGCTTCCGCCGCAACGACATCGCCCGCAACCTGCGGTCCCGGCAGCTCAACGCCACGGTCGGGCTGCTCATCGAGGAGATCGCCAACCCGTTCTACGCGACGATCGCCAGCGTTGCCGCCGAGATCGCGGCCGCCCACGGCACCATGCTGATCACCGCCTCGTCGGAGGAGGACCCGGAACGGGAACGCGCCCTGCTCCAGGACTTCACCCAGCGTCGGGTCGACGGGCTGCTGGTGGTGCCGGCGGGTCTCGACCACTCGTTCCTGCGTCGCGAGGTCGAGCTGGGAATGCCCGTGGTCTTCCTGGACCGGCCGCCGCAGGGGCTGCACGCCGACGCGGTGCTGTTGGACAACCGGGGCGGCAGCCACGCCGGTGTCGGCGCACTGCTCGACGAGGGGCACCGCCGGGTGGGCCTGCTGCTCGGCGCGCCGAGCGTGCCCACGATGCGCGAGCGGCTGACCGGGGCGCGGGCGGCGCTGGCCGCGGCCGGGGTCGCACCTGACGATTCGCTGGTCCGCGAACGGCTCATCGCCCCCGAGGAGGCCGGTCGGGCCGTCGCCGCGCTGCTCGACCTGCCGGACCCGCCGACGGCCTTCTTCTGCGCCAACAACCGGCTCACCGTCGGCGCCCTCCAGGAGCTGCACCGCCGAGGCAGTGACGCCGCCCTCGTCGGCTTCGACGACTTCGAACTGTCCCACCTGATGCCCCGGCCACTGACCGTGGTCGCCTACGACACCCGGGAGCTGGCCAGAGTCGCCACCGAGCGCCTCTTCCAACGAGTAGCCGGCGACGACACACCCCCGTCCACCACAGTCCTCCCCACCAAGCTCCTCAAACGAGGCCTAACCTAACCGCCCCCGCCCCCCGCGCCCCCGCACCTTCGCGCCCGCTCGCCCCGCCCACCCCCACCCGGTCGATCATGGAGTTGTGGTGGGCGTTTGACTGCACTTCGCGGCGTTTGTGAGGCACCACAAGTCCATGATCGACCCGGCGAGCCTGGGCCGGGCCGGGTGGGGCGGGGGCGGGTCCGGGGTTTTACGGGGTTGGGTTGAGGAGGGGTTGGACCTCTGCTCGGCGGGGTGGGTCCGCGCCTTGGCGGGCGCAGGTCAGCGCGGCCACCGTCGCCGCCTGGCGGAGCACCGTGCCCCACTGTTGCTCGGTCACCGCGGCGAGTCGGTCGGCCGGGCGGTCGCCGAGCGCGTCGAGATCGGCCAGAGCGGCCAACAGACCGCCGGTGAACGAGTCACCCGCTCCGACGGTGTCGACGACTGTGGTGCGTACCCCCGGTTGTTCGTGCAGTGATCCGTTCGGGGCGAGCAACCAGGCGCCCTCACCACCCCGGGTCACCACCGCGCAGGACACCCCGGCCTCGCGCCACTCGGCCAGCACGTCGCCCACCGACCGGTCCGGGTAGAGCCAGGCCAGGTCCTCGTCGCTGGCCTTCACCAGGTTCGCGAGGGGCACCTGGCGGCGTACCCTGGCTTGCTCCGCCGTTCGGTCCGTGACGATGCTGGGTCGCAGGTTGAGGTCGATCGAGACGGTGAGCCCGTCGCGGCGGTGTTCGCGGGCGAGCAGGTCTTCCAGCACCTGGGCCCCGGGCGGCAGCGCGAGCGCGAGGGACCCGGTGTGCAGTGCGGTCGCCGCTGACCCGGCCAGGTCGGGCAGCTCCCGCGGCGTCCACTGCCAGTCCGCCGTGCCGGCCAGCCGGAACTCGTAGCTGGCCTGCCCGCTGGCGTTCAACGTGGCCACCGCCACCGAGGTGGGTTCCGCGGCGCGGACCGCCCAGTCCAGGTCCACCCGGTTGGCGCTCAGGTGCGCGGCGAGTTGCCGACCGTACTCGTCGGTGCCGAGCCGGGCCAGCAGCCGTACCGGTTGGTCGAGCCGGGCCAGGGTGAGCGCCACGTTGGCCGGGGAGCCACCCGGCACGGCGCGCTGCCCGTCGGCGGTGACCACCAGGTCGATGAGCGCCTCGCCGGCGACCACGATCATGCGGTCACCTCGCCGGGCGCGAGCGGGCCGGGGCCACCGAGCCCGTTGGCCGAGCGTGACAGCAGCACGGCCTGGTACGCGTGGTAGACGTCCGGCCGACCGTGCCAGACCGTGTCGGCGGGCAGGTTTCGCGCGTCCAACTCGTGCCGCCATCCGGTGCCGTCGATGAGGTAGCGGCGCGCGTACGCCCAGAAGACGTGGTACCAGTCGGCGTAGACGTCGTCGCCGGTGCGGCGGTGCAGGGTGATCGCCGCGCCGATGGCCTCGGCGAGCACCCAGTGCATCCGGGAACGCACCACCGGCCGGTCGTCCCAGTCGATCGTGTAGACGAAGCCGTCGGCGCCGTCGACCGCCCAGCCACGGCGCACGGCGGCGGCGAACAGGGTGCGGGCGTCGGCGAGCAGCCAGTCTGGTGGCTGCGGCAGGACCGCCTCCAACTCCAGCAGCAGCCGGGCCCACTCCAACCAGTGGCCCATCGTCGAGCCGTACGGCCGGAAGGGGTCGGCGGGCTGGTCCCGGTTGTAGTCGAGCAGCGGCGTCCAGTCGGCGGTGAAGTGCTCGGGCAGCCGCCAGTCGTGCCGGGCGGCCTCGGTGTGCACCAGGTGGGTGGCGATCCGCAGGGCGCGGTCGGCCCAGCTTGCGTCGCCGGTGGCGGCGGCAGCGGCGAGGAACGCCTCGACCATGTGCATGCTGCTGTTCGCCCCGCGATAGTCCTCGGTGACCGTCCAGTCCCGATTCCACGACTCGCGGACCGCGCCCGCCTCGTCGTCCCAGAACCGGTCCCGCACCACGGTCAGCACGTCGGCGAGCAACTCCTGGGCGCCGGGTCGTCCGGCACGCGCGGCGCTGGATGCGGCGAGCAGCACGAACGCGTGGTCGTAGCCGGCCTTGTGGTCGTCGACTGGCGCTCCCTGCTGGTCCACGGCGCTGAACCAGCCGCCGAACCGGTGGTCGCGCAGCAGGGTGTTGAGCGCGGCGATTCCGTGGTCGACGAGGGCGGCGGCGTCCGGGTCACCGTTGCGGTGGGCGAGGGCGGCGACGTGGGTCATCCGGCAGGTGATCCAGGTGTACACCGCTTCGCCACGGTCCGGGGTGCGGTCGCCGGTCAACCACCAGAAGCCGCCCTCCGGCCGGACCGCGCGGCGGGCCGTGTCGCGCAGGGTGTGGGTCTGGTCGGCGAGGAAGTCGTCCAGGTCGGGCAGGTCGGGTGACCCGGCCGGAGCGGGGGTCGTCAGGGCGTCGGATCGGGGTACGTCGGTCATCTCAGCTGGGTCACCGTCGAGTAGGGAAGGGACATATGGCCAGGATCGGCGCACGGACCGGGTCCGCGCCGCAAAACCGTCAACGGTACGCCACGAAGCGACACGTGCGGCGGGAAGAGCTTTCCTCCCTTTTGCCCGTTGACATCGTTGTCACTTCTCAACCCTGCTCCGGCGGCCGGTCAACTGTCAATTCCGTCTGCGTCACACCGCACCGCCGCCGCAGCAGCCGTCAGGACGTGGTCAGCGCCCTCCCCCAACCGCTGCGGTCAGTAGTAGTCGTCGATCGGCTGACGCGCCTCGTCGAACAGCGCCGGCCCCTCGTAACGCACCGGAGGCAGCGGCGGGGTGGCCGGCTTGACCTCCTCGAACTGCTCGCTGGACAGGGCGTACACCACCCGTCCGAGCCCGGACCTGTCGATCGCCGTCGCGCACATCGGGCAGGGTTGGCAACTGGTGAACATGGTGGTGCCGGCGGCCACCTCGGGAGAGAGTTCCCGAGCGGCCCAGCGGGCCAGCTTGAGTTCCGGATGTGCGGTGATGTCCGCGTCGGAGACCACGGTGTTGTGGTCCTCGATCAGGACGGTGCCGTCCGCCCCGACAAGCAACGAGCCGAACGGCCGTTCGCCGGATGCTCCGGCCTGGCTGGCGAGTGCCACGGCGCGGCGGAGAAACGTTTCGTCGTCGGGTGTCATCGGACCTCCTGGGTCTTGCGGTACGCGGCCACGGCCGTCTTGCGGTACGCGGCCACGGCCGCGAGGGTCTGCCAGGCGCGTTCGGGTTGGTGGATCTCGGCGAGGTCGCCGCTGAACGGGTCGAGCACCACCGTCTGCGCGCCGAGCAACCGGATCTGGTCGAGGTCGGCGGTGATCTGCTCGATGGTGCCCACACCGGCGAGCCGGTCGGGGCCGGTGACCGGGTCGCGGGTTTCCTGGAGTGCGATGCGCGGCATCAGCGCGGGCACGGGGAGGCCCAGGTCGTCGGCGATGGTGGTGAGCCGTCCGGCCGCGTCGGTGAGCTCGCCGAGCGTGAGGCGCAGCGGGTGCCACGCGTCTCCGAGTCGAACGGCGCGGCGCATGCCGGCATCGCTGTTGCCGCCGACCCAGATCGGGATCGCACCCGTGTCGTAGTCGTCGGCGTTCTGCCAGGCGGCGCGCATCGCGCGCAGGTAGTCGTCGGTCAGCGCGCCGCGCCGCTGGAACGGCACGCCGAGCGCCTCGAACTCCTGCCGGGCCCAGCCGACACCGACGCCGAGGACGAGCCGGCCGCCGCTGAGCCGGTTGAGGTTCGCCGCCATCCGGGCGGTGAGCAGGGGATGCCGGTACGGGACGATGAGCACCGTGGTGCCCAGCCGGACCCGGTGGGTCACCCCGGCCAACCAGGACAGCGTGGTGAACGGCTCGTAGAACGGCGCCGGATACTGCTCGGCCACGTCCGGGGTCACCGCGATGTGGTCGGAGACCATCAGCAGGTCGAACCCGAGACCCTCGACCGTCTGCGCCCACCGTCGCAGCACGTCGGGGTCGGTGCCCGGGCCGAAGTTCGGTACGTTCACGCCAATCTGCACGGGCTTACGCTAGCCACTGTGGACCGGCGTGTGAACACCATGATCCTCGCCTGTGCTGACCCTGGGCGCGGATCGGCCGGCCGGTGGGGGCCGCGTACCTTGTCGAGCCTTGCCCGATCGCGGCCCGCGCCGGCCGCCGGCCCGGTCCGGCCCGGCGGATGAACGCCCTGCCCCAGGATGGCCGGATGGAACTACCCGAGGGGCTTGGCTGGGTGGGCGCGACACCGACCGGCCGGGCCTGGCTCGCCGCCCTCCCGACGTGGTTGGCGGAGTGCGCCGAGCAGTGGTCGCTGCGACTCGGCCCACCCTTCCGGCAGGCGTACGCCTCGCTGGCACTCCCGGCGGACCTGCCGGACGGCACGGCGGCGGTGCTGAAACTCCAGTACCCGGACGACGACAGCCGGCACGAGGCCAACGCGCTGACCCAGTGGGCTGGCGACGGCGCGATCCGGCTCCTCGCGCACGATCCGGCACGCCGCGCCCTGCTGGTGGAGCGCTGCCGGCCCGGCAGTCCGCTGCACGAGCTGCCGATGGACCAGGCGCTGGACGTGGTGACCAGGCTCCTGCCCCGGCTCTGGCGACCGGCCGGCGCGCCGTTCACCCCGCTCGCCGAGGAGGCCGCCGGCTGGATCGACCGGATGCCGAGCACGTGGGAACGGGCCGGCCGGCCATACGAGCGGCGGCTGCTGGACGCGGCGCTCGCCCTGCTCACCGCCCTGGTGTCGAGCCAGGGCGAGCAGGTGCTGGTCAACCAGGACCTGCACGCCGGCAACGTGCTCGCCGCCGACCGGGAGCCGTGGCTGGCGATCGATCCGAAGCCGCTGACCGGCGAACGCGAGTTCTCGGTCGTGTCGATGGTGCGCGGTCCGGAGTTGGGCCACTCGCCGGCCGCTGTCCGGCATCGGCTGCACCGGCTCACCACCGACCTCGGGCTGGACCGGGAGCGGGTGCGGGGCTGGGCGATCGGGCACACGCTGGCCTGGAGCGTCGCCAACGAGCTTGTCTTTCCGCACCAGATCGAGGTGGTCCGCTGGCTACTCGACTGATCGATCGATCGGTCCCGTGCACCCTCCTTGATCACGCTCGATCCAGGATGTAGTGGTCTGCCCGCTCCGCGAGGCCACTACATCCTTGTTCCAGCACGATCATGGGGGCAGGGCGGGCGGCGGCGGTGGCGCCCGCGGTGGCGGCGGTGGTGGTGGCGCTGGTGGCGGCGGTGGCGGCGGTGGCGACGCGACCGGCTCAGCCGACCTGGCAGGTGCGGCACCAGTAGAGGTTGCGCCCGGCCAGCTCGCCACGGCTGACCTCGGTGCCGCAGACGTGGCAGGGCGCACCGGGGCGGCGGTAGACGTACACCTCACCGCCGTGCCGATCCACCCGCGCCGCCCGGCCCATCGCCTCCGGCAGGTGTGCGTCGCGCACGGTGTCGATCCGGCCGTGCTCGGCCGCGAGCCGCATCAGGGCGACCAGGTCGACCCAGAGCGCGTCCCAGCCTTCCCGGGTCAGCCGGCGGCCGGGCATCGTGGGCGACAACCCGGCCCGAAACAGCGCCTCGGTCACGAAGATCAGCCCGGTGCCGGCCACCACCGACTGGTCCAGCAGCAGCGCCGCGAGGGGCGTCGGACTGCGCGAGATCCGGCGGTACGCCCGCTCCGGGTCCGCGTCGGTGCGCAGCGGATCCGGCCCGAGGCGGGCCCGCAGCGCGGCCACCTCGGGTGGAGTGATCAGCTCACAGGCGGTGGGCCCGCGCAGGTCCAGCCAGTGCCGATCGCTGGCCAGTCGCAGCCGCACCTGGCCAACCGGCTCCGGCGGCTCCCCCGCGCCGTCGGTGAACTTCCCATAAAGCCCAAGGTGTACGTGCAGAGTCAGCTCACCGGCGTAGTGGTGCAGCAGGTGCTTGCCGTACGCCTCGGTGCCCTCCAGCACCGTCCCGGAGAGCCGGGCGGCACCGTCGGCGAAGCGCCCCTGCGGGCTGGCGGCGTGCACCTTGTCCCCGGCGAACAGCTCGGCGTGCCGGGCCGCCAGGCGGTGGATCGTATGTCCCTCTGGCACGGGTGCCAAGGATAGCCACCCACGCCGAGACGCCGATCGCCTCAGGCCATGCACCGCGCCGATCGCCTCGGGAGCGCCGCCGGGCCGGAAACCGCCGGGCCGATCGCCTCGGGCCGTGCGCCGCACCGATCGCCTCGGGAGCACCCCCGGGCCGGGCACCGCCAGGCCAGGCACCGCCAGGCCAGGCACCGCCGGGCCGGGCACCGCCAGGCCAGGCACCGCCAGGCCAGGCACCGCCAGGCCAGGCACCGCCAGGCCAGGCACCGCCGCGCTTGATCGACTCGGCTTCCTGAAAATCGGGGTGTTCTGGTGAGCGGGACACCCCGGTTTTCAGGAAGGCGAGTCGATCACGGCGGGAGGGCGCCCGGGACGGCGTGGTCAGCCCCGGCGCTGCCCCTTGACGCCGCCCACGAACGCGGCCCAGGTGGCCGGGGCGAAGGCCAGCGCCGGACCGGTCGGGTCCTTGCTGTCCCGTACGCCCACGACACCCGGCAGGTTGTCGGCCACCTCGACGCAGTTGCCGCCGCTGCCGCCGCTGCGGGTGCTCTTGCGCCAGGTCGCACCGGCAAGGTCAGTCATGATGCTCCTCGATGATCGAAGTGATCATTTTCTCTGATTCTGCCTCACTCAGGGCGAGGGCTTCCAGGTCCGACCAGACATGTTCGTAGGCGGCCACCTCGGCCGGCTTGTCCAGATAGAGCGCGCCGGTGATGTTCTCGACGTAGACGGTGGTCGGCTCGGTCGACGCTCTCCCGAAAGCCTGTGGGAAATCGAGCAGGACGAAGGTGCCGGTCTCGCTGGCCAACGGCGGACCGGCGGCGAGCGGCAGGACCCGCAGACTCACGGTCGGCAGTGCGGCCAGGTCGAGCAGGTGGCGTAGCTGCCGAACCATCGCCCCGCGGTCGGGAATGGTGCGCAGCAGCACGGCCTCGCTCAGGACGACCCGCAGGGTGGGCGCGGCGGGCAGCCGGCGCACGAGGATGCCCTGCCGTTGCAGCCGGACCTCCACCAACTTTTCCCGATCCTCCGCGCGCATGGTCGGGTTCTTCCGGCGGAACAACTCGCTGGCGTACTCGCGGGTTTGCAGGAGCCCGGGGATTAACTCGGCGTCATATTGACGCAGCGCGGCGGCGGACGATTCCAGGCCGACGTACAGCGAGAACCATGGCGGGACGACATCGCCGTACGAATGCCACCAACCCCGGGCGCGAGTCTCCTTCGCGAGCCCGGCGACGATCTCGCCCATGTCGTCGGGCACCCGATAGAGAACACACATCGCGCGGGCGTCCACCACACGCACCGGGACCAGCCCCTTCTCGATGCGCCACACCTTCTGCCGTGAGCAGTCAAGTGCTTCGGCCACGGCGTCCAGCGACACCGAGGCGTCCTCGCGGAGCTGCGTGAGCAGCCGGCCGAGCTGCCGTCGAGGGACCGTGGACCCGCTTGTTTCATCCGTCATGCAACATCACCGCGTCCCTCCTGCAACACCGATTGTTTCGCCTCGCACGCATTTCTTTTCCATTCCTCGTGCGTCAATGTGGTCTGACATTAGGACGGCGGTGTGGATTGCACAAGGTGGCCAGCGTGGAACATGCTGTCACGCGTTGGCACCTCCCGGAAAACAGCTTCGGGAATAGCGTCAGCACAAGGCCGGTGTGACGCCATTCCTCGGAAGGACACCGCGATGCGCGTCTCGTACAACGAATACCTCTTGGTCACCGCGCTGACCCTCGCCCGTCGACACCGGCCGGCGTGGAGTTGGGTGCGCTGGCGCACCGTGTGCCGCTGCGGCGCGGACCTGCCCTGCCGGGTTCGCCACCGCATCCCGATCAACCGCGGCCACTGGCCGACATGACCGGCTGGAAGCCCGGCGACCTGCTGCTGATCGGCGCGGCGTGCTCGGTGCAGTTCGCCGGCGATCGGGCGCTACGCCTTCGACTGGTCAGCGCCGATACGCGCCCGACGTACCACGGGTGGGTCTGGCTGACGGGCTACGTCCTGGACGACAAGGGCCTGGCCGTCGACAAGCGGGAGGTGTACGTGCAGCAGGCCGGAGTGCGGTTGCTCCGCGCCGCGCCCCCGGCCACGCCGGGCAGATCCGGGCCCAGGCCCACGTCCGGCAAGTCGGCCCGGCGCTGATCGAGTCGGCCTCAGGGAAACCGGGGTGTCCCGATGAGTCGGACACGCCGACTTCCTGCAAACCGAGTCGGTCACCGCCGGCGACCGCCGCACGCCGGTCACCTCCGAGCGTCGGTCGCGGCCCGACGTGGTGACCCCGTACCCGGGATTGGTGTCAGGAAACGCCCAGGTGGGTATTTGAGGGCGGTACCGCGTGGGTGCCACCCTCTCCGACGGCCACCACGCATTTATCAGGAGGTGTGTAGTGGTCAGGATTCCTTCGCTGTCCCGCCGGTCCGAGCCGGCACCGACGCGGGACGAGAACCTCGACGGCCGCGACATCCCGGGCGCTGACCGGGACAGCACGGCGGCGACCGACACGGGCCGGTCCGACGGACTCACCGGCCGACCGGTGATCACCGACCGGGACGCCGACCAGACGACGTACCGCAGCGCCACCGCGCCCAACGCGCCCAACGGGCAGCTCGGCGAGGCCGAGCGGCGTGCCGCCGAGCGGGCCGCGGTGGCCCGAGCCGCCACCGCCCGCCCGGTCGACAGCGCGACCGGCACCGCCCGCCCGGTGACGACCGCGACCGGCACCGCCCGCCCGGTCGACAGCGAGCCCCGCACCGGCACCGCGGTGGACACCGAGCCCCGCACCGCCCGCCCGGCGGAGACCCGGACCCACACCGCCCGCCCGGTGGAGACCGAGACCCGCACCGGCACCGCCCCGACCGTGGCCCGCACCGCCGAGCGGGACGCCGATCTCGACAGCACCACTGGCCGGTCCGACACGACGGACCGGGTCACCACCGACCGTCCGGTCGACCCGGCCCCGGGCGTGACCACGCCCGAGCCGCCGGCGACGCGCGGCCCGAAGCCGCGGGCCAGCCTGCTCGCCACCCTTGGCCTGATCGTCTCGGTCGCCGGTGCGCTGTTCGTGCTGACCGGCACTCTGGCCGGGTACGGCATCGGGCTTGGCGCCTTCGGCGCGGTGCTCGCGGTGCTGGGCCTGATGGCCACCCGCCGCCGGCACGTCGCAGGCAAGACCGACGCGCTCTTCGGTGTGCTGATCGGGCTGGCCGCGGTGGTGATCGGGGTGCTCGCGATGACCGGGCAGTTCGACTGGCCAACCACGGATGGCGACTGGGTGCAGCGCTTCCGGGAGTGGCTTGACTCACAGTTTGTCGACCGTTTCTAGCGGGCACTGTTCCGCTCGCCGGTGATGCACCGGCGACAAGCCGGCGGTTCGCCGGCCGCCCGACTTGATCCGGTGGTTCACCGGCCGGGCGACACCCTTTCAGGGGCGGCGGTTCGCCGCCCCTGAAGTGTTTCCAGGGTCAGGCGGCGCCCCTTGGGATGGCTCGTTCCTCTTGGGATGGCTCGCTGGCCCGCCAGGCGACCCCACCCGCCGGCAGCGGACCGGCCACCCCTGCGTGGCACCTTTGCTCTGCACCCGCCGAGGCGACACTCACAATCTGTAGCTGGCGCCTCCGCGGGTGCAGAGCAAAGGCTGGCTATGGCCACCCACCAGGAGGAGCGGGCGCAGAGCGAAAGTGGCCAAGGCCCACCAAGAGGAACGGGTGCAGAGCAAAGGCGGCCAAGGCCCCCACCTTGCGGCGGTGGCCCAGAACACGAATCACAGCTCGCGCAACCCACGACGCAACGATTCGCGACTGCACACCGCCTAGACGCAACGAATGTTCGGTCTGCGCAACTCTCAGTGGTGGATCCTGCCGCCAGGGCCGCATAGCGTTGAGCAACGGCGCCAGCCCGTGGGCCACGGTGGCCGGGCGCGCCCGACCCTGGGAGCAGGACTAATGACGATGGACGCCACCAGCCAGCGCCTGTTGATGTGCCGGCCGACGTACTTCGCCGTCGACTACGCGATCAACCCCTGGATGGACCCGAGCGCCCCGGTCGACGCCGCGCTCGCCGTCCGGCAGTGGGAGCAGCTCCGCCAGACGTACCTTGACCTGGGCCACACCGTCGAGGAGATCACTCCGGTGCCCGGCCTGCCCGACATGGTCTTCGCCGCCAACGGTGGCACCGTCATCGACGGCAAGGCGATGGCCGTGCAGTTCCGCGACCCGCAGCGCGCCGACGAGGCACCGGCCTACCGGGCCTGGTTCGAGGACGCCGGCTTCGAGATGTACGACCCGAAGCACGTCAACGAGGGTGAGGGCGACGTCCTGCTGGCCGGCGATCACCTGCTGGCCGGCACCGGCTTCCGCACGGCGCACTCCTCGCACGCCCAGTTGCAGGAGGTCTTCGGCTACCCGGTGATCACCATGCAACTGGTCGACCCGCGCTTCTACCACCTGGACACCGCGCTGACCGTGCTCGACGAACGGACCGTGGCGTACCTCCCGGAGGCGTTCTCCCCCGGCAGCCAGGCCGTGCTGCGCCGGCTCTTCCCCGACGCGGTGCATGCCACCATGGCCGACGCCGAGGTGCTGGGGCTGAACGCGGTCAGCGACGGACGGCACGTGGTGCTGCCCGCGCAGGCCACCGACCTGGCCGCCAAGCTGCGCGACCGGGGCTACGAGACCATCGGTGTCGACCTGTCCGAGCTGCTCAAGGCCGGCGGCGGACCGAAGTGCTGCACGCTGCGACTCCGTCAGGGAAAGGCAAGCCAGTGATCGTGGATGACATCCTGCGGACGCCGGAAGCGGTCCGGGACGCCGAGCGCTGGACAGCGCACAACTACCACCCCCTGCCGGTGGTGATCTCGTCCGCGGAGGGTGCCTGGCTCACCGATGTGGACGGGCGCCGCTACCTGGACTGCCTCGCCGGCTACTCGGCCCTGAACTTCGGCCACCGGCACCCGCAGCTGATCGCCGCCGCGCACGCGCAACTGGACCGGCTCACGCTGACCAGCCGCGCGTTCATCCACGACCAGTTCGCCGACTTCTGCCGGGAGCTGGCCGAGCTGTGCGGCAAGGACCTGGTGCTGCCGATGAACACCGGCGCCGAGGCGGTGGAGACCGGGATCAAGGTGGCCCGCAAGTGGGGCTACCAGGTCAAGGGCGTGCCCGCCGGGCAGGCCAACATCGTGGTCGCCGAGGGCAACTTCCACGGCCGGACCACCACCATCGTGAGCTTCTCCACCGACGAGGACGCGCGCGCCGACTTCGGGCCGTACACCCCGGGTTTCACGGTCGTGCCGTACGGCGACCTGGACGCGCTGACCGCCGCGATCGACGAGAACACGGTGGCCGTGCTGCTGGAGCCGATCCAGGGTGAGCAGGGCGTGGTGGTGCCGCCCGAGGGCTACCTGCCGGGTGTACGCCAGGTCTGCACCGAGCGCGACGTGCTGTTCATCGCCGACGAGATCCAGTCGGGTCTGGGGCGTACCGGCAAGACCTTCGCCTGTGACCACGAGGGCGTCGTGCCCGACATGTACCTGCTCGGCAAGGCGCTCGGCGGCGGCATCATCCCGGTCTCCGCGGTGGCCGCGAACGCCGACGTGCTCGGCGTGCTCAAGCCCGGCCAGCACGGCTCGACCTTCGGCGGTAACCCGCTCGCCTGCGCGGTGGCGATCGAGGTGGTCCGGTTGCTGGCCACCGGCGAGTTCCAGCGCCGCTCGGCCGAACTGGGCGAGCGGCTGCGGGCCGGCTTGGCAGGGCTGGTCGGCAAGGGTCTGGTCGGGGTACGCGTCCGCGGCCTGTGGGCCGGTCTGGACATCGACCCGACGCTGATGAGCGGGCGGGAGGCGTGCGAGCGGCTCGCCCAGCGTGGCGTGCTCGCCAAGGACACCCACGGCTCCACCATCCGGCTAGCCCCGCCCCTGGTGATCACCGAAGAGGAGATCGACCTGGCGGTGTCCAAGCTGGCCGAGGTGCTGGCCGGCTGACCCGCCGCCTCCTCGCGTTGATCATGAGGTTATTGCCCGCTGCCGCGCGTGTCGTGGCAATAACTTCATGATCAACCGGGGTTGGCGCGCCGCGGCCAGCGCTGGGTTGTCAGGGGCGGGGTAGGCGCATGGCCATCGTCGGGGCCTCGGCCATCACCGAGGTGGGGGTGAAGGGAGCGCCGGTCGGCAGCTCCTCGGCCCGGCCGATCTGCACTCCGGGGTACAGCTCCACCATGTCGTTCTCGCCGAGCACCCGGGACTGTTGCGGGGCCAGCGGGATGCGGTCCGACTCGTTCATCGACCCGGCCGGTCGGATGCCGGAGCCGTTGGTGCTCACGTCGGTCACGATGACCTCGCCGACCCGCAGCTCGAAGCGGACGTGACCGCGGCTGATCCACCGCCGGGCCTCGTCGTTGAGCCACTGGCCGAGCATGATCCCGCCGTCCTGTTCGGGAGCCCGGCCGGCCACGATCGGCTGCTCCTCAGTGAGCACGAACCGCCGCCGGACCAGGCCGCCGACGCGTACGGCGAGCACCTCGCTGCGCGGCCGAGGCCCGCCGTCGCCGAGGCGTACGCCGTGTCGGGGGCAGGTCGGCACACCGTTGCGCAGCGCGGGCGGTGGCTGCGCGGCCGGGCTGCGGTCGGCGCCCCCGGCCAGGTCGGCGAACGCGCCACCCCCACCACCGCCGCCGAACAGGGCGCAACCCGACTCCGGGCAGCGCCACTGGCGGGCCAGCAGCTTCGCCCCGGTCGGCGAGCGCTTGCCGGCGACCGGGGCGTGCCCGCCGCCGACGTGCGCGATGAACACCGGCCCACCGGCGCCCGGCACCGGGGCGACCACCCGACCTGGCTGCTCGACCAGCCACGGGAACCGCCCGCGCAGCCCGTCGAAGCGGACCCGGCTGAGCACCGGCAACCCGAGCAGGTCGGCCACCTCCAACATCCGGTCGCCCGGATTGTCGAGCACCTCCACCAGCCCGTCGTCGGCCCAGCGGCGCACCACCATCCGCTCGTTCGAGGTGAGGTCGGCGTCGGAGAGCAACGCCCGGTGCACGATTGCGTAGACCTGGACGCTGTCCTCCTCCAACTCGCGGGAGAGCGCGTCGATGACCATGCCGAGCCGGAGCAGGCTGGCCGGCCGGCCACCGTCGATGTCCTGGTAGCGGATCACCTCGGCCAGGTCGAGCACCGCCCGGGCCAGCGACGGGTCCGTGCAGACCCGGCCCTCGATGGCGTCCAACACCTTGCTGATCTCGAATCTCATGCCGCACTCCGGACGATGTCGTCGATCCGCGCGGCCAGCTCGACGTCCCGGTGGGTGACCCCACCGGCCGAGTGCGTGACACAGCGGAAGGTCAGGGTCCGCCATCGGATGTCGATGTCGGGATGGTGGTCAAGCTCCTCGGCCACCGCCGCCACCCGGTCCACCACCGCGATGGCGGCCGGGAAACTGCCGAGCTGAGCCGTACGACCGATGCCGGTCGGGTCGCCCGACCAGTCGGGCAACCGGCCCAGCTCTTCTCGCACCGCGTCCGCGGTGAGCAGGTCTGCCATGAGCAGACCCTACCGGTGGCGCGGCGAACGAGCTGGACGCGCCACCGTGCCACCAACTCCACCCCAGGCCAGCCAACCGTCACGATCATCCTGCCCAGACGCGACGGTGGGGCGGCATCATCAGCTGCCGCCCCACCGATCGGTATCGTGTCAGCCGCGCAGCGGCCGGCCCACCTCGTGCAGGTGGCCGAGCGCCTGCCGATACGACTCGATCAGCCCGGTCTCGGCGTACGGGATGCCCTGCTCGACGCAGTAGGCACGCACGATCGGCTGGGCCCGGCGCAGGTTGGCCCGGGGCATGTTCGGGAAGAGGTGGTGCTCGATCTGGTAGTTGAGCCCACCCAGCGTGGTGTCCACCAGGCGGCTGCCGCGCACGTTGCGGGAGGTCAGCACCTGCTTACGCAGGAAGTCCAGCTCGTCCTCGGCGGTCGGCATCGGCATGCCCTTGTGGTTCGGTGCGAACGCGCAGCCCATGTAGAGGCCCCACAGCGCCTGGTGCACGACGGCGAAGAGCAGCGCCTTGACCGGCGACATGACCGCCAGCAGCAGCGCCACGTAGCCGACAGTGTGCGCGACGAGCAGCGCGGCCTCGATCGCCCGGTGCCGCATCGGGACGGCGTACCTGCCGTCCTCCCGGCCGACGATCGCCCGGATGCTCGCCACGTGCAGGCTCAGACCCTCCAGCAGGAGCATCGGGAAGAAGAAGTACGCCTGCCGCTGCGCCATCCAGCGGCCGAACCCACGGGTCTCCAGCGCCTGCTCGTGCGTCCACACCAGCGCGCCCGCGCCGACGTCCGGGTCCTCGTCCTCGTGGTTCGGGTTGGCGTGGTGCCGGTTGTGCTTGTCGACCCACCAGCCGTAGCTGATCCCCACCGCCACGTTGCCGGCGAACAGCCCCACCAACTCGCTGGCGCCCCGGCGTCGGAACATCTGTCGGTGACCGGCGTCGTGCCCGAGGAACGCGACCTGGGTGGTGGCGACCGCCATCACCGCCGCGAGCGGCAGCTGCCACCAGGAGTCGCCGAGCAGGAAAACGGCGACCCAGCCGGCCACGAAGCCGCCGAGGGTGAGCGTGATGCGGGTGACGTACCAGCCCGGGCGCCGCTCGAGCAGGCCCGCCTGGCTGATCCGTCGGGACAACTGTGCGTAGTCACTGCCTCGCCGTCGTACCGGCGGTTCCGCCACCGCTCCGAGCGCCATTACTGCTCCCGATCCGCTTGTGCCTGAACCGGGGTGGTTCGGGCCTACTGTCAAGTCTCCGGTCAGCAGTAGCGCTGAGTAACCCTGGCAACCCCCGAATCGGGGGTAGGGCGGGCACTACCCCCGATCGTGTTGCGGCTCAGCCCAGCCGGGCCACCGTGGCCCGCAACCGAGCCAGGTCACGCCGCCGCCGCTCGTAGGTCGCGGCGAGCCCGACCAGCGCCAGCCCGCCCACCCCGAGGTAGATCCACCGGGGCAGCAGGTCCCACCCTCGGGCCACCTCGTGCAGCGCCAACAGCGCCAGCACCCCACCGCCGAGCAGCACCGGCGCCTGCCACCGGCGGGTCGCGCCGGCCAGCACCGCACCCAGGGCCGCCGCGCCGAGGAGCAGTCGCCGCCACGGCTGCGGGTCCGCCCCGGCCAGCACCGACACGAGGCTCGGCAGCAGGGCCGCGACCAACCCCGGGCCGAGGGCCGGCCAACTGGTCAGCCCGGGGCGGGAGCGCAGCGCCAGCAGGCCCGCGCCGAGGGCGAGCGCCGAGGCCGGCAGGGTGTACGCCTCCAGCACCGTCACGCCACCGGCGGCCAGCAGGACCCACGCCCCGAGCAACTCGCTGCCGGCGGCGACGCCGGCGAACGCCCACCGCCGGCCGGCCGGCTCACCCCGGCGCAGCAGCCGCAGCGCGACGGCAGCTCCCCAGAGCACGCAGACGGTGGCGAGGTGCCGCGCCACCTCGACCGCCAGCGCGGCCGCCACCAGCGCCGCCGCCTGCGCGGCGGCGTCCAGCACCCGCCCGACCCGGTCTCGCGGCGAGGCCACCGCGGCGACGGCCAGCACCAGGGCGGCCACCGCCAACAGCGGGTACGCCGCCGCCCGCAGTGGCTGCCCACCGGCGAGCGGGGCGGTCACCGCCAGCGCGGACGCCGCGCCCACCCCGGCCAGACAACCCGCCACCCGCACCTCGACCACCCGCGCCCCGACGGCGACGACAACCGCCGCCACCAGCAGCACTCCCTCCGCGGCGAGCGTCCCCGCCCGGGTGGCCAGCAGCCCCGCCACACCGGAGGTGGTCAGCACCGCACCCACCGGTACGGCGATCGGTGCGAACGCCGGGCGCGCCGCCAAGGCGGCGAACAGCAGCGCGGCCAGCCCGGTGAGCAGGACAACCGCCGGCAGCACCGGCCACGGCGTGCCGATCGCGACGAGCAGCACCGGCAGGGCCGCCGCGACGAACGGCAGCGCGGGCAGCACCCGGGCGCGGATCCCCCGACCGGCCAACACGACGGCCAGCGCCAGCACGGCCAGCGCCAACCCGCGCGCAAGCGCCATCGGGTCGGCGACCAGCGTGGGCACCCCCGACCACACCCGCTCCGAGCCGTACGGCGACACGAGCGCGCCCCACACCGTCGGCAGGGCCGCCAGGACCGCGACCGCCGCCAGCAGGCCCCCCGCCGCCAGCAGCACGGCCCGCCGGGCCGGTTCCTGGTCGCCGGCCGCCGGCCGCTCCCACCGGGCGACGAGCGCGACGCCGAGCGTCGCCAGTGCGGCGTACAGCGGAAGGGGTTCGTCCCCCGCCACGACCAACGGCGTGAGTCCGGGCACGATCACCGCGACCACCGCGCCGACCACCGCGTACCCGGTCAGCTCGATCCGGTGGCGACGCACCGCGAGTGCCGCGACCAGCGGCAGCCCGGCGGCGGCCAGCGCCAGCCGTGCCTGCCACCAGGGTGGCGCACCCGCGGCGAACAGCGCCACCGCGACGACCCCGGGCAGCGCGAGCTGCGCGACCAGCAGCCCCACGCCGGCCACCGGACGGTACGGTCCGACACCCCGTCGTACGGCCAGGGCCAGCCCGACCCCGACGATGCAGCCGAGCGCCACCAGGGCACCGGTCGGGGCGGCCAGGGAGACCAGCAGCCCGTGCCCGAGCAGGACGGCACCACCGAGCGCGCCGGTGAGCAGCGCGGCGGGGCGGGTCGCCGGACGCGCCAGCACGGCGCCCAGCAGCCCGACCCCGCCGACCAGGTCGACGGCCACCACCGCCGGCCAGGGGGCCGCCCAACCGGCGGGCAGGGCGAGCAGCACCGCCACCGCGCCGGCCGTGGCGAGCACCGCCCGCACCTTCCGGGGCAGCAGCAGCGCCGTCGCGCCGAGCGCCAACGCCACGGCGGGTGCCAGCTGCCAGCCCCAGTCCAGGTCCGGACCCGTCCCGGCCCCACGCCACGGCGGCAGCGAGCGGCCCACGGCGGCGACCGCGAGCACGGCGGTGATCAGGACGGCCACCTGGGCCGTCACGGCCGCGACCAGCAGCGCACCGGCACGCGGGCCGGTACGCCAACCGCCGGCACCGCGCACCACCGACCCGACCTCGGCGGGACGCTCCGCCCCGACCGGCTCCCGCACCGGCAGCTCCGCCCCGGCCGCGCCCGGCAGCAGCCGCACCGCCCCGGCCAGCACGAGGGCTACCGTCGCCGCCGCGATCAGCAGCAGGGACGGCCGCAGCTCGACCACCGGGCGCAGCAGGGCTGCGGCGAGCACCGGCACCAGCAACCCGCCCGCCACCGCCCGCAACGCCCGTCCGCCGACCAACCGGGCCGCAGCGAACCCGGTCAGTGCGACAAGCAACAGCGGCACCCCGGCCAGTAACGGCGAACCCGCCGCCCGCCCGACCACCAGCGGCACCAGGGCACAACTGGCGGCACCCACCAGGGCTGCGACGTGACCGACCGCCGCCACCACCCGGCCGACGAGCGGTGCCACGCCCACCCGGCCGCGCAGCGCCACCAGCACGGCCAGGTCCAGCAGCGCCACGGCGAGCAGGACCAGCGCCCAGCCGGCCGCATCCGGCTCGGCCCCGACGGCGAGCAGTGGCACCACCGGCTGGGCGGCCACCAGCGCGGCGAACCAGGGCCCGGTCAACCCGCTCCACCTGCCGTACGCCACGGCGACCGCCGCGCTGGCCCCCCCGACCAGCGCGGCGTACCGGCTGCCGGGCCAGCCGGCCACCCCGGCCAGGTCCACCGACCAGGCCGCGTAACCGTCAAGCACCACGAGCAGCAACCCGACCGCGGCGAACGTCTCCGCCGTGCCGCGCAACCCCCGACGGACCACCAGCAGCGGTACGCCCAGCAGAAGCGCGGTGACCGCGGCCAAGATCGATGCCCGCCCGGCGACACCCACCGCCGCCCAGGCCACGGCGGTGAACACCACCGCGGCCGTGCCCAGCAGCAGTCCACCGAGGACGAAGAGCACACCCTGGACGGTCCGGGTGGAGGTCTCCGCCGCACCCGGTGCCGCACCCGCCGTGCCGACCGGCCCAGCGGACGCCACCGGCCCGACGAGCGACGCCTGGCGCGTCACCACGGAGGCAGCCAACCCGGCGCGCACGACAGCCGCCAGCTCGGCCCGCCGCCGCGACGTGGCCGACAGGCGTCCGGCCAGCTCGGCGTACGCGCGGCGGGCCCGCTCCACCTCCGGCTCCAGCCGGGCGACCTCCCGGCCCAGCAGGAACACCTCGGCGGCGATCGGATCGGGCGCACGCCGGCAGCCGGTGCAGCCGGCACTCAGATCGGCCGGGGCACCACAGGCCGGGCAGGGATAGCGGGTGTCATCCACCCGGTCATCATCGGAAGCGGACCGGGGCCTGGCCCAGAGTCCGCGTACTCAGGGTCGGGTGTGCTCGAATACCCAGGTGGCGTACGCGGGGTCACCACTGTCCACCCTGGACACCAGGATCTCCGGCACCTCGTACGGATGGCTGACCCGGATCTGGTCCACCAACGCGGCCAGCCGATCCGGTGCGGTCTTGAACTGCACCGACCACTCGGAGCTGGTCTCCACCCCCGACCGCCACCAGTAGGTGCTGTCCACCTGACCACCCACCTGTGCACAGGCGGCGAGCCGGCCCGCAACGGCCGCGGCCGCCAGCACGTCGGCGACCGAACGCGCGTCCACCACAGTCGTCACCACGCAGATCTGATCCACGCCCGCACCCTACGCGGCATTGTCCCGATGAGACGCGATCCACGTGTCGATCTGGGCCCACCAGTCGAACAGCCAGTCGATGCGTTGCTGCCGGCCGGTCGGCACGTCCTCCGGCGGCACCGACCAGAACCGCATCACGATCCGCTTGTCCATCGGCAACTCCCGCCACACGTCGGCGACGGTGAGCATCCGGTCCAGGCCGGTGTGGGCGACGAAGATGACCCCCGCGTCCGGGGCGGCGTCCAGCGCGGCGAGCATCCCGCCGGGCTGCGGGGCGAGCACGTGGCGCATCCGCTCGGCGCGCAGGGCCATCCGTTCCAGCCCGAGGGAACGCAGCCGGGCAATGGCGCGCAGCCGCCGTTTGGGGGTGAAGTTGCCGCCCTCGGGAAAGATGACGAACGCGTCGTTGTCGTCCAGGCCCGTGGCCAGGTGCCCGACCTGGCGTACCGTCTCCTCGCCGCGCTCCGGCGTCGGCGCGATGAAGCGGTTGGGCAGCCGGTTGAGCAGCACGTCGATCGCCGGGTCCCACTGGAGGCTGTCCTTGAGGACGATCCGTGGCTCCCGCTTGAACCAGTTGACCAGGCCGTGGATCAGGATGAACGAGTCGCCCGGCCCGGCGTGCCGGCAGAGCACCAACTCGGGCCGGCCGGGCAGCGCCGTGTCCGGGTCGGTGCCGACCACGTCGATGCTCAACCGCAGGGTCCACCGGGCCTGCCAGAACAGCACCCGCAGGAACCAGCCGGCCAGCACGTAGTGGGCACGCTGGAAGGCCGGGGACCGGACCCGCCAGCCGAAGCCGGAGACGACCCAGAGCACGAAGAGCGCGAGCAGCGCGGCGGCGTTCCAGACCAGGTAGACGCAGCCGATCCAGAGCAGCCGCAACGGACGCAACCGACCCGGGACCAGCGGCGACGCGGCTGCGGCGAGGAACGCCCAGACCGGCAACGTGGTGACCACGACGAAGGCGAGCACCACCACGGCGGGAGCGATCAGCAACCGGCGAAGCCACCTGGGAGGCAGCGGCATCACCGCTCCAGGTGGGTGGCGAGGTAGCGCCGGGAGGCGGTGTACGCCCGGCTGATCCGCCGTCCCACCGCCGCCATGTCCCGGTACGCCCACGGGGTGTCGTCTCGCGGGTTCAGCCCTCCGGTCGGCAGGACGTGCACCTCCACCCCCTCGGGCAGCGCGGCCATCTCCCGGAAGAAGCGGTGCCGGCGGGAGATCTCGAACGCGACCTGCGCGATCTCCCACGGCCGCCGGGGCGGCGTCAGCTCCCGTTCGATCCGACCCACCTGCAGGACGTAGATCCGGCGGGCGCCGACGGCCACCGCCTCGCCGATCGGGATGGAGTTGACGATGCCGCCGTCCACGTAGTGCGCGCCGTTGATCTCCATGGGTGGGAGCAGGCCCGGCACCGAGGCCGACGCCATCACCGCCGGCACCACCGGACCGGTGTCGAACCAGTGCTCGGCGGCCCGCTCGATGTGCGCGGCGCAGCAGCGGAACGGCACCCGCAGATCGGCGAAGGTGGTGTCCACCCCCAACTCGGTCTCCAACAGGCGGCGCAGCGGTCGGGGCGAGTGCAGGTGGGTGCGGGCGGCGAAGCGGCGCAACTGGCGGGCGACCGAGTCGCCGTACACCTCGCTCGCCTCCGGCGAGGCCCAGAGCCGGACCAGCCGGTCGGTCACCGCCTCCGACGGGTCGGCGGCGACAAGCGCGCCGTTCACCGCGCCGATCGAGGTGCCGAGCACCATGTCGGGCTGGATGCCGGCGCGGAACAGCGCGCGCAGCATGCCCACCTCGACCGCGCCCAGCACTCCACCGCCGCCGAGCACGAACGCCACAGGTCCCCCCGCCATGTCTCTCATCCTGGCACGGCCCCGCAGCCGACCGGCCAGCCGCCGTCGTTGGACGGTCGGCGCACGCCAGGCACCGTCCGTCGACCGGAGGCGGCAACGGCGTTGACAGGCAGGACACATTCGCGCAGCCTGATACCGCTCCCACCCCTGAGGCAGGTGCGATCGGTGAAGGCAGCACTGCATGCGGGCCGATTGCTGGCCCGCAGATATCGACTTCTCGACCAGATCGGCGCCGGCGGCATGTCCGTGATCTGGCGTGCCCGCGACGAGGTGCTGGACCGGGTCGTCGCGCTCAAGGTGCTCGCCCCCTCGTTGGCCGCCGACGCCCGCTTCCGGGACATGGTGCGCGAGGAGGCCCGAGCCGCCGCCCAGTTGGTGCACCCGCACGTGACCTCGGTGCACGACTACGGTGAGACGGTCGCCCCGGACGGCTCGATCACCTCGTTCGTGGTGATGGAGCTGCTCAGCGGCGAGGAGTTGGAGCTGCGACTCACCGAGGGGCCGTTGCCGTGGGTCGAGGCGGTCCAGGTGGCCGCCCAGGTCGCGGACGCGCTGGCCGCCGCGCACCGACTCGGCATCGTGCACCGGGACATCACCCCGGCCAACGTGATGATGACCGGGTCGGGGGTCAAGGTGCTCGACTTCGGCATCGCCACCCGAATCGGCACCCCCGACGACGACGAGGACGGCGGCACCTTCGGCACGCCGGCGTACGTCGCACCGGAACGACTCGACGGCGCGCCGGCCCAGCCGTCCACCGACGTGTACTCGCTCGGCGTCCTGCTGCACGAGGCCCTCACCGGCCGGGTCCCCTACCCGGCGGAGACCTGGGAGCAGCTCAGCGCCGCGCTGGCCAACGGCCCGGCGCCGACGCTTGCCGAGTTGCCGGAGCTGCCCCCGGCGGTGGCCCGGATCTGCCTGCGTAGCCTCGCCCGCGACCCGGCCGACCGGCCGACCGCCCGTCAGGTCGCCACCGCGCTACGCGACCAGTTGGCACCGGCCGACCCGTCACCCACGACCGTCCGGATGCCCACCCAGCCCCTGCCACCGCAGCCGGTCACCGTCCCGCCGGCCGAAGGGACCCCGAACGTATGGGCGCCAGGCGGAGCGACCCCGCACGGATGGGCATCGGGCGGAGCACCCCCGAATGGATGGTCCCCGGACGGAGCGACCCCAGGCGGAGCGACCCCGGACGGCGCGACCCCGAACGGAGCGACCCCGGACGGCGCGACCTCGGGCGGAGGGACGGCGGCCGGGTCGAAGTGGTCGCGACGGCGGCTGGCGCTGCTGCTCGTGCCCGTGGTCCTGGCGGTCGCGGCGGCGCTGATCGGGGTGGCCCTGCTGCCCGACCAGCAGCCCACGCGGCGAGCGCAGCCCCCGGCAGGCCCGGTGACGACTCCGGCGCCCACCCCGGCGACCACCGCGCCGTCCGCGCCGACGACGGCACCTCCAGCGGGGCCGCCGACCGCGTCACCCACCTCGGGTCCGGGCACCCTCGTCGAGGCCGCCAACCGGGTCGACGAGCTGATCTCCGCGGGGCTCAGCGCCGGGGAGATCCGCGACGACGTCGGCCTCGACCTGCGCAACGAACTCCGCAACCTGACCGTTCGGGTCAGCTCCGGCCGCGACGAGCTGGCACCACCGGTGGCCCGGCTGCGCCAGAAGGTCGCGGTCCGCCTCGGCGAGGGCGGCATCAGTCCGGCGTACGCGAGGCAACTCGACGTCGCCATCGCCGAACTGGGCATGGCCCGGGTCTGACCGGGCGACGACGTCGCGGCAGACCGGTCAGCGAGCGTCGCGGCAGGCCGGCCAGCGAGCCGGTCAGCGGGCCGAGACCCGGGCCGACTCGCGCACGTCGTACCCGCTGGTGGCGAAGCGCCGGTAGATCTCCGCGTAGCCGTCCGCCATCCGCTCGACCGAGAAGTTCCGGGCCACGTGCGCCGTGCAGTCGGCCGGGTCGAGCCGCTGGGCCGCGCGCAGGGCCGCGGGTAGCTCCTCCGGGCGCGCACAGACCAGCCCGGTCACCCCGGGCTGGACCAGCTCCGGCACCGCGCCCCGGTTGAGCGCGACCACAGGTGTCCCGGTCGCCATCGCCTCCAGCATCACCATGCCGAACGGCTCGTCCCACTGGATCGGCATGATCAGGCAACGGGCGTCGACGAGCATCCGCAGCGTCTCGGCGCGGTCGGCGTTGAGCACGACTGTCACGTTCTCGTCGACAAGCGGCTCGACGACCTGCTCGTAGTACCGGCGCTCGGCCGGCTCGTTGCACTTGCCGGCCAGCAGCAGGGGCAACCCGGCCTCCCGGCACGCCTGGATGGCGATGTCCGGGCCCTTGTCCGGGCTGAAGCGGGCCAGCCACAGCACCGGCCCCGGGCCGGGCTCGGTCTTGCGCGGTAGGTCGTGGGCGTCCAACGCGTTGTGCACAGTGCCCGCCCAGGGCAGACCGGGGTTCAGCAGGCGCTGGGCGTGTGAGATCGCCACCAGGGCCACCCCGGCGTCGATGTCACTGAGCACGTCGCCGTACTCCCCCACGGGGTTGCCGTGCACTGTCGCAACCGTCGGTACGGCCCGGCGACCGGCGAGCAGCGGGCCGATCGTGGTGTGGTCGTGGATCACGTCGAAGTCGGCCGCCGTGATCAGCCGCTTCACCCGGGCCAGGTGGGCCAGCTCGGGCAGTGACTCGCCGAGCCGCTCGTACTGGACCTCGGGCACCGTCGAGACGAAGCCGTCGGCGGCGGTGCCGTGGTGGCTGCCGGCGCCGAACAGGGTCACCGCGTGCCCGTGCCTGCTCAACTCGTCCACCAGTGCGGCGACGACCTGTTCGAGGCCGCCGTAACCGGGCGGCGGCACGGACAACCAGGGCGGAACCACCATCGCGATACGCAGAGACCCCCCTGGAGGGCGGCCCGCAGTCGGGTGGTTCACGGCCACGAGTCCTCCCCGTTGCTCCCCGTGCGGCGTCACCCGCCGGCCGGCGGGTGAGGTCGGCGGCGGGTTCCCGGTGGCGTCCCGGGTAAACCGGACAAGCGGACGCTCACCCGCCGACCAGGAGTTGGTCGTGCACCACCCGCACGCCCGGCGCGCACCAGGCGACCCGCTCGACCTGGTCGCGTTCCCACCAGGACCGGACCACCCCAGCGAGGACCAACGCGTCGCGAGCCGGCGCACCTCGCCCTCGGCGGCGCGGCGTTGCCAGCCGAACTCGACAGCACCGCGCAGCATCAGCCAGCCGTTGGCGACTGTGACGTCCAGGCGTTCGGGTGAACGGGTGACGGCGGTTCACCCGATCCGGGTGAACCGCCGTCCGGGCGGAAAAGAGCGGCGGGTGACGGAGCCGACCCCCTCGGCCCCGCCACCCGCCGCCGGAGGGAGGAGGCAGGTGTGGATATCTGTCAGGACGTCTCGGCGAGCGTCACGGTTGCCGACTTCTCGACGCCGTTTCGCTTGTACTGCACCTCGACCCGGTCGCCGACCTTGCCGGCCTGCACCGCGCCGACCAGGTCGTCCGAGTCGTTGACCGGCTTGTCACCGAACTTGGTGACGACGTCGCCACGCTGGAGGCCGGCCTTCTCGGCCGGGCTGCCCGGGGTGACCGAGGCGACGAGCGCGCCGCCACCCTCGGCCTGGTTGACGCCCACCCCGAGGGAGGGGTGGCTGACCTTCTCGCCGCGCTGCAGCTTGCCCGCGACGTCCTTGGCCTTGTTGCTGGGGATGGCGAATCCGACGCCGATGTTGCCGGTGCTCTGCCCGGAGGTGGCGATGGCGGTGTTGACGCCGATCACCTCACCCCGGGTGTTGACAAGCGCACCGCCGGAGTTGCCCGGGTTGATCGGCGCGTCGGTCTGGAGCAGACCGGAGATCGAGCTGACCGGCTGGCTCTGCTGGCTCGGGTCCTGCTGCTGGCCGTCGCCGGCCCGGATGGTGCGGTCCCGGGCGCTGAGGATGCCCGAGGTCACCGAACCCTGCAGGCCGAGCGGGCTGCCCAGGGCGAGCACCTGGTCGCCGACCTGCATGGCGTCGCTGTCGCCGAACTTGGCCGGCTTGAGGTCGGTGACCCCGTTGGCCTTGATCACGGCCAGGTCGGTCTTCGGGTCGGTGCCAATGATCTTCGCCGGCGCCTTCGTGCCGTCGGCGAAGACCACCTGGACGGTGTCACCGCCGGCGGAGGCGACCACGTGGTTGTTGGTCAGCACGTAGCCGTCGTTGGTGAGCACCACCCCGGAGCCCTCGCCGCTGCCGGTGGTGATGGAGACGACGCTGTCCTGCACGGACGCGGCGATCTTCGGCAGGTCGGCGCTGTTGAGCACCGGTGCCGCCGTGTAGGTGCGGGTGACGCCGCCGCTGTCACCGTCGAGGGCGAGGGCGAGGGCCCCACCGGCGACGCCGGAGCCGAGCATCAGCGCGAACACCGCGACGCCGGCGCCGGCGAACTTGGCGATCCGGCCGGGCCGGGGGCCGCTGGCGGGCGGCGCGACCTGCGGGCCCCACGGCGGAATCGGCTGGCCGGGGTGTTGCGGGTGCTGCCCGGGGTGTTGCGGGTGCTGCCCGGGGTGCTGAGCGTGCTGCCCGGGGTGCTGAGTGTGCTGGCCGTGCTGCTGGTGCGGCGGGTACGCCATGCCCGGCTGTCCCCCGCCGGCCCAGCCGGACTGCTGGCCCGCGTACCAGGGAGCACCGGGGTACCGGCCGGCATTCGGCTGCGGATAGCCGGGCTGGCCTGGGGCCGGGTAGCCGGAGACCGGGTACGGCGGCGCGGAGGGCGTGGCGGTGGGCGGCTCGTACCCGGTGGGCTGCGCGGTGGGCGTGGCGGCCGGCGGCTCGTACCCGGTCGCCGGCGGCGTGCTGGCCGGCTGCCCGGCGTAGGCGGCGGGTGCGGCTTCGGTACCGGCGACGGTCGGCGTGACCGCGGTGGTCTCCGTGTCACGGGTGGTCGCCGGGTCACCGGTGGAGTGCGCGTCACCGGTGGTCGAGACAACCGAAATGGGAGTGGTCGGGGAGTCGGACTGCGCGCGCTCGTCGCGCGGCAGCTCGGCGGTGGGGTGCGACGGCTCGGCGTCGGTGGGGGCCGGCCGGCGCTGCGGGTCGGACTCGTACTCGGTCATGCCTCTACCTTCTCCCTGGGCACTGCAATCAACCTGGAACCGTCCTGGAAGTTGGCTGAAAGTCACTCGCCCGCTTCCTCCGACTGTGGCGACAGCGGCAGCCGGACCCGGAAGGTGGCTCCACCACCGGGTGTCTCGGCCACCTCGACCGAGCCGTGGTGCGCGGCGACAAGCGCCGCCACGATGGCCAGGCCAAGGCCGGTGCCGGTGTTGCCGTCGGCCCGCCGCGTACGCGCCGCGTCGGCCCGGTAGAACCGCTCGAAGACCCGTTCGGCCTGCTCCGACGAGAGGCCGGGACCGGTGTCGGCCACCTCCACGACGGCGCGGCTCCCCGGCTCGGCCCGCAACCGCACGCGGATCTCGGCGTCCGGCGGGGTGTGGGTCAGCGCGTTGGTGACCAGGTTGCCGATCACCTGACGCAACCGAGCGTCGTCAGCGGAGACGACGAGCGGACCCGACCCGGGCTCGATCTCCAACTCGATCCGACGATCCGGGGCCATCACCCGGGCGGCCTGCACCGCGTCGGAGGCGAGCACCGGCAACTCCACCGGAGTCAGCGAGAGCGGCCGCTCCCGGTCCAGCCGGGCGAGCAGCAGCAGGTCCTCCACTAGCAGCCCCATCCGGGACGCCTCGTCCTCGATGCGGCGCAGCAGGCCGGCAATCTGCTCCGGCTCCTGGGCCGCGCCCTGCCGGTACAGCTCGGCGAAGCCGCGAATGGTGGTCAGCGGGGTCCGCAGCTCGTGCGAGGCGTCCGCGACGAACTGCCGCATCCGCTCCTCCGAGCGGATTGCCCGCACCTCGGACGCCTGGGCGGCGTAGGCGGCGTCCCGGGCGGCGCTCTCCGCCGAGCGGGCGGACATCTCCGAGGCGGCTCTGGCGGTGAACGCCGCCTCGATCTGGGTGAGCATCGCGTTCAGCGCACGGGAGAGCCGGCCCAGCTCCGAGGTCGGATGCTCCTGCCCCTGCTCCGGGTCGGGCACCCGCTGGGTCAGGTCGCCGCCGGCGATGGCGGCGGCGGTGCGTTCGATCTCCACCAGGGGCTTGAGGCTGGTCCGGACGATCGCCGCGCCCACCGACGCCAGCAGGATCAGCACCGACCCGCCGACCAGCAGGTCGATCCAGACGAGCTGCTTCACCGCCCGGTCGACCTCGGTGAGCGGCTGACCCACGGCCAGCACCGAGCCGTCCGGCTGGGCCGCGAAGTAGACCCGCCACCGGGTACGGCCGTCGTGCGAGACGACGGTCTTCGGCTCCCCCTCCGAATCCTCGAAGCCGTCCACGCTCGTCGGGAGGGTGGGCAACTGCTCGGGATCGAGACTCTTGTAGTCGTAGATCGCCCGGTAGACCTGGGTCTCGTCGGCCACCGACACGACGTAGTCGCTGGGCAGCATCGCCCTGATCTCGCCGCTGCGCAGACCCGGGAGCGCCTGCCCGAGACCCTGGGTGGCGGAGCGGACCTGCCCGTCCACCTGGCCCTCCAGGTAGTTGCGCAGGAAGTAGGCGGTCAGCGAGCTGATCACCAGCAGCGCGACGGCGACGAGCGCCAGCACCGACGTGACCAGCTTGACCCGCAGCGGTACGCCCCGCAGCCGTCCCTTCGCCTGCTGGACCGTGTTCACGCCGCCGGCTTGCGCAGGACGTACCCGACGCCACGCAGCGTGTGGATCAACCGGGGTTGGGTGGTGTCGACCTTGCGCCGCAGGTAGGAGATGTAGGACTCGACGATGTTGTCGTCACCACGGAAGTCGTAGTTCCAGACGTGGTCGAGGATCTGCGCCTTGGACAGCACCCGGTTGGCGTTGAGCATCAGGTAGCGCAGGAGCTTGAACTCGGTCGGCGAGAGCTGCACGCGCTGGCCGGCCCGGTGCACCTCGTGGGTCTCCTCGTCCAACTCCAGGTCGGCGAAGGTGAGCCGGGACGGGGCCTGCCCGCCGGTCGTGGTGCGGCGCAGCACGGCCCGGATCCGGGCGGTCAACTCCTCCAGGCTGAACGGCTTGGTGACATAGTCGTCGCCACCCAGGGTCAGCCCACGGATCTTGTCGTCGGTGGCGTCCCGAGCGGTCAGGAAGACCACCGGGGTACGCGTGCCGCCCTCGCGCAGCATGCGGATGACCTCGAAGCCGTCCAGGTCCGGCAGCATGACGTCGAGCACCACCAGGTCGGGCCGGTGGTCCTTGGCGGCGTTGAGTGCCGCGCTCCCACTGGTCGCGGTGGCCACGTCGAAGCCCGCGAAGCGCAGGCTCGCGGAGAGTAGTTCGAGGATGTTGGGGTCGTCCTCGACGACGAGAAGTCGCGCCTCGGTCTGGGTAGCGGGCATGGGCCCAATCATCGGTGACCTCACTGCACCGGCGCTGGACACTTCCTGGAAAAACCCTGTGAGTCGCGACCGTACGGCGATCGTGCTCACCGCAGGAGGCGGCGCAGCCCGTCCAGGGCGCCGTCGAGCAACCGGATCGCGGTGCGCAGTTGGGTCTCGTTGAACCGCCGGGCGCGTACGAGCCGGCCCACCTCGGCGGTGAACGCGGCCAACCGCTGGTCCAGCTCGTCGAGCAACTCGGCGTTCGGCCCGGCGTCCGACTCTGGCCGGGGCGACCAGCCGGGCGCCTCCCACCGGGTACGCCGGGTCTGCCGGGTGGCCTCGCTCAGCTCCCGCTTGAGGTCGCGAACCGAGCCGCGTACCTCGCTGCGGATCTCACCGGCCAGGCTGGAGAGGTCGGCCACCGAGGCCGTGATGTCCGCTTCGAGCGCGGCCAACTCGCCGGCCCGCTGGCGCAGCTCCGCACGACCGGCGTCGGTGATGTCGTACGTCTTGCGGCCACCGGCGGCGGTGTGGCTGACCAGGCCCTCGACCTCGAGCCGTTGCAGGCGGGGGTAGATGGTGCCGGCGCTGGGCGCGTAGAGCCCCAGGAAACGGTCCTCCAGCAGGCGGATCAGCTCGTAGCCGTGCTTGGGGCCGTCGTCGAGCAACTTGAGCAGGTAGAGCCGGAGCCGCCCGTGGCTGAACACGGCGGTCACGGCAGCTCCTCCCCGTCGTGGTCGACAGCTCGGGCGAGCAGGGCGATGCTCCCCGAGGTCGTGGAAGCCCAGAGCTTACCGTCGCCGGCGCCGAGCACACCCGCGCCGCTGGACGGCGGGAACGGCGGGGTGCGTACCTGCGGAAAGCCGCTGGTGATCCGCCCGGCGGCGGTCTGTAGTTCGACGGCGAGGTCGCTGTCCTCGCGGACCCGGACGGTGATGCTGCCCGTGACGGTGGTCAGCCGGATCTCGCTGCGCCGGGGATTGTCCAGGTCACAGGTGATGGCGCCGGAGACGGTCTGCGCCCGCACCCGGTCGGCGGCACTGTCGGCGATGATCACCTCGCCGGAGACCGTCTCCAGGGTGAGGTCACCGCGGACGCCGAGCGCCTCCACCGGGCCGGAGGTGATGTGCGCGCTGGTGGTGCCCCGTAGACCCATGAGGGTGATCTGGCCGGCGGTGACCTGGACCGTGGTCTGCTGGCGCAGGCCGGAGGCGACAAGCGAGCCAGCGACCAGGCCCAGGTCGGCGAGGACGTCGGCGGGCACGGCGACGGAGACGTCCACCTTCGGATAGCGGTGGATCATGCGGAACCACCGCAGGACGTCCGACCAGCTCCGGCCGCGTTCCTGCCGGATGCTGAGCCGTCCGTCGGAGTGCTCGATCAGAACCGGCCGACGGCCGACCTGGGTGACGTCGATCCGGGCGGGGCCGTCGGCGGCGACCACGTTGAGCCGTCCGCTGACCAGGCGGACGTCCAGGCGGGTGACCGGCCCGTCCAGGGTGAGCCGTCGCGGGCTCTCGACAGTCCATCCGGCCATGGCGCGCCCTCCCTCTCGACGGCGCGCCGACGCGCGCCCGACGAACAGACAGTAACGCGATACATCGCGACAGCACAAGACAGGTCGCGAGTTGGTGGCATCCGTCCGACGGCCGGGTGTGCCTCCGCGAGCCGGCCACCACTCCCCCTCAGGCCGCCAGATCCAGCCCGCCACCGAAGACCGGCGTCGCCGTGGGCGCAGCGACGGCCGGGGTCGCCGCGGGCACCGGACGCAGCCGGGCCCGGGTCACCGCATCCGCCGCGGGTAACAGGTGTACGGCCGACTCGGCGGCCCGGGCCAGCAACCGCCGGTCGGCGGCACGGGCCGGGTGCAGAGCGGCGGTGATCGTCACCGACACCACAAGTTCCCGCACCGCGACCACCCGGGCCACCGATCGCAGCAGCGTGTCCGCACCGAGGAAGGCGGCGGCCGTGGTGGTCGTACCGGTGGCCGCGCAGCGGTAGGCGAGCCGCAGCGGCACCACCGGGCTGCCCGTGTCGATGGCCGCCTGGAACGTCGCGGGCCGGAAACCACCGCCGGGGCGGCAGTCGGCGGCACCGTCACCGGCACACCAGGTCGTACCCTCCGGAAAGACCGCCACCGACCGGCCGGCGCGCAGCGTGTCGGCGACCCGGCCGACCATGTTCGGCAGCGCCCGCGGCCGGGAGCGGTCCACGAAGACGGTCCCCGCCGCCGCGGCCAGGAGGCCGACCACCGGCCAGGAGCGGATCTCCCGCTTCGCGACCATCCGGGTGGGCGCTACCGCCAGCACCGCGATGACGTCCAGCCACGAGACGTGGTTGGCGACCAGCAGCGCCCGTCGTCGGGGCAGCCGGCCCCGGATCACCAGCCGGACGCCGAAGGCACGCGCGGTGGCCCGGGCCCAGCCGCGTACCGCCGCCTGGCGTTCCTGGGTCGGCAGCACGGGCAGCAGCACCACCAGGCCGACACCGGCCAGCAGCATGCCGGTCACGGCGACCAGCCGGAGCACCCGACGGGCCACCGGCACCGTGGGCACCTCGCCGTCCGCCGGCAGACAGTCGTCGCCGCAACCCGACGAGGGCCGCCACAGGTCGTTCGGTACGGCGGTCACTGCTCCGCCCCGCCGAGGAAGTGCCGCAGGTAACGCGGATTCATCCGGTCCAGGCAGAAGAGCACGTAGAAGTCCGCGCACCCGAAGTCGGGGTCGTACGACGGCTCGCCGCAGATCCACGCGCCGAGCCGGAGGTAGCCACGCAGCAGCGGCGGTACCGCGACGCGCCCGGCCGGATCGGCGGCGAAGGGGGCAGCGGCGGAGGCGGCAGCGGTCGGGGCAGGGGCCGCGGCCGGGGCGAGGGCCGCGGCCGGGTTGGCGAACCAGGGTCGCAGCGGGCGGACCCGCAGCGGCGGCGGCGACAGGTGCCGGGCCTGCGCCTGGGCCCACACGCCGGCGACCGTCCGCCCGCCGTCGTCCACCGGCACCGAGGCGCAGCCGCCGAGCCACCGGGAGCCCCGCAGGTGCAGGTACCGGGTGATGCCGGCCCACATCAGGTTGATCACCGCGCCGGAGCGGTGGTCCGGGTGCACACAGGACCGACCCGCCTCGACGAGGTCGTCACGGAGCGGATCGAGCGCGCTTAGGTCGAACTCGGCCTCGGCGTACCGCCGGTCGGTGCGCCCCGGCGGCAGCAGCCGGTACGTGCCGACCACCTCGCCGGTGCTGTCCTCGCGGACGATCAGGTGGTCGCAGTACGCGTCGAAGGGGTCCACGTCCAGCCCGGCCGCGCCGGGGAGGAGGGTGGCGCCGAGTTCGGTGGCGAACACCTCGTGGCGCAGGCGTTGCGCGGCCGCGACCTGGGTGGGGTCGTCGGCGATCAGCAGGGTGTATCCGCTGGTCGTCAAGGGTGCGCCAGCGGCATGCAGAACGGCCATGGGATCTGTGTAAATGCCCGGGTTGCCATTCACGGGGACCACCGGTGTCGATCGGATGAACGGCGGCAGGCGAGACCGCTGGCCGCACCCCGCGGTGGGCGTGCGAGGCTGCCGGAGCGACCGGCGAAGGCGCCGGCCCGCCCCCCTTCGGAGGTCGACGATGCGCATCGAGTCCCGCTACAACGGGCCCGCCGGCTCGGGCAACGGCGGCTGGAGCGCGGGAGTGTTCGCCGCCGAGGCGGGCGGCACCGGCCCGGTCGAGGTGACGCTGCGCCGGCCACCGCCGTTGGAGACCGAGTTGACACTTGTCGGCGACGAGGTCCGGGACCCGGCCGGCGAGCTGGTGGCCGAGGTGCGCCCCGCCGGGGTGGTCGACGCCGTCGTACCCCCGGTCGACCTGGAGACCGCGGTGGCCGCGGCGACCCGCTATCCCGGCCTGGTCGAACATCCGTTTCCGGGTTGTTATGTGTGCGGGCCGCAGCGGACCGACGGGTTGCGGATCTTTCCCGGTCGGCTGCCGGACGGGCGGACCGCAGCGCCGTTCCGGGCGCCCGCGCAGGTCGGCGCGGCCACGGTCTGGGCGGCGTTGGACTGCCCCGGCGGCTGGACGGTGCTCGCGCCCGGCCGCCCGTACCTGCTGGGTCGGATCGCCGCCGTGGTCACGGCGCTGCCGGACCCGGGCGACGACTGCGTGGTGACCGGGGCGTTACTCAGCGTCGATGGGCGCAAGGCGCTCGTGCACACCAGTCTGTACGGCCCGGACGGTGCGCTGCTCGGCGCGGCCCGGGCGACCTGGATCGCCCGCTGAGCCCCCGGCCCGTCGTCCGCAGGGTGGAGTCGCCTCCGCCCTGCGACGGAGGCGAACATACGGACCGCGCCTGATTGACCTTGTTGCCCCGGGCCGTCACGCTGTGCCACGGCGTACCTCGACGCCGTACACGGGAGGAGAACGATGACTGACGGGCAGCGAAGCCCCACCAGCGACGGTCAGATCGTGGTGTCCGGTCTGACGAAGCAGTACAAGAACGTGCGGGCGGTGAACAACCTGTCCTTCACCGTGGCACCGGGGCGGGTGACCGGCTTCCTCGGCCCGAACGGCGCTGGCAAGACCACCACCCTGCGTATGCTGCTGAACCTGGTCACGCCGACTGCCGGTACGGCCACCATCAGCGGCCACCGGTACACCGACCTGTCGGACCCGTTGCGGCACGTCGGCGCGGTGCTGGAAGCCTCCAGCGCGCACAAGGGCCGCACCGGCATCAACCACCTGCGGGTCATCTGCGCGGCAGCCGGGCTGCCCCGGCAGCGGGCCGACGAGGCGCTGGCCCTGGTCGGGTTGACCCCGGCGGCGAAGCGCAAGTTCAAGGGCTACTCGCTGGGCATGAAGCAGCGGCTCGGCATCGCCGCCGCGATGCTCGGCGACCCCCGCGTGCTGATCCTCGACGAGCCCGCCAACGGGCTCGACCCGGAGGGCATCCGGTGGATGCGCGGGTTCCTCAAGAACCTGGCCGTCGAGGGCCGCACCGTGCTGGTCTCCAGCCACCTGCTCTCGGAGATGCAGTTGCTCGCCGACGACGTGGTGATCATCGCGGCCGGTCAGTTGGTCCGGCAGGGACCGGTCGAGCAGGTCCTCGGCTCGATGGCGCAGAGCGCCCGGGTGCGGGTGCGCACGCCGCAGGCCGAGGCGCTGGTCACGGCCCTGAAGGCGCAGTCGGCGACCGTCGACACCGACGAGCAGGGCGTGCTGCTGGTCGCCGGGGTGGACGCCCCGACGATCGGCCGGGCCGCCCTGGCCGCCGGTGTCGAGCTGCACGAACTGACCACCGAACGACCCGACCTGGAACGGGTCTTCCTGGAGCTGACGGCCGGAAAGGCGGGCATCCGATGAACCTGGTCCGAGCCGAACTGCTCAAGATCCGTACCACCAGCACCTGGTGGTGGCTGGCCCTCGGCGCGTTCCTCTCGATCGCCCTGGCGTTCGCGATCAACGCGTGGCTGCTCGTCACGGCGCTCGGTGGCGACGCCGACAACATCGGCGTCAGCGCCGAGCAGGCGACCGCACCGGCGCAGGCGGCGAACCTCTACACCTCGGGCCAGTACCTCGGGCTGATGTTCGTGATGCTCATCGGCATCCTGATGGTCACCAACGAGTTCTTCCACCAGACCGCGACCACGACGTTCCTGACGACTCCCCGGCGTACGTCGGTCATCGTCGGCAAGCTCGTCGCCGCCAGCCTGCTCGGCTTCATGTTCTGGTTGGCGACCACGCTCATCGACCTGGCCGCCGGCTCGATCTTCCTGTCCCTGAACGACTACGGCACCCAGCTCGGTGAGTGGCCGGTGCAGCGGGCACTGCTGTTCAACCTGCTCGCCTACGCCATCTGGACGATCCTCGGGGTGGGCATCGGCACGCTGATCACCAACCAGCTCGGAGCGGTGATCACGGCGGCGGTGCTCTACCTGATCGGTACGCAGGTGGTGGGTCTGCTGTTCCTGCTCCTGTCGAACCTGCTCGACAACCAGGCGGTGCTCAAGTGGCAGGTGGTCTGGCCCGCGGTGGCGTCCCAGGTCATGATCACGGAGGGCACCTCCGAGTTCACCCCGTCCTGGTGGGTCGGTGCCCTGGTGCTGGTCGGCTACGCGCTGGTCACCGGGATCGTCGGAGTCCTGATCACCCGACGGCGCGACATCGCCTGACGGCGAATCCGACCCCGGGACGGCGGCGACCGGCCTGCCGCTCCGGGGTCGGTGCCCCGCCCTCGCGGGCGACCATGCGTTACCAGTCCCTCACCAGCCGCGCAGCGGTTGCTGAACTTCTGGCATCTTCTGTGAAACCGGCCACGGGACCGAGGCTGAAATGCCTGCGGGATCGGTACGGCGTAGCCTGGGAGCCGTCCAGTCCGTGCTCCTAATCGGGCACGAGGGACACACCGCGTGCCACACAAACCCGCGTGAAAGAGGCGATTACCGGCCGTGTCGACCCAGCAGACTTCGCAGGAGAACCCACTGGCGGGTTTCGGCCCGAATGAGTGGATCGTCGAGGAGATGTACCAGCGGTACCTCGCCGACCCATCGAGCGTCGATTCGGCCTGGCACGACTTCTTCGCCGACTACCGGCCGGCGCCCGGCGCGGCCACGCCAGGCGGGGCCGAGTCGTCGGAGAAGCCGGCCGCCGCTCCCGAGCCGGACGGGCAGCCGGAGGCAGCCGCCACGGTCAGCCAGCCGAGCGCCACACCGCCGGCGACCGCGAGCAAGCCGTCCGCCGCGCAGCCGGCACCGGCCAAGCCCGCCGCCACGCAGTCGGCACCGACCAAGCCCGCCGCGCCGGCCGCGCCCAAGGCCGCCCCGGCGAAGGCCGCCCCGGCCAAGCCGGCCGCCGCGCCGAGCGCCGACGGCCCGCAGACCACGCCGTTGCGGGGTGTCGCGGCGAAGATCGTCCAGAACATGGACGCCTCGCTGAGCGTGCCCACCGCGACAAGCGTGCGCGCGGTCCCGGCCAAGCTGCTCGTCGACAACCGCATCGTGATCAACAACCACCTCGCCCGGGGGCGCGGTGGCAAGGTCAGCTTCACCCACCTGGTCGGGTACGCGCTGGTCCGGGCGGTGGTCCAGCACCCCGAGATGAACAACTCCTTCGCCGAGGCCAACGGCAAGCCGGCGATGGTCCGCCCGGCGCACGTCAACCTCGGCATCGCGATCGACCTGGCCAAGCCGGACGGCACCCGCAACCTGGTGGTCCCCTCCATCAAGGGTTGCGAGCAGATGGACTTCCGGCAGTTCTGGCAGGCGTACGAGGACGTGGTCCGGCGGGCGCGGCGCAATGAGCTGACCATGGAGGACTACTCCGGCACCACGATCTCGCTGACCAACCCGGGCGGCATCGGCACCGTGCACTCGATGCCGCGCCTGATGCAGGGGCAGAGCGCGATCATCGGCGTGGGAGCGATGGAATACCCGGCTCCCTACCAGGGCATGTCCGAGGCCACCCTGGCCGAGCTGGCCGTCAGCAAGATCATCACGCTGACCAGCACGTACGACCACCGGATCATCCAGGGCGCGCAGTCCGGCGAGTTCCTCAAGGTGATGCACGAGCTGATCCTCGGCGAGCACGGCTTCTACGACCAGATCTTCACCTCGCTGCGCATCCCGTACGAGCCGGTGCGGTGGATGCGCGACGTGGCGGTCAACTCCGAGGGTCAGATCAACAAGACCGCCCGGGTGCACGAGCTGATCCACGCGTACCGGGTGCGCGGCCACCTGATGGCCGACACCGACCCGCTGGAATTCAAGATCCGCAAGCACCCCGACCTGGACGTCCTCCAGCACGGGCTCACCCTCTGGGACCTGGACCGCGAGTTCCCGGTCAACGGCTTCGCCGGCCGACAGCGGATGAAGCTGCGCTCGATCCTGGGCGTGCTGCGTGACTCCTACTGCCGCCGGGTCGGCATCGAGTACATGCACATCCAGGACCCGGAGGAGCGGCGCTGGATCCAGGAACGGATCGAGCGCAAGTACGAGAAGCCGTCCGCCGACGAGCAGAAGCACGTGCTCAACCGGCTCAACGCCGCCGAGGCGTTCGAGACCTTCCTGCAGACCAAGTACGTGGGCCAGAAGCGCTTCTCGCTGGAGGGCGGCGAGTCGCTGATCCCGCTGCTCGGTGAGGTGCTGGAGTCGTCCGCCGAGAACGGCCTGGACGAGGTCGTCATCGGCATGGCGCACCGGGGTCGGCTCAACGTGCTGGCCAACATCGTCGGCAAGCCGTACGAGAAGATCTTCTCGGAGTTCGAGGGTCACCTGGACCCACGCTCGACGCAGGGCTCCGGCGACGTGAAATACCACCTCGGCCAGAACGGCAAGTTCACCACCCCCGACGGCGAGCACGCGGTCAAGGTGTCGGTGGTGGCCAACCCGTCGCACCTGGAGGCCGTCGACCCGGTGCTGGAGGGCATCGTCCGGGCCAAGCAGGACCGGATCGACCTCAAGCTGGAGGGCTACACCGTGCTGCCGCTGGCGGTGCACGGTGACGCCGCGTTCGCCGGGCAGGGCGTGGTCGCCGAGACGCTCAACCTGTCGCAGTTGCGCGGCTACCGCACCGGCGGCACCGTGCACGTGGTGGTCAACAACCAGGTCGGCTTCACCACCGCCCCGGAGTACAGCCGGTCCAGCCTCTACAGCACCGACGTGGCCCGGATGATCCAGGCGCCGATCTTCCACGTGAACGGCGACGACCCGGAGGCCGTGGTCCGGGTGGCCCGGCTGGCCTTCGAGTACCGGCAGACGTTCAACAAGGACGTCGTGATCGACATGGTCTGCTACCGCCGGCGCGGGCACAACGAGGGCGACGACCCGTCGATGTCCAACCCCCAGATGTACAAGATCATTGACTCGAAGCGCTCGGTGCGCAAGCTCTACACCGAGGAGCTGATCGGTCGCGGCGACATCACCGTGGAGGACGCGGAGGAGCTGCTGCGCGACTACCAGGCGCAGCTGGAGAAGGTCTTCAAGGCCACCCGGGACGCCGCCTCGGCACCACGGCAGCTCAACCGGCCGCGTCGCGAGGAGGAGCCGGAGCCGCAGGTCGACACCGCCACCGACGCGTCGGTGGTCAAGGCCATCGGCGAGGCGCACATCAACCTCCCGGAGGGCTTCACCCCGCACAAGCGGATCCAGCAACTGCTGGACCGGCGGGCCAAGATGTCCACCGAGGGCAACATCGACTGGGGCTTCGGCGAGATCATCGCGCTCGGGGCGCTGCTGCACGACGGGGTCACCGTCCGGCTGGCCGGGCAGGATTCGCGGCGCGGCACGTTCGTCCAGCGGCACGCCTCGGTGGTCGACTCCCGCACCGGCGACGACTACCTGCCGCTGAAGTCGCTCACCGGCGACGGCGAACGCTCCCGGTTCTTCGTGCACGACTCGCTGCTCAGCGAGTACGCCGCGATGGGCTTCGAGTACGGCTACTCGGTGGAGAACATCAACGCCCTCGTCGCCTGGGAAGCCCAGTTCGGCGACTTCGTCAACGGCGCCCAGTCGGTGATCGACGAGTTCATCTCCTCCGGCGAGGTCAAGTGGGGCCAACGCTCCGCCATCACCCTGCTGCTGCCGCACGGCCACGAGGGCCAGGGCCCGGACCACACCTCCGGCCGGCCGGAGCGGTTCCTGCAGATGTGCGCCGAGGACAACATGCGGGTGTCCATCCCGACGACCCCGGCGAACTACTTCCACCTGCTGCGCCGCCAGGCCCTGTCGCCCAAGCGCAAGCCGCTCGTGGTGTTCACACCGAAGTCGCTGCTGCGGCACAAGCTCTGCGTCTCCTCGGTGGAGGACTTCACCACCGGCACCTTCCAGCCGGTGCTGCGCGACCCGGCCGCCCCGGCACCGGAGGCGGTGAAGCGGGTGCTGCTCTGCTCCGGCAAGGTCTACTACGACCTGTTCCAGGCCCGGCAGGAGCGCGGCGTCACCGACACCGCGATCCTCCGCATCGAGCAGCTGTACCCGCTGCCGGTGGAGGAGATCCGGGCCGCCCTCGGGCAGTTCCCGAACGCGGAGGACTTCGCCTGGGTGCAGGAGGAGCCGGCCAACCAGGGCGCCTGGTCGTTCGTCGCGCTCAACCTGCTGGAGCACCTCACGGACGTCCGGCTGCGGCGGATCTCCCGCCCGGCCGCGGCCGCTCCGGCGGTCGGCTCGGCCAAGACCCACGAGGTCGAGCAGAACGCGCTGATCGAGGCGGCTCTCCCCCGCCCGTGACCTGACCGCACCACGCGAGCCGGGGCAGGGCCGTTTCACAGCGGTCCTGCCCCGGCTCGCGTCGGTCCCGCCCGGTCCACCCCGCGCCGGCCCGCCTGGTGGCCGGTCGACCGCCCACGCACCCACCATCCGAACCCGCCCGGGCCGACCCGGGCCGAGCACGAGGACGTACCCATGTACTTCACCGACCGTGGCATCGAGGAGCTCGTCGAGCGCCGGGGCGAAGAGCAGGTGACCCTGGAGTGGCTGGGTGAACGCCTACGCGACTTCGTCGACCTCAACCCCGACTTCGAAACCCCCATCGAACGCCTGGCCACCTACCTGGCCCGCCTGGACGACCCAGACGACGACGACGCCTAACCCCGTCCGTCCTCATGGTCACCGGGGCGGGCGGGGCGGGGGCGGGCGGGGCCGGGTGGGTGGGGGCGGGGTTTTGGGGGGCGCGATCTTCTAGGGTGGGGGCGTGGCTCGCAGTGTGTATCTGACCAGCGTGGGGTCTGGTGGGGGGAAGTCGACGGTTGCCCTCGGGCTGGCGGAGTTGTTGTCCCGTCAGGTGGGGCGGATCGGCGTGTTCCGGCCGCTGGTCTCCGACTCCGGTCCGGACCCGATCCTCGCCCTGCTCAGCGAGCGGTACCGGGTCGAACTGCCGATCGCCGAGCTGGCCGGGGCGAGCTACTCCCAGGCCGCGGCGCTCGTCGCCGACGGCCGGCGCGAGGAGCTGATCTCCACGGTCGTCGAGCGGTACCGGGCGGTGGAGCGGCAGTGCCCGGCGGTGGTCGTGGTGGGCAGCGACTTCGACGACCCGGGCGACCCGGCCCACCCCCGTGAGTTGGCCTTCAACGCCCGGCTGGCCACCGAGTTCGGCAGCGTGGTGGTGCCGGTGGTGGACGGCTTCGGGCAGGAGCCGTCGGCGGTGGCGGCGGCCGTGCGCGGGGCGTACCACGATCTGGCCGACCTGGGCGCGACGGTGCTCGCGGTGATCGCCAACCGGGTCACCGAGCCGATGACGCTGCCCGACCTGCCGGTCCCCGCGTACGCCATCCCGGAGGTGCCGAGCGTGTCGGCGCCGACGGTGGCCGAGGTGGCGACGGCGCTCGGCGCCACCCTGCTGGCCGGGGACGACGCGGCGCTCGGTCGGGACGTCCTGGACTTCGTGGTCGGCGCGGCGCATGTGCCGACGCTGCTGGGCCACCTCACCGAGGGCGCCCTGGTGATCACCCCCGGAGACCGGGCCGACCTGCTGGTGGCCGCGAGTGCCGCGCACGTGGCCGGGCAGGTGTCGGTGGCCGGGCTGGTGCTCACCCTGGGCGAACAGCCCGACCCCCGGGTCATGCGGCTGGTGGAGGGCCTGAACACCGGGCTGGCGGTGCTCTCCGTGCGTCTCGACAGCTACGACACCGTGGCCGCGTCCAGTCGGATCGAGGGCCGGCCCAGCACGGCGAACCCGCGCAAGGTGGAGGCGGCACTGGGGGCGTTCGAGCGCTGCGTGGACACCGACGACCTGGCCCGCCGGCTGCGGGTCAGCCGGTCGACGCGGGTGACCCCGCTGATGTTCGAGAACGAGCTGATCGACCGGGCCCGGTCGAAGCCGCGGCACCTGGTGCTGCCGGAGGGCGCCGACGAGCGGATCCTGCGCGCGGCCGAGATCCTGCTGCGCCGGGGCGTCGCCGAGCTGACCCTGCTCGGCCGGCCGGACGACATCACCCGACGCACCCGCGAGCTGGGCATCGACCTCGGTGACGCGAGCGTCGTCGACCCGGTCACCAGCGGGTGGCGCGACGACTTCGCCGCCGAGTACGCGCGGCTGCGCGCCCACCGGGGCGTCAGTGCCGAGTTGGCGTACGACATCGTGGCCCAGCCCAACTACTTCGGCACGCTGATGGTGGCGACCGGACGGGCCGACGGCATGGTCTCCGGCGCGACGCACACCACCGCCGCGACGATCCGACCGGCGTTCGAGGTCATCCGTACCGTGCCGAACGTGTCGGTGGCGTCCAGCGTCTTCTTCATGCTGCTCGCCGACCGGGTGCTGGTCTACGGCGACTGCGCGGTCAACCGCGACCCGGACGCCCCCCAGCTCGCCGACATCGCGATCTCGTCGGCCGAGACCGCCGCCCGGTTCGGCATCGAACCCCGGGTGGCCATGCTGTCGTACTCCACCGGCAGCTCCGGCGCGGGCGCGGACGTGGAGAAGGTCGCCATGGCCACCGCCCTGGTCCGGGAGCGCCGGCCCGACCTGTTGGTGGAGGGGCCGATCCAGTACGACGCGGCGATCGACCCCGCGGTGGCGGCCACGAAGCTGCCCGGCAGCCCGGTCGCCGGTCAGGCCACCGTCTTCATCTTTCCGGACCTGAACACGGGCAACAACACGTACAAGGCGGTGCAGCGCTCCGCCGGGGCGGTCGCCGTCGGCCCGGTCATGCAGGGCCTGCGCCGGCCGGTGAACGACCTGTCCCGCGGCGCGGGAGTGCCGGACATCGTCAACACGGTGGCGATCACCGCCATCCAGGCGGCAACTGAGGAGCCCTCGTGAGTCGGGTGCTGGTGCTCAACTGCGGGTCGTCGTCGGTGAAGTGGCGCCACTACGACGGAGACCGGGTGCTCGACCACGGCACCGTCGAGCGGGTCGGTGAGCCCGGTGGCGGCCCGGCGGACCACGCCGGTGCGGTCCGGCAGATCCTGGACGGTCTGGACCTGACCGGGCTGACCGCGGTGGGGCACCGGGTGGTGCACGGCGGCCGGAGGTTCGCCGCACCGGTGCTCGTCGACGACGAGGTGCTGGCCGCGATCAAGGATCTGGTGCCGCTCGCCCCGCTGCACAACCCGGCCAACCTGGCCGGCATCGAGGTGGCCCGCGCGGCACTGCCGGACGTCCCGCAGGTCGCCGTCTTCGACACCGCGTTCCACCACACCCTGCCGGAGGCCGCCGCGACGTACGCGATCGACCGGGGCACCGCCGAGCGGTACGACATCCGCAGGTACGGCTTCCACGGCACCTCACACGCGTACGTGTCCCGGCGCACCGCCGAGCTGCTGGGCCGCCCGTACGAGCAGGTCAACACGATCACCCTGCACCTGGGCAACGGGGCCAGCGCGTGCGCGGTGGCACACGGTCGCAGCGTCGCCACCTCGATGGGCATGTCCCCGTTGCAGGGGCTGGTGATGGGCACCCGCAGCGGCGACGTGGACCCGACCGTGATCTTCCACCTGCGCCGGGAGGGTGGGCTGTCGGTGGACGACATCGACGACCTGCTCAACCACCGCAGCGGCCTGTTGGGGCTGACCGGCGCCAACGACATGCGCGAGGTGCTCGAACGTCGGGCGGCCGGTGACCGGGCGGCGGCGCTGGCCTTCGACGTGTACTGCCGGCGGATCACCGAGTACGTCGGGGCGTACTACGCGCTGCTCGGCCGCGTCGACGCGATCGCCTTCACCGCCGGGGTCGGCGAGAACTCCGCGCCCGTCCGGGCTGCCGTCCTGGCCGGTCTGGACCGGCTCGGCATCACCGTGGACGACGCCCGCAACGACGGCGCGGGCGACCGGTTGATCTCGCCCGAGGGCGCCGAGGTGAGCGTCTGTGTCATCCGGACCGACGAGGAGCGGGAGATCGCCCGGCAGACCCGGGACGTGGTCGGGGCGGCCTGACGCCACGCAGGCGCGCACCCCCGGGAGGCCCGAGGGTGCGCGCGAGTCGGTGCGACTCGATCAGCCGGTCGCCAGCCAGGCGACGAGTGCCACCAGCACCACGACGACCACTGCCGCACCGATGATGAGCGGCAGGCGGGACGGGGTCTCCGTCGGCGCCGCGGTCTCCGGCGTCTGGTTGAAGGCGCGGAACGCCTCGGTGTTGCCGCTGGGATCCGTGTAGTTCTCAGGCATGTCGGTGACCCTAGCGAAGCTGGTCACCCGGCATCGCCCCCGGCCCACTGACGCGGACGACCTGGCTCGACCGAGGGCCGGGCCTCGTCGAGCAGGTCCTCGTACACCCCGACCTTGAAGGTGATCAGATCCAGGCTCTGGGTGAGCCTGTCGATCTGGTCCGTGACGCGCCCGTGGTGCTCACGCATGAGCGCGAGTCGCTCCTCCTCGTTGCCCGCGCCTTCCCGGACGAGTTCGGTGTAGCGGCGCAGCGCCGGCAGTGGCATACCGGAGGCGCGGAGGATGACGCAGACGGTCAGCCAGTCCACGTCGTCCTGGCTGTAGAGACGACGTCCGGTGGACCCGCGGCGTACCGGGCTGACGAAAACGCCCTCCTGCTCGTAGAAGCGCAGCGTGTGCACGCTCAGACCGGTGCGTTCGGAGACCTGTCCGATGCTCAGAGTCTCGGTGACCTCAACCATGCCGAGCAGGGTAACGAGGGTTGACCTAGAGCCGACTCCAGCTCCTACGGTGCCAGGTGATCACTACTGGAGCATCGAGGAGAACATCGACATGCGTTATCGCACCCTCGGCGGCACCGGCATCGAGGTGAGCACCCACTGCCTCGGGACCATGATGTTCGGTGCCGTCGGAAACCCCGACCACGACGACTGCGCCCGGATCATCCACACCGCGCTCGACCAGGGCATCAACATGGTGGACACCGCCGACATGTACGGCCAGGGGGAGTCCGAGGAGATCGTCGGCAAGGCGCTGCGGGGGCGCCGCGACGACGTCGTACTGGCCACCAAGGTGCACTTTCCGATGGGCGAGGGCCCCAACCAGGGCGGCAACTCGCGGCGGTGGATCCTGAAGGCGGTCGAGGGCAGCCTGCGGCGTCTGAACACCGACTGGATCGACCTCTACCAGATCCACCGCCCCGACCCCGCTACCGACATCGAGGAGACACTCTCGGTGCTCACCGACCTTGTCCGCGACGGAAAGATCCGCGCCTTCGGCTGCTCGACGTTCCCGGCCGAGGAGATCGTCGAGGCGCACCAGGTGTCCGAGCGTCGCGGCCTCGGACGGCTGCGCACCGAGCAGCCGCCGTACTCGATCCTGGCCCGCGGGGTGGAGGCCGCGACCCTCCCGGTCTGCCAGCGCTACGGGATGGGAGTGCTGGTCTGGAGCCCGCTCGCCTTCGGGTTCCTCAGCGGGAGGTACCGCAGGGACCAGCCCGTCGACCTGACGACCGGGCGGGCCGCCCTGCGTCCGGCACAGTTCGACCCCACCATCGCCGAGAACGCCGCGAAGCTCGACGCCGTCGAGCAGCTCGTCGACCTCGCGGCCAGTCTCGGCTGCACGCTTCCGCAGCTCGCCATCGCCTTCACCGTGGCCCACCCGGCCGTCACCTCGGCGATCATCGGACCGCGCACCCTGCCGCAACTGGAGGATCTGCTCACGGGCGCCACACTCACCCTGGACGACGCGACCCTCGACCGGATCGACGAGATCGTGCCGCCCGGGACGAACCGGTACAACCCCAACGCCGCCTTCCCACTCCGCGCACTGACCGACACCGCACGGCGGCGGCGCCCACTCGCCGAACGCGCCGCAGCCTGAGTACGCCCGGTGCCGGCCGTGCGACGTCGGGTGATCGAATGGACACACCGCGCCAGAACGCACCGGGCAGGTCCGGTGGGCGAGGCACAATCGGATTCATGTCCCGTCGCGTCACCCCGGCACTGCTGGCCGGCGCCGTACTGCTGGCCGGTCTGGTCGGCTGTTCCACCGACGCCCGGAAGACCGAGGACCGGCAGCCACCCGTCGAACGCCCGCCCGTCGCCACACCGACTCCGAAGGTTCCCGCCGGCAAGGCCCCGCAACGCAGCTTCGCGGTCGGCGTACGCCAACTGAAGCTGAACCGGGACGGCCGGGCGCTGCCGACGACGCTCTGGTACCCGGCGGCCGGGGAGTCCGGCGGCGCGGCCAGACGGTCCGCGACGGCAGCCGAGGGCCGGTTTCCGGTGGTGATGTTCAGCCACGGGCTGGGCGGGCGGCCGGACGACTACGCCACGCTGCTGACCCGGTGGGCGGCGGCGGGTTTCGTGGTGGCCGCGCCGACGTTCCCGCACACCTCCGCCGGTGGCGACAACAACGTCCTCGACGTGCTCAACCAGCCGGCCGACGTGTCGTACGCGCTGGATCAGGTGTTGGCGCTGGACGGCACGGCCGGCGACTCGTTGCGCGGCCGGTTGGACGGCGAGCGGGTGGCCGCGGCCGGGCACTCGGCGGGCGGGGTGACCACCATCGGCCTCTTCACCGCCAGCCGGGACAAGCGGCTGGACGCGGGAGTGGTGTTCGCCGGCACGGCCCTCGGCGTGGGCACCGCGTTCGCCGGCGCGTCCGCGCCACAGCTGTTCGTGCACGGCGAGCTGGACGAGGTGGTCGACTACGCGGCGGGCAAGGCGGCGTACGACAAGGTGCCCTGGCCCAAGGCGATGCTGAGCCTGCCCAGGGGCGACCACGGGCGGACGATGCTCAGGGACAAGGCCGCACTGCGAGTCGTCTCGGACACGTCTGTCGAGTTCCTGCGCTGGTCGCTCTACGGCGACCCGGCGGCCAAGAAGCGCATCGCCACCGACGCCACCCGCGGTGCCATCGCCACCCTCGACGACCACCTGTAACGCCCCCGCCCCCGGGGGCGTCAGGCGGTGTGGTCGATGACGACCTTGCCGAAGGCATCGCCGGAGTGCAGGCGGGCGAAGGCATTTTCGACCTGGCTGAACGGAACGACGCTGTCCACCACCGGGCGCACCTCGTTGTCCGAGCAGAACGCCAGCAGCTCGTACAACTCGCCCGGCGTACCCATCGAGGTGCCCAGGATCTCCAACTGCATCGCGAAGACCCGACGCAGGTTGACCGACGGCTCGTGCCCGGCGGTCGCGCCGGAGACCACGATCCGGGCCATCGGCGCCGCCGACTTCAGCGAGTGGTCGAAGGTGGCCGCGCCGACCGTCTCGATCACCACGTCGACCCGTTCCGGCAGCCGGGCACCGGGTTCCACGGCGGTGGCGCCGAGGGCCGAGATCCGGTCCCGCTTGACCGCGTCGCGGCTTGTCGCGTACACCCGCTTGCCCATCGCGACGGCGAGCGCGACGGCCGCGGTGGCGACGCCACCGCCCGCGCCCTGGACCAGCACGCTGTCGGCGTCCGCGACGCGGCCCTTGGTGGTCAGCATCCGCCACGCCGTCAGCCAGGCCGTGGGCAGGCACGCCGCGTCGGTCGCCGCCATGCCGTCGGGCAGCGGGATCAGATTCGACCGGGGTACGGCCACCCGCTCGGCGAGCGTCCCGGCGAAGTGCTCGGAGAGGATGGAGACCCCGCGCGGGTCACCCGGAGTGACCACCACCGGGTACACGACCACCGGGCGGCCCTCCGGGTCCAGCCCGACCGCGTCGCAGCCGAGGATCATGGGCAGCTGGGCCTCGGCGAGCCCCACCCCGCGCAGCGACCAGAGGTCGTGGTGGTTGAGCGAGGTGGCTCGCACCTGCACGGTCACCCAGTCGTCAGCCGGATGGGTCGGCTCGGGCCGCTCGCCGACGGTGAGCGCGGCGAGCGGGTCGGCGTCGTCGAAGCGGGAGGCAAAGGCAGCACGCATGATCGGCACGGTAACAAGCTGAGGGCTCGTTAAGAAGCCGTGCGCGTAGGCCGGCGGCGCATGCTGCGCCGGAGCGCCCCCGGCCCACGCGTGCGCGCAGGCCGCGGCTACCGGCGGGCGACGCCGTCGCGGCGGGCGGCTTCGGCGACCGCCTCGGCGACGGCCGGCGCGACGCGCGGGTCCAGCGGCGAGGGGACGATCGCGTCGGCGGTCAGCGACTCGGCCACCACACCGGCGATGGCGTCCGCGGCGGCGACCTTCATCGCCTCGGTGATCCGGGTCGCGCCGGCGTTCAGCGCACCGCGGAACACGCCCGGGAAGGCCAACACGTTGTTGATCTGGTTGGGGTAGTCGCTGCGCCCGGTGGCGACCACCGCGACGTGCCGGGCGGCCACCTCCGGGTGCACCTCCGGGGTCGGGTTGGCCAGCGCGAACACGATGCCGCCGGGTGCCATCCCCGCCACCGCCGCCTCGGGGATCTGCCCGCCGGAGACCCCGATCAGCACGTCCGCGTCGCGCAGCGCCTCGGTGATGTCGCCGTGGCGGCCGTCCGCGTTGGTGCCCGCCGCCAACTCGGCCTTGGTGCCGGTCAACTCGGTGCGGTGCCGGCCGATGATCCCCTTGGAGTCGCAGACCACCACCTGGTCGGGGTTGACGCCCCCGGCGATCAGCATCTTCGTCACGGCCACCCCGGCCGCGCCCGCGCCGCTCACCGCCACCCGCAGGTCACCGAGCTTGCGGTCGAGCAGGGTGGCGGCGTTGCGCAGCGCGGCGAGCACCACGATCGCGGTGCCGTGCTGGTCGTCGTGGAAGACCGGGATGTCCAGCGCCTCGTCGAGCCGGCGCTCGATCTCGAAGCAGCGCGGCGCGCTGATGTCCTCCAGGTTGATCCCACCGAACGAGGGGGCCAGCGCCCGGACCACGGCGACGATCTCGTCCGCGTCCTGGGTGTCCAGACAGACCGGCACGGCGTCCACCCCGCCGAACTGCTTGAACAGCACCGCCTTGCCCTCCATCACCGGCAGCGCGGCGCGCGGGCCGATGTTGCCGAGCCCGAGGACCGCCGAGCCGTCGGTGACCACCGCGACGGTGTGTGACACCCAGGTGTAGTCGTCCACCAGGGCGGGATCGGCGGCGATCGCCTCGCACACCCGCGCCACCCCCGGGGTGTACGCCAGGGAGAGATCCTCCCGGCTGGTGAGCGGCACGGTCGAGGTGACGGCCATCTTGCCGCCCCGGTGCAGCAGGAAGACGGGATCAGCGGGGTCCATGGTGGACGAAGACATGGTGGTGACTCCAGGATCTGTCGAGCAGACGGAGCGGGCCGGCCCGGCCGCGAGGTGGGCGGCGAGCGGTGGCGCGCGGTGCAGGGGGTCACCCGGTCACTTCCGAGCATAGTGTCGGCCCTACCTTCGGGTGTGAGCAGGGTCATATCCAACGACGGCGCACCCGGCCGGGGCGTGGCCAGTAGCGGACCAGCACCCGCCCCCGCACGTCGGCCACCCCGTACGCCCGGGAGTCGTCGGTGACCAGGTCGTTGTCCCCGCGCAGCCACCAGCCGCCGTCCTGTTTCCGGACCGCCCGCTTGACCACCAGCAGGTCGGGACGGCTCCGGAAGACCGCGACCACCACGTCCCCGGGTCGGATCCGCCGGTCACCGGGGCGGACCAGGACCGAGTCGCCGTGCCGCAGGGTGGGTGCCATGGACGGGCCAACCACCAGAACGGCGGTCAACGGCCCCCGCAGCCGAGCCGCCTCCGCCGGGTGATCGGCACCCATTGGTTTCACCTCCACCCGGTGAGGGGAGCATCCCCAGGAGTAATGTCGCCTTTGATCATCGCAAACTTCCCATGGAGGATCCCGATGCGATTTCTGCGCATCCTTGCGCCCCGCGTCACCGCGAGCGCTCACTGCGACCTACCGTGCGGCGTCTACGACCCGGCCCAGGCCCGGATCGAGGCCGAATCGGTCAAAATGATCTGCGAGAAGTACCAGGCGAACACCGACCCGGAGTTCCGCACCCGCGCCGTCATCATCAAGGAGCAGCGCGCCGAGCTGGTCAAGCACCACCTGTGGGTGCTGTGGACCGACTACTTCAAGCCGCCGCACTTCGAGAAGTACCCGAACCTGCACAGCCTGTTCAACGAGGCCACCAAGCTCGCCGGCGCCAGTGGCGTCAAGGGCAGCCTCGACCCGGCCACCGCCGACAAACTGCTCGCGAAGATCGACGAGATCGCGAAGATCTTCTGGGAGACCAAGAAGGCGTGACCCCACCGGTCACTCCGACGATCCGGCCGGCACGTCCCGAGGACGTGCCGGCCGTCGTCGCCATGGTTCACGAACTGGCGGAGTACGAGCGGGCCCCCGACCAGTGCCACCTCACCGCCGAGCAGTTGACCTCGGCCCTGTTCCCGGCTGCTCCAGACGGCGGTGCGGCCCCGGACGCGTCCAGCCCCGCGCCTGCTCCGGCGCTCTTCGGTCACGTCGCGGTCGATCAGCAGGACGAGCCGATCGGCTTCGCGCTGTGGTTCCTCAACTTCTCCACCTGGGCCGGCGTGCACGGCATCTACCTGGAGGACCTCTACGTGCGGCCGGCCGCACGGGGCACCGGGGCGGGTCGGCTGCTGCTCGCCACCCTGGCCGAGATCTGCGTACGACGCGGCTACCGGCGACTGGAGTGGTGGATGATCCACTGGAACCCGGCCGCCGGTTTCTACGCCTCGATCGGCGCGCAGCCGATGAGCGAGTGGGTCCCCTATCGGCTCGGTGGCGACGCGCTCCGCGACCTGGCCGATCATGCCGCCACCGCTGACACGCGTACCGGCGACCGACCGGGTAGAGTCCCCGACCGGGGGGATGAGGCGTGACTCAACTGACTGGCCAGCCAGCGACCGACGACGACGTGGTGCACCTCACGGTGCCCGCCGACGGCGGTTACCTCGGCGTGCTCCGCACCGCCACCGCCGGTCTCGCGGCCCGGTTGCAGTTCGCGCTCGACGAGATCGAGGACCTGCGGATCGCGGTCGACGAGGCGTGCGCCATGCTGCTCGCCATCGCCACCCGCGACGCCGAGTTGGAGTGCCGCTTCGCGGTCACCGAGGACGCGTTGACAGTCGAGGTGACCGTGCCGACCGTGCGCGGAGCCACGCTGCCCGCCGAGTCGTCCTTCGCCTGGAAGGTGCTCACCGCGTTGACCACGTCGGCGTCCGCCACGGCCGTCGACGGTCGGGCCACGATCGCGTTGCTGACCCGCCGCTCCGGCGGCTACTGACCGGCTCGGCGCACGCCGGCGGGGTCACTCGAAGCCGAGCGCCCGGGTCGTCGGTGGGCTGACCAGCAGCCAGCCCACGCCCAGACCGAGCGCCATCAGCGGCACGCCCAGCCAGCCCAGCCCACCCTGGATCATGAACCACCCGATCGGCAGCAGCATCAGCTGAAGCACGATCGCGGGCGCGCGGGCGCCGGCCTTTCGGCGCGACAGCGCCCGGCCCAGCGCCCAGAGCACGACGGCGGCCCCGATGGCGAACGCGGTCACCAGCAACGCCGACGCCAGATCGGTGGTGGTGGCCGTGAGGTCCGCCCAGACCAGCCATGCCGCGATCAGCCCGACGGCGACCGCCTCCGCCCACAGCAGCCGCACCGCCCAGCGGAGCGTGACGGGAAACGGGGCCGAGTCGATGGTCACGCGCGCCACGATACCCGGGCTACCGAGAGGTACAGTGCCGCCCATGCGCGCCGTCCTGGTGGTCAATCCAAAGGCCACCACCACCAGCGAACGCAGCCGGGACGTGCTTGTCCGGGCGCTGCGCAGCGAAGTCGACCTCAGCGTGCGCTACACCCGCCGGCGTGGGCACGCCATGGCGTTGGCGCGGGAGGCCGCCGCTGAGGGCGTCGACCTGGTTGTCACCCTCGGTGGCGACGGCACCGTGAACGAGGTGGTGAACGGCCTGATGACGGCCGACCCGCCGCCCCGCGCCGACGACGCGCCAATGGCCGAGCGGCTGCCCGCGCTGGCGACCGTGCCGGGTGGCTCGACGAACGTGTTCGCCCGCGCGCTGGGCCTGCCCCGGGAGTGGCCGGAGGCGACCAGCATGATCCTCGAAGGGTTGCGGCTGGGTCGGAGCCGAACGGTCGGGCTGGGCCGCGCGGACGACCGCTACTTCACCTTCTGCGCCGGGTTCGGTCTGGACGCCGCGGTCATCCACCGGGTGGAGCAGGCCCGGCGGAAGGGTCGGGTGTCCACGCCGACGCTCTATCTGCGTTCGATCATGAACCAGTACTTCCTCGCCTCGGACCGGCGGCACCCGGCGATCAGCCTGGAGCGTCCGGGCGAGGCGGCCGAGGCCGAGCTGGCCACCGTCATCATCCAGAACACGGCGCCCTGGACGTACCTGGGCGACCGGGAGGTCAACCCGAACCCCGCCGCGTCGTTCGATCTCGGGCTGGATGTGCTGGCGTTACGTCAGCTCCGGGTGGCTAGCACAACACGGACAGTGACGCAGTTCTTCTCCCGGCAGCCGGATCCGCGCGGTCGACAGGTGTTACGACTCCATGACACGCCGGAGTTCACCCTGCTCTCCAGCCGTCCGCAGGCGTTTCAGCTGGACGGGGACTATCTCGGCGAGCGGGAGAAAGTCAGATTCACCTCCGTTCCCGCCGCACTGAGAGTAATCTGCTAGGTCTCGGGTACTGCCCTAGGTCGACACGGTGGCCGCAACCGCATCGACGGGTCACCGCCACACCGAGGGGCAGGTGCCGGAAATGTCAGCAATGTCACGCGGACTGTACTATATTGATCCTCGACTGTGGCACGGCGGGTAATCGGGAAGGCCCCGAAAACCGGACAAAGGGGCTGTGGGCTTGCTCACCGCCCGGAGTTTTTCCGAGCGTCACCCTTGACATCACGAGCGTTCGTGAAAGTATTCACAAGCGGACTTGAGTTACCGGGACATTGCCTGGATATGCTCGTCAGGTTGAGCTGTTCCAGCAGGTCCCCGGCGCTGAACGCCTGCTCACGCACTGCCGAATGGACGGACGCTAACTGTCACCATCGGCACTGCGGATGCATATAGGAAAAGCACGACAAGCAATTGTTCGCCACCCATCCAGAATGAGGAGTGTTGCCGCCATGGACTGGCGTCACCATAGTGTCTGCCGCGACGAGGACCCGGAGCTGTTCTTCCCGATCGGGACGTCTGGACCGGCTCTGCTGCAGGTCGAGCAGGCAAAGGCCGTCTGCAGGCGCTGCTCCGTGACCGACCAGTGCCTGCAGTGGGCGCTCGAGTCAGGTCAGGACGCCGGCGTCTGGGGCGGGATGAGCGAAGAGGAACGGCGGGCCGTCAAGCGGCGCGGCGGCCTCCGCGTGCTGCGCGCTCACTCCGCCTGATCCCCAACGACACCGCTGTACGCCCCGGTGGGTTCGCCCACCGGGGCGTACCGCTGTCCGGTACCGGTTTCAGCCCGCCGGCGCCACGACGCGGCCGGACGACCCGTCGTCGACCCGGCGCAGCACCACCTCGACCATCTCCGGTGCGTCGGTCAACGGGGCGGACACCGCCACCGCACCGGCCGCCCGAGCCGCCTCGGTCACCGCGTCGTGGAACAGACCCGGTGCCAGGAAGTACGCGGACACCGCGACCCGCCGTGCGCCGGCCGCCCGCAGCCGGGACACCGCCACGCCGGCCGCCGGTGGAGCCGCCGAGGCGTACGCCACCCGGCAGGGCACCCCGAACTCCGCGCCGAGCGCGTCCGCGACCTGGCCCACCGAACGGCGGGCCCGCGCGTCCCTGGTGCCCGCCGCCGCCAACACCAGCGCGTCGAAGCGGCCCGGCCGTGCCTCCGCGAGCCGACGGCGCAGCCCCGCCATCAGCCCTGGGTCGACAGTCCCGTCCGCCGGGCCGAGCACGTCGGTCACGCGTACCGCCAGCGGTGACTCGGCCCGCACCGCCGCGGTGACCGCCGCCGGAATGTCGACCCGATGGTGGTACGCGGCGGTCAGCAGGAGCGGCACCAGGACCGCCCGCGGGTGACCGGTTGCCGCCAGCCCCCGCAGCACCTCGGTCGGCCCCGGCTCGGTGTGGTCCAGCCAGCTCGCCCACACCGGGGTGCCCGGCCGGGCCGCCGACACGGCCCGGGCCAGTGCCCGGGTGGCGTCGGCCGCTCGCGGATCCCGGCTGCCGTGTGCGACGAGCACCACCGGCTCCGCCCCGCCGGCCGACCCTGGGCCGGTCGGGGCCGTTGCCGGCGAGGTCAGACGTGCAGCCCGCACTCGGTCTTCTCGAACATGGCCCACCGGCCGGCGCGCGCATCCTCGCCGGCCTTGGTCCGCCGGGTGCACGGCCAGCAGCCGATCGACCCGTACCCCTGCTTGAACAGCTCGTTCACCGGCACGTTGAAGCGGGCGATGTAGGCGTCGACGTCCTTCTGCGACCACGCCGCGATCGGGTTGACCTTCACCCTGCCGCGCCGCGCGTCGAAGGTCACCACCGGCGTGTTGGCCCGGGTCGGCGACTCGTCCCGGCGCAGGCCCGCGGCCCAGGCGTCGTACCCGGTCAGCGCCCGCTCCAGTGGCTCCACCTTGCGCAGCTGGCAGCAGTCGTCCGGCGACTTGTTGAACAGCCGGGGGCCGTACTGGCCGTCCTGCTGACCGACGGTGAGCCGGGGACGGATCGACCGGACGTTCACCGGAAGCGTCCGGGCCACCTCGTCGCGGACCCGAAGCGTCTCGGGGAAGTGCAGGCCGGTGTCGAGGAAGACCACGTCCACCCCCGGGGCCACCCGGGACACCAGGTGGGCCAGCACGGCGTCGGCCATCGAGCTGGTGACGCAGAACCGGTCGCCGAAGGTCTGCGCCGCCCAGCGGGCGATCTCCAGTGCCGGGGCGCCCTCCAGGTCGCGAGCCGCCTGCTCGGCCAGCACCCGCAGCTCGTCCGGGTCGCGTCGGGCGGCGTCGGCCTTCGTCGTCGCACCCGGCCCGACCAGGCGCAGGCTCGCTGCGGAGACGAGACTCATCGGGTCACCGCCCGCGAGAGCAGCCCGGTGAACTTCACCGAGAAGACCCGGGTGCAGGCGTGGCACTCCCAGGCGCCGTGGCCCGCCTCGTTCGGCCGCAGGTCTTCCTCGCCGCAGTAGGGGCAGTACAGAGGTGCCGCTCGGTTCTCGCTGCTCACCGCAGTGCCTCCTCGTCGACTCTGATCACCCAGTTGGCGAAGGTCTCGCCCTCGCTCCGGCCGGCCAGGAAGCGGGTGGCCAGCCGTTCCACGTACTCCGGAAGCTCCTCGGCGGTGGTCTTCAGCCCGCGCAGCTTGCGACCGAAGCCGGCCGTCTGCCCCTGGGCCATGCCCAGCCCGCCGCCGAGATGCACCTGGAAGCCCTCCACCTGCCGGCCATCGGGACCGACCACCAGCTGCCCCTTGAGCCCGATGTCGGCCACCTGGGTGCGGGCGCAGGCGTTGGGGCAGCCGTTGATGTGGATCGAGATGTCCGCGTCGAAGTCACGCAGCCGCTGCTCCAGCCGGGCCACCAACTCCTCGCCGCGGGCCTTCGTCTCGACGATTGCCAACTTGCAGTACTCGATGCCGGTGCACGCCATCGTGCCGCGTCGCCACGCTGACGGCCGGGCCTCCAGGCCAATGCCGCGCAGCGCGTCGACAAGCGACTCCGTCCGCTCCGACGGCACGTCGAGCACCAGCAGCTTCTGGTACGGGGTGAGCCGCACCCGGTCGCTGCCGTGCGCCTCGACCACGTCGGCCAGCTGGGCGAGCTGACCGCCGGAGACCCGTCCCACCACCGGCGCGGCGCCGACGTAGTTTCGCCCGTCCGACTGCTCGTGCACGCCCACGTGGTCGACCGGCTTCGACGGCAGGACCGGCGCCGGCCCGTCGAGCAGCGTACGACCGAGGTAGTCCTTCTCCAGGACCTCGCGGAAGCGCTCCACACCCCAGTCGGCCACCAGGAACTTCAGCCGGGCCCGGTTGCGCAGCCGGCGGTAGCCGTAGTCGCGGAAGATGCCGACCACCCCGGCCCACACGTCCGGCACCTCGGCCAGCGGCACCCAGACGCCGAGCCGCTTGGCGAGCATCGGGTTGGTGGACAGACCCCCGCCGACCCAGACGTCGAAGCCCGGCCCGTGCTCCGGGTGGTCGACACCGAGGAAGGCGATGTCGTTGGACTCGTACGGGGTGTCCACCAGCCAGGAGATGGACGTCTTGAACTTGCGGGGCAGGTTGGAGAACTGCTTGTCACCGACGTACCGGGAGACGATCTCGTCGATCGCCGGGGTCGGGTCGAGCAGCTCGTCGCGGGCCACCCCGGCGACCGGGCTGCCCAGCACGATCCGCGGGCAGTCGCCGCACGCCTCGGTGGTCTGCAGGCCGACCGACTCCAACCGGCGCCAGATCTCCGGCATGTCCTCGACCCGAATCCAGTGGTACTGGATGTTCTGTCGGTCGGTGATGTCGGCGGTGTCCCGCGCGAACTCCCGGGAGATGTCCGCGATCACCCGCAGCTGGGCCAGGCTGAGCTGACCGCCGTCGATGCGGACCCGGAGCATGAAGAACTCGTCCTCCAGCTCGTGCGGCTCCAGCACGGCGGTGCGCCCGCCGTCGATGCCCGCCTTGCGCTGGGTGTAGAGGCCCCACCAGCGGAACCGGCCGCGCAGATCCTGCGGGTCGATCGAGGCGAAGCCGCCGTGCGCGTAGATGTTCTCGATACGTGCCCGGACGTTGAGCGGGTCGTCGTCCTTCTTGATCCGCTCGTTGGGGTTGAGGGGCTCGCGGTGGCCGAGCGCCCACTGACCCTCACCCCGTGGCCGGCGCGGCGCCCGGGCCGGGCGGGTCGTCGGGTCCTCGGAACGGGCAGGAGTGCTGCTGACCGCCATCGCGGCGTCCTCCGTTGTCTGCGGTGCCTCGAAGCAGGCGGGGCGCGACGGCCGGCCCGGCGGAAGCGGGCGGGACAACGGTGTCTGAGACAGCCGGCGCGGAGCGCACCCGAGACAGATTGGTCGGGCGTCGTCAGGAAGCCGGACAGATCGCGCTGCGCACGCGGCCGTAATCGACGTGGCGACGGGCCACGAAGCGGCGGACGACAGCGGCGGTCATGCCGACCATGCTGCCACACGACATGAGCCCCGGCCAATGTCCACGTGCTGGATCCCACATCACGGGCCAGGGGTTAGCCGACGAGCTGGTCACCGAGGACAGTTCGGGCATAGCGCACCACTCGCCCCTGTCGTACGCCGACGACCAGGCCGTTGTCCCGCAGTGTGGTGAGGTGGTGCGACGCGGTCGCCGCCGCGAGGCCCAACATCGCGGCCAGCTCACCCGTGCTCAGCGGCGTGTCGAGCAGGGACAGCGCCGCCGCCCGCGTGCTGCCGAGCAGCGCACCGAGCGCGGCGCTGGGCGGCGGCGAGGCCCACAGCCCACCCAGACCGGCGGGCGGATAGCAGAGGGCCGGGCCGGCGTCCCCCTCCATGATCGCGTGCACCGTCGGCCCGGCGAACGAGGTGGGCAGCAGCGTCCACGGGCGGTCGTCCAGACCGGCCGGTCGGGTGGTGCCGACGGCGACCCGCAGCGCCGCGCCGTCCCAGCGGATCAGCGGGTGCAGCTCGCGGAGCAGGGTGCGCCCGCCCTGCTCGGCGGCGAGGAGCGTCCGCCGCCGGACGTCGGCCAGCGCGAGCGCCCGCAGCCGGGGCCAGTCCGGCGCGATCAGCAGGGCGAAGTATCGGCGTAGCTGCGCCACCAGCTCGTCCGGGGCCAGCCTCGGCGCGCCGGCCCGGTCCAGCTGCCGCCGTACCCGCCTCGGGTCGGTGCTCGCGACCGCCCGCAGCTCGGCCGTCAGGTTCGGGGCCACCCCGATCGGGGTGAGGAAGTCCGGCACGTACCCGTTGGACGACCTGAGCACCGCCAACAGCGGCTCCAGGCCCGCGCCGGGCAGCAGCCGCTCGGCACGCTCCCGCCACGGGCGGTGCATCCAGTACTTCGCGGGCTTTCGCAGTGCCCAGGAGCTGGCCACCAACTCGGCTAGCGGCGAGTGCACGAACCGGACCCGACTCAGGTCGTCAGGCGTGAACCGAACCTCGATCACCGACAGATTCGACCACGTTCGAACGGTTCGGCGACAGCGCGCGACCGGCCGAGGATCCGGGAATGGAATACAGGCAACTCGGCCGGTCGGGCCTGCGCGTGAGCGCGGTCGCGTACGGCAACTGGGTCACCCACGGCAACCAGCTCGACGACGACGCGGCGGCCGCGTGCGTGGCCGCCGCCCTGGACGCGGGCATCACCACCTTCGACACCGCCGACCGGTACGCCCAGGGGCGGGCCGAGGAGGCGCTCGGCAGGGCACTGAGCGGCGTCCGGCGCAGCTCGATCGAGCTGTGCACGAAGGTGTTCCTGCCGGTCGGGCCGGGCGCCAACGACTCCGGGCTGTCCCGCAAGCACATCATCGAGAGCTGCCACGCCTCGCTGGGTCGGTTGGGCACCGACTACGTCGACCTCTACCAGGCGCACCGGTACGACGACAGCGTGCCGCTTCAGGAGACGATGCTCGCCTTCGCCGACCTGGTCCGCCAGGGCAAGGTGCTCTACGTCGGCGCCTCCGAGTGGACCGCCGCGCAACTGCGTGCGGGCCTGCGGCTCGCCGCCGACCTGCACGTCCCGTTCATCGCCAACCAGCCGCAGTACTCGATGCTGTGGCGGGTGGCGGAGGCCGAGGTGGTGCCCGCCAGCGCCGAACTCGGGTTGGGTCAGCTCGCCTGGGCGCCACTCGCGATGGGCGTGCTGACCGGCAAGTACGAGCCCGGCCAGCGTCCGCCCGCCGGCTCCCGGGCCACCGACGGCTTCGGCGGGTCGTTCATCGCCCGCTACTCCTCGGATCTGCTGCTCTCCCGGGTCCGCCAGCTCCGGCCGATCGCCGATGCCGCCGGCTGCACGATGGCCCAGTTGGCGGTGGCCTGGGTGTTGCACCGGCCGACAGTGGCCAGCGCGATCGTCGGCGCGTCCCGACCGGCGCAGCTCGCCGAGACGGCCGCCGCCACCGCGGTCTGGCTGGACGACGAGCTGATGGCGCGCATCGATACCGTGCTCGGCGACCTCGTCGAGCGTGATCCGGCGAAGACGGCCCGGCCGAACGACGTGCCGCCCGCCTGGCGCCCAGCGCCTGCGGCCGGCTGACGCCCACGAACGGCACGGCCGTGGCAGGCTCGAACCGTGGGCAGATTGTCCGAGTCGACCGGGGCGGCGTGGGAGCACCTGCGCCGCGTACCGGTCTGGCTCGCCCCGGCGCTGCTGACCCTGGCGGTGACAGTGACCGGGCTGGGCTCCGCCCAGCTCTGGCGCGACGAGTTGGCGACCTGGAGCGCGGCCAGCCGGTCGCCCGCGGACCTGGCCCGGCTGGCCGGCACCATCGACGCCGCCACCGGGCCGTACTACCTGCTGATGCACGGCTGGACCGCGCTCGTCGGCGACTCCACGATCGCCCTGCGCGTGCCGGCCGTGCTGGCGATGACCGTGGCGGCCGGGTTGCTCGCCGTGCTCGGCGCGCGGCTCGTCGACCGGCGCACCGGCCTGTTCGCCGGGCTGCTGTTCGCGGTCCTCCCCGGCACGTCCCGCTACGGGCAGGAGGCCCGACCGTACGCGCTGGCCACCATGCTCGCGGTGCTCGCCACCCTGCTGCTGGTGGCCGCACTGCGCCGGCCGAGTTGGGCCCGCTGGGCCGGGTACGCCGCCGCCGTCGCCGCTCTCGGACTCATCCACCTGATCGCGCTCACCCTGCTCGCCGCGCACGGCCTGGTCGTCCTGCTCGCCTGGTGGCGCGGCCCGGCCACGGCCGGCGTCGTCAGCCGGAACCAGCAGGACGCCGCGCGGGACCAGCACGGCGCCGCGTGGGACCGGCGGGTGTGGCGGTGGGTGGTCTCCGTGGTGCCGGTCGCGCTGCTTGTCGCCCCCCTGCTGCTCAAGGCCCGTGCACAGCGGTCCCGGCAGCTCAACTGGGTCCACCTGGTCCGCCTGGACGACCTGACCGCGCTGCCCGGCGGGGTGGCACAGAGCAGCGTGGTGGGTGGCCTGCTGGTCGGGGTAGCCGCGCTGGGTGCGGCCCGGCTCGGGCGGCGTGCCGTGCTGCCGGTGAGCGCGGTGCTGCTGCCCGTGCTGCTGCTCTTCGCCGCCGGCGAGGTCGTACCGCTGTGGGTGCCCCGGTACCTGGTCTTCGTGGTGCCCTTCGCCTGCCTGCTGGCGGGCGCGGCGTTGGCCGCGGTATCCGTGCCGGCCGGGCTCGCCGTGGTGGTGCTGGCCGGGCTGCTCGGCCTTCCCGACCAGGCGGCGCTGCGGCGCACCCACGAGTGGCCGCGCAGCGCGCCGGTGGACTACGCGGGTGCGGCCCGGGTGATCGCCGACGGTCAGCGGCCGGGCGACGCGGTGGTCTACTCCCCCCGGCAGAGCTGGCTCTTTCTCGATCTCGGCATCGAATACCACCTCGACGACCCACCGCGCGACGTGCTGGTCACCGAGGACGAGGTCCGCCGGGGCGACCTGTGGGCCGCCGAGTGCCCCCAACCGGCGCAGTGCCTGGCCGGTACGACGCGGGTCTGGCTCGTTGTGTCCGGCCGGCACGCCGAGCCGCTGTCCGCCGTGACCGGCCCCAAGGGCGACGCCCTGCGCGCGGACTTCACCGTCGCCCAGGTCTGGCCGCGCCCCGGCCTCACCGTCGCCCTGCTGACCAGCCGCTCCGAACGCTGACCTGACCTTCCGAACGCTGACCGGACCCTCCGACCGCCGACCAGTCCCTCCGACCGCCGACCAGTCCCTCCGGCCGACCAGTCCCTCCGGCCGCCGACCCGACCGGCCCCGGGCAGGCCGACTCCCGGCCCACCCGCCTCGATCAGTGTGATGCCGGTGAGTCATCTTGATGACTCACCGGCATCAGGCTCGTTCTGGTGCCCGCTCCCCCGGAGCGGACCCGCCCGGCACGAGGCGGCTCAGGGGGCTCAGGCGGCTCAGCCCGGTGAGCGGCCGTCGTGGGCGTTGCGGGCCAGCGGGACGACCAACACGGCCTCGGTGCCACCGGTGGCACCGGCACGCAGCTCGATGGTGCCGCGCAGCTCCCCGGTGACCAGGGCCCGGACGATCTGGAGACCGAGGCGGCTGCCGCGTTCGGCGTCGAAGTCCGGTGGCAGCCCGCGCCCGTTGTCGGTCACCGAGACGTGCAGCATCTTGCGGAACCGGTGCGCCGACACCACCACCTCCGGCCGGTCCGACGGGTCGATCTCGGCAACGGCGACCGGCACCATGCCCGAGGCGGCGGGTGTCGGAGCGTCGTCCGTCTCGTCGGCCGGCGGGAAGCCGTGCTCGACGGCGTTGAGCAGCAACTCGTTGAGGACCATCACCAGGGAGGTGGCGATCTCCGCCGGCAGCACACCGAAGCTGCCCCGCCGCCGCATGCCGACGCTCACCTCGGTCGCCGCGACCTCGGTCGCCGCGCTGGCCACCCGGTCGACGATGCCGTCGAACTCGACAGCCTCGTCACTGGACATGGAGAGTGTCTCGTGCACCAGGGCGATCGAGGCGACCCGGCGGACCGACTCCTCCAACGCGACGCGGGCCTCCGGCATGGCCACCCGGCGGGCCTGCAACCGCAGCAGCGCGGCGACGGTCTGGAGGTTGTTCTTCACCCGGTGGTGGATCTCCCGGATCGTGGCGTCCTTGGTGATCAGCGCTCGATCCCGGCGGCGAACCTCGGTGATGTCCCGGACCAGCACCAGCGCGCCGATCGGCACCCCGGCGGGCATCAGCGGCAGCGCCCGGGTGAGCATCGTGGCGCCGCGGGCGTCGATCTCCCGACGGGGCGGCGCCTCACCGCGCAGCGCCGCCAGGATGCCGTTCGCCGCCTCGGTGCCGTCCAGCGGATCGCCGGCGAGCCGGCGGTGCAGCGCGGCCAGGTCCTCGCCCACCAGGTGCGAGGCATAGCCCAGTCGGCGGTACGCGGACTGCGCGTTCGGGCTGGCGTAGGTGACCTTGCCGCCGGCGTCGAGCCGGACCAGGCCGTCGCCGACCCGGGGCGCCGACGTGGTCTCGCCCGGGTGCCGCGGCGGCGGGAACGTGCCGTCCGCGATCATCTGCGCCAGGTCGTCGGCCGTGGTCAGGTAGTTGAGTTCCAGCTGACTGGGCGTACGGGCGGTGGAGAGGTTGGTGTCCCGACCCACCACGGCGATCACCTCGCCGGCCTCACCCTCGGCAGTACGCAGCCGGACCGGGATCGCCTCGTGCCGGGCCGGCACGTCGCCATACCAGACCGGGTCGCCCTCCCGCCAGATCCGGCCCTGGGAGTACGCCACCCCCAGGTGGGCCACCTCCGGCCCGCCGACGATCCGCCCCACCTGGTCATCCTGGTAGGCGGTCGGTGCGGTGGTCGGGCGGACCTGGGCGACGCACAGGAACGTGCCGTCGGCGTCGACCGGCACCCAGAGCAGCAGGTCAGCGAAGGAGAGATCGCCCAGCAGTTGCCAGTCGCCGGCGATGCGGTGCAGGTGATCGATGTCGGCCGGACGGAGATGGGTGTGCTCCTCGGCGAGGTCGCGCAGCGTGGACACGGTGACCAGGGTGCCACGCCGTGCCTCACATCGTCGCGGTGACCTTCTTCAAGCCGCGCGGCGCGTCCGGGTCCTCACCTCGGGTGAGCGCCAGGGCCAGCGCCAACCGCTGCAACGGCAGGATGTCCAACAGTGGCGCGTACCGTTCGTCGACCTCGGGGACGGCCAGCCGGGTCGCGCCCGGCACGTCGGCCGAGCCGACCACCACGACGTCGGCGCGGCGCTCGCCGAGGCGGGGCAGCACCTCACCCATCGAGCGGCCACCGGGGCCGGAGCCGACCACGGCGAGCACCGGGACCTCCGGGTCGGTCATCGCGAGCGGGCCGTGCAGGAGGTCGGCGCCGGAGAAGGCGAGCGCCGGCAGGTACGAGGTCTCCATCAGCTTCAGCGCGGCCTCCCGGGCTGTCGGGTAGGCGTACCCCCGGCCGGTGGTGACCAGTTGGCGGGCGAACCGGTAGCGCGGCGCGAGCCGGGCCGGGGTGTCGTCGGCGAGGGTGCGGGCGGCCAACTCGGGCAGCGCGTCGAGCGCCTCCCGCTCGGCCGCGGGGAGCACGCCGTCACCGGCCCGGATCCCCTCCACGAGCATCAGCAGGGCGAGCAGCTCGGCGGTGTAGGTCTTGGTGGCGGCCACGGCCCGCTCGTGCCCGGCGGCGATGTCGACGCTCAGCTCGGCCACGTCCACCAGCGGCGAGTCTGGCGCGTTGGTCACCGCGAGGGTCAGCGCCCCGGTGGCGCGGGCGGCGCGCAACACCTCGGCCAGGTCGGGCGACCCGCCACTCTGGCTGACCCCCACGACGAGCGCGTCGGACAGGTCGGGCCGGGCCCCGAACAGGGTGACCGAGCTGGGCGAGGCGAGCCCGGCGGGCAGGCCGAGCCGGATCTCGGTCAGGTACGCCCCGTAGAGCGCCGCGTGGTCGGAGGTGCCCCGGGCGGTGAAGACCACGTGTCGGGGGCGACGTTCGGCGATGACCGCCGCCACTCGCGCGATCTCGGCGGCGTTGGCGGTCGAGAGCAGGCGGGCGTAGCCAGCGGGCTGCTCGTCGATGTCGGCGGCCATGCCGGCCCCTGCACGTGTCACGGAAACCCTCCCCTGCGCGGTTGCCGCGCGATTCTTGCTCAGTCTTGCACGTTTAACGGTATCTCAGTAAACGAACGAGCAGGAGTGCGCAGATGATCACCAGTTGATCTCAATATCAACTAAGCTTGGCGTGTTGCACCCAGCCCAGCGACGAGAGGACGACGTGCCCGAGGGAACGGACGACCCCGCGCTCTCCGTGACGGAGGAGTTGGCGCTGGCCCGGCTGGCACTCGACGAGGGTGACCTGCACCACGCCGCCGGTCACCTCGCCGGGGCGCTGGCGCGGGCCCCCACCCTCCCGGAGGTCCACGAGACGCTGGCCCGGCTCGCCGCGGCGAGCGGCGGCGGCCTCGACCTCTTCCCGATCAACCACCACACCTTCGTGGGCGCTGTCGTCGCCCGCGCCCATCTGCTCGCCACCGCCGGCCGTCCCGCCGAAGGGCTGGAGCTGCTGGGCGCGGCGACCACGTACGCGCCCGGCACCGAGTGGGCCGCAGTGCCCTGGGTCACCGCCCCCGAGTTGGCCGAACGGCTGAACCCGGAGCACGTCGCCCGCGTCCTCATGCAGGTCTGCGCCGCGCTGCCCGACCCGGTGCCGCGGGTCGACCGGGGCGCCCTCACGCCGTACCTCACGCTGGCCCGCAACGCGGTCACCGTCCACCCCGAGCACGGCCTGCTGCTCGGTGCGGCGTCCGCGCTGGCCCGGCGTCTCGGCGAAGCCACGCTGGCCGTGCGCTGGGCCACCCGAGGGGTACGCGCACAACCCTCGAAGATGGGCGAGGTCTGGCTCGGGTACGCGTACCGCAGCGCCGGCCGGACCCGCGACGGCCTGGCCGCCCTCGGTCGGGCCGTCGAGCTGGACCCCGACGACCTGGCGATCTACGCGGACATCGCCGGCACCCTGGCCGACATCGGCCGCCTCGACGAGGCACTGGAGTGGACCGAGCGGGCGCTGGCGCGCGACCCGTCGTTCGACTGCGCGGTGCACACCGCCCACCGTCTGCGGCACCTGCGCGACGGCGACCTGGCCCACCTGGTCGCGCTCGCCGACTTCGTACGCGACCACCCCGACGACAGCCACGAGCATGGTGACCTGGCCCAGTGCTGTCGAGGCCGGCCGTGGCTCGGCCAACTGACCCCGGCCGGCGGCCCGCTCGTCGACGCCATGCGCCAGGCGGTGGCCGATGACGACAACGGTTCCGGCAACGCCGTACGCCTGGCCGCCGCGGCCCCGCCCAGCGCCGTCCGGACGGCGACGTCCACCGCCCCCGGGCTGCGGATCGACGTCGTGGGCACGCCCGATCCGGACCCGCGCGAGCCCCGGCGGGCGTCCGCCCAGCGGTTGTGGCACTACGCGGAGAACGTACCCACGCCCGCGCTGCCGGCGCCCTCGGCGACGGCTGTCGAACGGATCGGTCAGCTCGCCCACCCGGCGTGGCCGCACCCACCGGCGGCGTACGACGCGGCGGTGGGTCTCGCCGGCCTCGACGTGGCGGACCTGCTCGGCCTGCTGGTGCACCCGCCGGCGGCGCCGGCCAACGCGGTGGGTCGACTGCTGGCCGCCCACGACCCGTCGATCTGGGTCCGTGGCGTGCAGGTCTGGGCCTGCCTGGGGCTGCTGCACCACCGCACCGACGAGCCGTGGGAGGGCTCCACCCGGCGCCGCGTACTGCTCGACCTGATCTGGGACGTCGAGGACTGGGTCACCGAGGCGGCGTTGTTCGCCCTGGTCACGGCCGCCTGGGTGGACCCCTCGGTGCGGTCGGACGTGGCCCGGGTGGTGGCGGAACGACTCGCCGACGCGGCCGACGTCGCGCGGGCCCGACCGGTCCCGATCGCCGCCTCGCTGGCCCACCTGGCGCTCGCCGTCCCAGAGTTGGACAAGGGCACCGCGGCGCTGGCCACCCAACTACTCGGTACGCGATCCCCCAACCTCCCCCGCCCCCGCAATCCCCTCCGCCGCCTCTGGCAACGCCTGACAGCCCGCCGCCCCTAACCCGCAGCGCCTGACAGCGCGGAGAGCAGCGCGCCGCGCCGGCCCGTCGGGGCTGGCGCGGCGCGGGGAGAGAGCGGGTGGGGGTCAGGCGACCGGGGCCGCCTTGCCGAGGGCGACCTCGGCGTCCTCCTCCGGAGTGGCCTGCGGCGGCGCCTCGTTGGCGGTGCGCAGCGGGATCTCCTTGATGAACCAGGCGAGCACCGGGATCGCGATGGTGAACACCACCGCCCACAGGAACACGTGTGAGATCGCGTCGGAGAGACCACCGAGCACCAGCTCACGCGCCTGGGCCGGCAACTGCTTGAGCTTCTCCAGGTCCATGCTGCCGCCGGACTCGCCACCGAAGGCCGCGCCCGCGGCGGAGTCGGCCAGCCGGTTGGCGAAGATCGCGCCGAACAGCGAGATGCCGAACGAGCCGCCGATCGACCGGAAGAACGTCGCCGCGCCGCTCGCCGCGCCGAGATCCTTCTGCTCGACGCTGTTCTGCGCGATCAGCATCGACGTCTGCATCAGGAAGCCCATGCCGACGCCGAGCACGACCATGTACAGCGAGGACATCAGCTTGCTGGTGTCGGTGTCGAGCATGGACAGCAGCGCCATGCCCGCGGTCATCACGACGCCACCGATGATCGGGTACGCCCGGTACTTGCCGTTCTTGGTGATCGCCCGGCCGATGAACAGCGAGACGACGAGCATGCCGAACATCAGGGGCAGCAGCAGCAGACCACTGTTGGTCGCCGACGCCCCCTGCACGGTCTGCTGGTAGAGCGGCAGGAAGTTCATCGCGCCGAACATCGCGAAACCGAGCAGGAAGCCGACCACCGAGATCAGCGCGAAGTTGCGGTTGGCGAAGAGCGCCAACGGGAGGATCGGCTCCTGGACGCGGCGCTCCACCAGGCCGAACGCCACGAGCGCGAGCACGCCCAGCACGGCCAGGCCGAGGATCTGCGGCGACGTCCAGTCGTACTCGTTGCCGCCCCAGGTGGTGATGAGCACGATCGCGGTGATGCCGACCGAGAGCAGCCCGGCGCCGAGCCAGTCGATCCGGTGCTCGGTGCGGTACTTCGGCAGGTGCATCGTGGTGATCAGAACGAGCAGCGCGATCCCACCCAGCGGCAGGTTCACGTAGAACGCCCACCGCCAGGACAGGTGGTCGGTGATGAAGCCACCGGCCAGCGGGCCGGCGACCATGGCGATGGCCATGATGCCGGCGATCATGCCCTGGTAGCGCCCACGCTCGCGGGGCGGGACCAGGTCACCGATGATCGCCATCACGCCGACCATGAGCCCACCGGCGCCGAGGCCCTGCACGGCACGGAAGGCGATGAGCTGGACCATGCCGTCCTCCGGGCCGCCGAGCATCCCGGAGCCGGCCATGCCGCAGAGGGCGGAGCCGACGAGGAAGGTGACCACCGAGGTCAGGAAGACCGACTTGCGGCCGTAGAGGTCACCGAGCTTGCCCCAGATCGGGGTCGAGACGGTGGTGCCCAGGACGTACGCGGTGACCACCCAGGTGAAGTGGTTGAGGCCACCGAACTCGCCGACGATCCGCGGCAGCGCGGTGCTGACGATCATGTTGTCGAGCATCGCGAGCATCATCGCGATCATCAGCCCGAACAGCACGACCCGAATGTTGTTGGGTCGCACGCCGGCCTGGGTTGCCTGAGTCATGGGTAAGCTCTCCCTGAGAATTGCCATACTTACTTGCCGCCCGGCTAGTCACCTTACTAGCCGCACGGTAAGTAGGGTAGGAAGCAACGGTCAAGTCAATTGGAGGGCGTGGGTGAGGGAGAGCACAGGCGGGACGCGAGAGCGGATCAAGGCCGTCGCGCTCGAGCTCTTCACCGAGCAGGGGTACGAGAAGACCTCGCTACGGGAGATCGCCGAGCGCCTCAATGTCACGAAGGCCGCGCTCTACTACCACTTCAAGAGCAAGGACGACATCGTCGCCAGCTTCGTCGAGGACCGGCTGGAGGGGATGGACGCACTGATCACCTGGGCCGCCACCCAGCCCGCCACCCTGGACACCCGGCGCGAGTTGATCTCCCGGTACGCCGACACCATGTTCGACGGGGCCCAGCCGTCGGTGATGCGCTTCTTCGAGCAGAACCAGACCGCACTCAAGAGCCTCTCCGCCGGCCAACAGATGCGCGGTCGGATGCTGGAGCTGGCCGACGCGCTCTGCCGGGGCGACGACTCCCCCGCCGCCCAACTTCGCGCCGCGCTGTCGATCTTCGCGGTGCACACGAGCTGGTTCGCCGTCCGTACGCCCCACATCAGCGACGACGAACGCCGCAAGCTCGCCCTGGAGGTGGCCGACGAGCTGCTGGCCGCCATCGGCACGCGGCCCGACGCCTGATCCGGACGGTCGCGGCCCGGGCTCGACGGTCGGCGGCTCAGCCGCGCGTCAACTCCAGGCGCAGGCCGAGCAGCTGCACTCCCGATGTCGGCGCCCAGTCCTTCTCCGGCGCGCGGACGAACCCGCGCCGCGCGTAGAGCCGGTGCGCGGGATCGGCCATTCCGGCCCGTACGCAGATCACCACCGCCGAGCAACCCAACTCGGTCGCACGGTCGACACATGCCTCGACCAGGGCGGCGCCGACGCCCCGCCCCTGCGTGCCCGGATCGACAGCGAGCATCCGGAACTCCGCCTCGCCCGGCCCGCACAGCTCGGCGAACGGGGTGCCCGGCAGCGTGAAGGTCACCGAGCCGAGCACCGCCTCGGTCACCTCGTCGACCGCGACCAGCACCTCGCCACTGGTGGCCCGGGTCGACACGTCGACAAGCGCCTCGGCATACCAGTGCTCGTCCTTGAGCTGGCCGTCCGCCTCGTACGCGGCCACGGTCAGCCGGGCCACCGCCGGGAAGTCGGCCGCCTCGGCCCGACGGACCCGCGTCCCGGTCAAGCAATCACCGCGATGAGATCGCCGTCCTGCACGACGTCGCCCTCGTGGACCACGAGCTGTTCGAGCACACCGTCGGACTCGGCGACGACCGGGATCTCCATCTTCATCGACTCGAGGATCACCAGGGTGTCGCCCTCGGTCACCGTGTCACCTGCCGTGGCGACGACCTTCCAGACGTTGGCCACCATCTCGGCGCGGATCTCCTCGGCCATGTCCAGGCCCTCCCTTTTCGCGATGTGCCTGCCGACGTATCCAATCATGCGGCCACCGGCCCCGGGTGCGCAGCGGCCCGGTCGGATGGCGCACCCGCCCTGGGGAAGGCGACGGGTGCCGACCGCACTACCATCAGCGGGTCGGACCCGTTGCCGGGCCGCCGGTGGGTGCACCGGCGCCGAGGTCGTGGGCAGCACGGCTCCGACCCAACACGAGGAGGTCAGCATGGCGAAGAAGTCCCGGAAGAAGAAGGCTCGTAAGAAGAGCGCCGCGAACCACGGCAAGCGTCCCAACTCCTGAACGGGTCGACGGGCCGGCGGCCCGTCGCCGATCAGCTGGACCCGGCCGACGCCGGACACACCGGTGGCCCGGGTCGACATCGACCCGGGCCACCGGTGTTGACACTGTGCCGCGCCGACGCTCAGTCGGCCAGCTCGCGGGAGTCACTGGTCTCGAAGACCACCAGCTCGGTCAGCTTGACCCGCAGCCGCTCGCGCAGCTCGTCCGGCGCGGTCTCGTTGCCGCAGCAACGAGCGACCAACGCCCGCACCTCCTGCTCCAGCCCGTACTCGCGCAGGCAGGGCCCGCACTCGTCCAGGTGGTGCCGGATCAGCGAGCGCCGCTCGTCGGCGCACTCGAGATCCAGGTAGAGGTAGACCTCCGCGAGCACCTCGCGGCAATCCGTCTCGTGCGGCTCCCCACAGCTCACGTCACACCTCCCGGCCGGCGGCGGCGGTCGAGCCCTTCGACGAGCGGGCCGCACTGAAGCCCCGCTCCCCGGCGTAGCGCTCAAGCAACTTGCGCAGATTACGACGCCCCCGGTGCAGACGCGACATCACCGTGCCGATCGGCGTACCCATGATGTCGGCGACCTCCTTGTACGAGAAGCCCTCGACGTCGGTCAGGTAGACGGCCAGCCGGAACTCCTCCGGCAACTGCTGGAGGGCTTCCTTGACGTCGCTGTCCGGCAGTCGGTCGAGCGCCTCGGTCTCGGCCGAGCGCAACCCACTGGAGGTGTGCGACTCGGCCTCGGCGAGCTGCCAGTCGGTGATCTCCTCGGTAGGCGCCTGGATCGGCTGGCGCTGCCGCTTGCGGTAGGAGTTGATGTAGGTGTTGGTCAGGATCCGGTACAGCCAGGCCTTCAGGTTCGTGCCCTGCTCGAACTGGTGGAAGGCCGCGTACGCCTTCAGGTAGGTCTCCTGGACCAGGTCCTCGGCATCCGCCGGGTTGCGTGTCATCCGCAGCCCAGCAGCGTAGAGCTGATCGACGAATGGCATCGCGTCCCGCTCGAATCGGGCCCTGCGCTCGTCCGTCTTCTCGGTGGTCAACCGCACATCCCCTCGCGTCGGATGCTTTCCCGCCGAGGATACGCGCACGGACCTGCCCGCAGATTCACTTCCGGCCGGTGTGCCCGTGCTCACCGCACCCACCCCGCCCGGTCCCGCCGGCGCGGGCCACTCCGGGCCATCCAGCAGCCGCTTCAGCTGCCGGGCGTCCCGTCCGTCCCGTTCCAGGCTCCGTGTCTCGGTTGGCACCGGTCACCCCCCTCGCAGAAAACTCGTCCGGGGTTTGTAACGCGAGATGACCACCGGGGCATTCCGGCTGGCCTCCCGTTCCTGGTCCCGGCCCCGACGGGGGCCGGCGCTGGGACCAGGAAGGGCCTGGGAGGACTGGTGTCGCCGGTCCGGATCGGGCCGGCGGCACCAACGGATGCAACGACCAGCGCCGGGCAGCGGAAACGGTCGTCCGGGCGCGCCGGGGTCGGCCGGATCAGTTGGGTGCCCAGCCCTGGGCACGCAGCCAGGCTCGGACGATGGCGGCGGTGCCGGCCGGATCCCGCCGCAGGTCGTGCGTCTCCCCGGGACGGGTCACCACCTGCACGGTCGGCCCCGGCTCCGGTGTCCCGAACGGGTCCCGGTCTCCGTTGACGACAAGCGTCGGCAGACCGGTGGCCAGTTCGGCGGCGCGCGTGCGCTCCGGCCGCCCGGGTGGGTGCAGCGGGAAGGCCAACGCGACCACGCCGGCCGCGCCCACCGCACGAGCCGTCCGGCAGGCCACCCGAGCGCCACTGGAACGACCACCGACCAGGACCGTCGGCACGTCGGCGTGCCTTTCCCGCAGCACGGCGAGCACCGCCGTCCAGGCCTCGTCGAGGTGACCCGCCGGTGCCGGCGCACGTCGACCAGCGACCCGGTAGGGCTGGGTCACCCGGACCACCGCCAGGCCGGCCGCGACCGACGCGTCCCGGACCGCAAGCAGGTCAGGGGCGTCGACGCTGCCGCCCGCGCCGTGCCCGAGCACGAGCAGCGCGGTGGCCCGACGGGCCGGCAGGTCGGTGTCGACCCGCGCCGAACCGCGCGGGGTGTCGATCTCGTCGCTGGGCAGCACCGACCCATTCTGCGCCGCCTGGCCGGCGGCGGGTGCGGGTCGGGTGGCTGATCAGCTCAACGGGACCAGGGTGAGCAGGCGATCCCGCACCGGCGGGCCGGCGTCGTCGACGGCGTCCGGGTCCGGATCGACCTCGCCACGCCAGGCGACAAGCATCGCCCGCCGTTCGCGGGGTGTGGTGGCACCCCAGACGCCGTGGCAGTCACCGACGTCGAGGGCCCAGGCCAGACAGGACCCCTGCACGTCGCAACTGCGGCACAGCGCGACGGCGGCGTCCGCCGGCTCGTTCGGTGCCGGAAAGAACGTCTCCGGATCGACGCTCTGACAGGTGCCTCTGGTGCGCCACGCGTCGTCTTGTCGTCGGTCCCGCACGGCCCGCAGCAGTCGCGGATCTCGCCGCGCCGCAGCCACCTCGTGCGGGCGAGGCATACGCGCCCGTGTCATCCACCCACCTCCCCCGTGGGACCGGCAAGATCAGTGAACGTCGTTCGCCCCGTGCGAATCGACTGCCACTACCGGCGCTGTGTTCTATCGCACTTCAGAACACCGGGACAAGGGTCTGCCGGGAACATGACTGAACAGCCAGGAGACGAATCGCGCGCAACCCTGGCAAATCGGCACCTGACGATGTGCACCGATCTCAGAACAGGGTCAGCTCCTGTGGCGTCACCGTCGGCGCCACCGACACGCGGGCGGTCAACTGCGGCCCGTCATTGCGGACGTCACCCACCGCGGCCCCGACCGGGCGGATCTCCAGGCCGGCGAGCCACTCCGCCGACGCCGGCACGAGCAGCCGCTCCGGCTCTTCGGTCGGCGCCAGCCACGACGACCACCGCTCGGACGGCAGCAGCACCGGCATCCGGTCGTGCACCTCGGCCAGGTCGCCGAGCGCCGCGGTGGTCAGCACGCTGAAGGTGAGCCGGGTCTCGGCGTCGGACTCCCAGACCGACCAGATGCCGGCCAGCGCGAGCACCGAGCCGTCGCGCGGGGTCATGAAGTAGGCCTGCCGCCCACCGTCGGGCCGACGGACCCACTCGTACCAGCCGTCGGCCGGGACCAGGCAGCGACGCCGGGAGAACGACCCGGCGTACGCCCGGCTGGTGGCCACCGTCTCCGCCCGCGCGTTGATCATGCGGGCGGCCCCGGCGGGAGACCGGGACCAGTGCGGCAGCAGACCCCAGCGACCGACGCAGAGGCTGCGGTGCCCCTCGGGGCTGACCCGGACCAGCGGCACCGGGTCGGTCGGCGCGACGTTGTAATCGGGTCGGAGCGGGCCGTCGGAGTCGTCGGACGACTCGAACAGCGCGCTCAGCTCGCCGGAGCTCCGAGTCGTCGCGTACCTGCCGCACATGGGCCACACGCTAACGCGTCGGAGCCCCGTCGGCTGTCCCGCCAAACGGGAGTACGACGACCGCCTCCCGCCGCCGACCGGCCGACGCGGCAGAATGTAACCGTGGGGAATCTGACCGCGACCCGGCCGCCACAGCCGTGGACCGCACCGACCGCATCCGACCCGGTGTCGACGGCGCTGCGCCTGCCCGGTTCCAAATCGATGACCGCGCGCGCCCTGGTGCTCAGCGCGCTGGCCGCCGGGCCGTCGACGCTGGCCCGGCCGCTGCGCGCCCGGGACACCGAGTTGATGGCCGCCGGTCTGCGGGCGATGGGCGCGCACGTGTCGATCAGCGACGACGAGCGCTGGCTGGTCCGGCCGCACCCACTCGCCGGCCCCGCCCACGTCGACGTGGGGCTGGCCGGCACCGTGATGCGCTTCGTGCCACCCGTGGCGGGCCTGGCCGACGGGCAGGTCACCTTCGACGGCGACCCCTATGCCCGCACCCGGCCGCTCGGCCCACTGGTCGGCGCACTGCGCTCGCTGGGCGTCCGGATCGACGTCCCCGGCACCGGCAGCCTGCCGCTGACCGTGTTCGGCACCGGTGGGGTCCCCGGTGGGGAGGTGGTGCTCGACGCGTCCGTGTCCAGCCAGTTCGTCTCCGCGTTGCTGCTGGCCGCCCCACGCTTCGACCGGGGCGTCGTGGTCCGCCACGTCGGCCCGCCGGTGCCCTCCGCGCCGCACCTGCGGATGACGGTGCGGATGCTGCGGGCCGCCGGCGCGGCTGTCGACGACAGCACCCCCGACGTGTGGGCCGTCGAGCCCGGCCCGCTCACCGGGCGCGGCTGGGACATCGAGCCGGACCTCTCCGGCGCCGTGCCGTTCTTCGCCGCCGCCCTGGTCACCGGTGGCGAGGTGACCCTGCAGGGCTGGCCGCACAGCAGCGCGCAGCCGGTCGAGCAGCTCCGCTCACTGCTCCAGCGGATGGGCGGCGAGGTCACCCTCACCACCAACGGGCTGACCGTGCGCGGCACCGGCGTGGTGCACGGCCTGACCGCCGACCTCTCCGACGTCAGCGAGCTGACCCCGGCGCTGACCGCGTTGGCCATGCTTGCCGACTCGCCGTCGGTGTTCACCGGCGTCGGGCACATCCGCGGCCACGAGACCGACCGGCTCGCCGCGCTCGCGCGCGAGTTCACCGCGCTCGGGGCGGACGTCACCGAGGCGCCGGACGGGCTGGAGATCCGGCCCCGGCCGCTGCGCGGCGGGGTGTTCCGCACCTACCACGACCACCGGATGGCACACGCCGCCGCGGTGGCCGGGCTCGCCGTTCCCGGCATCGAGGTCGACGACGTGGGGTGTACCTCCAAGACCATGCCCGAGTTCCCGGCACTATGGTCAGCGATGGTGACCGGAAAGTGAGCGTCCGGAAACCCCGCAGCGAGCGAGGCGGAGTCCAGGCTGCGGGGTTTCCGGACGCTCGCTAAGAGCTGACGCGAGAAGAGGACAGGTCCTGGCGACCAAACGGCGGGAGTACGACGAAGACGACGTACGGGTCCGGCCCGGGAAGTCGTCGCGCCCGCGTACGCGCACCCGACCCCAGCACAGCGACGCGGTGGACGGCTTCGTCATCGCCGTCGACCGGGGGCGCTACCAGTGCGTGCTCGCCGGTGCCGAGCGCGGCGTGGTGGGGGCCGAGCTGCCCACGGTGACCGCGATGCGGGCCCGCGAGCTGGGCCGCAAGTCGGTGGTGGTGGGCGACCGGGTCAGCCTGGTCGGGGACACGTCCGGGGCGGAGGGCGCCCTCGCCCGCATCGTCCGGATCGCCGAACGCCGCTCGGTGCTGCGCCGCACCGCCGACGACGACGAGACCACCGCCGAGGGCCGGCTGGAACGGGTGGTGGTGGCCAACGCCGACCAGCTGGTGATCGTCAGCGCGCTGGCCGACCCGCCGCCGCGCACCGGGTTCATCGACCGCTGCCTGGTGGCCGCGTACGACGCGGACGTCGAGCCGCTGCTCTGCCTCACCAAGGCCGACCTGGCCGGGCCGGAGGAGGTGCTCGGCTACTACACCGAGCTGGAGCTGCCGTACGTGCTCAACCGTCCCGACGCCGACCTGGGCGCGCTCCGCGCGTTGCTCAGCGGCAAGGTGTCGGTCATGGTCGGGCACTCCGGGGTGGGCAAGTCGACACTCGTCAACCGCCTCGTCCCGGACGCGCTGCGCGCGGTCGGCGTGGTCAGCGCGATCGGCCGTGGCCGGCACACCTCCACGAGCGCGGTGGCGCTGCGGCTGCCACCGGTGCCCGGCGTCGACACCGATCCCGGTTGGATCATCGACACGCCCGGAATCCGCAGTTTCGGGCTGGCGCACGTCTCGGCCGACAGCCTGTTGCACGGCTTTCCCGACCTGGTCGAGGGCACCGTCGACTGCCCGCCCAACTGCCAGCACACCGCCGACGAGGCCGCCTGCGGGCTGGACGCGTGGGTGGCCGCCGGTAAGGCCGACCCGCGCCGGCTGGCCTCGTACCGCCGGTTGCTCGCCTCCCGGGCCGGCGAGGGCGACTCGCGCGGCGAGAGTGACCAGCGGGGGCCCGGCGAGGGTGACCGGCGCGGGCCCGACGAGTGACCCGTCGGGCGTCGGCTAGGTTGCCGGCATGACCGGGTACGCCGACGATCTCGCCCTCGCCCACCTGCTCGCCGACCGGGCCGATGCCATCTCCACGGCCCGGTTCCGCGCGCTCGACCTACGGGTGGAGGCGAAGCCCGACCTGACCCCCGTCTCGGACGCGGACACCGCCGTCGAGCGGGAGATCCGCGCCCTGCTGGCCGAGCACCGGCCGACCGACGGGCTGCTCGGCGAGGAGTACGGCGCACAGCCGGCCAGCGACCCGGACGGCCGCCGCTGGATCATCGACCCGATCGACGGCACCAAGAACTTCGTCCGTGGCGTGCCGGTCTGGGCCACCCTGATCGCGCTCTACGACGGTGACCTGCCGGCGGTCGGTGTGGTGTCCGCACCGGCGCTGGGTCGGCGCTGGTGGGCGGGCGCGGGCGCGGGCGCGTACGCCGGTCCCGGCCCCGCCAGCGGCGAGCGGATCGGGGTGTCCGCGGTCCGCGACGTCGCGGACGCCAGCCTCTGCTACTCGTCGCTGACCGGGTGGGAGGACGCCGGGCGACTCGACGCGATGCTCGACCTGATGCGGGCCACCTGGCGCAGTCGGGCGTACGGCGACTTCTACGGCTACATGCTGCTGGCCGAGGGCGCACTGGAGGTGATGGCCGAGCCGGAGTTGTCGCTGTGGGACGTGGCGGCGTTGGTGCCGATCATCACCGAGGCGGGTGGCACGGTCACGGATCTGTCCGGCCGGCCGGCCCCGGCCGGCGAGCCGGGCACCGAGAGCAGCGTGGTGGCCACCAACGGTGTGCTGCACGCCGACATCCTCGCCCGGCTCGATCGACCAGCCGAGCGCTGACCGTCGCCAACCTCTATCCTCGCCAGGTGGTCTCCTCCGGCTGGTGCTTCCTCGCGGCGATGATCGTCGCGTACGGCTTCGCCAACCTGCTCCAGTCGGTGGCCGCGGCCCGCACCACGGTCCACCACACCTTCGACCCGGGCCTGCTGCTGCGTCTCGCCGGGCACCGGACGTACCTGGTCGGCCTGGGCTGCCAGATCGGCGGGTTCGTGCTCGCCTTCCTGGCCCGACGGGACCTGCCGCTGTTCCTGGTGCAGGCGAGCGTCGCGGCCGGGCTCGGCGTGACCGCCATCCTCGGCGTGCTGGTGCTCAAGTGGCGGCTGCCGGTGGCGGAGGTGGTGCTGTTGGCCCTGCTCTTCGCCGGGATCACCGCCCTGGTGCTGGCCGCCCGCCCGGCGCCGTCGAAGCAGCTCGGCACCGCCGGGTCGATCGCCCTGCTGGTGGCGCTCGGTGTCATCGCGGTGCTCGGGGTGTTCGCCGTCCGGCTGCACGGTGCACCCGGCTCGGTGGCCCTCGGCTCGCTGGCCGGGTTGGCGTTCAGCTCCGCGGCGGTCGCCGCCCGGCCACTGGCGTCCGCGTCGTCCGCCGAGGCGTTCCTCGCCCACCCGCTGTTCTACCTGCTGATCGCCCACTCGATCGTCGGTCAGCTCCTGCTCGGGCTGGCCATGCAGCGCGGTTCGACGACCGCCGCGGTCGCCGCGATGGACGCCGCCGGCGCGGTGCCGGCCGCGATCGTCGGTCTGCTGCTGCTCAACGACAAGATCTGGCCGGGGCGGGAGTGGTTGGCCGCGGCTGGATTCCTGGTCACCCTGGCCGCGGTGATCGGGCTGACCCGCTACGCCGCGCCGCAGCAGCAACGCGCGGTGGCGCACCGTCGCGACCAGGCCATGGTGGTCGTCGGGCGGTCCGGCGCAGACACCGGGCCGCCCGAACGGCCCGCTCAGGCCTCGACCGGCTTGCGGCGACTCACCACCCGCTCGTAGAGGCGCTCCAACGCGCCGGCGGTGCGCTCCCACGTGTAGCTGCTGCGCACCCGGTCCACCGCGGCGTGCCCGTACGCGAACCGGCCGGCGTTGTCGGCGAGCAGCCGGCGCAGCGAGACGCCGAGCGCCCGTACGTCGCCGGGGGGCACCAGGCGGCCGGTGACCTCGTCGACGACGGCGTCCGCCAGGCCACCCATCGCGTAGCCGATCACCGGCACACCGCAGGCCATCGCCTCCAGCGAGACCCGCCCGGCGGAGGAGTAGTGCGGTGTGCAGGCGACCACGTCCGCCGAGCGGTACCAGGTTGCCATCTGGTCGTGCGGCACCGCGCCGACGAGGCGTACCTGGTCGACGACGCCGACCTGCTCGGCCAGCTCGCGCAGCCGTCGTGCCTCGGCGTGGTTGGCCAGTTGGTCGGCCGGCGGGCCACCGGCGATCACCAGCTCGGCGTCACCGACCAGTCGCATGGCCCGGATCAGGTCCTCCTGGCCGTGCCCGGCGGCGAGCGAGCCGACCGACAGGATCCGGGCCCGCTGTTCGCGCGGTGCCGCCTCCCCGTCGGGTTGGAACTGCTCGATGTCCACCCCGGCCGGCACCAACGCGACCGAGCTGCGTTGCAGACCCATCCGGGTCAGCTCGTCGACCTCGTCGTTCGACTGGGCGACGGCGATGTCGACCGCGCGGGTCAGCGCGCGTTCCAGCGTGATCCGCTCCCCCGGCCCGTCGTAGTGGCCGCCCAGGTGGCGTAGCTGCTCGACGCCGAGCGAGTGGAACGTCTGCACCACCGGGATGTCGGTCTCCCGGACGGCGTGCGCGGCGGCCAGGCCACCGACCCAGTAGTGCCCGTGCACCACCTCGGGCCGCCAGGCGCCGGACCACTCCTCGGCCAGCCAGCGGCCGAACTCGGTCACGTGCGGGATGAGCTCGGCGGTGGGTAGTGGGTTGGGCGGGCCGGCCGGCACCTGGTGCACCTGGTAGCCGTCGATGTCGACGATCGCCGGCAGCCCTGGGGCGTCCCGGCGCTCGTAGAGCCGGACGTCATGGCCTCGCTCGGCCAACTCGGCGGCGACCCGTGCGATGTGCTGGCGGGTGCCGACCGGTGGGCCGTCGGCGTGGCGGTACGAGCTGGCGTGCGCGCAGACGAGGCCGACGCGCATGGGTCACCTCCCTGCGATCTTTCCTCGGCGGTGGTCCTCCCGTTTCAGAGCGTCCCATTAACCTCGGGAGCCGGAGTCGAAACCTGGCAGATCGGGAACAGTCCCCGCGAGTGCCACCGACGCTTGCGCCACGGCAATCACAGTGGCCACGTCACCCGCGGGTTGCGAAGATCGACAACGGGTACGTTGCATGACCAGGCCCGGGTGGGGGTACCGCTGAGGAATGCCGCTGACCCGCAGCCTCGACGATTCGACCGTGGTGATCACTGGCGCGTCCAGCGGGATCGGCACGGCGACCGCGTACGCGTTGGCCCGCCGCGGTGCGGCAGTCGTGCTGGCCGCCCGCAGCGAGGCGGCCCTCCGACAGGTCGCGCTGCGCTGCGTCGAGTTGGGCGGTCAGGCGCTTGTCGTGCCGACCGACGTGACCGACCTGGAGTCGGTGCGACGGCTGGCCGACCGGGCGGCGGCGGAGTTCGGCCGGATCGACGCCTGGGTGAACAACGCGGCGGTGAGCGCGGTGGGTCTGTTCGACGAGATCCCGGTCGCCGAGTTCCGCCGGGTGCTGGAGGTCAACCTGCTCGGCGCGGTGCACGGCATCAAGGCCGCACTGCCGTACCTGAGCGCGGCCGGCGGCGGGGTGCTCGTCAACAACGCCTCGGTGCTGGCCGAGGTGGCCATGCCGTACCAGTCGGCGTACAACGCCACCAAGCACGGCATCCGCGGGCTGGCCGACACGGTCCGACAGGAGCTGCGCGTCACCGGTCGCGGTCAGATCTCCGTCTGCACCGTGCTGCCGGCCACCATCGACACCCCGTTCTTCCGGCACGCGGCCAACTACACCGGCCGCGAACTGGTGCCGCCACCCCCGATCTATCCGCCGGAGGTGGTCGCCGAGACCATCGTGCGGCTGCTGCGCCGGCCCCGCCGCGAGGCGTACGCCGGCGGGGCCGCCCGCCTGCTCGGCCTCCAGTGGCGGCTGGCGCCCGCGCTGGTGGAGCGCACCCTCGGCTGGTACGCCCAGCGCACCCAGTTCGGCCCGGGAGCGCGGGTGGACAGCAGCGGCAACGTCTTCCACGCCGACGCACAGGCCCAACGGGACGGCGGCTGGCACGGTCGGCGGCGCCAGTTGGTGCGGATAACTGCCGCGTTCGGCCTCGCCGCCGCCGGCACCGCGGTCGGCACGATGGCGGCGATCAACCGCCGTTCCCGGTTGGTCCGCTGATGACCGGCATCGACCGCCCGAATGCGCGAACCGTCACCGACGCGCACACTGGGGCGATCATGTCGAGCTGTCTGGTGAACATCGACGACTCGTCGGCGGTGGTCCGGTTGACGGGCACGCTCGACGTCGCCGGGGCCGAGGTGGTACGCGGCGCGCTGCTCGCCTGTCTCTGGGACCGTCCGGGCCAGGTGGTGGTCGACGTGACCGGACTGCGGGTCGACGAGCCGCGGGCCTGGGATGTCTTCGCCGAGGTTCGGCGGGAGGTCGCCGACTGGCCGGACGCGGATCTGCTGCTGTGCGACCCGAGCGTCGACCGGCCCGACCAGGCGGCCACCGTGTTGACCGGCGGGTCGGCCTGGTCGAGCACGACGGCCGGCGTGCCGGCCTGGCCGACGCTGGACGGCGCGCTGGCCGCGGTCGCGGCGGTGCCGCTGGCCGGGGTGCTCAGCGCCGAACTGGCCGCGACAGTGGTGGCCGCCCGGGAGGCCCGGGAGCTGGTCACCACCGGTTGCCGCACCTGGGGCATGCCGACACTCGTCGACCCGGCGGGCATCGCGATCACCGAGATGGTCAACAACGTGGTGGCGCATGCCCGGACCCCGATGACCGTGCGGCTGGCCGCGCAGGACGGCGCCCTGCACCTGGCGGTCCGCGACTACTCCTCGCGTCGGCCGACGTTCGCCGGTTTGTCACCGCCGACCCGGGTCGGCGGCCGGGGCCTGCTGCTGATCGACACGGTGGCCCGTCGCTGGGGCAGCAGCGCACTTCCGGACGGCAAGGTCGTCTGGTGCGTCCTGCACCCGGACGACGAGGCCGAGGCTTTCGGCTGACGGGACGTTTCGCCGTCGGTGCCGGTTTCGAGCCAGCGGTGCCCCGGTTACGGCGGGAGGGCAGCGGGTAGTGATCAGACATGCGCGACAACGAGTACCCGACCCCCGTGTCCGACACCGAGGCGCAAGGTCTGCCCGACACCGCCGATGACGACTCGACCGCCAACGACGACGTCCTCACCGGGCGCGAGGCGGACGGCCCGGACCCGGCCCAGCTCCCCGGCGACCGGACGCCGGTGGCGGTGGACCGGTTCGGGACGACCGCCGAGGAGCAGCTCGACGGTGAGTCGTTGGACTACAAGCTCGACCGCGAGGTCTACGAGCGCCCGGCGGACGACCCGCTGGCCGGAACGATCGACCCGAAGATCGCCTTCGAGGCGGACAATCTGGAAGCCGCCGCGGAGGCCCAGCTGGACGCCGACGTGATGGACCCGGGGCCCACCTCGGACCCGAACTCGCCGGTCTCCCTCTACGACCACGGTCAGCTCGGCACGGTGGCCGACGCCACGGTGGGTCGGCTGGTGGAGCCGGACGAGGGGGCGCACACCGACCAGGAGACCGACTCGGTGGCGTACGACGCCGGTTCCGCCGGCGGCGGGGCGACCGCCGAAGAGTTGGCCATCCACGAGACGGAGCCGCCGCGCTCGGTCTGACCTCTCAGGCGTCCAGGCCGCGCTCGATGGCATAACGGGTCAGCTCGACCCGATTGTGCAGTTGCAGCTTGCCCAGGGTGTTCTGCACGTGGTTCTGCACGGTGCGGTGCGACAGCCCGAGCCGCTGAGCGATCTGCTTGTACGACATCCCCTTCGCCACCAACCGCAGCACCTCGGTCTCCCGGTCGGTGAGCCGGGGCGTCGCGGATTCCGCGCCGCCGGCCGGGTCGGTGCCCTGCCCCGGCCCGGCGGCCAGCCGCCGGTACTCGCCGAGGACGAGCCCGGCGAGGCCGGGGGTGAAGACCGCGTTGCCGGCCGCGGTGCTGCGGACCGCGTCGAGGAACTCCGCGGGCGCTGTCGACTTCACCAGGTAACCGGTGGCACCGGCCTTGACCGCGTCCAACACGCTCTGCTGTTCGCCACTGGCGCTGAGCATCAACACCCGCACGTCGGGCAGTGCCGCGCGCAGCCCCAGGATCACCTCGACGCCGGAGATGTCCGGCAGTTGCAGGTCCAGGACGACGACGTCGGGCCGGGCGGCGGCGGCCACCCGGATGGCCTGTCGTCCCTCGCCGCTTGTCGCCACCACCAGGAAGCCGGCCTCGGTCAGGTCGCGGGCGACCCCCTCCCGCCACATCGGATGGTCGTCGACGACCATGACGCGGGTCTGGTTCACCGCACTGCCCTCGGCACGGTCAGCTCGATCTCGGTGCCGGCGTCGGGGGCGGACACGATCCGAACGGTCCCGCCCAGGTCGGACACCCGCCCCCGGATGGACTGGGTCACGCCGAGCCGGCCCTGAGCGGCGGCCTCGGCCAGCCGGCCGGCCGGGATGCCCGGCCCCTCGTCGCGGATCGACACGGTCACCGTCGCCCCCTCGTCCTCGATCAGCACCCAGGCCCGCCCACCGGCGTGGCGGCCCACGTTGTCCAGGGCCGCGCCGGTCGCGGCGGCCAATTCTCCGGCCACCCGGCGCGGCAGCGGGACCGGCGTGGCCGGGGCGGAGAGCGCCACCGCCGACGACGCGTACCGGCTGAGCAGGGTTCGCAGGTCCACCGCCTCCGGGCCGGCCGGGAGGCTGGCGGTGGCCGGGCCGCCACCGGCGATCAGCGCCCGCAACGCGGCCTCCTGCTCGCCGGCCAGCCGGGCCAGCTCGCCAGCCTCGCCGGGCAGGTCAGCGCCACGCCGCTGCACCAGCGCCAGCACCTGGAGCACCGAGTCGTGGATGTTGCGGGCCAGTCGTTCCCGTTCCCGGGTGGCGGCCTCCAGTTCCACCGCGCGTTGCAGTCGTTCCTCGGCGTCCGCCGCGAGCCGGGCCACGTGCCCGACGACCACTCCGGCGAGCAGCATGAGGATCACCCCGGTGAACGACGACTGGCCGATCCGCTCCCGGGTGGCCAGGTCCGCGCCGGCGACCAGCAGCGCCGCGACCGTGCCCCGCCGCCGGCCGCCGGAGACGGCCCAGGCCAGCACCGGGCCGGCCATCCAGGCGACCCCCATGGTGGGTACGCCGTGGGTGAGCGCCGTCCGCCCGACCACCCACGGGGTGGCCAGCACGATGGCCAACACCACCCCGAGATCGGCCAGCAGCAGCGGCCAGCGCCGCCAGGCCGGCCGCGCGTATCCGATCGCTGTCACCCCGGTCCAGATGATCATGACAAACACCAGGGCGGCGACGGCGTACGGGTGGGCGTACCGGTCGGCGTCGCGCACGGCGAGCACGCAGACGTACGCCAGGGACGCCATCCGGAACACCGCGAGCGCACGCCACAGTGGCACCTCGAACCCACCCGGCGGCGACGGCATGGCGGTCACGATGCCACACGCGGCAAGTGGCGCGGCGAGCAGCGAGTGCGGTTCGGGAAACCCTGACGTACGGTAGAAAAGCCGCGAAATACTCTGAGATCCGCCGCCGGGACGGGGCCATGACGAATGCAGACCCGCACGCACCGCGTACGGTTGTGCCCATCGAACCTGCCCTCCTGATCGCCGATGCCTTCGACCAGGCCCAGGTGACCGAGATTCGACACTCGGTCACCTCCTGTGCGCATGCCTCCGGGCTCACCGGCCAACGGCTCGACGATTTCGTGCTCGCGACCAACGAGCTGATCACCAACGCGGTGCGGCACGGCGGCGGCCGGGGGTGGCTGCGGCTCTGGCACGAGTCGGACCTGCTGGTGTGCGAGGTCGCCGACCACGGGCACGGGATCAGCCCGCAGCGGCTGGGCGACCGCAGTCGACCCACCCCGGACACCGCCGGCGGCTGGGGCCTGTGGCTGGCCCGCGAGCTGACCGACGCGATGGAGGTCGTCACCAGCACCGCCGGCACCACAGTCCGCATCACCACAGGCCTAACCACCCAAAACCCCACCCCGCACTAAACCCCCACCCGCCCCGGCCCCACCCGCCCCGCCCCACCCCACCCCGCCCCGCCCCGCCCCGCCGATCGATCATGGAGTCGTGGTGGGCGACAGCTACACATGTGCCCCTTATGCGAGGCACCACAACTGCATGATCGACGCACGCCAGCCCGGGCGTTTCGGCGATCTTGCGGTTTCGGCGGTCAGAATGAGCGGAACATCCCTTATCTCGCGACAGGAACCGCAAGATCGCGCGGACGAGGGGCGCGCGGGCGCGGGGTGACGGACGAAGGGCTGGTCAGGCGAAGAGGGCGGAGACGGATTCTCCGTTGTGGATTCGGCGCATCGCCTCGGCCAGCGCGGGGGCCACCGACAGCACCTCCAGCGCGGGGACCCGCTTCGCGGCCGGGATGGGCACCGTGTTGGTGCAGACGATCTCCAGGACGCCGTCCTGGTCGCTGAGCCGCTGCAACGCGTCACCGGAGAAGAGCCCGTGCGTGCAGGCGAGCCGGATCGAGCGGACCTTCAGGCCGCGCAGGTGCTCCATCAACTCGACAACCGTGCTGCCCTTGGCGATCTCGTCGTCCAGCACGATGACGTCCCGGTCGGTCACCTCGCCGATCACCGCACTGATCTTGACCAGGTCGTCGCTGAACCGCTGCTTCGCACCGGCCGCGACCGGCGTGCCGAGCAGCCGGGCGAAGGCCGCCGCCTCCTTGGCGTTACCCAGGTCGGGTGAGACCACCACGGTGTCGCTCAGGTCGTAGCGCCGGAAGTGGGTGGCCAGCTCACGCAACGCGTGCAGGTGGTCCACGGGAACGCTGAAGAAGCCGTGCACCTGCGGCGAGTGCAGCGTCATCGCCAGCACCCGGTCCGCACCGGCCGACGTGAGCAGATCGGCGACGAGCCGAGCGCCGATCGAGATCCGCGGCGCGTCCTTCTTGTCGGAACGGGCGTACGCGTAGTGCGGCAACACCACGGTGATCCGGCCGGCGGACGCGCCCCGGGCGGCGTCGATCATCAACAGCAACTCGACCAGGTTTTCCTGGACGGGCGGCACCAGCGGCTGGATCAGGAAGACGTCACGCTCCCGGCAGTTGGCCTGCAACTGCACTTCCAGACAGTCGTTCGCGAATCGGGAAACCCGCACCGGGTGCAGCGGCACCCCGAGGTGGGCACAGATCTCGGCAGCGAGGTCGGGATGGGCGGTTCCACTGAAAACGGCGATGTCGCGCACGTTCGCACATCGTAGGCGAAGCGGCCGACGGTGAAGGGTGGCGGGCCGAGACTGGCCGTGACGACAGTCGCACCGCACCGCCGGTCCGGGTACGGTGCTGCGGTGACCCCTGCGTACGTCGCCGCCATCGACCAGGGCACCACCTCCTCGCGGTGCATCGTCTTCGACCGGGCCGGGGAGATCGTCGCCGTGGCCCAGCGCGAACACCGGCAGATCTTCCCCCGCCCCGGCTGGGTGGAGCACGACGCCGAGGAGATCTGGGACAACGTCCAGCAGGTGGTCGCCGAGGCCCTGCGAGCCGCCGGCACCGACGCGACCGGGCTGGCCGCCGTCGGCATCACCAACCAGCGGGAGACCACAGTCGTCTGGGACCGGGCCACCGGCCGCCCGGTGGCCAACGCCATCGTCTGGCAGGACACCCGGACCGGGTCGCTGCTGCGCGAGCTGGCCTCGGCGTACGGCGAGGAGCGGTTCCGGGCCCGCGCCGGCCTGCCGCTGGCCACCTACTTCGCCGGGCCGAAGCTGCGCTGGCTGCTCGACGAGGTCGACGGCCTGCGCGAGCGTGCGGAGCGCGGCGAGGTCCTCTTCGGCACCATGGACAGCTGGCTGATCTGGAAGCTGACGGGCGCGCACGTCACCGACGTGACGAACGCCAGCCGGACCATGCTGATGGACCTCACCACCCTGGACTGGGCACCGGACCTGCTGGACGCGATGGGCGTCCCGGCGGGGATGCTGCCGGAGATCCGCTGCTCCGCCGAGGTGTACGGCCACGCCACCGGGGTGCTCGCCGGGGTGCCGGTGGCCAGCGCGCTCGGCGACCAGCAGGCCGCCCTGTTCGGGCAGACCTGCTTCCAGCCGGGTGAGGCGAAGTGCACCTACGGCACCGGCAGCTTCCTGCTGCTCAACACCGGGGCCAGCCCGGTCCCGTCCACGCACGGCCTGCTCACCACGGTCGCCTACCAGATCAAGGACCAACCTCCGGCGTACGCCCTGGAGGGCGCGATCGCGGTCACCGGCTCGCTGGTGCAGTGGCTGCGGGACAACCTCGGGCTGATCTCCACGGCCGCGGAGGTGGAGGAGCTGGCCCGCACCGTGGACGACAACGGCGGCTGTTACGTCGTGCCGGCGTTCTCCGGGCTGTTCGCCCCGCACTGGCGCAGCGACGCGCGTGGTGTGATCGCCGGCCTGACCGGCTACGTCACCAAGGGGCACCTGGCGCGGGCGGTGCTGGAGGCGTCGGCGTGGCAGACCCGCGAGGTGGTCGACGCGATGGACGCCGACTCCGACGTGGCGCTGCGCCGACTCCGGGTGGACGGTGGGATGACCGCCAACGGGCTGCTCATGCAGTTCCTCGCGGACGTGCTCGACGTGCCGGTGATCCGGTCCCGGATCACCGAGACCACCTGCCTGGGCGCCGCGTACGCGGCCGGTCTGGCGGTCGGCTTCTGGCCGGATCTGGCCACCCTGCGGGCGCAGTGGCGCTCCGACGCGCAGTGGGAGCCGGCGATGGCCCCGGAGCTGCGCGAGAAGGAGCTGTGCCAGTGGCGCAAGGCCGTGCAACGCACCCTGGACTGGGTGGACTGAACGGCCCGGCGCTCACTCCCAGCGGTTGCCGGTCAGTTTCTCGTACACCTCGACGTAGCGGGCGCGGGTCGCCTCGACCACCTCGTCCGGCACGTCCGGCGCCGGGGCCTGCTTGTTCCAGCCGCCGGCGGTGGCCCAGTCCCGCACGTACTGCTTGTCGTAGGAGAACTGCACGCGGCCCGGCTGGTACGACTCGGCCGGCCAGAACCGCGACGAGTCGGAGGTGAGCAGCTCGTCGGCGAGGACCAGGGTGCCGTCCGGCGCCCAACCCAACTCGATCTTGGTGTCGGCGATCAGGATGCCCCGGTCGGCGGCCAGCTCGGCCCCGCGCCGGTAGACGTCGATGGTGATCTGCCGCAGTCGTTCCGCGGTGGCCTGGCCCACCTTGTCCACCACCTGGTCGTACGTGATGGGTTCGTCGTGTTCACCCATCGGCGCCTTGCTCGACGGCGTGAAGATCGGCTCGGGCAGGATCGACGCCTCACCGAGCCCGCGGGGCAGTGCCACGCCGGAGACGGCGCCGGTCTTCTCGTACTCCCGCAGGCCGCCGCCGGTCAGGTAGCCGCGAGCGACGCACTCGACCGGGAGCATCTCCAGCCGCTGGCAGCGGATCGCCCGCCCGGCGAACTCGGCGGGCACGTCGGTGGCCGAGATGACGTGGTTCGGCACCAGGTCGGCGAGCTGCTCGAACCACCACAGCGAGAGTGCGGTGAGCAGGCGACCCTTGTCCGGGATCGGCGTCGGCAGCGCCACGTCGTAGATCGAGATGCGGTCCGAGGCGACCAGGATCAGGTCGTCGCCGTCGGCGTAGACGTCCCGAACCTTGCCCGAGTGCAGAAGTTCCACGCGCCCTAGTACACCACGCGACATCGGGGGGCCCGATTCGACCACCCGCGCCGGGGGCTGACCGGACGGACGTTGACACCTTCGTGCGCTCCCTGCGTGAATGGTGCCGCCGTACTCCCGCAGGTCCAGGAGACCCCCGTGCCCGTTGTTCCACAGCCGATCGACCGCCTCGGCGCCGACCCGGGCCGACGCCGACTGCTCACCGCGCTGCTCGGCGCACCCCTGCTCACGTCCGCTGGGCTGGCCGGTTGCAGCGACGGGGCCGACACGTCGACCCAGGACGGGCCGGTCGAGCTGTCGGTCTTCTGGTGGGGCGGGACCCAACGGGCCGAGCTCACCGAGAAGGTGCTGCGGCTCTACTCGGATCGCAACCCCCGGGTCACCTTCCGGGTCACCTGGCAGGGCGCCGACGGCTACTACGAGCGACTGGCCACCCAGGCGGCCGGCGGGAACGTACCGGACCTGATCCAGATCGACGACGCGGTGTTGACCGAGTACGCCCAACGCCAGATCATCCTCGACCTCACCGACCGGGTCGCCGACCACCACCTCGATCTGCGGAGCCTGCCGGAGGGCCTGATCCGCTACGGCACGGTCCAGGGGCGGACGATGGCGGTGGCCGGCGGGCAGACCCACGCCGCCGTGGTCTTCAACCGGGACCTGCTGCGGGACCTGAAGGTGCCGGAGCCCCGGGCCGGAATGACCTGGGCCGACTACATCGCCTGGGCGGAGCAGGTCACCGAGACCAGCGAAGGTCAGGTGGCCGGCACCGTGGACGCGTCCGGTGACCACCGGGCGCTCTGGCTGTGGCTGCGGTCGCAGGGTGGCGAATTCTACCGGGGCAACCAGCTCGGTTTCGGCGCGGACGAGCTGATCGCGTGGTTCGAGCTGTGGCAGCGGGCCCGCACCGCGCGGGCCACACCGGGTGCCGCGCTTGTCGAGCAGGTCGACAGCAGGGAGCTGAACCGGCAGTTGGTGGTGACCGGAATGACCGCCGCGTCGTTCGCCTGGTCCCATCAACTACCGGAGTTGCAGCGGCTCACCAAGGCCGAGTTGGGCGTGGTCGGCCTCCCCGGGCCACCGGCCGCGCAGTGGGCGCGCGCGTCGATGTACTGGGCCGCGTTCCGGGGCACCCGCCACCCGGACACCGTCACCGACGTGATCAACTTCTTGACCACGAACGGAGAGGCCGGCACCGTCCTCGGCCACGAACGCGGCCTGAACGCCAGCCTCGCCGTCCGCCGCTACACCGAGGGCAGCATCACCGACCCGGCCCAGCAGCGCGCCGCCGCGTTCGGCGCCAGCCTCGCCGACCAACTCGGGCCCGCACCGGCACCACCGTCGAAGGGGCACGCCAGGGTGCGTACCCTGCTGGTCGCCGCCGCGGAGAGCATCCGCGTCAAGCGGGCCGGCACCCGGGCGGCCACCTCGCGCTTCCTCTCCCAGGCCAACGCCACACTGGCAGCGTGACCCTTGACGGTCGGCCGACGGCCCGCCGCCGTCGACCGACCGACCGAGACGCCCCGCTGGGTCAGCGCGGCGGACCGTTGCGACGATTGCGCGTCAGACGCAGCACCAGGAACACGATGACCCCGACCACCACCAGGCAGCAGAGCAGGCCGAGGATGCCGAAGCCGCCGGCGCCTCGGGACCGCCGCCGTGCGGCCTCCACCACCACCTCGCCGGTGCCCGTGGACGCCCACGCCGCGACGGGCACGAAGACCGCCAGTACGGCCGCACCGAGGACCGTGCTCAGCCGGCCCCACCACTTACCGAAAGAAGACATGTGCCCATCCTCGCTGAAGGACGCAACCTGGGCACGTCGGTCCACGCCGAAGCAGGGACCGAGATCGTCCGGAGCACCCCGGACCGCACGCAACGTGCCCGCAACCTGCCGGCAAAGATGATGATCTTTACATGAATCTCCAGGGGTGATCAGATTCGCGCATGGTCAACCCTGGAGGCGATGTGCGGCTCTCTCTCACCCGAAGATCTGCGGCAACAGCGGTCGGCGTCACCCTCGTCGCCGCTCTTCTGACCCCGACGACCGCCCACGGGGCCCCACCGTCCCCGCCCCCTCCGACACCACCCGCCGCGACCGGCAACACGCCGCCCGCACCCGTCACCGTCACGCTGATCACCGGCGACCGGGTGACGGTGACCCCGGGCGTCGACGGCGCGGCCCCCGCGGTGGACGTCACACGCGCCCCGGGCGCCACCGGCCCGGTACGCGTCGCCACCGAGGGCGGCGACACCTACGTGTATCCCGACGAGGCCATGCCCTACCTGGCGACCGGTCGACTCGACAAGCAACTGTTCGACGTCACCCGGTTGATCGCGCAGGGCTACGACGACGCGCGGACCAGCGAACTCCCCCTGATCGTCACCCGCACGACGGGCTCGGCGACGCTGCGGGCCGGCACCACGCTGCCGGGCGCGCGGACCACACTGGAGCTTCCGTCCGTCCGGGGCGAGGCGATCCGTGCCAACCGGTCCACGTCCGCCGACTTCTGGTCGGCCCTCACCAGCGGACCGGCACCGACCGGGCGCGGTGCTGCCCCGTCCACGCCGGCCTTCACCGCCGGGGTCGACAAGGTCTGGCTCGACGGCAAGGCGAACGCGTCCCTCGCCGACACCACCGCGCAGGTCGGCGCGCCCGCGGCCTGGGCCGCGGGAGGCACCGGCCGCGGTGTCCGGGTCGCCGTCCTGGACAGCGGGGTGGACACGACCCACCCGGATCTCGTGAACCGGGTGGTCGCGTCCCGCAGTTTCATCCCCGGCCAGGACGTCATCGACCGCAACGGGCACGGCACCCACACCGCCTCCACCGTCGCCGGCACCGGTGCCGCCTCCGGCGGCAAGGAACGCGGCGTCGCTCCCGACGCCGACCTGGTGGTGGGCAAGGTCCTCGACCAGAACGGCAGCGGGTCCATCTCCGGGATCATCGCGGGGATGGAGTGGGCGACGCGCACCGAGCGCGCCAGGGTGGTCAACATGAGCCTCGGTGTGAGCGCGTGGCACACCCAGGACGATCCACTGAGCCAGTCCGTGAACCAGCTGACCGCCGAGACCGGCGCGCTCTTCGTCGTCGCCGCCGGCAACAGCGGTCCCGACCCGTACACCCTCGGGGCACCGGCCACCGCGGACGCCGCACTCACCATCGGCGCGGTGGACGGCTCCGACCACCTGGCCGACTTCTCCAGTGCCGGGCCGCGGATGATCGACGAGGCTCTGAAGCCCGACCTGACCGCTCCCGGGGTGGACGTGTTGGCGGCGCGCTCGCAGCACATCCCCTGGGGCGAGGGCTACTACCAGACCGACAGCGGCACCTCCATGGCGGCGCCGCACGTCGCCGGGGCGGCAGCCCTGCTGGTCCAGAAACACCCGACGTGGAGTGGGCAGCAGATCAAGGACGCGCTGATGAGCACCAGCGTGCGGACGCCCGACTACAGCGCCTACCAGGCGGGCAGTGGCCGGTTGAACGTGGCCGGCGCCTACCACCAGGACCAGGTCATCGCGACCGGCTCGGTGGACGCCGGGCTGGTCAGGTCGTCCTCCGGCACGCCACAGCGGCCGATCACGCGGAAGATCACCTACACCAACACCACGGCGACCCCGGTCCCGTTGGCACTGTCCGTCGACGGTGGCACCTCCCCCGCGCAGGCGTTCACCGCGGCCACCGACCGCGTGACGGTGCCGGCGAACGGAACCTCGACCGTCGACGTCGTGGTGAACCCCGGGGGTCTCCCGCCGGGCCGGTACTCGGCGCAGGTCACGGCCCGCTCCGCGACCGGCGAGGTACACACGGCTGTCGGGGTCGTCGTCGAGGCGAAGAGGTACGACCTCACCATCCACCTGAAGGACCGCGCCGGCCGACCCATGAGCGGCGAGGTCGAGATCGTCAGCGCCGACGAGGGCTCCACCTTCGTGTGGGTGCCGGACGGCAAGCTGACCAGCCGCTGGGCTCCCGGCTCCTACACGGTCGTCACCGCCGCCGACGTGCAGGGCCGCAACGGACCCCGCTCTCTCGGGCTGGCGATGTTGACGGCTCCCGAGGTCGACCTGTCGACCAACCGGGTCGTGGAGCTCGACGCCTCGAAGGCACGCGAGGTGAAGGTGGCCACCCCCCGGCCGACCGCCGTCACCAACACCAGGATCGACGTCTACCGCTCCTTCACCTCGCCGGAGCCGACGCCCACCGACTGGACCGCCCTGCGCGAGACCTTCTGGCCCGGTGCGACCTACGACAGCCTGTGGGCCCTCCCGACCAAGGACCGGGTGACGAAGGGCAGCTTCGTCCTCACCACCAGGATCCGCGCCGTGCAGACGCCGTTGGAGATCAGTTACGGCGGCCGACGCGTCAGCGATCCCCTCGTGCAGCCCGGTGCACGGCCGCTGGCCGACGGTACCGCCCGCCTCGACGCCGTCTTCGCGGGCAACGGCGCGACCAGCGACTACGCCGGCCGGTCCGTCCGTGGCAGGGCCGTGGTCGTACGCGCCAACGACTCGGTGCCCCCCACGGACCAGGCGGCGTCGGCGCACGCGGCCGGTGCGGCGATGCTTGTCGTGGTCAACGACCGCGAGGGCCGCCGGAGCGACTGGTACGGCAGCCCCGACGCCGTGACGACCGGCCCGATCGCGGTCGCCTCGGTGAGCCTGGACGAGGGCGAGGCGTTGATCCAGAAGATCGCCGCCGCCGGGCGCCACACGGTACGGCTGGCCGTGACGGCCCACCCCGCACCGAAATACCTGTACGACCTGGTGAACTACCACAATGGCGGGGTGCCCAGGGACCCGTCCGCCCGGACCGGCCCCCGCGACCTCGCCCGGATCGACCTGACCTTCGCCCCGCCGCCGGGGAAGCAGTCCAGCGAGACGCGGACGGACTTCCCGCCCTACGAGTACGCGGCGGCCCGCTCGTTCCCGTTCGAGCCGGTCGCACCCGGGCCGCGGACCGACTGGGTCTCCGCCGGCGACGGCATCAAATGGATGCAGTACGCCGACGTCGCCGACTGGGCGCGGTCGAACACGGAGGCGATCGCCTACCGGCCGGGCAGCGTCCAGCAGGACCGCTGGTTCGGGCCCATCACCCGGCCACGCCTGCTCAGCACCGAGATCCCGTTCCGCGGTGAGACCGCCATGAGCGCGTACATCCAGGGGTTCGGCGACGCGGGGGCCGCGCACAGCGGCGGGGCCGCCATGCCGCAGGTCGTCACCTTCTATCAGGGCGACAGGGAGCTGACCCGGTTCGACGGCTGGCCGAAGGTCGGCGCGGGTGACCTGTCGCCGGAGAAACTGCCGTACCGGCTGGTCGTCGAGACCACGGGCAAGCCCGAGTTCAGCCCGTACTCGACAGCCACGCACACCGAGTGGCGCTTCGTCTCCGGTGGCACCACGGAGGTGCAGGCCATCCCGCTCGTCCAACTGGACTACGGAACGGACGTGGACGCCGCGGGCCGAGCGACGCGCAGGACCGACTTCTCCATCACGCCAGTGGTGGTGGGCAGCACCGCGGCACGTGACGCGGTGTCCTCGCTCACGCTGGAGGTCTCCTACGACGACGGGGTGACCTGGCAGCGGCAGGGCCTGACCGAGAAGAGGGGCACCTGGCAGGCGCACCTGAACGCGCCGCACCGGGCCGACTTCGTGTCCATCCGGGTCACCGCCAGGCAGCGCAGCGGCGACGGCGTCACCCAGAGCGTCACCCGGGCCTTCGGCCTCCGGTAACAACCGGGTGGGGCCGGCACCCGCGAGGTGCCGGTCCCACGGGGACCCTCACCAGGTCGGGGGCAACAAACAGGTCCGGCCCCCACGGGTGGGGGCCGGACCTGTTGCACTGCCGGTTGTAGCGGGGACAGGATTTGAACCTGCGACCTCTGGGTTATGAGCCCAGCGAGCTACCGAGCTGCTCCACCCCGCGTCGACTGGTTAACCCTAACCCATCCCGATCAGCGATGATCAGCCGGGGGTCGGCACCCGTCGTGGGTGCGCCGCCGTCCGCACAAGAAGAAGCCCGCCTCCCCGAGGTGCGGGAGACGGGCTTCACTTTGTAGCGGGGACAGGATTTGAACCTGCGACCTCTGGGTTATGAGCCCAGCGAGCTACCGAGCTGCTCCACCCCGCGTCGGCTCGCTAACCGTAGCGCACCACCCCCGGGCCCCGCAAAACGACATCCGAATCCGCCGGATCGCAGCCCGACACAGCGACGTCAACCAAGCCATGCCTCGATGGCGGCGACCGCCCGGCGACTGTCCGCGTCGACCTGTGTACGCGGGCTGGACCCGGTCTCCCAGCCCTTCTCCCAGAGGATGGTCACCACGTCGCCGACCCGGATCACCCGGACCAGCCGGACCTCCTCCCCGCCGGTCGGGTCGCCGTTGCGGTCCTGAGCCGGCTTCCGCAGCTCGAACAGCACCGACTCGTCGCCGTACCCGACGTCACTGAGCAGCCGCTGCCTACTCGGCACCGGGGGGACCTGGAGACGCAGTGCCGGCTGCTCGGGGCAGTCGCGCACCGCCTGCCGCAGCTCCTCCAGCACGTTTGTGGCTCGCCCGGGCCGGTAGACGGCGATGGAGTGTGCGTAGGTGCCGTCCGGGTCGTTCCCCTGGGGCGTTTTCGGCAGCTTGTAGACCAACGACCGGGTACGCCGGTGCAGGATCGGTTCGCTCGGGATGTGGGCACCGCACAGGCCCGGCAACGCGGCCACGTCCCGGTAGTCCGGCGCGATGCCGGTCTGGTTGGCCGGCGCGAGCGTGAAGAACGCCCGATCCGGAATGCCGCCAGGAACACGCGGAGACTCGGGGGTCGTACCCGGGGGCCGGCCTGGCGTGGCGGACGGCGACGGCGACCCGGCAGTCACGTCCGGCGCGGGAATCGTCGGTGTGCCAGCCGGCGGGGCGACGGGCGTCGGCATGGCGACCACCTGAGTGCCGATCACCACGCCGCCCACCAGCAACGCCGCGGCGAGGGCACCCCCGGCCGCACGCAGCCGGGCCCGCCGGTCCGCACGCAGCCGCAGCATGTCGGGTACGCCCAGGTCACCGGCGTCGGCGTCGGCGGCGAGGCGCCGATACCACTCGGAGAGTTCACGCGACATCGTTGGTCTCCAATTCCACGTTGGCGAGATCGGGCAGCAGCGCGGCGAGCCGGGCCCGGCCCCGGGAGAGCCAGGACTTCACCGTGCCAACGGGCGCGCCGACCTCGCGGGCGATCTCTTCCACCGGCATGTCGAACAGGTAGTGCAGGGCCAGCGCCTGCCGGTGGTTCGCCGGCACCTGGCGCAGCGCCTGGAGCAGCAGCACGCTGTCCTCGTTGGGCGGCGGGGCCACCGGTGGGGGCCACGCCAACCGCAACGCCCCGCGCAGGCCGCGCAGCCGCCGCCAGCGGTCGGTCGCCAACCGCGCGACCACCAGCCGCAGCCACGCCTCCGGGGCGGGATGCGCCGCCAGCCGCCCCCAGTGCCGCCAGGCCCGGGTGTACGCCTCCTGCACCAGGTCCTGCGCCTCGTTGTGATCGCCGGCGACCGCATAGCCGTACCTCGCCATCCGCCGCGCCGTGCCGCGGTAGAAGTCATCGAAGCTCTGCGCGTCCCGCAAGACTGTTCCCCCTCGTCGCACACCGTCGACTTGAGGACGGCGGGCCGGTGTCACAGGTTGCGGTCGGTCGAACCTTTTTCGGCGCGGCGGCGGGCGGGCAGCCGGCCGGACGACGGCGAAGCCCCCGTCGTGCGGACCGGGAGGGTCCGACGACGGGGGCTCCGAGAGTCGCAGCCGAGGACTGCGGTCAGCCGCCCGCGCTCGGGCTGCCGCTGGGCGATGGTGACGCGCCGCCGCTCGGTGCCGCGCTGCCACTGGGCGCTCCGGTCGGGTTCGCGGCCTGTTGCGCCTGCTGGAACGCGGTCAGCGCCTCGTCCAGCGCCTTGAGCGCGCGCCCGTACCGCTCGAAGTCACCAGACGTCTGCGCGGCCCGGACCTCGGTGATCGCGCTCTGCACCCGGTCAGCGGCGGTGGCCAACGGACCGGTCGGTGGCGGGGTGCCGGTGCCGGCGCTCGGCGTCGGCGTGGGGGTCGTCGGCGTTGACGGGTTGCCCCCGGTGGTCGGTGGCGGCGACGTGCCCTGCCCGGCCTTCTTGCCCTGCTCCACCAACTGCTTGATGCCGTCGTTGATGTTGTCGGCGAGCGCCACGAAGGAGCCACCGTCACCGTAGGAGACCAGCACCTTCTGCAACAGCGGGTACGCGTCCTGCTGGTTGCTCTTCACGTACACCGGCTCGACGTACAGCATGCCGTCGGCGAAGGGCAGCGAGAGCAGGTTGCCGAACTGCACCTGCGCCTGGTTGCTGGAGAGCAGGGTGAGCTGCTGGCGGATGTTGGCGTTGTTCGTCATCTGTTGGTGCACCTGCACCGGGCCGGAGATCCGGGTCTGATCCGGCAACTCCAGCACCTCCAGCCGGGGCTGCCCGTTGATGTACGACCCGGAGATCAGCGCGGCCAGGTTCTGCCGGCCGTTCGGGGTGACCGCCGCGGTGAGCTGGAAGCGGGGGCTCTCCTGCCCTGGGAACTGGGTGAACAGGTAGTACGGAGGCTGCTTCTGGCCGCTGTCCGGAGAGTCCGGCACGTTGGGCACCTGCCAGAAGTCCTGTGCGGAGTAGAAGTCACCCGGATTGGTCACGTGGAACTTGGTGAGCAGGTTGCGCTGCACCTTGAACATGTCCGCCGGGTAGCGCAGGTGCTCGGTCAGCTCGGCCGGGATGTCCGCCTTCGGCTGGATCAGGTCACCGCCGAACGCCTTGTTCCAGGCCTTGAGCACCGGGTCGGTGTCGTCGTACTCGTAGAGCTTCACGGTGCCGTCGTACGCGTCGACGGTGGCCTTCACCGAGTTGCGCATGTAGTTGACGTTCTCCCGGGCCAGTTGGAAGGTGCCCCGGTTGGTCAACTCGTCGGTGGTCTCGGTCTGCAGGTTGACCCGCTCGGCGTACGGGTAGGTGGCGGCCGTGGTGTAGCCGTCGACGATCCACTGCACCCGACCGCCGACCACCGCCGGGTACGGGTCGCCGTCCAGGGTGAGGAACGGCGCGACCTTCTCCACCCGGTCCCGCGGGTTACGCACGTAGAGCAGCTTGGAGTCCTTGTTGACCGCCTCGGAGAGCAGGAAGTTCGACTCCTGCTCCTTGATGGCGTACAGCAGCCGCCGCGTGAAGGAGCCGATCTCGACGCCGCCCTCACCGGTGTAGGTGTAGGACTCGCCCCCGCCCTCGCCGACCGGCCTGTCGAACTCGGCCTTCTTGTTCGGGTCGGCCTGACCGACGATCGCGTAGTCGTCGGGCGCCATCCGCTCGCCGTAGTAGATCCGCGGCTGCGTGGCCGGGATCTGCTCGGTCTGCGAGGAACACGCCTCCTGGGTCTTCTCGCCGAGGAAGCCGGAGACGAAGAACGGCTGCCCGCCGCAGACCACCTGGTTGGCCGGGGCGGCCACCAGCCCGTACCCGTGGGTGTAGACGGTGTGCCGGTTGATCCAGGTGTTCTGCTGGTCGGTCAACTCACCGTAGTTGATCTCCCGGACGCCGACCACGTAGTCGGAGACCTTCCCGTTCACCCCGTAGCGGTCGATGTCCAGCTTGGGGCCGAAGTCGTAGAAGCCACGCACCTGCTGGAGCTGCGTGTACGTCTCGCTGACCAACTGTGGGTCGAGCAGCCGCACGTTCGACACCACCGAGGTGTCGGTGGCCAGGTTCGCCGGTGGGGTGGAGTTGTTCGCCGCGAACGCGGTCGTCTCGGTGGCCCCCAGCCCGAACGCCGCACGCGTCGCGTCGATGCTGCGCTGGATGTACGGCGCTTCCTTGTCCTTGGCGCTCGGCTTGACCTCGAACGTCTGCACCGCCCACGGGTAGATGCCGCCGATGGCCACCGCGGACACACCGAGCAGCGCCAGCGAGATCCCCGGCCAGACCAGGTTGCGCATCCAGGCGTTGGAGAACACGACGATCGCGATCGCCACCACGATCGAGATGTAGGCCAGGATCTCCTTCGCCGGCAGCAACGCGTTGACGTCGGCGTAGCCGGCGCCGTACAGCTTGGCCCCCTCGTTGTACTCCAACAGCATCGCCCGCCGGTCCAGCACGTACGCGATGGCCTTCAACACCACGAACACCGCGACCAGGCTGCTCAGGTGCGCGCGGGCGGCGTTGCTCATCCGGTCACCGACGCCCTGCAGACGGACCCCACCGAAGAGGTAGTGCACCGCCAGCGCGCCGATCACGGCCAGCACCACCGCGGTGAAGGCGACACCGAGCAGGTAACGCCAGAACGGCAGTTGGAAGACGTAGAAGCCGATGTCCACCCCGAACTCCGGGTCCTTGATCCCGAAGTCACCGCCGTTGCGGAAGAGCAGCCACTGGTTCCACCGGTTCTGCGCGGAGAGGCCGGCGAACAGCCCGACCACCGCGGCGACAAGCGTGATCCAGGTGCCGAGTCGCGGGCTGAGCGCCATCCGATAGCGCTCCAGGGTCGCCTGCTCCACCGAGTGCGGACGCAGTCGCGGGCGCAACCGGTGGGCCAGCCAGAGGTTGCCACCGACGACCACCGCCATGCCGAGCCCGATGGCGAGGAAGAGCACCAGCCGGGTCAGCAGGACACCGGTGAAGACCTCGGTATAGCGGACCTCGTCGAACCAGAGCCAGTCCGTCCACGCCTGGACACCCCAGCCGAGCAGGGTGAAGAGCACGAACACCCCGACCAGGACAGCGATGGTGACGCGCCCGCGCCGGCTCATCCTCGGAAGGGGGCTGCTGCTACGCATGACCACTGTTGGCTCCGCACGCTCGATGTGATCGGCTCCGACCAGGCACCCAGAGTACGGGGTGTTCCTGAGCGTGTCGGGGCACGGTCACACCAGTCAGCAGCGGGTCGGCTGACCCCCCGCGCGCAACGTGTCCAGAGCGGTCATCGCCTCGTCCAACGAACCCACCCGCAACAACGGCAGACCCGGCTGCGGATTGCGGACGGCCTCGGCGCAGTTGTCCGCCGGTACCAGAAAGACCTTGGCGCCGGCCCGCTTCGCGCCGACCAGCTTCTGGGCGATCCCGCCGATCGGGCCGACGGTGCCCTCGTCGTCGATGGTGCCGGTGCCGGCGATGATCTGGCCGCCGGTGAGATCGGCCGGGGTCAGCTTGTCGACGATCCCCAGGGCGAACATCAGACCGGCGCTCGGCCCGCCGATGTCCTCCAGGTCGATGCCGAGGGTGAACGGGTGCGGCTGCTGCTGATCGATCTCGACGCCGATCCGCGGTCGGCCGTCCTGCTCACGACTTGTCACAGTCGCCGTGGCCGGCGCGCCGTCGCGGGTGTAGGCGATCGTCAACGCCGTACCGGCCGGCTTGGCCCGAACCAGCTCGGTGACCTTCGCGGCCACCGGCACCGGCTGACCGTCGACGGAGGTGATCACGTCGCCGGCCTTCAGCGTCCCGGCCGCCGGGCCGTCCCCGGCCACCGTCTTGATCACCACCTGCACCGGAAAGCCCAACTCCCGCAGCGCGGCGGTCTCCGCGCTGGTCTGCGACGCCTTGAAGTCCTCGGCGTTGCGCTGCTCGACCTGCTCGGTCGACTCTCCCGGCGGGTAGACCAGCTCGCGCGGCACCACCGCCTCGTCGTCGGAGAACCAGCCGGCGATCGCCCCGCGCAGCCGCACCGTGGGCTGCACCCCCACCGTGGTCAGCCGCAACTGGCCCGCGGAGGTCGAGGTCTCCCGTCCGGAGACCTGGATGACCTCCTTGCCGTCGGCCGTGCCGAGGGTGTTGACCGTCGGGCCCGGACCGAGCACCACGTACGGGATCGGCACCCGCAGCACCCCGATGCTCAGCAGGGCGGTGAACAGGGCACCGAGCAGGACCGTCAGGCCACGACGTCTCATGCCGCAGAGCGTACCGACCGGCCGGGCGCCTCCTGCCGAATGCGTCTGGCGACTTCGCCCTCAGCGCAACGCCAGCGGCGGCGACCTGGGGCGCGGTCCGCGTACCGTAGACGTCGTGCCTGATATTCCGTTCGGTTTCGCGCTCCCGGGTGGGCAACCACCAGACCCCAACGATCCCGCGCAGATGCAGCAGTTCATGTCGCAGTTGCAGCACCTGCTCTCCGCGCCGGGCAGTGGTCCGGTCAACTGGGACCTGGCCCGGCAGGTAGCGGCCAGCCAGCTCGCGGCCGCCGGCGACCCGGCGGTGTCACCGTATGAGCGCAACGCCGTCGAGGAGGCGCTGCGCCTGGCCGACCTGTGGTTGGAGCCGGCCTCGGCATGGCCGTCGGGCATCCAGTCACCTGTCGCCTGGAACCGCAATGAGTGGATCTTCAAGACGCTTGACGTGTGGCGCAAGCTGTGCGACCCGGTCGCCAGCCGGATGGTCGGCGCGATGGGCGACCTGGTGCCACCGGAGGCGCGCGCCCAGCTCGGGCCGATGCAGTCGATGGTGGCCACCCTCGGCGGCGCGCTCTTCGGCGGTCAGCTGGGCCAGGCCCTCGGTTCGCTCGCCGCGGAGGTGCTCTCCGCCGGCGACATCGGGCTGCCGCTCGGCCCGGCCGGCACGGCCGCGCTGATCCCAGCCAACATCCGCGCGTACGGCGAGGGCCTGGAGCTTCCCGAGGACGAGGTCCGCCTCTACGTGGCGCTGCGCGAGGCCGCCCACCAGCGGCTGTTCCAGCACGTCCCGTGGCTGCGCGGGCATGTGCTCAGCGCCGTCGAGATGTACGCCTCGGGCATCCGGGTCAACCGGGACGCGATCGAGGAGGCGATGGGCCGGGTCGACCCGACCGACCCGGAGTCGATGCAGGCGATCGCCCTGGAGGGCATCTTCACCCCGGAGGACACTCCGGCGCAGAAGGCCTCCCTGGCCCGACTGGAGACCGCACTCGCCCTGGTCGAGGGCTGGGTCTGCCACGTCGTGGACAGCGCCGCCAGCGACCGGCTGCCCAACGTCGTCCGGTTGGGCGAGGCGTTCCGCCGCCGCCGTGCCGCCGGCGGCCCCGCCGAGCAGACCTTCGCCGCACTCGTCGGCCTGGAACTGCGCCCGCGCCGACTGCGCGAGGCCGCGGCGCTCTGGGCCGCGCTCACCGAGCACCGCGGCATCGAGGGCCGCGACGCCGTCTGGGGTCACCCGGACCTGCTCCCCTCGGACGACGACTTCGCCGACCCGGTCGCCTTCGCCATGAACGACATGGACCTGAGCGAGCTGGACAGCTTCGACTTCAGCGCACCCGGCGGCGCGGAGGAGAAGGCCCCGGGCCAGCCCGACGACACCGACGAGGGCGACGCCAAGCCCTGACGCGCCAGCGCCCGGGTGCCCGCCCCGATCGGCAGCGGGCACCCGGCGGCGCGGATGGCTGCTCAGGTGGGTCGGCGCGAGCCCGAGAGGAGAGCGCGGGTCGCTTCCCAACCCTCGAAGGCCGGGTCCAGCGTCGCCAGGTCAGCCGGGCCGCGCAGCCGCCGCCACCCGGTGGTGACCGCCACGTCCCCCGGTGCGGCGGCACCGGAGCGCACGTCAGCCGCCACTGTCGTATCCAGGTCGAGCGCGGGGAGCCAGCTCGGCACCGGCAGCCGCACAGCCACCCCGAGTAGGCCGGGACCGCCGCCCTCGACCGGAGCCACCGCGACCGGTCGGGTGGTGAGCGGGCGCAGCAACTTGCCGACGGTCAGTGCGGGCAGGTCAGGCACGTCGCCGGCGAGCACGGCTGCCTGGTCGTAACCCTCCAACGCGGCGAACACGGCATTCGGCGTCGGCTCGGCCACCTCGTACACGACGGTGCCGGGCCACACCAGCGCGTCGGCCACAGCACGATCGGCCGGCGTCACCGCGACCGCGGTCTCCACCTCGTTGAGAGTCGCGAGCAGGTCGATGACGTCCTCCGCGAGAGCCGCGCGCCAATCCGCCCGGTCGACGCCCGGCGGCGACCAGTGCACCGGCCCGAGCAACGCCACCACCACCCGTCGTGCCATCCCCCGACACTAGCGCCCTGCCCCGTACGGCCACCCCACCCCACCCTGACGCGGCTCGACCACATGATCGACTCGGGTTCATTGAAGTCGCGGTGTCCCGACGACCTGGATAGCGCGGTATTCAGGAAGGCGAGTGGATCTAGGCGTATCACGCGCCTCAGACGGCGGCCGGCGGCTCGGCGGGCCGTGGAATCAGGTCGGGACCGGGGCGCAGGAGGCGGCGGCGACACCTTCGAGGTAGCCACGGGCGCGTTCCGCTTTGGGGTAGCGACCGACCAGGGCCCAGAACCGGGCGTTGTGGCTGGGCACGATCAGGTGCGTCAACTCGTGCAGCAGCACGTAGTCGATCACCCAGTCGGGCATTTCCTGGACGCGGTGCGAGATCCGGATGCTGCGGTCGGCAGGCGTGCAGGAGCCCCACCGGCCGTTCTGGTTGGTGACCCATCGGACGCTGGCCGGCACCGCCTTCGTGGCGTACCCGGGGAGGTAGAGGTCGATGAGCCGGGTGGCGCGGGCCAGCAGCTCGGCGTCGGAGCGCGCCAGGCGCCCCTCCCGGGCGGCGAGCCGGGCGAGCATCCGGTCGACCCACTCGCTCTCCTCGGCACGGGAGAACTGGTCCGGAATGAGGACGACGACGCGCTCGCCGTCACGGTACGCAGACACCGTGCGTCGCCGACGCTGGCTGCGCCGTACCTCGACGACCGGCTTGCGCGTCCCCGCCATCACTGGCCCGCGCAGCCTCGGCTACCTGTCACGAAGGAAAGCTAATGCCCTCTGACCAGGGGTCCGCAAGAGTCAACCACACGACACCCGCCCGGAAAATGGTGATTGGTCGTCAGGTGTCCCGAAAATTTCTTGACCGCAACGTCATCGCACCGTCTCGTCACCCTTGGTGATCACCGACGGCACCGGTGCGCGGCACCTCTCCACCGTAGGTGATCACGCTGCCGGATGCCGCCGTGGGGGCACTCGCACGGGTGGCTGTGGGGGTTTGGTCGGCGTGTCCCCGCCAAACTGACTTATCCGACCTATTTCGCCATGCACACTCTCGACGTCGACTTGCTCACAGTGTCGATGCACAGCTGACATGGAACTACCCAGACCTGGGTAGGGTCCGCGGACCAGCGGTCACGAAGGTGGCCGTGGAGTGAGACCCAGCGCCGGCGCCCCGTGTGGCCCGCCGCCGGGCAACCCGCCGGGACGGCATCGACCGGCGGACGAGACGAGGAGGGCACCGTGGCCGACCAGGCCCAGACGACCTACAACGGTTACTGCGTGAAGTGCAAGGAGAAGCGGGACTTCGAGGGGCACGTCGAGGTCTCGAAGACCGGCATGAACATGGCCAAGGGCAAGTGTCCGGTATGCGGAACAACAGTGAACCGCATCCTGGGTAAGGCCAAGGTCTGACCCGTACGAGTGACGGGGGCGGGGTGGCCGGTGGCCGCCCCGCCCCCGTGGCGTCTGGAAGGTCGGCGGGCTGCGGGGGCCCTGTCGGGTGACCGACCGCCTCGTTGGCAGCCTGTGGATAACTCGGCGAAGCCTGTGGACAACGCTGGACAGAGGCTCGCGCGCCTGTGGACAACCGTCGACCCAACGCGAATGCGTGATCACAATTCGTGACCATGAGTCGCACCGTACTGCCCCGCCCCACGCTGCTGCCCGGCCTCCACCGCCTCTGGCGGGACCGGCACACCCTCCAACTCGGCGTCGGCCCCGGGCCGGCGGTACTGCTGGAACTGGCCAATCCCCGCGCCGCCCACCTGCTCGACCTGCTCGACGGCACCCACAGCGAGCGGGCCGTGCTGGCTCAGGCGGCCACCGCCCAGGTCACCATCGACGACGCGCGCACTCTGCTCGACGCCCTGCGTACGGCCGGCCTGCTGGTGCCCGCGCACAGCCTGCTCCCCCGTGACCTGGCCGGCCCGGTCCGCGCCCGGCTCACCGCGGAGGCCGGCGCGCTGGCCCTGGCCGCCGCTCGGCTGCCCGGCACCCCCGCCCAGGTGCTGCGCCGGCGGCGGACCGCCCGAGTCGTGCTCAGCGGCGCCGGGGCGCTCGGCGGGCCGCTGACGGTGGCGTTGGCCCAGTCCGGCGTCGGGCAGGTGGTGCCACTGCTCACCGGCCCGGTGCGCGCCGTCGACCTGGTCGGGACCGGCATTCCCGCCACCGAGCTGGGCCAGCCGCTGGCACCGGCGGTGCGGGCCGCGGTCGACCGCGTCGCGCCGGGTACGGGCACCCAGCCGATCCGGGCCAGACGGGTGGACCTGGTGATCCAACTCGGCACGGACCGGCCACCCGCGTTGCTCGCCGCCGGTCTCGCCCAACGGCGGCAGCCGCACCTGCTGGTCACCCTGCGCGAGGGCGTACCGGTCATCGGGCCGCTGGTCTGCCCACCCGCCGGGCCCTGCCTGCACTGCGTCGAACTGCACCGGGCGGACCGCGACCCGGACTGGCCGCGGCTCGCCGCCCAGATCGCCGCCGCCGACCCGGTGACCGTCGTCGCGACCGGGACGCTGTTCGCGGCCATCGGGTACGCGCTCGCCGAGGCACTGGCACAGCTCGACGGCGGGCAGCCGGAGACGCTGGGTGGGGCCATGGAGATCACTGGCGCGGGTCGTTTCCGTCGTCGGGGCTGGCCGCCACACCCGGCGTGTGCGTGCTCGCGGCGGCGAGTGTCCGCACCAGCCCGGCCGCAGAGCAGCAGCGGGGCCCTCCGGTCGGTAACAATGACCGAGTGACCGACATCCCGCGCCGCGCCGTGTCCCGCACCGCCAAGCTCGCCGCCCTGCCGCTCGGCTTCGCCGGCCGGACCGTTCTCGGCATGGGAAAGCGCGTCACCGGGCTCGCCTCCGACGTGATCTCCGCGGAGATCCAGCAGCGCACCGCCGAGCAGCTGTTCAGCGTGTTGGGCCAGCTCAAGGGCGGGGCGATGAAGTTCGGCCAGGCGCTGTCGGTCTTCGAGGCCGCGTTGCCGGAAGAGATCGCCGCGCCCTACCGCCAGGCGCTCACCAAGCTCCAGGAGGCGGCGCCACCGCTGCCGGTCGCCAGCGTGCACAAGGTGCTGGCCGAGCAGCTCGGTCCCGACTGGCGGGAGCTGTTCGTCGAGTTCAACGACACCCCGGCCGCCGCCGCCAGCATCGGTCAGGTGCACCGGGCGCGGTGGCGGGAGCCGGGGGTCGACGAGTCGGGCGCACCGAACGGCCGGGACGTGGCCGTCAAGATCCAGTATCCGGGCGCGGGTGAGGCACTGCTCTCCGACCTCAAGCAGCTCTCCCGCCTGGGTGGGATGTTCCGGGCCATCCAGCCCGGCCTGGACGTCAAGCCGCTCCTGGTCGAGCTGCGCGAACGCATCACCGAGGAATTGGACTACGAGCTGGAGGCCGAGTCGCAGCGCGCCTTCGCCGAGGCGTACGCCGACGACCCGGAGATCTACATCCCGAAGGTGATCAACGCGGCGCCCCGGGTGCTGGTCACCGAGTGGGTGACGGGCACCCCGCTGGCCGACATCATCCGCGAGGGCACCGAGGAGGAGCGGGACGAGGCGGGCCGGTTGATGGCCACCCTGCACCTCTCCGCGCCGCAGCGGGCGGGGCTGCTGCACGCCGACCCGCACCCGGGAAACTTCCGGCTGCTGCCCGACGGCCGGCTCGGGGTGATCGACTTCGGTGCGGTGGCCCGGATGCCGGAGGGCACGCCGGAGCCGATCGGTCGCATCGCCGCCCTGGCCCTGCGGGGCGACGCCGACGAGGTGGTTGCCGGGCTGCGGTCGGAGGGGTTCATCGGCTCCGCGGAGGAGATCGACGCCGAGGGAGTGCTCGACTTCATCCGTCCGATGCTGGAGCCCATCGCGGCGGACGGGTTCCGGTTCACCCGGGCCTGGCTGCGGGGCGAGGCGGGTCGACTCGCCAGCCCCCGCTCCCCCACGTACCAGCTGAGCAGGCAGCTCAACCTGCCGCCGTCGTACCTGCTGATCCACCGGGTGACGCTCGGGTCGATCGGGGTGCTCTGCCAGTTGGAGGCGAAGGCCCCGTACCGCAGCATCCTGGAACGCTGGCTGCCCGGTTTCGCCCCCGTGGCGTGAGCCCACCGGGCTGAGGACGTGACGAAGGGCGGGTGCCGGTCGGCACCCGCCCTTCTGCGCGGGGTGGATTTAGAGAACGCCCAGGTCGCGAGCCGTCTGGTTGCGGCTGCTCATGGCGACGGTACGGGCGGAACGGGTTGCCTCAGTGCTCGTGGTGATACGACCGGCCTGAGGCCGGCGCATTCGAGCCCGGGACAACGCTTCGTGAAGTAGTTGCATCTCGAAGGCCCCACTCGGAAGGTTGAACATCGTCTTCTCGCTCACTGCCGGTGTGACACCGGCGTAGTTGGTACGGGTGGGGAACATGTCAGGCTGCCAGCCGGACCGCGCCGCGCACCTCGGACAGCCCACTGGCCGCCAGGCGCGCCTCGGCCTCGACCCGAAGCTCGGCGTCACGGGCGACGTCCTCCTTACGCGGACGGCCACGGGGCCGCTTACGCGGGACGACCGCGCCACGCTCGAAGATCTCGCCGCCCCAGACGCCCCACGGCTCCGCCCGCTCCACCGCCCCGGCCAGGCACTCGACGCGCAGCGGGCAGTCCCCGCAGAGCGACTTGGCCAGTTCGAGTTCGGCAGGCGAGTCGGAGAACCACAGGTCGGGGTCGAACTTCCGGCAGGGCAGGTTCGCCTCCATCTCGACACTCACGTCGAGGGGGGCCAACGCCAGACTCATCTCCCGGTCACCTCTCTCTCACATCGATCTCGTGGATCGCATTCCGACGTACTTCGGCGGGGCAAAAAACTGAGGCCGCGGATCCCGGTAAGCGGGTTCCGCGGCCTCGAGGTGAGCCGGTGTCTGATGGTCAGACCGGTTTACCTCGAGGTGGAACGCCGCGGACATTGGTGCGCTTCTTGACGCCCTGGATGTCCATGCCCGTGAAGCCACTGGTCCCATCGACTCCGGTTGGCGCGACGGCCAGGATCAGCTCGGCCTGAACCTGGTGCACCTGCGGAACCGACGGTCGTGCGGCCGCAAGGGCCACCCGGACAGCCGACAGCGGAGCGCAGACAGACGGCATCGCCGCCAGACGCTCATAAGTGAAGATCTTCACGGGACCCACCTCCCTCACGTTCCTCGGAATCGACTGGACCAACCCCGTGAGCAGCCGGAATGGCGCCGCTCGCGTGGTGTGTCCTGAGGCTATTCCTCGCGCCGGGGCGAGGGCAAACGAATTTACGACTCGATTTCGAAAGTTTTCTCCGGGCAGACGTCGTCCACCCCCGCGCCATCGACCAACGCCAGCACCGACTCCCCGTAGAGGCCCAGCTTGCGAGGGCCGATACCGGCGATGGCGATCAACTCCTCGGGCCGGCCGGGCCGCCGCTCGGCCAGCGCGACGAGTGTCGCGTCGGTGAAGACCACGTACGCCGGGACCTTCTGCGCCCCGGCCACCCGCTGCCGCCACTCGCGCAGCCGTTCGTGCAGCTCATCGTCGATGTCGGACGGGCAGGTGGGGCAGCGACCGAGCTTGCGGTCCGGGCCGGCGAGCAGGGTGGCGCCGCAGATCCGGCAGGAGACGATCTGGGTGCGCCGCCGTTCGGGGCGGCGGGCCGGACCGGTGCCGGTCGCCCGTTCGGTGCCGCCGGAGCGGTCCAGTTGGGGCAGGAACCGCGACGGCCGCCGGGCTCGTCCGCCCGGCGAGCGCGCCGCGGCGTACGACAGCCAGAGCCACTGCCGGGCGCGGGTGATGCCGACGTAGAGCAGTCGGCGTTCCTCCTCGACCTGCTCGACGGTCTTGGCGTACGTGGTCGGCAGGGTGCCCTCGGCGAGCCCGACCAGGAAGACCGCGTCCCACTCCAACCCCTTGGCCGAGTGCAGTGAGGCGAGGGTCACCCCGTCCACCGTCGGTACGTGCTGCTGGGCGGCCCGGCGGGCCAACTCCTCGGTGAAGTCGGTGAGGGTGACCGGGCGCTCCACCGAGGCGGCCTCGCCGATCGGCACCACCTCGGGGGTGGCCGCGTACTCCTCGGAGAGCTGGACCAGCGCGGACAGCGCCTCCCACCGCTCGCGGGCGGCGCCACCGGCCGGGGGTGCGTCCGGGGCCCAGCCGACGGCGGTGAGTGCCTCCACGACGGCGGCCGGCAGCGGTGTCTCCCCCGGGATGGACCGGGTCGCAGCACGCAGCGCGATCATCGCCTGGCGCACCTCGGTCCGTTCGAAGAAGCGCTCCGCGCCCTGCACGACGTACGGGACGCCGACCTCGGTGAGCGCCTTCTCGTACGCCTCGGACTGCGCGTTGACCCGGAACAGCACGGCGATCTCCTTCGCCGGCGTGCCGGCGTCGATGAGCGACCGGCAGCGCGCCGCCACCGCGTTCGCCTCGGCCGGCTCGTCGGTGAAGATCCGCAGGTCCGGCTCGGGGCCGGCTGGGCGCTGCCCGCTCAACTCCAGTCGCAGCCGCGCCTCGGTGCCCCGGGCCTGGGCGATCACCGCGTTGGCCAGCCCGACCACCTGCGGGGTGGAGCGGTAGTCGCGGACCAGCCGGACCACTGTGGCGCCCCGGTGCCGGCGGGGGAAGTCGACCAGGTACGCCGAGGTCGCCCCGGTGAACGAGTAGATCGTCTGGCTGGCGTCACCGACCACGGTGAGGTCGTTGCGGCCGGCCAGCCAGGCTTCGAGCAACCGCTGTTGGAGGGGGTTGACGTCCTGGTACTCGTCGACCACGAAGTGTCGGTACTGGCCGCGGATCTGCTCGCCGACGTCCGGGTGCTCCTCGATGCCCCACACCGCGGCGCGCAGCATGTCCTCGAAGTCGATCACGCCGTTGGAGCGTTTGAGCTGCTCGTACGCGGTGAACACGTCGGCCACCTTCGCCGGCTCGTGCGGTGTGTCGCGCAGGGCGCGGGCGGCGGCCACCACGTAGTCCGTCGGCTCGACGAGCGACGACTTGGCCCACTCGATCTCGCCGGCCAGGTCGCGCGCGGCGGCCCGGTCGGTGCGCAGGCCGACTCGGGCCGCGGCGAGGGTGACCAGCCGTACCTTGCTGTCCAGCAGCTCGGGCATGGCGCGGCCGGCCAGCAGCCGGGGCGCGAAGTACCGCACCTGGCGCAGCGCGGCGGCGTGGAACGTGCGCGCCTGCACGCCGCCCACCCCGAGGACGGTGAGCCGACTCCGCATTTCGGCGGCGGCACGGGCGGTGAAGGTGACCGCGAGCACGTGCCGGGGGGAGATCTCGCCGGAGAGCGCCCGATGGGCGATCCGGGACGTGATCGCCCTGGTCTTGCCGGTGCCGGCGCCGGCCAGGATGCAGACCGGGCCGGCGGGTGCGGTCACCGCGGAGCGTTGCTCCGGGTCCAGCCCGGCGAGCACCTGTTCCGACGCTGAGTGAACCACCACAACCAGGAATCATCTCAGCTCCCCCGAGCGTTGCAGCGAACAGCCTCGGCTTGATCCGCAAGCCGCGGCCGGAGGAGTTGGAGGATCCGAGGATGCTGACGATGTATTCCACCCCCTGGTGCGGCTACTGCCACCGGCTGAAGTCGCAGCTCGACCGGGAGGGCATCGGGTACGAGGTGGTCGACATCGAGCAGGACCCGAAGGCCGCCGAGTTCGTGATGAGCGTCAACGGCGGCAACCAGACGGTGCCGACGCTGCGCTTCGCCGACGGCAGCGCCCTGACGAACCCCTCGATCACCCAGGTCAAGCAACACCTGGAGACCCTCGGCGCCTGACCGGCCGGGTCCCTGTCGGTGAACGGCCGCCCCAGTCGGGGCGGCCGTTCGTCGTGTCCGGTATCCGTCACCCGGGCGGCGGCCGGTGGGTGCCGGTGGCGACCGACCGGTCGGCGTCCTCGACCGGTCGTCGGGGCGCCGGGACCCTCGGCAGGGTCGGACGGGTCGGCGGCGGTGGCGGGCGGGTGCCGGGCGGCGCGCTCAGGTGCCGGCCCCGCCAGAGGTAGGTGCCGGCCGCCAGGGTGGCCATCCCGACAAGCGCGAACAGCACCCGGTAGTCCAGGAAACCGACGAGCAACGCGCCCGCCCCGATGGAGAACGCCTGCGGTCCGCTGACCACCGCCTGGGTGGCCGCGGCGACCCGGCCGACGAGCGTCGGCGGGGTCCGACGCTGGATCAGCGTGTGCAGCCCCACCATCGTCAGGGGCAGGGAGATGCCGGCCAGCAGCACCGCCACGAACGCCAGCCGCAGATCGGGGTACGCGAGGGCGAGCGCGGCCGGGGAGAAGAAGGCGACCCCGGCGGCCAGTGTGCCGACCTCTCCGAGCCGGCGGACCAGCACCGGTGAGCAGAGCCCGCCGAACAGCCCGCCCACGCCCTGCACGGTGACCAGCACCCCCACGAAGGCGGCGTCCCGGTGCAGCCCCTGGTCCACGTAGGCGAAGATGAGCGACTCGCTGAAGCCCATCACCAGCGATCCGAGCCCGTAGCCGAGCAGCGCCCGACGCAGCGCCGCCTCGCCGGCCAGGTGCCGCAGACCGGCGCCCATCTCGGCCGGCCAGCGCAGTCGCGTGGCCGAGGGCACCTGTTGCGGGGCGGGTAACGCGGTCACCACGGCCGCCGCGGTCAGAAATCCGACCATGCCGACCCCGGCCAACGCCCACCCACCGAGCGCCGCGTAGAGCGCCGCGCCGGCCAACGGACCGACCAGCCGCATGCCCTGACGCACGGTCTGCAACGCGCCGTTCGCCTCCGCCAGCAGCTCGACCGGCACCAACTCCCGGATGAGCCCGCTGAGCGCCGCGCCGAGCGTGACGGACGACAGCCCGTACAGGGCCGCCACCAGGTAGACGATCCAGACGTCATCGGCGTCCGCGACGGTGAACAGCGGGGTGAGCAGCGCCGCGGTGACCACGTTGGCGGCGACGAAGAACGGCCGGCGTGGGTGGCGGTCGACGAACCAGCCGATCACCGGTGCCAGCGTCATCGGGGCGACGACGGCGAAGATCGTGCCGCCGGCGAGCCCGTTGGAGCCGGTCAGATCCTTGACCCAGATGGCGAGCGCGAGCAGCAGGATCGACTCGGCGGTCATGCTGGCCAGCAGGCCACCGAAGAGCAGGCGGAAGTCGGGTCGGCGCAGGACGGTGCGCATGGGTCCCTCCGGCGGGGATGGCGTGCCCGGGGTGGGCATGGGTCGACGGGGCTGCGACCGCAGGTCCGTCGTCGTCCGGCGTTCCCGTGGTCCATTTTTCGCAAGACACGCCCCCGCCGGAACCTCCGACGCCGGTCGCGCCGTCCATACTGGCCGTGGGGGGCGAATTTCATACAGTTACCGTCGCGTCTGCGGCGGTCGACGGGAAAGAGGACACTGTGCCTCCTGCCGCACCCAGCCCGATCATGCGTCGACGACGGTTGGGCATAGAACTGCGCCGCCTACGCGAGGCCGCGGGCCTCACCGGTGATCAGGTCATCGAGAGGATCGGCTGGGCGTCCGCATCCAAGCTGTCCCGCCTGGAAAACGGCCGTAGCCGGCCGGACCCACAGGATGTCGGCGTTCTGCTGGACCTGTACGGAGCCGACGAGGCAGTGCACGCGGAACTGCTCGGCATCGCCGGCGAGGCCGGCGACATGCGGGGCTGGTTGAAGAACTTCCCGGTGATGACGCAGCAGCAGCGTAGCTGGGCCGAGCTGGAGGCCGGCTGCGCGGAGATCTGCGAGTACAACCCGGTGTTGGTGCCGGGCCTGTTGCAGACCCCGGGGTACGCGAGGGTCCGCATCGTCTCGGCCCGCGAGGTGGGCACGGGAGCCGGTGAACCGGAGCCCGGCGACGAGCCCGAGACCGAGGTGCAGGCCCGGATGGCCCGTCAGCTGCTGCTGACCCGGGAGCCGCACGCGCCGCGCTACACCGCGGTCCTGGAGGAGGCGGCCCTCGGCAACCGGGCCGGGCCGCCAGAGGTGCTGCACGAGCAACTGGTCCAGCTCTGCGAGCTGGCCCTGCTGCCCAACGTGACGCTGCACGTGCTGCTCCGGGACACACCGGTCGGCAATTTCTACCTTCCGCCGACCGCGTTCTCCGTCTACCGGTTCGCCGATCCGCTCGATCCGGAGACATTGGCCATCGAAGGGGGGTTCACCGACGTCATGTCGACCGAGGCAATCACACTAAATAGCTATAAAGTGGTGTTCGAGTGGCTATGCACGGCGGCACTAACCGAGTCGGAAACCCTCTCCTGGCTGATCGAGTCGACGGGACGGCTGACCGAGGCGGTGCCCCCATCCACAGTGGCGTTCGGGCCGACAACGGCGCCGACCCAACGCCGCCGTGACTCGGGGCGGCTGACGGACCGGTGATCCACGGGGGCCCATCCGTCGGGACGTGCGGCACCACTCGTCCCATCGGATCGGTTCACACAGGAGCAGAGCCATGAACGACATCCGCACGACGCTGTCCGCCTCCGCCCGCTCGTTGGCGGACGCCCCGTGGCGTACCAGCACACGCAGCCAGACCTCCAACTGCGTGGAGGTCGCCCCACTGGGCACCGGCCCGTCCGCCGTCGCGCTGCGCGACAGCAAGGACCGAGGCGGCCCGGTGCTGCTGTTCAATCGGGCCGGCTGGCTCGGATTCATCGCCGGAGCGAAGGGTGGCCAGTTCGATCTGAACTGACCCGGTGATCGGGACGGGGCCGTCGGCATACCGCCGACGGCCCCGTCTCGTTGTGCGCGTAGGCCCGCTGACCAGGCATCGGATGATCGGACGAGGCTCAGGACCGATAGGCGAGTTTGCGTTGCTGGAACGACCACGCGGCGTAACATGACCGTCGAGTCCGTGGAACTTCCACACTGGCTCATCCGTCGCGGTTCATCCGGAGACCCTCATGCGGTTCCTGATCGTTCGCACCGACATCCGCTCCGTCGCCGACGGGGACATCGCCGCCGCCTGGGTGGATGGTCACCTGCTCCGCGACGAGACGACCGCGCCCGAGCCGCGACGGCAGATCGTGCACGCCGATGACCGGGACGCCGCACTCCTGCTGGCCCGCGCCCTGGCCACGGTCGGCGCGGTCCGCGCCGGCAAGCAACGGGTCAAGGTTCTGCCGCTGAGCGAGCCCCGACCCGCCTTCCGCAGCAGACCGGGCCGCCTCGGCACCTGACACCACCCCGGACGTCCGTCGTGGTCGGACCGGCTCCCCCGCCGCGTTTCTCGCACCCGCCGACCACGACGGCCCGTGTTCCCGGCCTGTGACCGTCGCGGCAACGGCGGCCACGGGCCGGGACCGTGCTCAGCGGCCGGCGTCCGCCCAGCCGTCCAGCCAGCGGTGGATGAGAAACAAGGCGATCGACGACGGTGGCGGCAGGATCAGCCGGGCACCGTCGCCCACGTCGACGGTCCGCCCGGCCAGCGCCGCCCCGATCTCCCGGCGGGAGAACCACCGGGCGTACGCGATCTCGGACGGGTCGACCCGCACCGGATCGGTGGGGTCCGCGGTGGCCAGGAAGCCCAGCATCAGCGAGCCCGGGAACGGCCAGGCCTGGCTGCCCGCGTACCCGATGTGGTCGATCTCGATGCCCACCTCCTCGCGGACCTCGCGCAGCACGGCGGCCTCCGCCGACTCGCCCGGCTCGACATAGCCGGCCAGACACGAGTACCGCCGGCCATCCGGGGTGCCCGCCCAGCTGGCGTTGTTGCCGAGCAGGCAGCGCCCGTCCGGACCGTCCACGCCGTCGTGCACCAGCACGATCATCGCCGGATCGGTACGCGGCCAGACCCGCCCACCGTTGCGGTCCACCCGGGACCAACCGGCCTCGTCCATGGCGGTCGGCGCCCCGGTGCTCGCCGAGTAGCCGTGCCGGGTGTGCCAGTTGACGAGCGCCAACGCGGTGGTGAAGATGCCGGCCTCCCGGTCGGCGAGCAGGTGACCCACCTCGCGCAGGTTGACCGCCCGGGTCCCCGGCAACTGCGGCAGCGGCGCGTCGACCGCGAAGACCGGCACCCCGTCCGGCTCGACGCCGAGGAACATCGCCGTCGACTCGGACCCGGCGGGCACGTCGGCCGAGGAGAACAGCACGAGCGCCGGAGGTGACGTGTCGGCACGGGCCAGCGCCCGGCCCTCGTCGGACGAGTCGAGCACCAGCACCCGGGCGCGCAGCCACGCCTCGGTCAACCACTGCGGGTCACCCCGCCGGTGGGCCGCCCGATCCAGCGTGGACCGGGCCAACGGCGGCGCGACCTCGCCGCTCATGACACCGGCTCGGTACGGATCGTGGTCAGCGCGGCCAGCCCCGGCGTGACCCGCTCGGCGTCACCGAGCACCACGATCGCCGCCCGAGCCGGCGCCAGGTAATGGGCCGCCACCCGTGCGACGTCGTCGATGCTCGCGTTCGCCAACCTCGCGGCGTACTCGGCGAGGAAGTCCAGACGCAGCCCGTTGCCCGCGTACGCGCTCGTCAACGCCGCCAACCCGGCCTGGGTGGACATGCCGAGTTGGAGGGTGCCCAGGGCGTACTGGCGGGCCTGCTCCAACTCCTCGGGCTTCGGCGGCAGCGACGCCAACCGACCCAGCTCGTACGTCGTCTCCAGCAACGCCGGACCGGTGACCTCGGTGGCCACGTCGGCGGCGGCGACGAGCACCGACCCGGCCACCGAGTGCTCGATGCCCGAGTGCGGGCCGTACGTGTAGCCCTTGTCCTCGCGGATGTTCTCCACCCAGCGGGAGGAGAAGTAGCCACCGAAGATCAGGTTGGCCAGTTGCAGCGGGGCGTGGTCCGGATCGGTGCGGGACACGGCCGGAAGCGCGATCCGCAACGACGACTGCACCGAGCCGGGCCGGTCGACGAGCAGCAGCGGCCCCGGCTCCAGCGGCGGGGTCGCCGGCAGCTCGGCGACACGCCCGGCGCCGGCCCAGCCACCCAGCGCCCGCTCGGCCGCGTCCAGTGCCTTCTCCGGCTGCACGTCGCCGACCACCACCAGCTGCGCGCCGGCCGGGTGCACCCGCTCGGCGTGCAGGCTGCGTAGCGCCGCCGGTCGAACGGCGCGGATCTGGCCGGGCTCCGGGGTCTGCGTCGCGTACGGGTGTCGCCCGTAGATCCGCTTCAGCAGCGCCTCCCGGGCCAGGTGCGACGGTTGGCTCTGCGCCACCTGGATTCGGTCGACGAGGCGGTCCCGTTCGGTGGCCACCTCGTCGCTGGGGTAGCTGGCGCCGGTCAGCACCTCGGCCAACAGCTCCAGCATCCGGTCCAGGCCGGTGACCAGGCCGGCGCCGGAGAGCATCAGCCGGTCCGGGTCGACGCCCGCGGACAGCCCGCCGCCCACCTTCTGCAACTCGGCGGCGATCTGCACGCTCGTCATCGACTCGGTGCCGGACAGCATGGTCTGCGAGAGCATCGCGCCGCGGGCCAGGTGGACCCGGCCGAACGGCACCCAGAGCCGCAGCTCGACGAGCGGCACGGCGGGCCGGCGTACGGCGATCACGGTGAGGCCGTTGCGCAGCGTGCGCTCGGCCTGCCTGGGCACCTTGAGCTTGCGGGTGGGCCCGAGCGGAGGCAGCGTACGCGGCCCGACGGGAGCCGTGGTGGTAGCAGTAGCAGCAGTCATCGGGCACCTCCGGCAATGACCTCGATCGCGGCGCGGCGCTCCGGGCGCAGGGTGGCCGCGGCGGCCCGGACCTGCTCCTCGGTGACCTCACCGACCAGCCTGGGCAGCTCGTTGAGCAGGCCCGGCTCGCCGCGCTGCTGCTCCAACACGGCCATCCGCAGCGCCCGGCCGAGCACCGCGTCGGTGTCGCGCAGCAGGTGGGTCGCCATCCGGGCCTGGGTGCGGGCCAGCTCACCGTCGGTCAGCCCGTCGGTGGCCAGCCGGTCCAACTCCTCGTCGATGGTGCGCAGCACCTTGTCCACGTCTCCCCCGGGCGGCAGGTGCGCCTGCAACAGCAGCGCGGTGGGGTCGCGGACGTCGAACGGGTCGCCCATGAAACCGAGGTACCCGCCGAGGCTGGTCACCGTGCGGTCGCGCTGCACCAGCCGCTCCACCAGCCGTGACGCGTCACCGTCGGTGAGCACCTCGGCCAGCACCACGTAGGGCAGGTAGCCGGCGAAGTCGGTGACCGGGTCGGGCACCCGCCAGGCCCCGGCGACCGCCGGCAGCGGCGCCAGGGCATCGGTGTACGAGGTGCGCCGCTCGGCGGTCAGGTCGGGCTCGGTGAAGTCGGGCCGAAGCGGTGCCGGTCGGGCCGGCACGTCGCCGAAGTGCCGGGTGACGAGTTCGGTCGCCTCCGCCACGTCGATGTCGCCGCTGACGGCCAGCACGGCGTTGCCGCTGGCGTAGTAGCGGCGGAAGAAGTCCGCGGCGTCGGCGACCGTCGCCGACTCAAGGTCGTCGAAGGAGCCGTAGCCGTCGTGCGCGTTCGGGAAGGTGTCGAACATGACCGGCGGCAGGGTCAACCAGGGAAAACCGCCGTACGGCCGGTTGAGGACGTTGACCCGGATCTCCTCCTTGACCACGTCGACCTGGTTGCGCAGGTTCTCCTCGGTCAGCCGGGGGCCGCGCATCCGGTCCGCCTCCAGGAACAGCGCGCGTTCCAGCGCGTTGCTCGGCAGCGTCTCGAAGTAGTCGGTGTAGTCCAGGTGGGTGGAGCCGTTGAACGTGCCACCCGCCCCCTGCACGTGCCGGAAGTGGGCCAGCTTCTCCAGATTTTCCGAACCCTGGAACATCAGGTGCTCGAAGAGGTGGGCGAAGCCGGTGCGCCCCTCCGGCTCGGAGCGGATGCCGACGTCGTAGACCACCGCCACCCCGATCACCGGGGCGCTGCGATCAGGGGTCAGCACCACCCGCAGGCCGTTGTCGAGGGTGAACCGCTCGACCGGATACTTCGTCGCTGGAATTCTGGATCTCCGGGCAACCACGGAGTCGACCCTAGCGTGTCGACACCCCGCCACCGGCGACCTCGGCGTAGCTGCCCACCAGCGCGGCACCTCTCTGCCGAGCACCGAGTGCCAACTACCCCAGCAAACTGGTAGGAAATACCGACATGACTGAGACGCCCCTTCCCGGCATGTGGATGAGCCTTGACGCTGGCCTTGCCCTGGCCCACTCTTCCTACCAACTAAGTAGGAATACTGCGGATTGGATGGACGATGAGACGGCTCCCCTTGCGCCGGTTGGTCACCCTGGCCACCCTGGCCGCCCTCGGGGCGGCGACCGTGGGCAGCGCCGCCGCGTGCGGAGACGACAGCGATGGCTCCGGTGGCGCCTCCGGCGGCCCGGTGACGCTGCGTCTCGGCTACTTCCCCAACATCACCCACGCGCCGGCGGTCGTCGGCGTGCAGAAGGGCATCTTCGCCGAGAAGCTCGGCACGAACGTCAAGCTGGACCCGAAGACCTTCAACGCCGGCCCGGCCGCCATCGAGGCCATCTTCTCCGGCGCGCTGGACGCCACCTACATCGGTCCGAACCCGACGGTCAACGCCTTCTCCAAGTCCAAGGGCGAAGCCGTCCGCGTCATCTCCGGCGCGGCCTCCGGCGGCGTGGCCCTGGTCGTCAAGCCCGGCATCACGGGCGCGCCGGACCTGAAGGGCAAGAAGATCGCCACCCCGCAGCTGGGCAACACCCAGGACGTGGCGATCCGCTACTGGCTCAAGCAGCAGGGTCTGACCACCACCAAGGAGGGTGGCGGCGACGTCAAGATCGTGCCCCAGGAGAACGCCCAGACGGTCGAGACGTTCAACAGCGGCGCGATCGACGGCGCCTGGGTGCCCGAGCCGTTCGTCTCCCGCCTGGTCAACGCCGGCGGCAAGGTGCTGGTCGACGAGCGCGACCTGTGGCCGGACAAGAAGTTCGTCATCACCAACCTGCTGGTCAGCACGAAGTTCCTCAAGGCGCACCCGGACGTGGTGCAGAAGCTGGTCGACGGCCAGGTGGCCGCCAACGAGTTCGTCAACAGCAAGCCCGAGGAGGCCCAGCAGGCCATCTCCGACGCGATCGGCCAGATCACCGGTAAGCCGCTGGACCTGAAGCTGATCAAGCAGGCGTGGCCGACGTTGGAGTTCACCAACGACCCGATCCCCTCCTCCCTGAAGGCGGGCCTCGACCACGCCGTCGAGGTCAAGCTGACCGACCCGGTCGACCTCAAGGGCCTGTACGACCTGACGTACCTCAACAACGCCCTCAAGGCGGTCGGCAAGCCCGAGGTCGTCCAGCCATGACGTCGACCACGACGACGCCGCAGGGCGCGACCACCGCGGTCGCGCTCTCCGGCGTGACCAAGGTGTACGGACGCGGCGCGAACGCCGTCCTGGCCCTCGACGGTGTGTCGCTGGACGTCGCGCCCGGCGAGTTCGTCTGCCTGGTGGGCGCATCCGGGTGTGGCAAGAGCACCCTGCTCAACCTGGTCGCCGGGCTGGACCGACCCAGCGGCGGGCAGATCGGGCTGGCCGGCGACGCCAACCCCGGGCTGATGTTCCAGGAGCCGGCGCTGTTTCCCTGGCTGACCGTCGAGGGCAACGTGGAGGTGCCGCTCAAACTGCGCAGGATGCCCCGGGCCGAGCGCCGCGAACGGGTGGCCGAGCTGCTGCGCACGGTGCACCTGGCCGACTTCGGCCGCAAGCGTCCGCACGAGCTGTCCGGCGGAATGCGCCAGCGGGTCGCTCTGGCCCGCACGCTGGCCCTGGACACTCCGGTGCTGCTGATGGACGAGCCGTTCGGCGCACTGGACGCCATGACCCGCGACATCCTGCACGACGAGCTGGAACGGATCTGGTCCGAACGCCAGCTCTCGGTGCTCTTCGTGACGCACAACGTCCGCGAGGCCGCCCGGCTGGCCGACCGGATCATCCTGCTCTCCAGCCGCCCCGGCCGGATCATCTACTCCGCCGAGGTGGACATCCCGCGCCCACGGCGGATCGACTCCCCCGAGGTCGCCGCCATCGCCGCCGAGGTCACCGAGCGGCTCCGTACGGAGGTGGGCCGCCATGGCCAGTGACACCCTCACCGACTCGGCGCGTACCGACGCGCAGATCTCCGGCCTGGACGCGCTGGACATCGCCGGCCGAGACAAGGAGGTCTCCCGGGGTGCGCGCTTCTGGGCGGCCACCTGGCCCAAGTTGGCGGCGCTGGCCATCGCCATCCTGGCCTGGCAGCTCGTGGTCTGGTCGGGCTGGAAGCCGCCGTACTCGCTGCCCGGCCCCCTGGAGGTCGGCCGTGAGCTGATCGCCCAGGCCCAGGGCCCACAGCTCTGGGAGGGCCTGGTCACCACGTTGCGCCGGGCCGCCGTCGGGTACGTCTTCTCGGTCGCCGTCGGCCTGCTGCTGGGCCTCGCGGTCGCCCGGTCCAAGGTGCTCCGGGCCGCCATCGGCTCGATGATCACGGCGTTGCAGACCATGCCGTCGATCGCCTGGTTCCCGCTGGCCATCCTGCTGTTCGAGCTGAGCGAGAAGGCGATCTTCTTCGTGGTGGTGCTCGGCGCCGCGCCGTCCATCGCCAACGGGGTGATCTCCGGTGTGGACTACGTGCCGCCACTGCTGCTGCGCGCCGGCCGCAACCTGGGTGCCCGAGGGCTCAACCTCTACCGGTACGTCATCGCACCGGCCGCCCTGCCGGCGATCGTCGCGGGCCTGAAGCAGGGCTGGGCGTTCTCCTGGCGCAGCCTAATGGCCGGTGAGCTGATCGTGGTCGGCATCTCACAGACCTCGCTCGGCGCCCAACTGACCTACTCGCGCGAGCTGTCCGACGCACCCTGGCTGCTCTCCACCATGATCGTCATCCTGGTGCTCGGTCTCGGCGTGGACGCCGCCTTCGGTGCCGCGGACAAGGCGATCCGGCGCCGCTGGGGCGTGCTCGACCAGGCGGGCAACTGACCGGTGTACGTCTCCGCGCGCAGCGACTATGCGCTCCGGGCGATGCTCGCCGTCGCCGCCGGTGGCGGCGGCGAGCTGGTCAAGGCGGCCAGCCTCGCCGAGGTTCAGGACATCCCGCTCAGCTTCCTCCAGGGCATCCTGCTCGACCTGCGCCGAGCAGGTCTGCTGCACAGTCATCGTGGCGCTGACGGCGGGTACGAGCTGACCCGCCCAGCCGACGAGATCACCGTCGGGGACGTGTTGCGCGCGGTCGGCGGGTCGCTCACCACGGTGCGCGGCCTGCCGGCCGAACGCGCCGGCTACCACGGAGTGGCCGCGGGGTTGACCGACGTCTGGCTGGCGGTGCACGGGGCGATCGCCACGGTGGTCGACAGCACCACCCTGGCCAACCTGCTCACCCACCACTCGACGGACCACGCCCCCACCAGCTGAGCGGCGGAGGCGAGGTGGTCGGGTCGGCGCCCCGCCGCCCCGACCACCCTTCGTACCGTTCCTGACCGGGCCTGCCCCTCCGCCGGCACCGGTCGGCCGGCCACCGCTCAGCCCACGTGTGCGACCACCGAGCCGGAGCCCGGATCGTCAGGGCTGTGCAGTTCCACCAGGCCAGCGGGAGCGTCGCCCGCCAGGGTGGCATGCCAGGGTGCGAAGGCCGCAACCATGGCGAGCAACAGACCGGCAAGCGCGACCGCGACCACCAGGATCAGCTCGTGCAGTGCACCCGAGCCGGCTTCGCCCGCCATGGCCATCCCTCCCGCGTCGGGCCCCCCGCCCGACGTACCCCGCTGGCCAGCTTCGACCACGGACAGCCAGGGCACAATCGGCCAGCCGACCCAGCCGAGGCTGATTACCGACTGAACGGTTTGGTCGGTCCGCAGACAGACCGACCCGCCACGCCGAAGCGGGGCGGGTCGGTCGAAGCGTAAAAGATCAGACGGTACGCGGGCGACGCGGACGGCGGGACCGGCCCGACGCGCGGTGGGCCGGGCGGGCGGCGCCGTCGGTGACCGTTGCGCCACCGGTGCGGACCCGACCGGCGGGCGCCGACGGAGCGACGATCGTCACCGGCACACCGGACGGTTCGCGGGCACCGGTGACCCGGGCCAACGACCCGTCGCCAGGACGCACCTGGACCGACTCGGGTCGGATGCCGGCGACCGCCATCAGCCGCGACACGTCCCGGCGCTGCTCGGGCAGGACCAGGGTGACCACGGAACCGGACTCGCCGGCCCGGGCGGTCCGGCCGCCCCGGTGCAGGTAGTCCTTCGCCTCGGTCGGCGGGTCCACGTTGACCACCATGTCCAGGCCGTCGACGTGGATGCCCCGGGCCGCCACGTCGGTGGCCACCAGAGCGGTCACCTGGCCGTTGCGGAACTGCTCCAGGATGCGGGTGCGCTGCGGCTGGGACTTGCCACCGTGCAGCGCGGCCGCGCGTACACCCTTGGACAGCAACTGCCGGGCGAGCCGGTCGGCGCGGTGCTTGGTGCCCATGAACAGGATGGTGCGGCCCTCACGGGCGGCGATCCGGGTCAGCGCGTCGGGCTTGTCCACGGCGTCGACGTGCAGCACGTGGTGGGTCATCGCGGTGACCGTGGCGGTGCCCGGGTCGACCGAGTGGGTGACCGGGTTGCTCAGGAAGCGGCGGACCAGCCGGTCCACACCACCGTCCAGGGTGGCGGAGAAGAGCATCCGCTGCCCCTGCGGCGCGACCTGCTCCAGCAGCTTGGTGACCTGCGGCAGGAAGCCCATGTCGGCCATCTGGTCGGCCTCGTCCAGCACGGTGATCTCGACCTGGTCCAGCCGGGCGTCGCCCCGGTTGATCAGGTCGTGCAGCCGGCCGGGGGTGGCGACGACCACCTCGGCGCCGGCCCGCAGGGCATCCGCCTGCCGCTGCAACGACAACCCGCCGACGACTGTGGCGCAGCGCAGCCCGACAGCGCGGGCGTACGGGGACAGTGCGGTGGTGACCTGCTGGGCCAGCTCACGGGTCGGCACCAGCACCAGGGCCAACGGGCGACCCGGCCGGGCCTTACGGCCGGCGGTGCGGGACAGCAGCGGAAGCCCGAAGGCGAGCGTCTTGCCGGAGCCGGTACGACCCCGGCCCAGCACGTCCCGGCCGGCGAGTGAGTCGGGCAGCGTCGCCGTCTGGATCGGGAACGGCTCGGTGATGCCCTGCGCGGTCAGCGCGGTGAGCAGCGCCGGCGCCAGACCGGTATGAGCGAACGAAGGAATAACTGTGGTCATGCGGAAGCCTTCCTCGACGCGGCACGTGTCGAGGGAGGGCGCCGACGTCGGCGCTGTCACCGGCGGCACAGGGCAGCCAGGACTCACAAGCACGAACCGATTGGAGTACGGGCCGGCCCGCCGCCGGGCCGCCGCCCGCGTGTGCAGGCGGTGGCGAGGCGGGCCGGTCCCGTCACCGTCACACCCGGAGGGCGCGACAGGTAATGCTGACCGATCCGAAGATCAGAGCGGGCGGATGTTCTCCGCCTGCGGGCCCTTCTGGCCCTGGGTCACCTCGAACTCGACCCGCTGGTTCTCGTCCAGGCTCCGGTAGCCGGAGGACTGGATCGCCGAGAAGTGGGCGAAGACGTCAGCGCCGCCGCCGTCCGGGGTGATGAAGCCGAAGCCCTTGTCAGCGTTGAACCACTTCACGGTGCCAATAGCCATGTGTTTCGTCTCCTTGACGGAACGTCGGACACGCACGTGTTGCGTGCCCGAAGAGGAGCGCTCCGCGCGGGGATGCGCGAATCGCCTGTCGCTTCTGGTCGCCCCGCCCGGAGAACTCCGGACACAACAAAGAGCGCCTGGGGCCACAATCCCGCCAGGCGCACACAGAGTCTCTGGTAACCAAAACTGCAACCCGTTCAACCTATCATGGTTTTCCCGCGAGCGGTCAATGTTGGGCGGAATCTTCGGGCAACTGGGCGATCATGGCGGTGAGCCCCGTCACGTCCAGCAGATCCGCGGGGCGGACCGTCACCCCGTGCCGGACGTAGTGGAACGCCGCGCCCACCCGGTCCACCGGCACGCCGGCCAGCTCCGCCCAGGCCAACCGGTACACGGCCAACTGCACGGCGGCCACCTCCGCCGCCGGCCCGACGGGCTGCGCGCCGGTCTTCCAGTCGACCACGTCGAACCGCCCACCCGGCCGGGCGAACACCGCGTCCATCCGCCCCCGCACCACGACGCCGCCGATCACCGTGGCGAACGGCACCTCCACCTCCACCGGTGCCCGGTCGGCCCACTCGCTGGCCAGGAACCGCTCCTGAAGCTCGACAAGCGCCTCGTCGGGCGCGGCATCCGCGTCGGCCGCACCGGGCAGCTCGTCCAGGTCCAGGAGGCGATCCGCGCCGAAGCGCTGCTCCAGCCAGGCGTGGAAGGCGGTGCCTCGGCGGGCGTACGGGTTGGGTTCGGCCGGCACCGGGCGGCGCAGCGTACGGGCCAGCGCCGCCGGGTCGCGCCGCAACGCCACCAGCTGCGTGACGCTCAACTGCCCGGGCAGGGCCACCTCCACGGCACCGGAGAGCCGGGTCAGCTCGGCCCGCTCGGCCAGCAACAGATCCGCCTCGCGTTGCCAGCGCGCCACCTCCGGGTCCACCTCCGCCTCGACCGATCCCACCGGCCCGGCGACCACCGACCCGCCCGGCCCGGCGACGACCGGCCCGCCAGCCACCGGCCCGACAGCCACCGCGGTCGGGCCGTCGGTCATCAGGCGGCGCACCAGCCCGGCGGCCTCGGCCAACTCCGGTCGACGGCCACCCAGTGGGTCGGCCGGCCACTCCGCGCGGAGCACCACCTCGGCCGTGGGGTTGGTGGCGTCCGGGGTGGGCTCCGGCGCCCACGCGTCGACCAGGTGCCCCGGCCCACCGTCGAGGCAGGCGTCGTACACCTCGCGCAGGAAGACCGACGGACCGCGGGCTCGCTTCGTGCCCTCCCCCCACCAGTAGCCGGAGCACAGCAGCAGCCGGCGCGGCCGGGTGACCGCCACGTACGTCAGCCGGCGTTCCTCCCGCTCGTCGTGTGCCCGCCAGGCGTCGGTGAAGTCGTTCACCGCCCGCGCCACCGCCCGCTGGTCGGCCGCCTCGTCGAGCGCCAACTCGGGCAACCCGTCGGCGTCGCCCCGCAGCGGGAACGGCAGCACCCCGAGCCCGCCCAACCAGTGGTCGGAGTTGCGCACCGGCCCCGGCCACGACCCACGGCACAGCCCGGCCACCGACACCACGTCCCACTCCAGGCCCTTGGCGGCGTGTGCGGTGACCACCTGCACCGCACCCTCCACCACCTCGACCTCGCCCGGCGCCAGACCGCGCTCCTCGTCCTCGGCGGCGGCCAGGTAGGACAGGAACCCGGACAGCGTCGCGCCCGGCGTCTCCCCGCTGAAGCGGGCCGCCACGTCACCCAGGGCGTCCAGGTGCCCTCGGGCGAGGCCGGCGTCGCCGGCGCCGTCACGGCCGGCCCGCACCGCGACCTCCACGTCCAGGCCGATGGTCCGTTCGATGTCCGCGATCAGGTCCGGCAGCGCCTGGTCCAGCCGGTACCGCAACAGCGCCAGTTCCATGCCGTACGCGCGCAGCCGCGCGAAGCCCTCCGCCGAGTACGCCTGCGCCGGGCCGAGATCGGCCAACGCCTCCACCAGGGTCGCCTCGTCCAGCAGATCAGGACTGATCTCCGCGGTCTCGTCGGCGGCCACCTGACGGCGGGCGTTGGCGATGGCTCGGGCCCGCCGGTGCAACGCCACCAGGTCACGCGGGCCGATCCGCCAACGGGCGCCGGTGAGCAACCGCAGCAGCGCCGCCCCGTCGGTCGGGTCGGCCAGCACCCGCAGCGTGCAGACCACGTCGCGTACCTCGGGAGTGTCCAACAGGCCGCCGAGCCCCACCACCTCCACCGGGAGACCGCGCTCGCGCAGCGCCGACTCGATCGCCGGAATCTGGCTGCGGACCCGGACCAGCACGGCGGTGGTCGGGCGCTGCGCCACCGGGATGTGCTCGGGGGCCGCGCCGGGCATCCGGGCCGCCCCCCGCCAGGCGGCCAGCACACTGTCGGCGATCCAGTCCGCCTCGTCGGCGTACGTGGGCAGCAGCGCGCAGTGCACCGTGCCGCCGGCCGCACCGCCGGGGCTGCGGTGCGGGATCGGGTCGCGGACGGTCAACGCCGAGCGCAGCTCCGGCACCCGGGCGCCGGCCGCCCGCAACGGAGTCGACAGAGCGTTCGCCACCCGGAGGATCTCCGGACGGTTGCGCCAGCTCGTGGTGAGCCCCAGCGCCGGGGCCGGCTCACCGTCGGCGCGGGCGAACTCGGTGGGAAACCGGTCCAGGGTGCCGGCGCTGGCCCCCCGCCAGCCGTAGATCGACTGGCACGGGTCGCCCACCGCGGTCACCGGGTGCCCACCCCCGAACAGGGCGTTGAGCAGCACCACCTGGGCGTGGCTGGTGTCCTGGTACTCGTCGAGCAGCACCGCCCGGAAACGGTCCCGCTCGATCTCGCCGACCCCCGGGTGATCGCGGGCCACCCGGGCCGCCCGGGCGAGCTGGTCGGCGAAGTCCATCGCCTCGAAGTCCTCCTTGCGCCGGGCGTACGCCCGCACCAGCGGCAGCAGGCGCAGCCGGGTCTGTTGGAGGGTGAGCGCCTTGCGCACGTCGGCGTACACCCGGCCCGGCCGGGACTGCACCTCGGCGAAGAACCGACCGGTCCAGGCCGCCAGCTGGTCCGGCGCGACCAGGTGTTCGTCCAGCTCTCCGGCGAGTGCCAGCACCGCGTCGGTGATGGTGCTCGGCATCCGGTCCACCTCGGACATGTCGCCGTCGTAGTTGCGCACCAGCAGGTCGACCAACTGCCAGCGGGACGCCTCGGTGAGCAGCCGGGTCGACGGCTCGTAGCCGGACCGCAGCCCGTGCTCGGTGACGATCCGCCCCGCGTAGGAGTGGTAGGTGGAGACTGTGGGTTCACCGGCGAGCGGGTCGTCCAGCGGGTCCCGGCCCTGCCGGCCGAGTCGGCGGATCAGCTGGTCGAGTCGGGTACGGACCCGGTGGGCCAACTCGCCGGCCGCCTTACGGGTGAAGGTCAGCCCGAGGATCTGCTCCGGGCGCACGTACGAGTTGGCCACCAGCCAGACCACCCGCGCGGCCATCGTCTCGGTCTTGCCCGACCCGGCTCCCGCGACCACCAGCAGCGGCTCCACCGGGGCGGCGATGATCGCGGCCTGCTCCCGGGTGGGCGCCGGCAACCGCAGCAGCTTGGCCAGCTCCACGGGCGTGTACCGGGGGCCGGAGTCCGCCAGCCGGGGCGCCGGCGTGGGGCCCGCGCCGAACAGGGTGGGCTGGCTCACGGTGCCTTCTCACTCCTCGCCCTCACGGGTGCGCCGGACGGTCGGCGGCTCGACGACCTGACGCCCCTGCCCGGAGACCGGGCAGCTGGTGCGGACCGGGCAGACCCGGCACTTCGAGTTGGCCACCGCGGCGAACGTGGCGGCTGCCATCGTATCGGCGGTGCGCCGGACCAGCGCGGTCGCCCAGCCGGCCGCCGGACCCTCGCCCGCCGCCGGCTGGTTCTGTTCCCGGGCATCCTTCGCGGAGGTGCCGAGCTGCACCAGCGCCGCGCCGCCGGACTCGTCGCCGAACTCGGCGAACGCCCCCGCCTCCACCGCCGCCTGGTACGCGCCGAGCTGCGGGTGCTCGGCCAACTCGGTGCCGGTGACCGCGGTGGACTTGCCGGTCTTCAGGTCGATCACCACGAGCCGGCCGGCCTCGTCGATCTCCAGCCGGTCGACCCGACCGGTCAGGTCGACCGGCCGATTCGGGTCGTCCAGTCGGACCGCGAACTCGTGCTCGATGGCGAGCAACCGACGTGGGTTGGTGGCCAGCCAGCGCAACAGCTTGTCGACCATCGCCTCGGCGCGGTCCCGTTCCGGGCCGGCCATCCAGCGGGCGGCCAGCTCGATCGCGTCGAACCGGGCCGCCACGTAGTCGAGCAGCGCACCCCGGTCGGCGCTGGCGTCCTCGGCGAGCATCGCGGCGGCGTGCACCAGGTTGCCCACCCCCTGCGCCGTGCTGGTCGGGCCGCTGCCGCCGTGCCGTTCCAGCAACCACCGCAGGCTGCACCGTAGTGCGCTCTCCATGGCCGACGGGGTGACCCGCACCGGCTCCCCGTCGTCGACAAGCGGCCGGTCGTCGGAGAGCGCACGCAACCCCCACCAGTCGTCCGGGTGCGCACCGGGCACCCCGGCGGCGGCGAGCCGGGCCAACTCGGCCGCCGCCGCGCGCCGCCGGGCCGCCGGAGCGGCCGGGTCGGTGATGGCGGTACGCAGTTCGGCCACCAACGCCGGCAGGGTGAGCGCCCGCGGCGGACGGGTCACCGGCAGTGCCCCGGGACGGTCCGGCTCCTCGTCGTCCCCGGACCCGCCGCCAGTCGTGCCGTCGGATCCGCCGCCGTTCGCGCCGCTCGTCCCGCCGCCGGTCGCAGCGCTCGTCCCGCCGGTCGCAGCGCTCGTCCCGTCGGTCGCAGCGCTCGTCCCGCCGGTCGCAGCGCTCGTCCCGCCGGTCGCAGCGCTCGTCCCGCCGGTCGCAGCGCTCGTCCCGCCGGTCACGCCTTCGGGCGTGCCGTCCCCGGCGGGCGTGGCGTCTGGTGGGTTGCCGGCGGGGCCCCCGGCCGGCGGGGCGGTGCGCGGACCCGGTGGCACGGTCGGGTCGGCCGGTCCGGCACCGCTCGGCGGTGCGGGCGGCGTGGAGGGGCCCAGCTCGTGCAGGAACCGGCTCGGCTGCTCCTCGTGGTCGTCACCGCCGACGGCGGCCGAGGCCACGGCGCTGACCAGCAGCCGATGCCGGGCCCGGCTGATCGCGACGTGGAAGAGCCGGCGCTCCTCGTCCAGCAACGCCGAGGTCTGGCCCACCACGTTCGCCCTGGTGGCACCGTCGACAGACCGGCCGGCCAGCACGTCGACCAGCCGCTCGGAGCCGAGCAGACTGCCCCGCAGTCGCAGGTCCGGCCAGATGCCCTCCTGCACGCCGGCCACCGCGACCAGGTCCCATTCCAGGCCCTTCGCGGCGTGCGCGGTGAGCAGGCGCACCGCCGCGCCCCGGTCGGCGGTCGGTGCGATGGTGTCGGCCGGCAGGTCCTGGGCGAGCACGTGGTCGAGGAAGACCTCGGTGCGGGCGCCGGGCAGCCGGTCGGTGAACCGGGCCGCCGCGTCGAAGAGCACGAGCACGGCGTCGAGGTCGCGGTCGGCCGCCTCGGCCCGCCGCCGCCGGGCCAGGTCGCCCTCGCCGGCCGCCGGCCGCCCCTGGTTGATCGCACCCGCCCAGCGTTCGGCGAGCCCACTGGCACTCCACACGGCCCAGAGCACGTCCTCGGCGGTCGACCCCGGCCGGGCGGCGGTCTCCCGGGCAATGGCCAGCAGACCGGCCACCGCCTGCGCCGGCTCGGCCCAGCGGCGCTCGATGTCGGCCAGTTCCTCCGGGTCGCGCAGGGCCTCGACGATCAGCTCACCCGACGGGCGGCGGTCACCGCCGGCCAGCGCGAGTGCCCGGAGGCCCTGCCGCAGCCGCCGCTCGGCCAGCGGGTCGGCCCCGCCGAGCGGGGAGTGCAGCAGCGCGACCGCCGCCTCCTCGTCCAGTCGGTCCGGTTCGAGCGCGCAGCGCAGCAGGAGCAGCAGCGGTGCCACCGCCGGTTGCAGGTGCAGGGGCAGGTCCTCGCCGTGCACCACGGTGGGGACGCCGGCAGCGTGCAGCGCCCGTCGCAGGGTGGGCAGTTGCAGGGCGGTGGACCGCACCAGCACCGCCATCCGCGACCAGGGCACGCCGTCGAGCAGGTGGGCCGAGCGCAGCGCGTGGGCCAACCAGGCGGCCTCACTTGTCGCCGAACGAAACGTGTGCACCTCGACCGTCCCGGGCGGCGCGTCCGGCAGCGGGTGCAGTCGACGGTGCGCGGCCGGGCCACGCAGCCGGCGGCCCAGCCGGGCGATCGCCGCGAGCAGACCCGGCCCGGCCCGGTACGACGTGCTCAGCAGCACCTGCGCGGCCGGCGCGCCGGAGGCGGTCCGGAAGCGGTGCGTGAACGTGGTCACCCCGGCCGGGTCGGCGCCGCGGAAGGCGTATGTGGAGGAGTCCGGGTCGGCGAACGCGACGAGCGACTTGCCTCCGCCCGCGATCACCGAGAGCAGCTCCAGTTGTGCGGGGTCGGTGTCGGCCAACTCGTCGATGTACACGTGCGCGATCCGACGGCGCTCGGCGGCCAGCAACTCCTCGTCGTCGCGCAGCAGCCCGGTGGCCGCCCGGACCAGCTCCGCCGGGTCGTACGCGATGGAGCCCCGGTTGCTGACGTCGCGCAGCGCGAGCACGGCGACGTACTCCCGCAGGAAGCGGGCGGCGGCCGGCCAGTCGGCGCGGCCGAGCTTCGCACCCAGCCGGGCCAGCTCGACCGGGCCCACGCCGCGCTCGGCGGCGCGCATGAGCAGGTCACGCAGTTGGCCGGCGAAGGCCCGCGTCCGCAGGGCCGGGCGCAGGTCGGTCGGCCAACCGACCGGGTCGTCCTCGGGCTCCTCGCCCACCACGTCCAACAGCTCGCGGATGATCAGATCCTGCTCGGGGCCGGTCAGCAGCCGGGGCGAGGGCTCGCCTCGTTCGGCGGCGGCACGGCGCAGCAGACCGAAGGCGTACGCCGGGAAGGTGCGCACCAGCGGCTCGCGCAGCACCCGGTGGCCGTCCTGGGCGACCCGGGCCTCGATGCGCTGGCGCAGGGCGGTGGCCCCGCGACGGCCGAAGGTCAGCACCAGGATCCGTTCCGGGTCGACCCCCTCGGTCACCCGGGCGGCGACCGCCTCGACCAGGGTGCTGGTCTTGCCGGTGCCCGGCCCACCGAGCACGAGCATCGGCCCGTCGGTGTGCCCGACCACCTCGGCCTGCACCGCGTCGACCCGCCAACCGGTGCCGCCGACCGTCAGCTCGGGCCCGGCCCCGCGATCGGGCCCCGCCGACGCGCCGACACCGCCCCTGGACGTGCCGCCGCTGGCGGGCACGGAAGCGCTGTCAGGCGTCGCCCCGTCCCCCCGCGGCGGCCCTGCGGACCGCCGCACCAACCGGTACGCCTGCATCAGCTCATCCCATCAGACCCATACGACACCCACCCAATCCCCCACCCCCGCACCACCCACCACCCAATCCCCCACCCCCGCACCACCCACCACCCCATCCACCCCATCCACCCCATCCACCCCATCCACCCCATCCACCCCATCCACCCCTGTCGATCATGGGGTTAGCGGCGCGACACGCCGACAGCGGCACCGCTAACTCCATGATCACCGCGCGAACGGGGGACGGGAGGGGGGCGGGGACCGGGGCGGGGCGGGGCGGGGGTCAGGTCAGGTTAGGTGGGACTCTAGGGCGTTCAGGGCTTCGGGGACTGTGGTGGTCACCTGCAGGAGGTCGCGGCCGGCGGTCTTGAGGAAGGTCTGGTCGGCCAGGCCGTCCAGCCAGTCCAGCAGGGGGCGGTAGAAGCCGTCGGTGTCGATCAGCACCATCGGCTTGGTGTGCAGGGCAAGGGTCGCGGTGGTCCAGACCTCGAACAGCTCGTCCAGGGTGCCCAACCCGCCGGGCAGGGTGAGGAACGCGTCCGACTTGTCGATCATCAGGGTCTTGCGGCTGGCCATGGAGTCGGTCACCAGCAGCTCGTCCGAGGCCGGGTCGGCGACCTCCAGATCGACGAGTGACTGTGGGATCACCCCCAGGGTGCGCCCACCAGCGGAGCGGGCGCCGTCCGCCAGCGCGCCCATCATGCCGACGCAGCCGCCGCCGCTGACCAGCGTGTGGCCGCGTCGGGCCAGCTCCACACCGGTCTCGGTGGCCAGGTCCAACCAGCGCTGGTCCAGTGTGCGGGAGGAGGCGCAGAAGACGCAGATCGCGGCCATCAGTTGTCCCGTGGCTGGTCGGCGGCCTGCGCGGCGGCGGCCTGTTGGTCCGCCCCGGTACGCGCGACGGCCTCGTCGCGGACCGCCTCCTGCTCCACGGAGAGTGCGGCCTCCGCCTCGACGATGTACCGGACCGCGGCGTCGACGTCGTCGGTGAGACAGATCAGGTCCAGGTCGACCGGTCCGATCTTGCCGTCGGCGGCCATCGTGTCGCGCATCCAGTCGAGCAGGCCCTGCCAGTAGGCGACACCCATCAGCACCACCGGGAACCGGGTGACCTTGCCGGTCTGCACCAGGGTGAGCGCCTCGAACAGCTCGTCCATGGTGCCGAACCCACCGGGCAGCACGACGAACGCCTGCGCGTACTTGACGAACATCGTCTTGCGGGCGAAGAAGTAGCGGAAGTCGATGGCCAGGTCGACCCACTCGTTGAGGCCCTGCTCGAACGGAAGCTCGATGCCGAGCCCGACGGAGAGCCCACCGGCCTCACTGGCGCCGCGGTTGGCGGCCTCCATCACCCCCGGCCCACCCCCGGTGATCACCGCGTAGCCGGCCCGGGCGAGCGCGCCGCCCAGTTGCTCGGCCAACCGGCACTCGGCGCTGGCCGGGCCGCTGCGTGCGGAGCCGAACACGCTGACCGCCGGCGGCAGGTCGGCGAGGGTGTCGAAACCCTCGACGAACTCGGAGAGGATGCGCAGCGCGCGCCAGGCGTCCTTGGTCTTCCAGTCGCCGCGCCCACGCGAATCCAGCAAGCGTTGGTCGGCGGTGCTGCTCGGGATCGACCCTCGGCGCAGCGTGACCGCGCCCCGGTGTCGCTCCTGCCCTGGACCGCGACCGGCCTCCCGCCCGTTGCTCTGGCTCATGGAGCAACCGTAGTGGAGCGGCACCGCGCAGGTGTGCGGGGCGGGGACGCCGAGAAATAGTTCGGGATCATGGGCAACTATTCCGCTTCCCCGTACGTCTTACTATTCACATACCGGGTATGCCCGGCGCGCGCCTTCGGGGGAGGAGACAGCGTGATCAGTAACAGCGAGATGATCCGGATCCGTCGCCAGATGCAGCGACGGATCCGAGACGTGGTGGCTGAACGCCGCCGCAGCAGAGCGCAGGATCCCGCCCTCGTCTCCCCCGCGGCCTCCACTCCCTCGGGAGCTGATCAAGAGGTTTGCGTCGCCGACAACGGGCCCGGCTGACGCAAACCTCTTGATCACCGGGGTGACACCGGCCGAGCGCGATACCGGCCAGGCCGGAGTCAGGCCGGGGCCAGCCAGCGGTGCAGGGTTGCCGCGCCGTCGCGGATCTTGCTGATCTCGACGTGCTCGTCCTTGTGGTGGGCGAGGTTGGGGTCGCCCGGGCCGAAGTTCAGCGCGGGGATGCCCATGGCCGCGAACCGGGCCACGTCCGTCCAGCCCAGCTTGCCGATCGGCGCCGCGCCCACCGCCGCCAGGAACTCCTGCGCCGGGGCCGCCTGTAGGCCCGGGGCCGCACCGGCCATCGCGTCGGTCACCGCCAGGTCGAAGCCAGCGAACACCTCCCGCAGGTGCGCCTCCGCGGCCGCCGGGTCGCGGTCCGGCGCGTACCGGTAGTTGACCTCGATCTCGCAGCGATCGGGGATCACGTTGCCGGCGACACCGCCGATGATCCGTACCGCGTTCATGCCCTCGCGGTAGTCGCAGCCCTCGATGGTGACCCGACGCGCCTCGTACGTCTGGAGACGCCGCAGCACCTCGGTGGCGGCGTGGATGGCGTTCACGCCGTGCCAGGAGCGCGCCGCGTGCGCCCGTTCCCCCGTCGTCGTCACGATGGCCCGCATGGTGCCCTGACAGCCCGCCTCGACGATGCCGTACGTCGGCTCCAGCAGCACCGCGAAGTCCGCCTCCAGCCACTCCGGGTACGCCTGGCCCACGAGGTTGAGCCCGTTGTACCGCGACTCGATCTCCTCGGCCTCGTAGAAGAAGTACGTCACGTCGTAGCGCGGCTCGGGCAGCGTGACCGCCAGGTGCAGCGCGTACGCGGTGCCGGACTTCATGTCGGAGGTGCCGCAGCCGTACATCAGGTCGCCGCGCATGGTCGACGGGAAGTTGTTGTTCAGTGGCACCGTGTCGAGGTGCCCGGCCAACACGACGCGCTGCGACCGACCGAGGTCGGTACGCGCCATCACGGTGTTGCCGTGCCGGTGGGTGGTCAGGTGCGGTACGCCCCGCAACACCTCCTCCACACAGTCGGCGATCACCTTCTCGTTCAGGGATACGGACTCTATGTCGACCAGAGCGCGGGTCAGCTGCACCGGATCGGCGAGGACCTCGGGGGTCAGCGGGTTCTCCATGGTTCGCACGGTACCTTCAGGTCTGTCCGTGCGAGGAGTGAGCTGAGGCCGGCCCGGCCACGACCGAGAGGTGCAACAGTGACGTCCGCAGATTCCGCCTGGGGCATTGGCCTGGCCACGGTCACGGCAGATGAGCAGGTGCTCGACACCTGGTACCCGACCGGCAAGCTGGGCCTGGGTGAGCTGCCGCTGGTCGCCGGTGAGGACAAGTCGGACGTGCTCGACCTGCCTCCGGCGGCGCTCGGCGACCGGCCTCTGCCCGGTCTGCGTACCGTCCAGGTGGTCACCGTGATCGGCTCGCTCGACGACCCGATCAAGGACGCCCCCGACGCGTACCTCCGGTTGCACCTGCTCTCGCACCGCCTGGTGCGACCCAACCAGCTCAACCTCGACGGCATCTTCGGCAAGCTGGCCAACGTGGCCTGGACGTCCGCCGGGCCGTGCCCGCCGGAGCGGGTGGACGAGCTGCGGGTGATCGAGCGTGCGGCCGGCCGCCATCTGGCGGTGTACGGGGTGGACAAGTTCCCCCGGATGACCGACTACGTGGTGCCCTCCGGGGTGCGGATCGCCGACGCGGACCGGGTCCGCCTGGGCGCCCACCTGGCCGCCGGCACCACGGTGATGCACGAGGGTTTCGTGAACTTCAACGCCGGCACCGTCGGCACCTCGATGGTCGAGGGGCGGATCGTGCAGGGCGTGCTGGTCGGCGACGGCTCCGACATCGGCGGCGGCGCTTCCATCATGGGCACCCTCTCCGGTGGCGGCACCGACCGGGTCAGCATCGGCGAGCGCAGCCTGGTCGGCGCGAACGCCGGCGTCGGGATCTCGCTCGGTGACGACTGCGTGGTCGAGGCCGGCTGCTACATCACCGCCGCGTCGAAGATCACTCTCCCGGACGGCCGGGTGGTCAAGGGCCGGGAGTTGTCCGGCGTAGACGGCCTGCTGTTCTGGCGCAACTCGGTGACCGGGGCGTTGGAGGCCCGGCCGCGTACCGGCCGGGGCATCGAGCTGAACGCCGCCCTGCACGCCAACGACTGACGAACCCGCCGGGTCCGCGGCGCTCGGCCGCGGACCCGGACGGGGTACGCCTCAGCGCAACCGGTACGCCTGGATGATCTTTTGGGTCACCGTGTTGCCCGCGGTGTCCCGGACGGTGGCCCGCAGCGACACGTGGCCGGTGCCGGCCGGGTGCCGCAACGTGGCCGACCAGCCGTTGGCGGAGGTCCGGGCCAGCTTCGCCCTGCCCCAGGTCTTCCCGCCGTCGTAGGAGACGTCGACAGTGATCTTCTCCACCCGGGCGGCAGGCGCGCCGGGCTGCCGTTGCACCCGCACCGGGACGACGAAGTCCCGACCGGCCGGAGCGCTGTTGTCGACCCGCAACGGCGGCGCGAAACGCACCACCGACAGGGGCAGCCGGGCCGGCGTGTCACCGGCGACGTGCCGCGACCGGAAGGTCCAGCCGGATTCGACCTCGGTGCTCAGGTCGGTGAAGCTCCGCTTCGACGACGTGACGAGCCGGTAGTCCGCCGCGCCCGGCGGCACGGTGAACTCCCCGTAGCCGGCGTACTCGTTCTCGCCGACCAGCTTGCCGTTGCGCCAGAGCTTGGTGTGGTCACTGTCGCTCAGCGAGCCGCCCGGATGCCCGGCCGCGTCGCTGTACAGCGGCACGTCGACCAGGATGGCGTCGCCGACCCGGGTGACGCTCTGGTGCGGCCATCTCGGGTTCGGGAAGGACGGTCCGTACGGGGCCTGGTTCCAGGTCTCCGTCACCGTCCGCCCGGCCCGGTACGCGGTGGGGGTGGAGAAGAGCGCGGCATTCGCGTTCAACCAGCCGTCCTCGTCCCGCGTTCCGAAGTAGATCTCGGACTCCCACTTCACGTTCTTGGTGTTGTAGTACTCGACCCGCTGGCCGGGCACTGTGGTGGGCAGGCCCAGGGCGGCGCCGCCGACGTTGTACTCCAGCACGGGGAACACCACCCGCTCGGCCTCGGTGCCCGGGTCACCGCCGCGGAACCGGTGCACGACGGTGGCCAGGTCCCGTCGGGCGTAGTCGCGGACGAACCCGGTGGGCATGCGGCCCGGGATCGCTTCGGCAAGCGCGTACAGGTACGGGCTGTCGGCCGTGTCCGGCTTGATCCACTGGCTGCTGACGGTGGCCACGAACCGGTCGGCGGAGACCGGCTTGCCGATGTGACCGCTGGCCAGGTCGTCGAACGTGTCCGTCCAGAGTCCGACGGTGTACCCGCTGCCGTCGTCGGCCGTGAAGTTGCCGCTGACGTCGATCAGCTCCGAGACCGCGGTCCGGTCCGGAATGGTGGTCCGTACCGGCCTGGCCTGACGGGCGTCCACGACGATCCGGGTGTCCCCTTCGACGGTCAGTACGGGCTGCGCCAACATGGACATCCCGCGCGGCTCGTCCTCCGGGCCGGGCTCGTAGACCAGGCCGCTCAGGCCGTAGTGCCCCTTGGGCAGCCGCACGGTGGCCACCCCGTCCGAGCTGGCGAGGCTCCATGAGCCGAAGGTGTCCATCCCGACCAGGATGGTCCAGTGGTCCGGGGTGCGGGCACCGGCGCGGTTCAGGTGCTCCACGGTGAGCGTGTAGCTCTCCACCTCCCGGTGCACGGCCAGCGGGGTGACCGCGACCGCCGCACCGGACCGGGCCACGATCCGCCCGGTCCAGTAGCCGTCGGCGTCGCCGAGCCGGGTGTCCGCGGTGACGGTCGTGGCGGCGGTGCCGCCCGCCGGCACGGTGAGCTGGTTGGCACCCAGGGCGAACAGACCGGCCGGCAGCGCGCGACCGCCGGGGCCGGCGCCCTCGACGCTCAGGTCCACGGTGACCGGGGCCGGACCGTCGTTTCGCCAGGTCACCGTGCGGGTGATCGGGGTGTCGTCACCGTGCGGCCAGAGCGTACGCCCGAACGAGACGCTCACCGGGTCGCTGGTGATCTGCTGGGTGATCGCGTGCGCGACGTCGACCCGCCCGGCGCCCTGCTGGTAGGCGGTCTGGTCCGGATGCGGCTTGGCGGCGGCCATCAGGGTGGCCTTGAGCCGGTCGGCCCGCCACCCGGGGTGCTGCTGGGCCAGCAGCGCGGCCGACCCGGCCACGTGCGGGGTGGCCATCGAGGTGCCGGAGAGGGTGACGTAGCGGTCCCCCACCGGATCGCCGATGACGCCGTTGGCGGAGCGCGCGGCGACGATGTCGACGCCGGGCGCGGTGATGTCCGGCTTCAGCGCCTCGTCGCCGACCCGCGGGCCCCGGCTGGAGAATTCGGCCAGGTCGTCGTCGCGGTCCACCGCGCCCACGGCGAGCGCGGCGTCGGCGGAGGCCGGGGAGCCGACCGAGCCGTCCGCGCCGTCGTTGCCGGCGGCGATGACGAAGAGGGTGCCGGTCTGGGCGGTGAGGGTCTGCACCGCCTCCTCCAGCGGGTCGACCTCCGGGGTGTCCCAGCCGCCGAGGCTCATGTTGATCACGTCGGCCTTCTTCTCCACGGCGGCCCACTGCATGCCGGCGAGGATCGCCGAGTCGGGGCAGCCCTGGTCCTCGCAGACCTTGCCGTCCAGCAGCGTCGCGTCCGGCGCCACACCCCGGTACTTGCCGCCGGAGGCCGCGCCGGTGCCCGCGATGGTCGAGGCCACGTGGGTGCCGTGGCCAACCGTGTCCCGGCCGTCGGCGGCCTCGGTGAAGTTGCGCGCCTCGGCCACCCTGCCGGCGAGGTCCGGGTGGGTCGCGTCGACGCCGGTGTCCAGCACCGCGACTGACACTCCCGCGCCGGTGAACCCGGCCGCCCAGGCTGTGGGCGCACCGATCTGCGGCACGCTGTGGTCGAGGGTCGGCCGGCGAAGACCGTCCAGCCAGATCCGCTCGACGCCCCCTGCCGCGTCGAGGCGGGCCCCGGCGGGACCTGTGGCGACGGTCGCCCAGACCGCGCCGAGAGAGGACTTGTCGCTGCTCAGGGCAGCGCCGTGAATCGCCGGCAGGTCGCGGGTCACCCGCGTGCCGGGCAGAGCGGCCGGGGCACGCCTGGCGGTGCCGGTCGAGCCGTACGACACCAGCAGCGGCAGACTGTCGCGGCGGGCGTCGTCGTAACCGGCGGCGATCAGGCCGGTCACGTCGAACAGTCGCCTGTCGACCCGGCCGGCGCGGATCAGCGGCAGGGCGTCCTCCGGCAGCACGGTGAGCTGACCGCGCTCGCGGCTGGTGAGGAAGCGCAGGTGCGCACGGTCAGGGCCGGGACGGACGGCGGCGGCCCCGGACGCGGAGACGGTGACCCGGTCACCGGTGAGCAGGGTGACCGTCTTCGGGATGCCGGTCGCGGTACGCGGGGCGGCGTCGGGGGCGGTCGTGGTGGTGGGTGGGCTGGCCACCGCGGTCGCCGGCGTGCCCAGCACGAGGGCTGCGACGGCCGTGACGGCGACGGAAATTCTGCTGCGTCGATGCAACGGTTCCTCCTTCGTGGACGTTTATATCCATGAGACGTGCATAGACCGCCGCCAGTATTGCATACCCGGTATGCAATAAAGGGGTCGAAAATATGACGGACCTGCCAACCCCCGGCAGGGTCGACGGGCATCATCGACCGGGTGACCTCCATGAAGGACCGAATGCTCGCCGGTGAGCCCTACCTCGCCGACGACCCCGAGATCATCGCCGACCTGGACCGGGCCGCCCGGCTGATGGAGCGCTTCAACACCAGCCCCGCGGCGGATCCGCAGGCGCGACTGGGGGCGCTGCGCGAACTGCTCGGCGACATGGGCGACGACACCTGGATCCGCCCGCCGTTCTACTGCGACTACGGCTGGCAGATCCGGATCGGGCCCCGCAGCTTCGTCAACTACCACGCGGTCTTCCTCGACGTCGCGCCGATCACCATCGGCGCGGACGTCCAGATCGGACCGAACGTACAACTACTCACGCCGACCCACCCGGTGGAGCCCGGGCCACGCCGCGACAAGTGGGAGGCCGCCAAACCGATCACCCTCGCCGACAACGTCTGGCTCGGCGGCGGCGCCATCGTGCTGGCCGGCGTGTCGATCGGCGCCAACACCGTCGTCGGCGCGGGTGCGGTGGTGACCCGGGACCTGCCCGCCAACGTGGTCGCCGTCGGCAACCCCGCCCGGCCGGTCCGCGAACTGGGCTGACCGCACCAACGCCGGCCGCCTGGCCAGGCAACCGGCAGGTCAGACGGCCGGAGTACGCCGCGATCGCCGCCGCGGCGGCGGTCAGACGGCCGGCGGCTCGGGCAGGCGGACCACCAGGTCGGCCCGGTCGGCGGTGGGGGTGATCAGGGCCGCGTTGGCCTCGTCACTGCCCAGCGTCCACTCGCGTGCCTGCTCCGGCGACCGCCCGAACGCCTCGTGTCGGGCGGTCAACCGACGCTGGCGCAGGTCGGCGTCCAGATCGAGGAACCACGCCTCGTGCAGCAGCGTGCGCACCTCCTGCCACGGGAAGTCCGGCAGGAGCAAATAGTTGCCCTCGGTCACCACCAGCCGGACCGACGGCGGCACCTCGATCGCCCCGGCCACCGGCTCCTCCAACTCCCGGCGGAACTCCGGCGCGTACACCGAGGTGGGCTCCAACCGACGCAACCGACGCAGCAACGAGACGAACCCGTTGGCGTCGAAGGTGTCCACCGCGCCCTTGCGCTCCGCGCGACCCAACCGCACCAGCTGCGCCTGCGCCAGGTGGAAGCCGTCCATCGGCACCAGCCTGGCGGTCGACCCCACGGCGGCCACGACCTGCTCGGCAAGCGTGGACTTCCCGGCCCCCGGCGCGCCGGCGATGCCCAGCAGCTGTCGCGGGCCCGCCGCGGCCAACGCCAGCGCGCGCTGCACCAACGCGTCGACGGACAGCACCAGAGCCGGTGGCATCAGTCGAGGACCGGCGTGCTGATCGTGAACCGCGCCTGCACGGCCGCCTGGACGGTCTGCGGCTGCGGGTCCAACTCGAGCTCCGGCGGGCCACCGCCCGCGCCGCTCCCGGCGAACGCCGCGCGGGCGAACATCGGCCGGTCGGCCGGCCCGGAGTCGGCCAGCTCGAGCAACGAGGTGACCTGGGCACCGAGCGCCTCGGCGTACTCCCGGGCCCGCACCAGCGCGTCGCGGATCGCGGCGTGTCGGGCCTCGCGGTGGGCGGGGCTGTCCGGGCGAAGCTCCCACCAGGGCCCGGCCACCTCGACCTGATCCTGGTCGGCCAACCGGAGCATCAGCTCGCCGAGGGCGGTGAAGTCGGTGACGGTGACCGTGGTGGTCACGCTGCCGTGCCAGGCGACGACCCGCTCGCCCGAGCGACGGGTCTCCGGTCGCACCCGCAGGTCGCCGGTCTCCCGCCGCGCCACCGCCGGCCCGGAGCCGTCCAGCAGCACCCGGATGGCGGCGGCACGCTCGGCCAGCCTGGTCAGGGTGGTCTCCCGATCCCGGTCCCGCGCGGTCGCGGTGACCGCGAACCGGGCCAGCTCGGGCGGCACCTCCCGGTACGCCTCGCCGCGCACCTGCACCACCGGACTGTCCGCCGCCATGCCCCTCAGCCTAGTCAGCCGCAGGCCGCCGCGCCGCGTAGGAGACGGTCTCGACGCCGACGCGCAGACCGGTCAGATGACCGCCGGCCACCCCCAACTCGTGCAGCCAGGACACCTCGGCGGTGTGGTCACCGCCGAGGGGGAACTGCCTGTCGTACGCGTCGAACCGACGGTCACGCAGCGCCGCGCGGGAGGTGCGCGCCTCGTCGTAGCGCGCGGTGAGCGCCGGTGCGTCGCCAGCGCGCAACGCGGCGGTCAGGTCGTCCAGGAACGCGGTGACCTCGGTCAGCTCGCGCAGCACCCGGTCCCGGTTGCCGAGCAGCATGTTGGCGGTCCGGTCGGCGGGCGTGCCGGCGACCCGGGTGCCGTCGGAGAAGCTGCCCGCGGCGAGCGCGAGGATCGCGTCGCGCAGTGGCGCCCGCTGCACGGCACCGGCCAGTGCGCCGGCCAGCAGGTGCGGCACGTGTGAGGCGAGGGCGGCGGCCGAGTCGTGCTCCGCCGCGGACATCGGCACCACCCGGGCCTCGAAGAGGTCCACCAGCAGCTCGGCCAGCCAGCGGAACGCGGCCGTGGCCGCCCCGGCCGCCGGGCACAGGACCCAGGCGGCGCCGGTGAGCAGGTCCGACCCCGCGGCCGTCAGGCCCGCCCGGTCGGTGCCGGCCATCGGGTGGCCGGGCACGAACCGGTGCGTCAGCCCCTGTGCGGCGGCGAACGCCGCCACCTCCTCCTTGGTGCTGCCGACGTCGGTCAGCACACACCGCTCACCGGTCACCGCCGCCACCTCGACGAGCGTCGCCGGCAGGGTGGGCAACGGCCCGCAGAGGAAGACCACGTCCCGATCGGTCACCGCCTCGACCAGCCGGTCCGGAGCGGGTACGCCGATCCGGCGGGCCTCCCGCCGGGTGGCCTCGTCCGGATCCCACCCGGTCACGTCGATGCCCGCGGCGTGCATCCGGAGCAGCACGGAGCCTCCGATCAGACCGGTGCCGACCACCGCCGCCCGCACCCGCGCGCCGGGCCTGTCCACCATCCGCACACCTCGACGTTCCTGCTGGGGGCCGATGCGCCCCGACCGGGCCCGGCCGAGGATATCGTCCGAGGCCGGCCCGCGCGCCGGTCAGTCCTCCCCCGGTCACGAACCGCAAGATCGTAGATCTGACCGAGGCCGGACCGGAAGGGGGTTGTCCGGTTCAGATCAGCGTCGTACGGTCCGCTCCGCCGCCCGCCACGTCGACGCGGGCTACAGCGGGAAGGAAACGAAATGTCCGCGACATACCGGGCGCTCGCCTCGGTGGTCATGTTGATCGGCTTCTACGTCGTCGCGCTCCTCCAGCTCGCCGCCGTCATCGCGCTCGGCGTCTGGCTGTTCGACCACACCAACGGGATCGTCACCGGGAAGCTGCTGCTGCCCCTGGTCATCGCGCTGGGCGCGGTGGCCGTCGGGCTGTGGCGCGCGATCCGTACGAGGAACGAGCCGGCACCCGGCCTGATCCTCACCGAGCGCGAGGCGCCGGGCCTCTGGGCCACCGTGCGCGAGCTGGCCACCGCGGTCGGCACCCGCGCCCCGGACGAGATCCGGCTGGTGCCCGAGGTGAACGCGGCGGTCGCCGAGCAGAGCAGACTGCTCGGCCTGGTCGGCGGACGGCGCGCCCTGTACGTCGGGCTGCCGCTGCTCCAGGCGATGCGGACCGACCAGCTGCGCTCGGTCCTCGCGCACGAGCTGGGCCACTACTCCGGCAAGCACACCCGCCTCGGCGGGGTGGCCTACCGGGGCCGGTTGGCGATCGCGGAGACGCTGGAGCAGATCAGCCCGCGTAACCCGATCGGCTGGGTCTTCAAGGGCTACGCGAAGCTCTACCTGATGGTGGACAACGCCGCGTCCCGGCGGCAGGAGCTGGAGGCCGACCGCTCCTCGGTGCTGCTGGCCGGGCACGACGCCGCGGCCTCCGCGCTGCGTACCCTGCCGGCGCTCGACGCGGCCTGGGGCTTCTTCACGCGTCGGTACGTCGAGCCGGGCTGGTCCGCCGAGCTGGCGCCGGACGACCTCTTCGGCGGCTTCGGTCAACTGCTGCACGCCCGGCGGGACGAGATCGCCGAGATGCGGGAGAACGCCCCCGACCGGGATCCCTCGCCGTGGGACACCCACCCGCCGATCGGCGTCCGGGTCGCCGCGATGGCGGCCCTGCCGGCCGGGGCTGTCGCGCCGGACGAGCGGCCTGCCGCGCTGCTGCTCGCCGACATCGCCACCGCCGGACGGCAGTTGCAGGGGATCGTCGTCGACCACGGACGCCGCCAGGTGCTGCCCTGGGCGCAGTTCACCGCCGCGTCGGTCGCGGCCGTCGTGCAACAGCGGGCGGACGGCATCTACCGGGCCGCGGGGCGGTTCACCGGCGTGTCCCAGCCGGGCCTCACGACGGTGCTGGACCTGGTGCGCTCCGGCCGGTTGGGGGAGTTCGCCGAGCAGTTCTTCGGCGACGCGACCCACGAGGAGGCCGCGGCCCGCTTCGCCGGGCCGATGGAGACGCTGCTCGACAACGCGGCCGTCCGCTCCGGCCAGGCGCACTGGCAGCTCTCCTGGTCCGGTCCGGCGCAGCTCGTCGGGCCGCAGGGGCAGCCGTGGGACCTCGCCGAGATCGCCAAGTTGGCCGTCGCGCCGCAGACCCTGGACGTGGCGTTGGCCCGCCTGGCCGAGCTGGGCATCGACCCCACCGGCGCGACGGTGGTGGAGGACCGGGTCTCCGGGCGGGACGCCGGCCTGATCGGCGGACTGGCCAACATCAAGATCGACGGTACGGAGCACGACGTGCTCGTCCTCGACCGGGGGCTGGTCCTGATCGTCAACCCCGGCAAGGCCAGCCAGGGCGAGAAGCGGCTACGCGCGCTTGTCGGCTCGGTGCCGATGGCGGAGCTGGTGGCCGGGCACACGTTCCTGCCCTACGAGGAGGTCGTCTCCGTGGACGTGAAGCGGGAGGTGCCGCTCAAGGCCGAGGTGACCCTGCACGACGGCCGGGTGGTCGCCATGCAGGAGCTGATGGGCAGCGAACTGCTGGAGAAGCAGAGCCGGAACACCCTGCTGCGGGTCCTCCGTCAGATCGCCGACTGACACCGTCCGGGCGGTCGGGCCGACGGCTCGGCCGCCCGGAGCACGATCAGGCCTGGGCGAGGCGGGCCGCGACCCCGGCGATGTGCTCGTCGGACTCGGTGAGCGCCGCCCGTACGTGCTGTTGGCCGCCGGGACCGTAGAAGGCGCCGGCGGCGACCAGGATGCCGCGCCGAGCCAGCCAGTCGACGGTCTGCCAGCAGTCCTCACCTCGGGTGAGCCAGAGGTAGAGACCCGCTTCGGAGTGCTCGACGGTGAACCCGGCACCGGTGAACGCGGCGGCGAGCACCTCCCGCCGGGCGCGGTAACGCTCCCGCTGCTCCTCGGCGTGTCGCTCGTCCTCCAGTGCCGCCACCATGGCCGCCTGCACCGGAGTGGGCACGATCATCCCCGCGTGTTTGCGCACCTTCAGCAACTCGGCGACGAGCGCCGGATCACCGGCGACGAAGCCGGCCCGGTAGCCGGCGAGGTTGGACCGCTTGGACAGCGAGTGCAGGGCCAGAAGCCCGGCATAGCTGCCACCGCTGACCTGCGGCGACAGCACCGAAACCGGGTCGGCCGACCAGCCGAGCGGCAGGTAGCACTCGTCGCTGGCGACCACCGCGCCGCGTTCCCGAGCCCAGTCGACCACCTTGCGCAGATGCGCCGCGGGCAGCACCCGACCCGTCGGGTTGCCGGGCGAGTTGACCCACACCAGGCGGACCCGCGGGGTCGGCCCCAGCGAGGTCAGCGAGTCGGTGCGCACGACAGTCGCGCCGGCCAACCGGGCGCCGTCCTCGTAGGTGGGGTACGCGATCGACGGCACCACCACCACGTCACCCGGACCGATGCCGAGCAGGGTCGGCAGCCAGGCGACCATCTCCTTGGAGCCGATGGTCGGCAGCACACCGAGACCGTCGACCCCGGCGCCACAGGCCCGGGACACCCACGCCGCGATCGCGGCCCGCAACGCCGAGGTGCCCGCGGTCAGCGGGTAACCGGGAGCATCGGACGCGTCAGCCAACGCCCGCCGGATCACCTCGGGCACCGGGTCGACCGGCGTACCCATGGAGAGGTTGATCAGGCCCTCCGGATGCGCCGCGGCCAGCGTGGCCGCGGCGTCCAGGGTGTCCCAGGTGAACTCGGGCAGTCGCGACGAGACCGGCGCGGACCGGTTCAGTGGCCCTCGCCGCGCGGCGGCTGCGCGGCGACGAAGGTGGCGTCCTTCTCCACCTTGCCGATCTTCGAGGCGCCACCGGGCGAGCCCAGTTCCTCGAAGAACTCGTAGTTGGCGCCGGTGTAGTCCTTCCACTGCTCCGGGACGTCGTCCTCGTAGAAGATCGCCTCCACCGGGCAGACCGGCTCACAGGCACCACAGTCGACGCACTCGTCGGGGTGGATGTAGAGCATCCGATTGCCCTCGTAAATGCAGTCGACCGGGCATTCCTCGATGCATGCCTTGTCGAGCACATCCACGCACGGCTCGGCGATGATGTAGGTCACCGGTCTTCTCCTCCGCAAGACACGCCGCGATCACCCGCGACGGTAAGAGCCTAGTATCTCGCCGGGGAGGGGGTCGATCGTGCTCCGACAACAGGATGTGGGACACCGAATCGTAGTCCGCCGGATTGTGGGGATTCGCGAAGGCCGCCCACTGTTCTCCGATGCCCTCGGCGAGCTGGTCGAGCTGAGCGAGACTCATCTCACGCTCTCCACCGCGCAGGGCCAACTGCGGGTCCCGGTGGCACAGGTCCACCGCGCCAAGCGGGTGCCACCCACCCGCCGGCCAACCGCCGCGGCGGTCGTGGCGTTGGAACGGGCAGCCGACGAGGCCTGGCCGGCACCGACCCGGGGCCAACTCGGTGACTGGCTGCTCCGCGCCGCCGACGGCTGGACCGGTCGGGCCAACTCGGCGCTGCCGATCGGCGACCCCGACCGACCGCTGCCCGCCGCCGTGGACGCGGTCGAACGCTGGTACGCCGAAAAGGGCCAACCACCGATCATCAACACACCGCTGCCACTCGCCGCCCCGGTCGGCGCCGAGTTGGACACCCGCGGCTGGGCCGCCCGCCCGCCGGTGCTGGTCCAGACCGCGCCGCTCCCCCTACCGGCGCCAGCGGCCAGCTCACCGCCCGGCACCGCACCGGTCGCCCGCCCCATTCCCGCAACCGCCGGCCAGCCCGACACCGCCGTTGCGGATGCCGATTCGTGGAGCAGTGCGGTCGTCGAGCTGGTCGCCGCGCCGAGCGCGGAGTGGCTGGCCGTCGCGGCCGGCCGCAAGGGCGACCTGCCGGACGCCGCCCGGCACGTGCTCACCGCCGTGGGCCAGGTTCGCTTCGCCCACGTGTACGACGACGGCACGCTGGTGGCGGTCGGCCGAGGCACGGTGACCGGCCAGGGGCGTTGGCTGGGCCTCAGCCTGATCGAGGTGCTGCCGGTGGCCCGCCGTCAGGGACTGGCCAGCCGGGTGATCCACGAGTTGGCCGCCTGGGGCGTGTCGGCCGGTGCGACGCATGCGTTCCTCCAGGTCGAGCAGCACAACACGGCGGCGGTCGCGCTCTACCGGCGGTTGGGCTTCACCACGCACCACACCTACCTGACCCGAGTCGCCCCGCACTGACCCCAACCGGCACGGAGGGACGAACCCGCACACGCCCGCGGGCCAGGCACACGGGCCGGCCAGACACGCGCACCGGCCAGGCACGTGCGTGGGCCAGACACACGCGGGCCAGGCACGCCCGGGCCAGCCACGTACGCGGGCCAGCCACGCCCGGGCCAGGCACGTACGCGGGCCAGCCACGCCCGGGCCAGCCACGCCCGGGCCAGGCACGCCCGGGCCAGGCACGTGCGCGGGCCAGGCACGCCCGGGCCAGGCACGTACGCGGGCCAGCCACGCGCGGGCCAGACTCGCGCGGCAAGCCAGCACACGTGGCGAGCCCGGCACGTGGCCAACCCGGCACCTGGCGAGCCCGGCACCGTGATCGACTCGACTTTCAGAAAGTCGCGGCATCTACGTGCCTAGGACACCCCGATTTGACGAAATCCGAGTTGATCAACAGGAAATCGGGGCATCCGCTCACCCGGGACAGCCCGACTTCATGAAAGACGAGTTGATCAAGCGGCGAGCCCAACAATGCACGCGCGCACAAGCCCGGAGGCACGGCCAGCTACGGCACCCTGGCCGGGCCCAACGGCCTAGGCCCCAGTTGCCCGGCCACGCACGCCCCATTCACCCAACGACGCACCCCACCACCCGAACGGCGTCCGCCCCACTTGCCCGAAGGGCACACACCCACTTGACCGAAGGGGCACACACCCACTTGGCCGAAAGGGCAGACACCCACTTGCCCGAAGGGACACCCCACCCGCCTGCTCGAAGGGACACCCACCCGCCTGCCCGAAGAGGCACACACCCCCGAACGGCATAGACCCCGAACGGCATAGACCCCACTCGCCCGAGGACGCACAACCAATTTCCGAACGACGCACGGCCCACTCACCCGAGCGGCGCGCTCGGTCTCGGCTTCTGGGCGGGTCAGCGGCGGACGACGCGACGGGGTTTGGCGGCTTTGACCTCGGCGTACCGCTTGAGCTGCCAGGAGCGGTAGTCACGCCCCAGCGCGGTGAGCACCAGGTAGCCGATCAGCACGCCGGCGCCGGAGGCGAGCAGGTACAGCCAGATCTGGGCGAAGAACGTCGGCGCGCCCCCGGCGAACGGGTTGTGACCGATCAGGAGGGGCCCGACCAGCACGGTCAACACCATTGCCGCGAGCACCACGAGGGCCATGTCGGCCGCCCAGTCCGCGAGTGGCCGGCGACGACCCCAGCGGAAGGCGACCACGGCCAGGGTCAGCCCGATCACCGCGAACATCGCCAGCGACACCCGGTCGGCGACGGTGTCGTCATCCTCGAAGCCGAACCGGATGATCAGCCGGGCGACCACGTTGACCGCGAACAGTGCTGCCACGAGCACGCCGATGTCACGCCACCGTCTGTCCATCGCCAGCCCTCCTGCCGTACGCCCCGTCGCGGGGCTCAGATCCCTGGCTGGAATATCTACCACCCTTACCTGGGTGGCGTCATCAGCCCGAGCGTGGCGGGCGGAGCGAGGATCTGCCGGAAGCCCATCACGGCGAAGGTCATCGCACCGGCCACGATTATGGCCAGGCCGACCCAGTTGTCGCCGGCCAGCAACAGGTCACCCTCGTTGGTCCGGATGGCGGCTACCACCATCAGCGCAAACCACGGCACCGCCGGCAGCGCAACCGCCCACCTGCGGCCGACCGCCGCGTACGCGAACCAGCTCAACGCGATGTTGGCGCCGACGGCGAGCAGTGCCGAGACGCCGATCAGCTGCCCGCCGACGCGGACCGTGGCGAGCAGCAGTTCGAGCACCCCGCTCAGCACTCCGGCGACCACCACGACGATCGCGCCGGCCACTCGCAGGCCCAGGTCCAGCAGTCGCGGCGGCGGCCCCTCCGGGGGCGGGGCATCCTGGCCGTCCAGAACCGTCATCGGCGCGGGCAGAGTCACCGAAGAGCCGCCGCCGCGACCGAAGACCGGTCATCCGGGGCGTCCTCGACCGAAGACCGATCCGCACCAGCACCGACCGCAGACCGGCCCGCACCAACGCCGGCCGTAGACCGACCCGCACCAGCCGCAGAGCGATCCGAACCAGCCCCGACCACAGACCCGCCCACACCAGCCGCAGACCCGTCCGCACCAGCCCCGACCGCAGACCCGCCCGCACCAGCCCCAAGCGCAGAACCGGTCGGTGCCTTCTCCTCGGGGAGCCCGGCGAAGAGGTCGTCCTCCCAGCCGTACGGCCCGAAGCCCGGGCCCTTCTCGCCGACCGCGAGGGTGAAGAACTCCACGCCCATGAACTCGCCGCCGAAGTTGCCGGCGATCGAGTAGAGCCAGGAGGTGGCCGGGATCTGGGTGGCGTGTGCCCGCATCGCGGCCTCCTTGGCCGTGTGCTCGTCGGTGCCGTCGATCCGGGCGGCGATCTGGGCATCCGGAGTCCCGAAGGGCAGGTCGGCGATGTCCGCGATGCCGCCGAACGGGTTGTCGGAGGACTCCGCGAAGTGCGCCATGCCGGCTTCCAGGACGCTGAGCGGCATGGCGGTCCAGTAGACCTTCCGCGGGGCGCAGCCCTCGGCGGCGGCCAGCTCGACTGCGCGCATCGCCACCCGGTGGGCCTGGATGTGGTCGGGGTGGCCGTAGAAGCCGTCCGGGTCGTACGTGATCAGCACCTGCGGGCGTACCTCCCGCATGATCTCCACCAGGTGCCCGGCAGCCTCGTCGAGGTCGGCCTGCCAGAAGGCGCGGGGGTGTTCGTTGGTTTCGAGCCCCATCATTCCCGAGTCGCGGTAGCGGCCGGCCCCGCCCAGGAAGCGGTGGTCGCTGACGCCGAGCGCGGCGCAGGCGGCGGCCAGCTCGGCGATCCGGTACCCGCCGAGCTGGTCGGCCTCGGCGGCGGCGAGCTGGGCCAGCGCCGGGACGTGGATCTCGCCCTCCTCGCCGAGGGTGCAGGTCACCAGCGTGACGTGGGCGCCGTTGGCGGCGTAGTGGGCCATCGTCGAGCCGGTGCCGATCGACTCGTCGTCGGGGTGCGCGTGGACCAGCAACAGGCGTCGGTCGGGCAGCGTCGTCACGACGGTCACTCTAACCGGCAGTCGGGGCCCGCCGACGCTGACGCGTCCGCCCAGGTCGGCCACATCACCTCGCGTACCGCTCTACGATTTGGTCTGTGGACTTTCCGGAGCTGGCCGCCCGCACCCGCCGGTTCAGCCACGGCGCGCCGCGCGCTGTCTCCGTGGCTGAGGACGGCTCCCGAGTGATCTTCCTGCGCTCGGCCGGTCCGGAGGATCCGGCGGACGCGCTCTGGCTGCTGGACGTGGCCACCGCCGAGGAACGCCTGGTCGCCGACCCGGCGACCCTGCTCGGCGAGGGCGGAGACGTCCGGTCGCTCTCGCCTGGCGAACGCGCGCTGCGCGAGCGGCTGCGGCTCAGCGCCGCCGGCATCGGCTCGTACGCGCTGGACGCCGCCGGTCGGATCGCGGTGTTCGCGCTGGCCGGGCGGTTGTTCCGGGCGGATCTGGTGCACGGCGACGTGGTGGAGGTGGCCGCCGTCGGTCCGGTGCTGGACCCACGTCCGGACCCGACCGGGCAACGGTTGGCGTACGTGACCGACGCGGGCGAGGGTGTGCGCCGGGGTGAGCTGCGGGTGATCGAGGCGGACGGCACCGACACCCTGCTGGCCGGCGAGGACGTCGGGGTGAGCTGGGGGTTGGCCGAGCACATCGCGGCGGAGGAGTTCGGCCGGTTCCGTGGCTACTGGTGGGCGCCGGACGGGCGCTCCGTGCTCGCCGCCCGGGTCGACGAGTCCCGCCTGGACCGCTGGCACCTGCACGACCCGGCCGAGCCGGGCAGCCCGCCGACCGCCGTCGCGTACCCCCGGGCTGGTGGCCCGAACGCGGAGGTCAGCCTGCACCTGCTGGACCTCGACGACGGCTGGGTCGACGTGCACTGGGACCGGGAGACCTACCCGTACCTGACCTCGGTCAACTGGGTCGAGGGCAGCCCGTTGATCACCGTGCTGCGCCGCTCGCAGCAGCACGGGCTGGTGCTGGCGGTCGACCCCCGCACGGGTGAGACGCAGGTGCACGCCGAGCTGGCCGATCCGCGCTGGGTCGAGCCGATCGCCGGCACCCCGGCGCACCTGCCGGACGGCCGGGTGCTGGTCGGCGGGGAGTTGGCACACGACGGGTACGACGCACGGTGCCTGTTCGCCGACGGCACCCTGCTCACTCCGCCGTCGCTGTACGTGCGGCGGGTGGTGGGTCGGCTGTCGGCCGGGTCCGGCCCGGCCGACCTGCTGGTCGAGGCCAGCGATGGTGAGCCGAGCGAGCGGCACCTGTTCCGGATCCGCACCACCATCGGCGGTGGGGTGGACGCGCGCCGGATCACCACCGACTCGGGTTGGCACATCGCTGCCGTGGGCGGTGACGTGCTGGCCGTCGGGATGGCGTCACTGGACCACGCCGGGGTGCGGTGGAGGATCCGGCGCGGCGACCAGGAGATCGCCGAGTTGCGGTCGCTGGCGGCCACCCCGCCGTACTCGCCGCTGCCGCTGCTGGAACGGGTGACCGACCGGCGGTTGCCGGCGGCGGTGCTCTACCCGGACAACCACGTGACGGGCCGGCGGCTGCCGGTGCTGCTGGACATCTACGGCGGGCCGGGGCACCAGGAGGTCGTGGCGGCGCGGGCCGCGTGGTTGGAGCGGCAGTGGTGGGCCGATGCCGGGTTCGCGGTGGTCACCATCGACAACCGGGGTACGCCGGGAGTGGCCCCGTCGTTCGAGAAGGCGATCCACCGGCGGGTGGCCGACGTGGTCCTCACCGACCAGATCGATGCCCTGACCGCGCTCGCCGGGAAGCACCCCGACCTGGACATGGGGCGGGTGGGGGTGCGCGGTTGGTCGTTCGGGGGGTGGCTGGCCGGGTTGGCGGTGCTGCGCCACCCGGAGCTGTTCCGGTGCGGGATCGCGGGTGCGCCGGTGACCGACTGGGCGCTGTACGACACCGCGTACACCGAGCGTTATCTGGGGTTGCCGGAGGACGGCACGGACGTCTACGCGCACCACTCGCTCGTCGAGTTGGCCGCCGAGCCGGTCACCGGCCCGGACCAGACCCGCCCGTTGCTGCTGGTGCACGGCCTCGCCGACGACAACGTGGTGGCCGCGCACACGCTGCGGCTCTCCGCGGCCCTGCTGAGCACCGGCCGGCCGCACGCCGTGCTGCCGCTGACCGGGGCCACCCACCTGGCCGCGAACGGCACCGCCGAGCGACTGCTTCCGCTGGAGCTCGATTTCCTCCGTACCCATTTGCTGTAGGCAGCATTCGATAAACGATTTCGGCATACCGCACCCCGGTCGCATGCGATGCTGACCGAAGCGGGACCCGGCAGAGCGATTCCCCAGGGTGGCACCGCTTTCCCTTATGCCGAAAGGATTCCATCATGGTGGGCATTGCGCAGAAACCCTCGGTCGCCGCCGTTCAGGAAGGCGAGTTTCCGGTCACGCACTTTCGCACGACGACCGTGAACGGAATCGACATCTTCTATCGCGAGGCCGGGCCGGCCGACGGTCCCGTCCTTCTGCTGCTGCACGGATTTCCCACGGCGTCCTCGCAGTTCCGCCATCTGATCCCCCTGCTCGCGGACCGGTATCGGGTGATCGCACCGGACTTCCCGGGTTTCGGCCACAGCGCCAGCCCGGACCGGTCGTCGTTCGACTACACGTTCGCCAACTTCGCCGACCTGATGGAAGGGCTGCTCGGCCAGCTCGGCGTGGATCGGTACGCGCTCTACTGCTTCGACTACGGGGCACCGACCGGCTATCGGCTGGCCCTCAAGGGGCCCGAACGGGTCAGCGCGCTCATCGTGCAGAACGGCAACGCGTACGAAGAGGGCCTGAGCGCATTCTGGGATCCGATCAAGGCCTACTGGGCCGAGAAGACCGACGAGCGCCGCCAGGCCATCGCGTTCATTCTCAACCCCGACACCGTGAAGCAGCAGTACACGGCGGGGGTGAAGGACCTCAGCCGGCTCGACCCCGACCGGTGGGCCCACGACGACGCGCAGCTCGCCCGCCCCGGCAACGCGGACATCCAGCTTGATCTGTTCTACGACTACGGCAGCAACGTCACGTTGTACCCGAAGTTCCACGCCTTCTTCCGCGACCACCAGCCACCGACGCTCGTCATCTGGGGCCAGAACGACCCGGTCTTCCCGGCCGCTGGCGCCCACCCCTATCGCGAGGACCTGCCGTCGGCCGAGTTCCACCTGCTCGACACCGGCCACTTCCTGCTGGAAGACAAACTCGACGTCGCCGCGCCGATGATCCACGACTTCCTGGACCGCTCGATCGGTCGTTTTTGACGCCGGGCAGCCGGCGCACGTTCCCGCTGCGGGACGCGTCAGCCGATGCGTGAGGCCAACGACCTTCGACGGAAGGTAGCACAAGTGCTACCGTAGGGCCCATGCATGAAGTTGGCCTGCGGGAGATGCGGCAGAACGCCAGCGACCTGGTGCGCAGAGCGCAAGCGGGTGAACGCGTGACGATCACCGTCGCCGGCCGACCGGCTGCCGTGCTCGGCCCGGTCAGTCCTCGAACCTGGCGCGAATGGGACGATCTCGCCGGCGTGTTCGACCAACCAGCCGACCCAGGATGGGCAGACGATCGGGACCTGCTCGACGACACCATCACCGATCCGTGGGCTGAGCGGTGAGTCGCGGCATCCTCGACACCAGCGTCCTCATCGCTACCGACGTAACCCCGATTCCTGGCGAACTGGCCATCAGCGTCGTCAGCCTCGCCGAGCTCCAGTTCGGTGTCCTCGTTGCGAAGACGGCCGAAGCGAGAGCACTTCGTCTGGCGCGACTGAGCGCAATCCAACGCCGATTTGATCCGCTTCCCATCGACGAAGCCATCACCGACAGCTATGCGCGATTGGCGGCACGCGTCGTTGAGATCGGCCGTCAGCCGCGTGCCAGGGTGATGGACCTACTGATCGCCGCAACCGCACACGCCCATGACGCCGCCGTCTACACCCGGAACGCCGACGACCTCGCCGGCCTCGAAGACCTCATCACGATCCACGCAATCTGACCTTCACCTTGGGGCCCTCATGCGCACCGCACCCCGAGGTTGATCGCAAGTTGAGGACGACCGTGCGCGGCCATCTCCCGCGGCACCAGGGGCTTGCGTCTCAAGCCGCTTGAGATCGCATAGTGGGCGTCGTGGACGAGAACGAGCTGTACCCCATCGGAGACGTCGCCCGGCGGACCGGCCTGAGCGTCAGCGCCGTCCGGTACTACGCGGACGCCGGTGTCGTCACGCCGGCCGCCAGCACCCCGGCCGGCCACCGCCTGTACGACGTGGCGGCCATCGCCCGACTGGAACTGGTTCGGACGCTACGGGAACTCGACGCCGGCCTGGACGAGATTCGGCGGGTGCTGGCCGGCGAGGCGACACTGCGCGACCTGGCCGCCACCCACCTGGCCCTGCTGGCCCGGCAGGAGGCACGCCTGCGCAGCCGTCGCGCGGTGCTGTCGGCCATTCTGCGGCAGGACTCCACGGCCGAGCAGGTCACGCTGATGCACAAGCTGGTCGGCATGCCGGACGAGGAACGCGACAGGTTGATCGACGAGTTCTGGGCCGAGGTCACCACCGGCTGGGAGCCGCCGGAGCGGATGGTCGACTGGTGGCGGGCGGCCCGTCCGCAGCTGCCCGACCATCCCACCGCGACCCAGTTGGAGGCGTGGATCGAGCTGGCGGAGCTGGTCCGGGACACCGAGGTCCGGCAGGCCGTACGCCGTGAGCTGCACGAGGCGTGCACCACCGGGGCCGGGCCGCTGATGACCTCGTCGCCGATGTTGGACGCCCTGGAAGCGGGCGCGGCGATCGGCCAGCCGGTGCTGGACGCGGCGCGCGAGCAGGTGCCGCCGGACTCACCCAGGGGGCGGGAGATCGCCGAGGCGTGGATGGAGTGGTTGACCGGCATCTTCGCGACACCGGACAGCCCGGGGATACCGGACACGCCCGAGTTCCGGATCCAGGCCGCGGACCAGATGCGCAAGGGCGCGGAGTGGGACCGCATGCCGCCGGAGGGACCATTCGACAGGTACGTGGAGTTGGTCACCGCCGTGAACGACGTACCGCCGGAGCGATTCCCGTACGAGTGGCTGGCCGCGGCACTGCGCGCGTCCGCCGCACCGGCTCCCTGACCGGCGACGTACGCCCGCTCTCCACTGTCTGGCGTTGGTCCTGGATCCTCGTGACCGACGTGGTCAGGACCGAAGGCCACTGCGGTGGGCCGCATGTGCGCGCACCTCGCGGGTGGCGGCGAGTAGCGCATCGGCAGCGCGGTCGAAATAGTCGAACAGCACCGCCAACTCCTCTGGTCGGTACTGCTGGAACAGCTCGCCCAGCCGCTGCCGTGCCGGGCCGACGATGGTGTCCACGTCGAGCGTGGGCACGGGTTCCACAAGCACCCGTCGCCGGTCGGCCGGGTCGGCGGTTCGCCGCACGTGCCCCGCCCGTTCCAGCCTGTCGATCAACCGGGTGGTCGCGCCGGTGGTGAGCCCGGTGCGCTCGGCCAGCTCGCCGGAGGCCAGCCGGCCGGCAAGATTCAGGACGCTGAGTGCCGCCCAGTCGGTGGTGTGCAGCCCCGCCGCGTCCGCAGCGGCCTGCGTGTGCGCGGTGACCGCGTCGAGGTAGCGCCGGAACGACTCGTGGGCACCCTCGGGCAGACCGGACGGTGGCGTGGCGTCGGTCATGGCGGGACGGCTCCTTCTACGCTAATCTCTGCATGCGTGCAGATATTGCATGCGTGCAACCTCTGTCTGCACGAAGCCAATATAGGCATCGGCGGCGACAACCCGAAAGGAAAGCCGATGAGCCACTCCGACCGCGGCACCGACCTGGCGGCGATCGCCGAGGTCATGGACGCGATCGCGCGCGCCTGGGACGCCGCCGACGCCGACGCGTTCGGGCGCTCCTTCACCGAGGACGCGTCGTACGTGACATTCGTCGGCACCCTCTACCGCGGCCGGGCCGACATCACCGAGGGCCACCGTGCCCTGTTCCGTGCCTTCACCAAGGGCACCCGGATGGCCTCGGAAACTCTCAGCACCACGTTCCTCGGCCCCGACATCGCGGTCGTGGTCGGCCGGGGCGACACCTACAAGGGCCGCCGCCGGCCCGCCCTCGCCAAAATCCAGACCTACACCCTGGTACGCCAACCAGAGGGCTGGCGGGTCGCGGCCTTCCACAACACCCGCAGGCGCTCACTGATGGAGGCAGCGCAGTTCCGCTTCGCTCCCGGCACCCGACCGGCGGCAACAGCGTAAGCCGTGCGGCCGGACGCTCACGACCACTCTCACAGCACCCCGAGGCCGATGGCGAGTTGGATGATCGTGGCTGGGGCGTCCGGATCGTGGGCGACCTGTGCGACCACATCCCGTGCGGCTGGCCGGTGGCGGATCTCGGCGGGCGCGATGCTGTCGGCCCACACCAGGACCCGCCCCGCGTTGGTGGGATCGTTCGACAGCTGGTAGGCACGCGCCGCATCGATCAGATGCGCGGCCCGGTGCTCGATCGGCAGCCACCGCCACCCGTCCCGACCGATCGCCTCCTCGTGCCGAGCGACCGCCTGCGACCCGTCGCCCACCTCCACGGCGGCAGCGACCCGCGCGCCAGCTCGACGGCGGTCGGCCCGAACGCCGTCCAGCAATGATCATGGCCGTCGCCCACCCGGGCGGCCAGCACGGCGGCCTCGTCCAACAGGTCGCCGGCCGCCCGGTCGTCACCCGCCCTGGCCGCGATCAGGGCGGCCTGCACCAGCAGCGACCCCCGCAGCGACAACCCCTCCGGCGTGTCAGTGACGATCTGGTCGGCGGCGGCCAGCATCACCAGCCTGGCCCGCGCCGACGCCCGCAACACCTGCCCCAACTGCACCGCCGCGCAGCCCAGCAACACCCGGTCACCGGCGGCGGCCGACACCGCCCGATCAGCGGCCAACCACGCGAGGCTCCCCTCCCCCAACTTGACCAGCAACGCCGCCGTCACCCGATACACCTCCACCACCGCCGCCCGCCCGACCTCCGAGCCCTGCACGTGGGCGCGGTGCACCTCGGTCACCACCGCAGGCAGCAGCTCGACCAGACGCGGATACCGGGCGTACTGATAGGTCATCCACACCTGCCGCACCTCCCGCGCCAACCGATCGGCGGACAGCAACTCGCGGCCCGCCGGGCTACCAAAAGCCATCGGGTACGCCGACAGCGCCGCCCGAATCCGCGCCACACCCGCACCATGCTCAGTCACCCCGGCGGGCTGCACATCACGACCGATCAGCGCCGCGACGTCGACCCGCAACACCGCCGCGACATCCCGGATGGTCGACACTCGCTCCAGGGACCGGACCCCACGCTCGACCTTGTCCACCCAGCTCTTCGACTTACCCAACCGATCCGCGAACGACTGCTGCGACAACCTCCGCCGCACCCGCAGGTACGCCACCCGACGGCCGATCGGCACCGGCTCACCGCCCATCACGCCACCGCCGATCCGGCACGGCCCGAGTCGTCTCGCCCACCGGTATCCGCTCCGCCTCGGCCTGCGCGAGCAAACGACGTTTGGCCTCTTCCCGTTCGGCGGCGTCTATCTGCTCGCCGCGACTGACCGGCTCGTCGTCAGAACTGGACATCATCACCTCCACTGCTGGCACATCGGCAAGTTCAGCCGTCGCGTAACGTCCACAGTGACGCCAGACCGTCGCTGGCCGCGACGGCACAGAGTGCGACATGTCGGTCACTTTCCTGGCGACATTGGGGCGACACAGCGCTATTGTGGCGAACATGAATGCCCCGAACACCGCCCTGCGCGCGGTCCGCACCGGGATGCGTATGAGCCAGGACGACTTCGCCCGCGCGCTCCAGGCCGCCGGCCGCCGCGTCGGCGAGCCCAACGACGCCAATAAGAGACTCGTGCAGCGCTGGGAGTCCGGTGCGATCGCGGCACCACGGCCCGTGTACGCCCGCGCCCTGGAGGTGGTCACCGGCTTGCCGGTCTCCCTGCTCGGCTTCGCCGCGATACCCGATGGCCAGGCAGTCGATGACCAACACGGCGGGCACGACCTGACGTCGCCCATGTCCAACCTGGCCACACCAACGCCCAAGCCACTTGCCGTCCACGGGTCGTACGAGGGCGTCTGGCTCAGCCGCTACCAATTCCACTCCAGCGGCCGGGGAGAATCATTCGCCGGGCAGCACTTCGTGGTCGTGCTCCAGCACGGCGACCGGCTGACCGTGCGCAGCCTGCCCGGCTCGGCGGCATCGTCGCTGTCGATGGATCTCACCGTGGACGGTGCCGTGGTCACCGGCACCTGGGTGGAGCAGACCGATCCTGCCGGCTACTACCGGGGAGCCCGGTATCACGGCGCAATCCAGCTACTTGTCGAGCCCACCGGCCGGCGGATGGCCGGAAAATGGGTCGGGTTCGGCAAGGACATGGACGTCAACACCGGCCCCTGGGAACTGACGTTCCGGGATGCCTCCACGTCCAAGGCGACGCTCGACAAGTACAACAGGTCGCCCGAGTAGGACAGGTCATCCAGGGCCGCCCCACCCGGCCAGGGTGCCACTCCGCCGGCGGCGCCTGCCGGAAGGTCGCTGCACGCACTCATGGCCGCACTCGATACGTCCGCGCTTCGGGGCAGTCAGATCAGGGCTGAGGTCGGTAGGGTGCCGTCGATGGGATGCCGGCCATTCCCGGATGTGGTCCCCGGCATGCCCCAGGTGACATCCACCGATTCGGAGGAAGCCCGGCATGAGCAGCCCACGCGAAACCTTCCTCCGGTTGGTGAACGGTGTCTGCGACGGTCCGTACGAAGACCTGGCTGACCTGTACGCCGAAGAAACCCATGTCACGCATCCGTTCCACCCGCTCGACCCGCCTCCGCTGCTCAGCCGCAGTGAGCTGCACGAGCACTTCACCGCGCCGCCTCCGGTCGCCCGGACGCTGAACCGTAAGCCGGTCGACGTGACGATTCATGACACCGCCGACCCGGAGGTGATCGTCGCCGAGTTCGCCTATCAGGGGCGGGTCGACGAGACAGGCGAGGCGTTCCGGGTGCCGTGTGTCTTCGTGATGCGTATCCGCGATGGGCTCATCATCGAGTCCCGTGACTACATCGACCACATCTCCAGTGCGCGGGCCTGGGGTCAGCTCGACAGTCTGCTGAGCGCGCTTCGTCCGCAGGAAAGCACCACCACTGACGGCGCGGCCCACCCCTGATCCGAGTCCGACGTCCTGCGTCCGTCGGCGACGACCCGCAGGCGGGTCAGAAGCCCAGTACGCCCGGCGTGGTCTTTGATCATGCCGACGAGCTGTCGGGGCAGCGCTGCGAGGTGCAGGCGTCAGAAGACCGACGGCGGCCAGCGGTGTGTGCGCCACTCGGCCCAGGTGGCGAATCCAACCGGTGGGTCATCGATGGGTTCGCTGCCGTCAAGCTCGCCGGGGGTCGGGATCTCGATGCTGGCAGCCCACTCGGCGAGCTCCTCGTCGGACATGGGCCACGTCGTGTGTGGCGCTTCGGCCTGGCGCTGATCGAGTCGTCTGCGCTGCTCTGCCGGGGCGAGTGCGAAGTAGCGCAGCTCCACCGCCGCGCCGAGGTCCGCTGCTGCCTGCCGCAGCGCGGAGCGCTCGTCCCGACTCCAGAGGCCGAAGTCGATCACGACGTTGTTGCCGAGGTCGAGGGCCCGCAGCCCGATCTGGATGAGCAGTCCTTCGATCACGCCCTGAGCCGATGGCGGATTCTCCTGCCCGTAGAGAGCCTTCACCCACTCGTCCTTCGTGAGACGAAGTGCTCTCTGCTCGACCTCGATCCGCCGAGCGGCAGTGGTCTTCCCCGTGCAGGGGAGCCCCACGGTCAGGAACAGTGTTGGTTGCCTCATCATCACCCGCTTCCGACCGAACGCCCCATCATCGCTGACAGCCACTCATGCCGCCGAGGCAACCATCTCCGTCGCCCTGAGATGCCCGTGGCCCGCCCTCAGGGCAGCGGATACGTGGTCAGGCGGTCGGCGAGTTGCTTCGGGTGGCTGAGCGAGACCGCGTGGCCGCCGTCCATCTCGTCCGGCACGATGCCGAGTCGGTCGGCGGCCACCCGGCGCTGGAAGTCAGCCGGGAAGAACCGGTCCTCGCGTGCGATGAGCACTCTCGTCGGCACGTCCGGCCAGGTGTCCAGGGGCCATGGCTGGTCCCCTTCCGCGCTGACCTGGCCCCGGCTGTGTGCGGGTGCCTCCGCGACGATGTCGGCGGGCACGCCGTTGTAGAACTGCTGCTCCTCACTGAGCCCTTCGGTGCCGCGGTAACCGGTGTTGGCCCACCAGTCACCGGGCCTCTCACCGGGCTTGGGGACCATCGGTGTGAGCAGGACGATCAGCCGCACCGGCAGCTTGTCGGCAATCAGCGGCGCGGTGAACGCACCGTACGAGTGCCCGACGACCACGAGGTCGCGCCGGTCGCCGATCGCGTCGACGACGGTCTGGCAGAACTCGGTGAACCCCGCCGAGTTGTCCTCGATCGGCAGCTCCGGAACCACCACGTCGTGGCCGCGGCTGGTCAGCTCGGGGACAAGGAGATGCCAGTCCCAGGCGCTGCCCCCGCCGCCGTGGATCAGAACGAAAGTCGCCATGCCCGAAGCCTTACGCACGGGTACGACATCCACCGCTCACGGCTTCGCCGAGGAGCGTATCGACAGCCATAGGCCGAGGGTCCCTGTCGGCGGGTCGGCACTCCTGCCCACCTGAGACGAACGCTCTCCCTCTACCGAGGGAGCGTCACTGACGTCGACGGCCGGGACACGACCGGGGAAGGGCCGCCGAGCTGGCCGCGGCGGGAGAGGAAGGCGGAAAGCAGGAGGATCGCGAAAGTCAACAGGTTGAGGACCCACCGGGGGTCGTCGACGTGCAGCGCGGCGGAGAACTGGTCCTTTTCCGCTGCTGTCAGTACCGCCGTGGACCGCTCCGCCGCGGCGAAGTCCAGGCGGTCGGGGGCGAACACGAGGTAGGTCCAGACCCGATGGACGAAATAGACGACAGCCGCGGCGACGAAGAGGATGCGACGGGTGCCGGGCCGCCATCCGAGGACCAGCAGACCTGGGAGGATGACGAGTTCGGTGGGGACGTTCGCCGCGATCGCGATCGGGATGCTGGGCAGGAACATCGTCACCATCGTCTCGCCGGTGATCGAGGAGCTGTCCAGTGCGGCGCCCAGCATCACCAGCCCGATGGCGCCGCCGAACGCGAACAGCGCCATGGTCACGCAGCCCAGCGCCACGAGGCCGTCCTCGACCCAGGCACTCAATGCCGGTCTGCGGCGGACCCAGCGCGCGACGAGCCCGATCAAAACCGCCCATCCGGCTCCGATCAGCAGGGCGACCGGCAGTGGAAGAAACTCCATCAGGGACAGTCCCTGCACCACGATCGTGAACACCGCGGCGAGGACGAAAGGCATAATCTGATCAATACGCTGCTTCATGCCTGCGGACGTTAGGAAGGACCGCCGGGGAGCGCATCTGCCGATCGGTCTACCGCTGGTTTACAACGGGTTTAGTCCAGCAGACCGGCCTCACGGGCGTGCGCGACGGCCTGTAGGCGGCTCGTCGCGTCGAGCTTGCGGAAGATGTGGTTGAGGTGCGCCTTCACTGTGCCGGTCGCGACGAAGAGCCCCTTGGCGATCTCCGCGTTGGTGCGGCCGGTCGCCAGGTGGTGCAGCACCTCCAGTTCGCGGGAGCTGAGCGGCTCGACGAGCCGGCGCCGCACCGCAACCGGCGACGGCCCCTGAGCGGCGACGGGTGCGGCAGGAGTTGCCGGTGCCGGGTCGGACCGGGACGGGGCTGCGGGGACCCAGCGGACGGCCAGCACCGCGATCGCCAAGACGAACGCGCCGAAGAATGGGATCACCCACCACTGGCTGCTGCCGCGCTCCACCATCGCGAACGACAGCCCGACGATGACCATCGCCCAGACGAAACAGCCGACCAGCACGGCAGCGACGATCAGGCGTCGACGGATGGACGGTGACCGGAGCCAGGCGGTGACGCGCATCGGCAACTCCCCAAGGTCAGGAACCGTGCCGAGCCTAGCCCGGGAACTCCTACTCTCGACCTATCCGGCCCTCGGATCGGCCAGACCAGCTCGCCATGCCCAGGCCGCGATGCCCACCCGGTTGTGCAGCCCCAGTTTCGCCTGGATGTTCGCGATGTGGGTCTTGGCGGTGCCGGCGGAGATGAACAGTTCGGCCCCGATCTGCGCGTTGGTCAGACCCTGAGCGACGAGCCGTACGATGTCGATCTCGCGGTGTGTCAGGGGGTTGGGCACCGGGGGTTGGTCGGCCCTGGTGGCCGCTCGCAGCAGCCGGATGGTGACCTGGGGGCTGATCAGGGCGTCACCAGCCATTGCCGCACGGACGCCCTCGACCAGAAGCGTTGGCCCCGATCGTTTGAGCAGGAAACCGCAGGCGCCGTTGCGCAGTGCGGCGTCCACGTACTCGTCGAGGTCGAAGGTGGTGACCACGACCACCCGCATGTCCGCGGCGGTGAGTAGCCGGGTCAGTTCCAGTCCGTCGATGCCGGGCATCCGGATGTCGGTGAGCACGACGTCCGGCCGCAGCCTGCTCGCCAGGGCCAGGGCCGTGGTCCCGTCGGCGGCCTCGCCGATGACCGTGATGTCGGGCTGGGAGTCCAGAACGAGGCGGAAGCCGCTGCGTACGTCCGGCTGGTCGTCGGCGAGCAGGACGCGGGTGCTGTTCATGCCGGGACCGACGGGATGACGGCGACGACTTCCCAGCCGCGCTCGCATGGGCCGGCCGACAGCGTGCCGCCACCTGCGGCGACCTGCTCCCGTAGGCCGGCGAGGCCCCTCCCGCCGTGCCGGTCGCGCCGCTGCCGGGGTGGCGGCAGCGGCGTGTCGTTGTGGACCCGCACCGTGATGCCGGCGGCATCGCCGGTGACCGACACGTCGACCCGGGTCGACGTTGACGCGTGCCGCCGGACGTTGGTCAGGGCCTCGACCACGATCCGGTACGCCACGGCGGCGCTGTCGCGGGACACTTCGCCCGGTGCGAGATCCTGGACGAGGTGCGCGTCGAGCCGGCCCGCGGCGCGGAACCGGTCCACCAGGCCCGGTAGGTCGTCAAGCGTGGGCAGCGGCCGCACGGTGCCGGCATCGGGTCCGTGCAGCATGCCGACCACCCGGTCCATGGTGGTCAGCGCCGCCAGACCCGCGGCCTCGATACGCTCCAGCGCCGGGCCGGCCGCCTCCGGCTGGCTGGCGGCGACGAAGCGGGCCGCCTGGGCCTGCGCCACGATCCCGCTGATGTCGTGGGCGACGAAATCGTGCAGGTCACGCGCCATCTGCAGGCGCTGAGCACGCTGGGCCTGCTCGACGGCCAGTGCCCGCCGGTGCAGCATCAGCCGTGGGTAGCCACCGCCGACGACCGCGACAAGTGCCGGCGTCGTCCAGATCGCTGCCGCGCCGATCCGTTCCGCGGTGGCCATGCCGTCGGTGAACGACCAGAGGACCAGGGCCATCACCACCCCGGCGAGCCCGGCAGCAGGAGCGATGTGCCGGTGTGGTCCCCACCGCACCGCGATGGCCAACAGCACCGCGAGAACGGCCATCACCAGGAAGAACGGGTACGGCGAACCGCTGAGGTCGCCCACGAACGTCACGCCCAACGTGCAGGCGCTGGCCGCCATGCTGATCCGGCCGAGGTGCCGTCGCATCATCACCTGATCCTAGGTCGGCATCGCCGTATGCCGATCGGCGTAGGACGGCACCGCGGTCGTGCTCGACCTCGCCTCGTCGGCAGATGGTGGCGTACACCCGGCGTGGCCAAGGCTGGTGAGGCAGCGGCGATCGGACGCCGCGCTCTCACGGGGAGTGACATGTCTGAAGGGGTAAGGGGCGGGATCAGGTGGTGGCAGCGCTGGCCGACGTGGTCGGGGTACGCGGCGGCCGGCTGGTCACTGGCGTACGCCATGCTCGGCGTGTACTGGACGGCCGGCGGTGACGGGTTCCCGTTCGCGCCGATCGACGACGACCACAGGACGGGCTCGATTCTGGAGGGCGTCCCGGTGGAGGTCACCGCGCCACTCATGGCGGCGCTCGGCCTGCTCGGCGCTGTTGTCGGGCTGGCGATGGCACGAGGCGCTGGTTCTCGCGGTCAGTCGGCGGCGATGATCGCGTTCGGCTGGATCGCGGCGGCCAGCCTCACCATGATCATCCCCGACTACACGATGATCGCCGTGCTGGCGTTCGCCCCGCTGCTGCTGGTGTTCGCCTTCACCGGCGTGCCCGGCCCGCAGGGCGGCATCGGTGACATCCTGTACTGGCACCGGAACAACCTGATCATCCTGTTCGTCGGTGGCGTGCTGTGGGCCGTGGCCACGCTGGCCTACCAGCGCCGCAGCCGTGCGGCTTGTCAGCACTGCGGCCGTCGGCACGGGTCGACGGGCGACGGACCGTCCCAGCAGACGCTGCTGCGGTGGGGGCGTTGGGCTGTCGTGATCGCCTGCCTGGCACCACTGCCCTACGAGATCACCAGAGTGGCCTGGTTCTTCGGCCACCCTCTGGGCATCAGCCGGGACTTTCTCACGATGATGCAGGACACCGACGGCATGCTCTGGATCGGGCTGGGTTGCGCCATCGCCTCGATGCTGGGTGGCGTACTCACGCACGGCCTGGTCAGCCGGTGGGGCGAGGTCTACCCCCGGTGGATCTGGTTCAAGGCCGGAAGACCGGTGCCGCCGGCACTCGCGATCGTTCCGGCGTCCCTCGTTGCCGTCGTCCTCATCCCGGCCGGGCTGATGATGCTCTGGGACCTCGACATCCACGAGGGGTGGGGCCTGCGTCTTCCCAGCGTGCCCTGGGTGCTCTGGGGAGTCGCGCTCGGCGCGGCCACCGTCACCTACCACCTACGCCGGCGCGGCACCTGCCGACACTGCGGACCGGACCGTGGAGTTGCCGGAGCTGACTCCGACCATCCGACAAGGGAAGGGCCCCCTCCCGTCATGAATGTCAGGAAGGGACCCTTGCCTGCCGGCGATCGAGCTACGCCCTGACGTACGCGTTCGGGTGTTCTACGGGACGCCGGGCGCGGACAGCGGTCAGTGCTTGGGGCTGGGGCCGAAGCGGTTCGCTCCGGGGGTGCCCTCCAGAACAAAGAACACGATCAGGACGATGGCGCCCACGAACGGCACCAAGGCGATCAGCAGCCACCACCCCGTCCGGTCTGTGTCGTGCAGGCGGCGCACCGCGACCGCCAGCGACGGCAGCAGCAGCACCAGGGTGGCGATAAGGCCGATGACACCGGTCGACGAGCCCTCGAAGGTCAATCCCAGCGAGCTGTCCAGGATGGCGGCGACAATGCTGACAAGAACAGTGAACAGGGTGAACCACCAGTACTCAGACCGGCGAGCCCGGCCCGAGAAGCCGACGTACTGGCTAAGAACCGACTTGATTGCGGCACCGAAGGACATGGATATCTCCGTTATTTGAGGGGTTCTCAAGGTCATCGCGAAGGCAGCCAAGCAGACCGATGTCGCGAGGTCAACGGCAAATTAGCCTCGATTTTCGTTCGCTCGCATCTGCCGCTGTCCGCGACTTGTCCGGGCCGGCAGGGCGCCTGTCGTGTCGATGTGCGTCTTGGCGGAAGCAGAAGGGTCCCCTCCCGACGACGCTGTCGGGAGGGGACCCTTCTGGCCTGCGGTGTGACTTACGGCTTGACGTACGCGTTCACGAACGACGGGTAGCCGAAGACGCTGGAGATGAAGATCCCGCCGGCCTTGGACCCGTGCACGTTGTAGGCCACGTCGACGAAGAGCGGCACCACCGGCGCGTGCTCCTTCATGATCCGCTCGTCGAGCTTGGCCCACTCCGGGCCCTGGTCGGCGGCGGGCATGGCCTGGATGCGGTCCATCTCGGTGTTGATCGCCGGGTCGTTGAAGTACGACTGGTTGCTGTTGCCCTCGGCCTTGATGGTGCGGCCGTCGTAGAGCACCGGCAGGATCGACGCCCCGCTCGGCCAGTCCGCCGCCCAGTTACCGATGTACAGGTCCCAGGGGTTGTCCTTCTTCTTGATCTCGTCGAGCTTCGCGTCGTCCGAGATGTTCCGCAGCGTGATCTTGAAGCCGGCGCGCTCCAGGTTGGCCTTGAGCTGGGCGCCCTGCTGCTGCTCGGTCGAGTTGTCGGCGACACCGAGGACCAGCTCCGGCGTCTTTCCGCCGAGCAGCTCCTTGACCTTGTCGAGGTTGCCGTTGGCGCCCGCCGGGTACGCCTCGTACGCCTTGAAGCCGATGGTGGCCGGCGGCATGAGGGTGGTCAGCGGCGCGGCGACGGTCTGTCCACCCATCGCCTTGATGAAGCCCTCGCGGTCGATGGCGTAGTTGAGCGCCTGGCGGACCTTCAGGTCGGTGACCCGCTGGTTGTTGATGACGAGCTGGTTGGCGCTCGGGGTCGGTGAGAGAATCGTCCGCGACTTGAGCACGGTGTCACCGGCCACCTTGGCGACAAGCGAGGCGGGCACGGAGTTGAAGGCGAGCGCGCTCTGGTCGGCGCCGTTGTCGGCGATCACCCGGTTGTTGGCGGCGTCCGCGGTCGGGCCGAAGCTCCAGACGAACTGGTCCGGGTACTGGTGCCGGACCGGGTCGGTCTTCGGGTCCCAGTTGGGGTTGCGGTCCAGGGTGATCTGCACGCCGACCTGGTTCTTGGCGACCTTGTACGGGCCGGACGAGAACGGCTGCTTGTCCAGGTCGACGCCGGTGTCCTTGTCGGCCGGCAGCGGCGCGGTGGTCGGCAGCGAGACGGCGAACGGCAGGTCACAGCGGGGCTTGGCGAACTCGAAGCGCAGCGTCTTGGCGTCCGGCGTGCTCAGGCCGGGCGGCAGCGACGTCTTGTTCTTCTTGAAGTCCCACTTGGTGTCGAACTGCGGGGTGTCGGCCAGCCACTCCTGGATGTAGGTGGGGCCACCGGAGAGGTCCGGGTCGAAGGAGCGGGCGATGCCGTACGCGATCTCCTTGGAGGTGATCGGCCGGCCGTCCTCGAACTTCACCCCGTCCTTGATCGTGAATTCCCAGACCTTGCAGTCGTTGTTGACGTTCTTGCCCGGCGTCTCGGCCAGGTCGCCCACCAGGACCAGGCCGCCCTTGCCGTCGTCCTTCCAGGTGGTCAGGTAGCGCGCGAAGAGCGGGTTGGTCATCAGACCGGCGAACGAGTACGTCCGCTGCGGGTCGAGGTGGGAGATCGGCGACTCCCGGATGATGGTGAAGGTGCCGCCCTTCGCCGCGCCGCTCACCTCGGCCGCCGGCCCCTGCGAGTCCTTGGGGTCGGTCGCGATGACCCCGGTCTGCTGCCGGTCGGCGTCCACGGTGGTGCCCTCGCCCGTGTTCTTCGAGCACGCACCCAATGCCACCACCAGAGCGATCGCGCCGCCCGCGGCGGCCACCACGCGTGGTCTCATGAATACCCCCTTCACCCATGTGCCGTGCGTTTCGTCGGGGCGAGAACCGCCGACGTCCCGAGGATCGTAAGGAAGAAAACCTACGAGTTGTGTAACAGTTGTCGATAAATTTCGCCACCGACCACGCGCTTCACAGCTGGCTCAGCGCAACCGCACCCGTGGATCGATGGCCGCGTAGAGCAGGTCGACGAGCACGTTCGCCAGCACCACGAAGACGGCCGCGATCAGCACGGTGGCCATGATGGTGGGCAGGTCCCCCGCGCGCACCGCGTCCACCGCCGTACGCCCCAGCCCCTGGATGCCGAACGTCGTCTCGGTGATCACCGTCCCGCCCAGCGCCCCGCCCACGTCCAGGCCGGCGATGGTCACCACCGGGGTGATCGCCGCGCGCAGCGCGTGTCGCCCGTACACCGTGGGTTTGGCCAGGCCCTTGGCCCGCGCGGTCCGGACGAAGTCCTCGGACAGGGTCTCCAACATCTGCGCCCGGGACAGCCGGGCGTAGATCGCCGAGAAGAGGAAGGCCAGCGCCACCCAGGCGAGCACCAGCCCACTTGCCCACTTCGCCGGGTTGTCGAAGATGGAGGTGTAGCTGGGCACCGGCAGCAGCCGCAGGTTGTAGACGAAGACCAGCAGCAGCACCGCGCCCACGAAGTAGAGCTGCAGCGACGCGCCGGTCAGCGAGAAGCCGATGGCCGCCCGGTCGAGCCAGGTGCCACGCCGCAACGCGGAGACCATGCCGAGGCCCACCCCGAGCAGCAGCCAGAGGATGGCCGCCGGGATCACGATGCTCAGCGTCACCGGCAGCACCCGGGCGATGGTGTCCGAGACGGCCTCGTTGCTGACGTACGACCAGCCCAGGCACGGGGCGTCACACCGGCCACCCTGGGCGCTGCCCAGGTCCCGGCCGGTGACGATGCCCTTCATGTAACCGGCGTACTGGCTGACCAGCGGGTCGTTGAGGCCCAGGTCGTCGCGGACCCGCTCCAGACGCTCCGGGTTGCAGTTCTTCGAGCAGATGCTGCTGACCGGGTCGCGCGGCAGGGCGAAGAACATCAGGAAGGTCAGCACGCTCACCGCGAAGAGGGTCAGCGTGGCCGAGAAGAGCCGCTTGATCAGGAACCGGAACATGAGCCCACCCCTACCGGGACGACTTCGGGTCGAGCGCGTCCCGCAACGCGTCGCCGAAGAGGTTGAAGGCGAACACCAGCGCGAAGATCATGATGCCCGGGAAGAACACGTAGGCCGGGTCGGTCTGGAGGAAGTCCAGACTGTCGTAGATCATCCGACCGAAACTCGGGGTCTCGTCGCTGAGGCCGACACCGATGAACGACAGCGCCGCCTCGCTGGTGATGAACTGCGGGACCGCCAGCGAGAACGAGACCAGGATCGGCGCCCAGATGTTCGGCAGCAGTTGCCGGAAGATGATGTGCCCCAGCCCGGCCCCGCTGGCCTTGGCCGCCTCCACGAACTCCCGCTCGCGCAGCGCGATCACCTGCCCGCGGACCAGCCGTGCCGTGCTGGTCCAGCCGAAGATGGCGAACACGGCGATCAGCACGCCCACCCCGAAGGCGGACGACACCTGCCCCCGCTCGCCGTAGAACCGCAGCGTGATGGTGGGGGTGAGGGCCAGCGCGATGATCAGGAACGGCATGGCCAGCGTCAGGTCGGTGATCCAGTTGAGCACCGCGTCGAGCCAGCCGCCGAGGTAGCCCGCGAGCGCGCCGAGCACGATCCCGATCGTCGCGGTGATCAACGCGGCGGCGAACGCGATGAACAACGACGTCCGCAGCCCGTAGATCAACCGGATGAAGATGTCCCTCCCCAGCCCCGGCTCCAGGCCGAACCAGTGCTCACCGGTGACCCCGCCGGCATAACCCAGGGGCATGCCGAAGCCGTCCAGCAGGTTCTGGAACTGCTCCCGCGGACCCACGCCGTAGACCATCTCGATCAGCGGGGCCGCCAACCCCACAAGCATGAAGAACACCAGGAGTACGCCGCTGACCATGGCCGTCCGGTCCCGGCGCAGCCGCAGCCAGGCGAGCTGACCGGGCGAACGCCCGACGACACCCTTCGCCGCGGGCGTGGTCGCGTCCGGGTCGGACCCGATCTCGACCAGCGCCACACCCTCCACCGGGGACAGGCTCACGACGGCACCTCCTCGACGATCGGTGCGGCGACTTCGGGACTCGTGCTGGCTGCTTCCTCTTCCGGGAAGTGACAGGCGGTGGCCTGGTTGCCGCCGTCGCGCGGGACCAGCGCGGGCTCCTCGGTGGCGCAGATGTCCCGCGCCTTCCAGCACCGGGTGCGGAACCGGCAGCCCGACGGCGGGTCCAGCGGGGTGGGCACGTCACCGGTCAGCCGGATCCGGCCCGCCGGGCCGAGCTGGGTGACGTCCGGGATCGCCGAGAGCAACGCCCGGGTGTACGGGTGCTGCGGACGCTCGTAGATGTCCGCCCGGTCGCCGATCTCCACGATCCGGCCCAGATACATCACCGCGACCCGTTGGCAGAAGTGCCGGACCACGGCCAGGTCGTGCGCGATGAACACGAACGCCAGGCCAAGCTCCCGTTGCAGGTCACGCAGCAGGTTGACGACCTGCGCCTGGATCGAGACGTCCAGCGCGGACACCGGCTCGTCGGCGACGATCAGCTTGGGGCGCAGCGCCAGCGCGCGGGCGATGCCGATGCGTTGACGTTGACCGCCGGAGAACTCGTGCGGGTACCGGTTGTAGTGCTCCGGGTTCAACCCGACCAGTTCCAGCAGCTCCTGCACCCGCGCCCGGGTGCCGCCGGGCGGCTTGATCCCGTTGACCTGCAACGGCATCGCCACGATCCGGCCCACGGTGTGCCGAGGGTTCAACGAGGCGTACGGGTCCTGGAAGATGATCTGGAAGTCCTGCCGCAGCGGGCGCAACTCCCGCCGGCCGGCGTGGGTGATGTCCCGCCCGGCGAACTCGATGCTGCCGCTCGTCGGCTCCAGCAGTCGCACCAGCATCCGGCCGGTGGTGGTCTTGCCGCAGCCCGACTCCCCCACCAGGCCGAGCGTCTCCCCCGGGCGCACGTCGAAGTCGAGCCCGTCCACCGCCCGCACCAGGCCGGTGGCGCGCAACCCCTGGCGTACCGGGAAGTGCTTGGTCAGGCCGCGGACCCGCAGCAGTGGTTCGTCGGTCATCGGGCCACCCCCACGGATGCGACGTCCTCGGCGTAGCGCGCGGCGCGCTCCTCGGCGCTCAGGTGGCAGGCCACCAGGTGGCCGGCCGCCCCCGCCACGCCGGCTGGGCCGGTCCCACCGGCCGGACGCAGCTCGGGGACCTCGGCGCGGGATCGACTGCCGACGCGGTCCGCGTACCGGCAGCGTGGGTGGAACGCGCAGCCGGGCGGCAGGTTGATCAGGCTGGGCGGGTTGCCGGGAATCGGCACCAGGTCCGCGTCCGCGTCGCCGTGCAGCGACGGCACGCTGGAGAGCAACCCCCAGGTGTACGGATGCTGCGGCGCGCGGAGCACCTGCTCGACGCTGCCCCGCTCGACGGCGCGCCCGCCGTACATGACGAGCACGTCGTCGGCGACCTGGCCGACCACGCCCAGATCGTGGGTGATCAGGATGATCGCGGAGTGGAACTCCTCCTGCAGATCGGCGAGCAGGTCCAGGATCTGCGCCTGCACGGTGACGTCCAGCGCGGTGGTCGGCTCGTCGGCGATCAGCAGCGCCGGGTCGTTGACCAGGGACATCGCGATCATGACCCGTTGGCGCATGCCGCCGGAGAACTCGTGCGGATACTGGTCGAAACGGCGTGCCGGCTGCGGGATGCCGACCCGGTCCAGCATGTCCACCGCCCGCTGGCGGGCCTCGCGCCGGTTGGCCTTCGGGTGGTGCACCCGGTACGCCTCGGCGATCTGCCGGCCCACCGTGTAGTACGGGTGCAGCGCCGACAGTGGATCCTGGAAGATCATCGCCATGTCCCGGCCGCGCAGCCGGCGTACCTCCTCGTCGGCGAGGCCGACCACCTGCCGGCCGCCGACGGAGATCTCCCCGGTGACGGTGGTCCGTTTCGGATCGTGCAGGCCGAGGATGGCCAGCGAGGTGACGCTCTTGCCGGAACCCGACTCGCCGACGATGCCGAGCGTGCGGCCCCGCTCGACGGCGAACGACACCCCGTCGACCGCGCGCACCACGCCATCCTCGGTGTCGAACCGGACCCGCAGGTCACGCACCCGCAGGTAGGCATCCGAACTGTCCACGGCCGCCTCCCTCAGTGACGAAGAGAACTTACATGAAAGTCCTGAGGGTGAAAATAAGCTACAAAGTCCGTACCTGTCAGCGGGCCCGAGCGTAACGAGTCCGCATCGGCCCCGCACCCCCCGTCACCTCGCCATCCACCACCGTTCGTCCCGCGCCCTCACGGTGGGCACCCCGCGCCCCGCGCCAAGATCTGAGCAACTTCCCCGAAGTTGCTGCCTCAGGCGCGGCGGAGGCAGCAACATCCCCGATACTGCGCGAATCTTGACGACGATCACCGCCCCCCGAGTGACCGGAAGTGGAGTTGGGGCACCCTCCGCCGCCAAGGTCACGCTCGAACCAGGATCTAGTGGCATCGCCGAAGCGCGATACCACTACATCCAAGATCTAGCGCGATCTTGCAGCTCAACCTTGCCGATCACACCGTCTGACCGGGCATCTCATCTCGTTCTCGGACGTCGGGTGCGACCTCAGCGAATCGCAACGAGTTGTGCTGGGCGGGTGGATACTGCCGAGGTTCTTGACCACTCGCTGCCCTGGACCGAGTCGGACTATCTCGCCCTCGGTGAGACGGCCCAGCGGATCGAACTCCTCGACGGCGGATTGCTCATCGGACCATCGCCGTCGGTCCGACACCAGGTGATCGTCCGTGGTCTGGCGGCAGCGTTGGAACCCGGCTGCGCAGCAGCGAATCGCACTCTGCTCCCGGTGATCAACCTGCGGCTGAACCCTACGCGGATCCTCAACCCCGACCTCGTGGTGACGGCGGAGTTGGACCTTACGGCGGCCTGCGTGCCGGCGGACGCGGTCCTGCTGATCGGTGAGGTCAGCGCACCGCACACCGCCACCATCGACCAGGTGCTCAAGCCGCACCTGTACGCCGCAGCAGGGGTGGGGTGGTATCTGCTCGTCGAGCAGGAGAGCCTGACCGTGAAGCTCCACCAGCTACAGGGTGCCCACTACGTGGAGCGGGCAACGACGAAGCGCGGTGAGGCTCTGGAGCTGACCGAGCCGGTACGGGCCACGATTCGGCCGGAGGATCTCGTCCCCTGACGGGTGTCGGTCGGCTGGCCTAGGGTCGGTCCATGACCGAGTTCGACGCGGCCGCCGCCGCCGTCCAGGCCGCCCTCGATGCGGGCGCCCGGTACGCCGACGCCCGGGTGATGCACCGCCGCTACGAGTCGATGACCGCACGCAACGGCGACGTGGAGGAGCTGACCCAGGACGAGAGCATCGGGCTCGGTGTCCGGGCGTTGGTCGGGGCGAGTTGGGGCTTCTACGCCGTACCCGATCTGTCGGACGCCGCCGCCCGCGACGCCGGCCGGCGCGCCACGCGGACCGCCATGGCGAGCGCGCGCGTGCCGGGCCCACCTGTCGACCTGGTGCCGGCCGAGGCGGTCACCGCGACCTGGGCCTCCGGCTGCGAGATCGACCCGCTCGGGGTGCCCCTGTCGGACAAGGGCGACCTGCTGGTCGGCGCGACCCGCACGATGGCCGAGCACGGCGCGGACCTGGCCGAGGGCCTGTACCAGATCTGGGACACCACGAAGTGGTTCGTGTCCAGTGAGGGTCATCGGATCGACCAGCGGATCCGCGAGTGCGGCGGCGGCATCTCGGCCACCTCGATCGGCGACGGCGAGACGCAGCGCCGGTCCTGGCCGAGCTACCGGGGGCAGTACGGCACCACCGGCTGGGAGTTGGTCGAGTCGCTCGACCTGGCCGCGCACGCCGCACAGATCGCCGAGGAGTCCCGGGCGCTGCTCACCGCGCCACCCTGCCCGGCCGGCGAGACCGATCTGATCCTCGGCGGCGAGCAGTTGGCCCTGCAGATCCACGAGTCGGTCGGGCACGCCATCGAGCTGGACCGGATCCTCGGCTGGGAGGCGGCGTTCGCCGGCACGTCCTGGCTGGACCTGGCCCAGCTCGGCTCGCTGCGCTACGGCTCCGAGCTGATGAACATCACCATCGATCCGACGATCCCGGGCGCGCTTGGCAGTTTCGGGTTCGACGACGAGGGCTCCCCGGCGGTCAAACGGGACGCGGTCCGCGACGGTCGCTGGGTGGGTGTGCTCGCCGGCCGGGACTCGGCCGCGATGGCCAGCCTCGACTACGGCGGCAGCGTACGGGCCGACGGGTGGGCCCGTCTGCCGATGGTGCGGATGACGAACGTCGGCCTGGAACCCGGCCCACACACCCTGGAGGAGATCGTCGCGGCGACCGACGACGGCGTCCTGATGGACCTCAACCGGTCCTGGTCGATCGACGACAAGCGGCTCAACTTCCAGTTCGGGTGCGAGGTCGGCTGGGAGATCAAGAAGGGTCGGCGGGGGCGGATGCTGCGCAATCCCACGTACACCGGGATCGGCCCGCTCTTCTGGCGTTCGATGGACATGCTCTCCGGCGAGACGGTCTCCTGGGGCACGCCCAACTGCGGCAAGGGTCAGCCCGGCCAGATCGGCCACACCGGCCATCCGGCCGCGCCGGCCCGGTTCAAGAACGTCCGGGTGGGGGTGTCGGCGTGAGCGCGAGGAGTGAGCCGATCCTGCGAGCCCCGCAGTCGCGAACGAAAGGTGGCCCTGCGTGAGCGCGAGGAGTGAGCCGGAGCTGGCTGGGCAGGTCGTGGAGTTCGTGCGGCGGCTCGGCGGGCCGGCCGCGCAGGCCGAGGCGGTGGTGACGCGGGCGGATCTGGCGCTGACCCGGTTCGCCAACTCGGCCATCCACCAGAACGTGGCCGAGTCGACCGTCGGGGTCCGGTTGCGGGTGCACGTCGACGGTCGGACCGCCGCCGGCAGCGGCAGCGTGGTCACCGCCGACGGATTGAGCGCTCTGGTGGAGCGCACCCTGGCGGCGGCGCGGCTCTGCCCGCCCGACCCGGGCTGGCCGGGGCTGGCCCCGCCGACGCCCATGCCGGACGCGCCGGAGGTCGACGAGGCCACCGCCCACGCGGAGCCGGATCAGCGGGCCGACCGGGTCGGCGCTTTCGTGGCGGCGGCCGGGGGCCTCAGCTCGGCCGGTTACTGCCGTACCGCGCTCCGCTCGTCGGCGTTCGCCAACTCGGCCGGGCACACGGCGTACGGCCGCTCGGCGGAGGCGGCGATGGACGGCATCGCGCGTCGCGACGGCGCGGACGGGGTGGCCCGACGCCACGCCCACCGACTCTCCGACCTCGACGGCGCCGAGTTGGGCGCGCAGGCGGCGGCGAAGGCCCGGGCGGCGGCCGACCCGGTGGAGCTGCCACCGGGGCACTACGAGGTGGTGTTCGAGCCGGCCGCCGTGGCGGACCTGCTGCAGAATCTCTCCTGGTACGGCTTCAACGGCAAGCGGTACGCCGAGCGTCAGTCGTTCGCCGAGCCGGGGGTGGCCCAGTTCGACCGGGCGGTGACCCTGGTGGACGACCCGCTGGGCGTGTCGGGGTTGCCGTTCGACGCGGAGGGCACCGGTCGACGGGCGCTGACCCTGGTCGAGTCGGGCACCACCCGGGCGGTGGCGCACGATCGGCGAACCGCCGCCGCGGCGGGTGCGGAGTCGACCGGGCACGCGGTCGCGGGTGGCGCCACCTGGGGCCCGATGGCCCGTAACCTGCGCCTCTCCGGCGCGGTGGCCGGCCCGGCCAGCGCGAACGGCCGGAGCACCACCGGCGCGGCGGCCGGAGCGGTGGTCGACGCGGACACCGCCGCGCTGGTCACCGGTGTACGTCGAGGGTTGCTGGTCACCGATCTGTGGTACACGAGGGTGCTCGACCCGAAGAGCCTCGTCGTCACCGGGTTGACCCGCAACGGCGTCTGGCTCGTCGAGGACGGCACGGTCGTGCGTGCGGTACGCGACCTGCGGTTCACCGAGTCGTACCCGCGGGCGCTCGGCCCCGGTGCCGTGCTCGGGCTGGGCGCGCGGGCGGTGCGCCAACCGGATCGGGTGGACGGTGCGTGGTGGGCCGCGCCCTCGCTGCGACTGGCGTCCTGGCACTTCACCGGAGGCGCTTCCGGGTGACGTTCCCGACCGGCGCGGCACGGCTTTTCCGCAGGCCAGACACACGGGACACTCCCTTGCGCGGACGGCTCGGGGAGATCGGCGTAACGTGTGTCACTTAGCTGCGTCGGTCGATCCGGCGTGGTCGTTGGTGTGCGCATGACGTGGCAGCGGGTGCGGGTTGCCGGTCCGCGTGCCGACCGGAGAGAGATCAGCCCGCCCGTACGGGCCCGTCGAGGAGACGACTCGAATGACTTCAACGGCAACGAGGCCGCGGAAAGCGCGGGCGCGCGCCGCCATCGCGGCGAAGACGTTGCGTACCGACCGCTGGTGGTTCGCTCCGCTGATCACCGTGATCGGGCTCAGCGCCTGGGTGGCGTACGCGACGGTCCGGGTTTTCCAGCATGACAACTACTGGGTCGACGCGTACCACTACCTGACCCCGTTCTACTCCCCGTGCGTGACCGACAGGTGCGTCGAGGCAGCCTCGCACTTCGGCCGGTTCCTGCCCGGCTGGTGGGTCATTCCGGATGCCGCGCTGACCCTGCCGTTCCTGCTGTTGTTCCGGCTCACCTGCTACTACTACCGCAAGGCCTACTACCGGTCGTTCTGGCTGTCGCCGCCGGCCTGCGCCGTCCCGGACGGCCACAAGGAGTACGCCGGGGAGACCCGCTTCCCGCTGCTCGGCCAGAACCTGCACCGCTACTTCTTCTACGCCGCCGCGATCATCTCGCTGATCAACACCTGGGACGCGATCCTCGCCTTCCACTCGCCGGAGGGCTTCGGCTTCGGGCTGGGCAACATCATCCTCCTGGTCAACGTGGTGGCGCTCTGGGCGTACACGATCTCCTGCCACTCGTGCCGGCACATCATCGGCGGCCGGCTCAAGCACTTCTCCAAGCACCCGGTGCGGTACAAGGCCTGGACGTTCGTCTCGGCGTTGAACGTCCGGCACATGCAGCTCGCCTGGATCACCCTCGGCACCCTTGCGCTGGCCGACTTCTACATCATGGCGCTCGCGGCCGAGTGGTTCTCCGACCTGCGGTTCATCAACTAAAGGGCCCCTGACATGACCACTACCACTCGCATCGAGCGACACCACTACGACGTCGTCGTCATCGGGGCCGGCGGCGCCGGTCTGCGCGCGGCGATCGAGGCCCGGCTCGCCGGCAAGAAGACCGCGATCATCTCCAAGTCGCTCTTCGGCAAGGCGCACACGGTGATGGCCGAGGGCGGCGCGGCAGCCGCCATGGGCAACGTGAACAGCCGCGACAACTGGCAGGTGCACTTCCGCGACACCATGCGCGGCGGCAAGTTCCTCAACAACTTCCGGATGGCCGAGCTGCACGCGAAGGAGTCGCCGCAGCGGATCTGGGAGCTGGAGACGTACGGTGCGCTCTTCGACCGCACCAAGGACGGCAAGATCTCGCAGCGCAACTTCGGTGGCCACGAGTACCCGCGCCTGGCGCACGTGGGCGACCGGACCGGCCTGGAGCTGATCCGCACCCTCCAGCAGAAGATCGTGTCGCTCCAGCAGGAGGACCAGCGGGAGTTCGGCTCGTACGACGCCCGGATCAAGGTGTTCTCCGAGACCACCATCACCGAGCTGCTGCTCGACGGTGACCGGGTGGCCGGCGCGTTCGGCTACTACCGCGAGTCCGGTGAGTTCATCCTCTTCGAGGCGCCTGCCGTCGTGCTGGCCACCGGCGGTGTCGGACGCTCATACAAGGTCACCTCGAACTCCTGGGAGTACACCGGGGACGGGCACGCGTTGGCGCTGCGCGCCGGGGCGACGCTGATCAACATGGAGTTCCTCCAGTTCCATCCGACCGGCATGGTCTGGCCGCCCTCGGTGAAGGGCATCCTGGTCACCGAGTCGGTGCGTGGTGACGGTGGCGTGCTGAAGAACTCCGACGGCAAGCGGTTCATGTTCGACTACGTCCCCGACGTCTTCCGCAAGCAGTACGCGGAGACCGAGGAGGAGGCGGACCGCTGGTACACCGACCCGGACAACAACCGGCGTCCACCGGAGCTGCTGCCCCGTGACGAGGTGGCCCGCGCGATCAACAGTGAGGTCAAGGCCGGTCGGGGCTCCCCCGCCGGCGGCGTCTTCCTGGACATCGCGAGCCGGCGTTCGGCCGACGAGATCCGCCGGCGGCTGCCGTCGATGTACCACCAGTTCAAGGAGCTGGCCGACGTCGACATCACCGCCGAGCCGATGGAGGTCGGGCCGACCTGCCACTACGTGATGGGCGGCGTGGAGGTCGACCCGGACTCGGGTGCCGCCTTCGGCCACGTACGCGGGCTGTTCGCAGCCGGTGAGGTCTCCGGTGGCATGCACGGCTCCAACCGGCTGGGCGGCAACTCGCTGTCCGACCTGCTGGTCTTCGGCAAGCGGGCGGGCGGGCACGCGGCCAGCTACGCCGACGGGCTGGCCGCTCGGCCGAAGGTGGCCGTGGACGCGGTCGAGGCAGCCGTGGAGACCGCACTCGCCCCGCTGCAGCGGGACACCGGCGAGAGCCCGTACACCCTCCAGCAGGACCTCCAGGCGGTCATGGGGGACCTGGTCGGCATCATCCGGCGCGAGGGCGAGCTGTCCGACGCGCTGGTACGGCTCGCCGAGCTGCGCGAGCGGGTCGCCAAGGTGAGCGCGTTCGGCGGCCGGCGCTACAACCCCGGCTGGCACCTGGCCCTGGACCTGCGCAACATGCTCGTCGTCTCGGAGTGCACCGCGAAGGCGGCGCTGGAGCGGCAGGAGTCGCGCGGCGGGCACACCCGGGAGGACTACCCGGCGATGGAGCCGAAGTGGCGGCAGGTCAACCTGGTCTGCTCGCTGGACGGCGACGCCGTACGCCTGACCCGCAAGCCGCTGCCGAAGATGCGGCCGGAGCTGATCGGCCTCTTCGACCGGGCCGAGCTGGCCAAGTACCTCACCGACGAGGAGCTCGCCGACTTCGACGCCCTCGTTGCCGACGCTGGAGAGGCGGACAACCGATGAGCGCGAAGCGTCAGTTCCGGATCTGGCGGGGTGACGAGACCGGCGGGGACCTGCAGGACTACATGGTCGAGGTGAACGAGGGCGAGGTCGTCCTCGACGTCATCCACCGCCTCCAGGCCACCGACGCCCCCGACCTGGCCTGCCGGTGGAACTGCAAGGCCGGCAAGTGCGGCTCCTGCTCCATGGAGATCAACGGCAAGCCGCGGCTGGGCTGTATGACCCGGATGTCGACCTTCGGCGACGAGGAGACCGTCACGGTCACCCCGCTGCGTACCTTCCCGGTCATCCGGGACCTGGTCACCGACGTCTCGTTCAACTACGAGAAGGCACGGGAGACCCCGGCGTTCGCCCCGCCGGCGGACGTGGCCCCGGGTGACTACCGGATGCAGCAGGTCGACGTCGAGCGCTCGCAGGAGTTCCGCAAGTGCATCGAGTGCTTCCTGTGCCAGACGGTCTGCCACGTGATCCGCGACCACGAGGAGAACAAGCAGGCGTTCTCCGGCCCGCGGTACTTCATCCGGGCGGCCGAGCTGGACATGCACCCGCTGGACAGCCGGACCGACCGCAAGGAGTACGCGCAGGCCGAACAGGGCCTCGGTTTCTGCAACATCACCAAGTGCTGCACCGAGGTCTGCCCCGAGCACATCAAGATCACTGACAACGGGATCATCCCCATGAAGGAACGGGTCGTCGACCGCAGGTACGATCCCCTTGTGTGGCTTGGTAGCAAGATCTTCCGTCGGGGCGAGACGCCCCAGACCAGCGTGACCACCGCCCGTCCGGGCTCGGCGACGGCCGGCTCCGCCCGGGGTGGGGTGCACTCGCACGCGGGTGGTTCCCACGACCCGCGGGCCGAGACGCAGGCGCAGAGCGGCGTGAACTGGGACCGGGAGGTGCCTCACCCGACCGCTCCGGCGGTCGACGACCGGGGCAAGCTGCCGCTGACCGAGCTCACGTTCGACCGGGCGGCCGCGCCGTCACCGTTCGGTGACGACGTGACCTTCCCGCTGCCCCCGGAGCACCTCAACTTCGCACACCCAGACCAGGACAAGCACTAGAACCCGCAACGAAGGACGGGGGCCGCGGCAACAGCCGCGGCCCCCGTCCGTTCCCCCACCCAGCCCGGCCCCGCCCCGCCCGCCCCGCCCCGCCCGGCCCCGACCCGACCCGACCCGACCCGTTGATCATGGGGTTATTGTCGCGACACGCCGGGCCGAGCAGGCAATAACTCCATGATCAACGGGAGCTGGGGGCCGGGGCGGAGGGCCGGGGCGGAGGGCCGGGGCGGAGGGCCGGGAGCTGGGCGGGCCGGAGGGGTTTTAGGGGGTTTTGAGGAGTCGGTGGAGGGCGGCCACGATGGGGGTGTCGGCGGGGAGCCAGGTGACCGAGTCCAGTTCGTCGGCCGCGAGCCAGCGCAGCGCCTCGTGTTCCAGCGCCTGCGGCTGGTCGTCGTCGAGCAGTCGGGCGGCGTACACCTTGAGCACCGAACGGCCGTGCGCCATCCGGACGTTGCGGCCGACCCGGTCGCCGACCTCGACGCGTACGGCCAACTCCTCGGCGCACTCCCGGATCAGCGCGTCGGTTTCGGTCTCCCCCGGCTCGACCTTCCCGCCGGGAAACTCCCACATCCCCGCCACCTCCGGCGGGGCGGCACGCGCACACGCGAGCACCCGCCCGTCGCGGATGATCGCCGCACCGACGATCACCTTCAGGTCCCGTCGTTCGGTCTGCCCGCCGTCATTCGCCCGTTCGGTCCGCACGGGCGTCCAGGGTGCCAGATCAATCGGCGGTTTGGGTACCGTAGCCGTCCGCTAGGCCAACAGAACACGGAAGTGTGGGCGTGGACACCCCTTCCGAGCGGCGACAGACTAGAGGACACCGACAAGACACGGGATGGCGACGATTTGGCCACGAGCCGACAACGGCGCTTGGGGGGTGCGGTGATGCGCGTGCTGTTCAACAGCAGGGCCAAGCACGATTATCTCTCCGACGCGTTGACCTTGCTATCTGGTTGGACGCGCGAAGGCGAGCAGATCCGACGGACGCTCGCGATCGACGATAGCCAACACGCCGCCCTGACCGAACGGGTCAAGGTCGTCGCTGACGCACTGCACCTGCGTCCCGAGATCAGCCGCCTGCCCGACAGCACCCAGATCCGGGTCGGGCATGGCAACGGCGAGCCGCTGTCCGAGGGTGAGGTCCTGTTGGCCGCCCGCATCGAGGACGCGTACCGGGCGGTCACCGAGTCCTGACGCCCGTCGCTCTCGCCGGCGGGCTGGCACCGGTTTTCTAGCCTTGGACCCATGGCGAACATCGCGTACGACCGCAAGGAGCAGGTCCAGCAGATCGAGAGCGGCCTCCTCGACGGTGAGCAGATCATCGCCGTCTACGACGCGGTCGGCACCGGCACCGGGTTCATCGGGCTGACGGACCGTCGCGTGATCATCCAGGACCGCTCGTTCGTCGGGAAGCGGTTCGCGATCACCAGCATCCCGTACTCGAAGATCACCAGCGTGAGTGTGGTCAGCAACAAGTCCTGGGGTGGCTCGTTCTTCTCCACCGGGGCGATCGCGATCCACGTGGGGACGCACACCTACGAGGTGGAGTTCCGTGGCGCGCAGAAGAGCCACCACGTGCACAACGTGATCCTGCACCACATCTCCTGACCACCCGAGCACAGCGGCCCGGCAAGGCATATATGCCTTGCCGGGCCGCGGCCGTCTCTGGTCTGCTCGGTCCACAGTCGCGCGAAGGGAGCAGCCACCATGCCGAACACAACGAAGCCCCTCCGACCGAACGTCATCCGACTTGAGGAATCGAGGCTTCGTGAGCAGATCTGCTCCGACTCCCCCGGCGCGGGAGCGCGCCACTGACCCCCTGACCAACCCCGGAGGCCGCTGATGTCGGTCTTCGACGATCCCGGCCTCTTCGGCCGGCTGTGGGCCGCCGGGTACGACAGCCCCGGCAACCCCGACCCCGTGCCAGCCGTCGATTTCCTGGCCGACCTGGCCGACGGTGGGCCGGTTCTCGAACTGGCGATCGGCACCGGTCGGGTCGCGCTGCCGCTGGCCGAGCGCGGTCTCGACGTGCACGGTGTCGAGGCGTCCGAGGAGATGGTGGCGCAGATGCGGGCCAAGCCCGGCGGCGACCGGATCCCGGTGGTCGTCGCCGACATGGCGGACGTACCGGTGACGGGTGAGTTCCGGCTCGCGTACCTGGTCTTCAACACGCTGTTCAACCTGGTGGACGCCGGGCGGCAGGCGGACTGTTTCCGCAACGTCGCCCGGGTGTTGTCGCCGGGCGGGGCGTTCGTCATCGAGACGTTCGTGCCCGACCCGCGCACCTTCGACGCCGACGAGCAGGTCCAGGTCTGGGGCGTCACCGAGGACTCCGCGACGATCCGACTGCATCGGTACGACCGACCGGCGCAGTCCTTCATCCGGCAGACCATCACCTTCGACGCTGACGGTGTGCACCTGAAGCCGTTCGCCATGCGGTATGCCTGGCCGCACCAGATCGACGAGATGGCGCAGCAGGCAGGGCTCCGGCTCACCGAGCGGTACGCCGACTGGCACCGGCGGCCGTTCACCGCCGACAGCACGTCCCACATCTCCGTCTACCGAGCGGAGTAACGGCGGTTGGTCGACTCCGGTTCCGGGAATCCGGGGTGTCGAGGTCTCCTTGACCCCCCGACTTCAAGGAACCGGAGTCGATCTGCGCCGGCCCTCGGCCTGTCGCCGGAGGGTTCGCGATCTCGCGGCGGAGCGCGCGAACCCCCGGCGGCCCGACCGGCGCCGAGGTCAGTGCCCGTCGCTGATCTGTACGTCGTCGGGTGCCGGCCGACCGTGCCCCGTCTCCATCAGCGCCTTGAGGCTCAGCAAGAATGTCGCCCACTTGGTGCTGCACTGGTGCATGAGTTCGGTCGGCTCGCGCCAGCCCCCATGCCTGAACTGGACAACGGTGAACTCGCCACGCTGTTCGAGACGCCAGTTGATCTCGGTGCCGACCCATTCCGCGGGGCCGTCGATGACCCGCCACCGCACCCGGCCGGCCGGGTCCAGCTCAAGGATGTCCAGGTCGAACCCGGGGTCGTCGCCGAACCGGACCGCCAACCGGCCGCCGACCTCGCTCTTGCCGGTCGTGTCGACCGACCACCAGCCGGCAACGCCCTCGGGGGTTGCCACCGCTCGGTAGACGTCGTCGAGTGCGGCGACGACGCCGACCTGGTGCAGGATGTCGACCACTGTCAGTCTCCTTCGTTGGTGTGGCGGGTGCGCTCGATCGCCTCGGCGATGCGCTTGATCCGGCGGAGCCGGGCGTCCCAGCTGGAGCCCACCGCCGACAACTGCGCGACGGCGCGGGCGAGTTGCGCCTCGTCGACCTGGTAGTGGCGCTCACGACCGGCCGGCTCGGCGTGGATCAGTCCGACCCGGTCCAGGACGGCCAGGTGCTTCGCGACGGCCTGCCGGGTGACGGGTAGCCGCCTGCTCAGCGACGTCGCGGTGCCCGGCCCGTCGGAGAGCAGAAGATCGATCATCGTACGTCGGGTGGGGTCGCCGATCGCCGACCACAGCTCGTCGTCGACCACGGTGCTCACGGCGTGGCGACCAGCCGCGCGACGTACGCGCCCAGCCTGGGCAGGTAGTGGTCCCAACCGTTCTCGTGGTCCTGGTACTGCGCCTCCAGGACGGCGACCTCCCAGCCCATCTCGCGGAACCCGGTCTCGGTCATCCGGATCTGCGTCCCCGTGCCGGTGGGGATCAGGTCGAAGGTGACGAGCAGCGCCGACCCACTCCGGTCCGCCTCGGTGAAGCACCACCGGAAGGAGAATCGCTTCGGCGGGTCGACCTCGACGACGGCGAGCGCGACGGTCGTCGTCTCGCCGGTGTCGGCGTTGCGCCACACCAGTTCGCCGGGCGCGCCCGCGACCGACTCGAACCGCGCGTCGTCGGGCCACCACTCCCGCATGTGCTCGGGCTGACTGACCACCTCGAAGACCACCTCGGGTGACGCGTCGACGTGGATGTCCCGTTCGATGGTTCCCTGCTCCATGTGCCTCAACCTTTCGCAACCTTTGGTTGCACTTAACCTACGACACCTGCCACTTCACGCGCAACCTTTCGTTGCATGTCGCGGTCGTGTCGTACCCGAGGGGCACGATGACGCGCATGTCTGAGTCATCTCCGCACCAGCACCACGCCATCGACTACGTCGAGCTCACGGTGACCGACCTCGCCGAGGCGAAGCGCTTCTACGCCGACGCGTTCGGCTGGGAGTTCAACGACTACGGCCCCGGGTACGCGGGCATCCGCAGCCCGCACGGCGATGCCGCACCCGAGGTGGGCGGTCTCCGCCTGGACCAGACCGTCCAGGCGGGCGGCCCACTGGTGCTGCTCTACTCAGGCGACCTGGACCGGTCCGTGCAGGCCGTGAAGGAGGCCGGCGGCCAGGTGGTGAAGGGGCCGTACGAGTTTCCCGGTGGCCGCCGGTTCCACTTCACCGACCCCAGCGGCAACGAGCTGGGCGCCTGGGCCGAGCGCTGATCGCGTCCGGGACCCGCACCCCCGCTCAAACGACTCTGAGGTCGCTGGCGAGGTGGGTGATCGTCGTCGGCGCGTCCGGGTCGCGGGCCACCTGTGCGACCACGTCTCGGGCCGCCGGTCGGTGCCGCACCTCTGTGGGCGCGATGCTGTCGGCCCGCACCAGGACCCGTGCCGCGTTGGCGGAGTCGTCGACCAGTAGGTAGGCGCGGGCCGCGTCGAGCAGGTGCGCGGCGCGGTGTTCGGCGGGCAACCACCGCCAGCCTTCCCGCCTGGTGGCCACCTCGTGCAGCGCCACCGCGTCGCGCCCGTTGCCCAGGTCGACAGCCGCGGCGACCCGGGCCAGTTCGACTGCCGTCGGCCCGAAAGCGGTCCGGTGGTGGTCGCACCCATCGCCCACCTGAGCAGCCATCTCGGCCGCCTCGTCCAGCAGCTCGACGGCGGCTCGGTCGTCGCCGGACCGTGCGGCCATCAACGCCGCCTGGATCAACAGCGACCCACACAGCGACAGCTCCTGCGGCGTGCCCTCCGCACGATCATCAGGAGCGATCCGGTACGCGACGGCCAGCAGCACCGACCGCGCCCGCTTCGACGCCCGCAGCACCTGGCCGAGCTGCACCGCTGCCGCGGCCACCAGCACCCCGTCACCGGTCGCGGCGGCCATCGCCCGATCGGCGGCCAACCAACCAAGGCTCGCCTCGCCGAGCTTCACCAGCACGGACGCCGTCACCCGGTACGCCTCCACCAGCGCTGTCCGGCCAGCCCTGAAATCCTGGACATGCGCACGCTGAACATCGACCAACAGCCTCGGCAACAGGTCGACCACCTGCGGATACCGCCCATGCTGAAAGGTGGCCCACGCATGCCCCACCTGCCGCGCAAGACGATCAGCCGGCAGAACCTCACGGCCCGCCGCCGAAGGGCCAAGCGCCATCGCGTACGTCGACAGCGCCGAACGGATCCGCGCGACACCCTCGGCCCGCCCGGTCGCGTCGACCGGTTGGGCATCCCGGCCGAGCAACGCTGCGGCATCGACCCGCAGGACGGCGGCGATGTCCCGGATCGTCGAGACCCGCTCCAGCGACCGCACCCCGCGCTCCACCTTGTCGACCCAGCTCTTCGACTTTCCGAGCCGGTCGGCGAAAGTCTGCTGCGACAGCCTCCGCCGAACACGCAGGTAGGCGACCCGCCGCCCGATCGGCAGTTGGTCACCGCTCACGACTCCACCGCCGATCCGGCACCGCCCGAGTCGTCTCCTCGACCGGTATCCGCTCCGCCTCGGCCTGGGCGAGCAGGCGCTCCTTCGCCGCCTCCCGCTCGGCGGCCTCCGCCTGCTCACCCTGGCTGGACCCTGGATCATGCCGTGTACCGCCCACCTGCACCCCCTCGCTCCGGGGCGCGGCGGGTGTGGTCCCGAAGGAGCACGACCGCCGCGCCGGACTCGGGGCGCGCCGCGGCTGCTGCACGAACAGCCCGCACCCCTGTGATGGGGACACTACGGACAGTACGGGCGATGACTGGAACGCTTACGCACCACTACTTGCCTGCTACTGGATGGTCAGGCTCATTCGTTCGCAGAGGCCCCGCAACTCCGGCGAGGCAACCCTCTTGCGCAGCAGCGCCCGCGCGGTCTCCCGCGCTGCCGCTGACGACCGGGCATGTTGCGGACCGACCCGCTCGGCGGTGAGCAGCATCCGGACCGCATCCCGATCCCGACCCACCGCCTCGGCGGCCCGACCCATGTCGAGCCAGAAATACACCTGCCGCACCGCTGGCAGCCCCGCCAGTTCGACACCCGCAGCCGTCTCCAACGCCGCTTCGGGGCGGCCCGTGTCGAGTTCGAAGGCCATCCGCCACAGCGCCACATTCCGTGGCCCCCAGGCGAGATCCCAGCTCTCCGTCTCACCGGTGCGCGTGGCGATCCGCGCGGCCTCGGTGAGATGCCCCTCGGCGCTTGCGTGGTCGCGCAGGCCGGCGAGGTGAAGCGCCCGCGCCAAGTGCAGGAAGCCGAGTACGTCTAAGGCCCCGTCCCTCGCGCTGCCCGCGAGGTCAGCGGCGGCCACGTCACAGAGCGTTCGCGCCGGCCCGAATGCCCCGGAGTACGCGGAAACCCGGGCGCGGTTGGCAGCCGCAACCCCTGCGGCCACCGGATCATCGAGCAGACCCGCGGCCTGCGCGCAGCGCTCCGCGGCCAGCCACGCGTGAGCAGGGAAGCTGACGTTCAGGAGTGAACCCATCGCCACGCCGTATACCGGCACCATCTCGGTGAGCGCTGCACGCCGATCGGTGAGACTGTGCATTGTCGGCACCAGATCGACCAGCCGGCGCAAGGCACCCGCATAGTCACACCGCCCGTACAAGCCACGCACGAGAGCGGCCTCACGCTGCACCTGCTCGGTCGTCGCAGCGGAGTCGGCACGCCCGGTCATCGGCGTGTCCATCATGATCCGCCACACCCGCTCCGCGTCGATGCGAGCGGCATCGAGCTGCCGATCAGCCGGCGTGTACGCCTGCCCGGTCAGATCGGCCACCGAGCATTCGAGAGCGGCGGCCAGGTCAACCACCATGTACCGGTCGGTGCGCTGCTGCCCGCGCTCGATTCGTGACCAGGACGTGTGCGAGATACCGGCGCGGCTGGCGGCATACCGCACGCTCCAGCCGCGCAGTTCGCGGCGAGCACGAATGCGATCACCGATCGACGGGTCGTCAGGTATCGGGCGGCGAGGCATCAGCGGTACTCCTAGGTGGTGAACTGCTGGCACTTCGGACGGTACACCGAAGAAACATCCTCGTCAGTGACCCGCGACTGCGCTTGAAAGGGTTGGGCGGATGACTGCTTCGGTTACCGTCGGGGCGTGGTGGATCCGGTTCCGCTGGCGTCGGGGCGGGACGCTGACGTCTACGCCATCGACGATCGGCGCGTCCTCCGGCGCTACCGCAAGGGTGGAGACGTGGCCGCCGAAGCGGCAGTCATGGCGTACGTGGGAGGTCTGGGTTTTCCGGTGCCCGTTGTGTACGAGGCGCGCGGCACCGATCTCGTCATGGAACGCCTGGACGGGGGCACCATGCTGTCGGCGCTCATCGCCGGTCAGCTCGATGCCCTGGCAGCGGCCGACTGTCTGGCGGGTCTGCATCGCCGGCTGCACGCGTTGCCGCCCCGGCTCAGCGCGCCCGATGATGCCCGGATCCTGCACCTCGATCTGCACCCGGACAACGTCATGCTGACGTCACGGGGACCGGTCCTCATTGACTGGCGCAACGCCACCGAGGGGCCGCCAGACCTCGATGTCGCGCTCTCAGCCGTCATCCTCGCCCAGGTGGCTGCCGATGGTGAGCATTCTCTGGCCCCGCCGGCCGCAACGCTGTTGGATGCTTTCCTGGACCGCGTCGGCGGCAGCCTGCTGACCGTGCTGGAACGGGCCTTGGCGGTACGGCGGAACGACCTGGCACTCACCACACGTGAGCGGGAGCAACTCGACGCCGCTGCCGTCCTCATCACGGGCCACTGGTAAGTCCCCAACGGAGGCGCGTGGCGCTCGTGCTCGCGGTTACAGCGGGTGTCTCTGCGGCGGCACGTCCTGTGCCCTGTCAAGCCGTGAATCTCGCGCACCCCGTCACCTACCATGACGCGCACCGTAGCTCCCAGTTCGAACCCGGAGCCCCACACTGCCGTTCGCCGGCTACTAGCATCTGGGAGCACGCATGCCGAACGTTGCCCTCATCGCCGGGCCGTTGGTCGACCTGTCCTCTGCTGCGGCGGTTCTGGCAGAAGCGACCGGCCTCCAGGTCATCAGCCCAGGCAACGTCTGCCGTGAGCACGTGCAACTGCGGACGCCGCTGGGCGAACAGATGAACCGGTACATGCAGACCGGGCACCTTATCCCGGATGAGCTGACCACGAAGGCCATCGCTGACGCCCTGGCCGCCGTGGATGGCGGCTGGCTGCTGTGCAACTACCCGCGCAGGATCGTTCAGGCGGAGTTGTTGGCGCAGAGCGGCCATGCGCCCGACACGGTGATCGAACTCGTACTGACGAAGGACGAACTCGACTTCATGGTCCGCCGCCGAATAGAACGTCAGATAGAACTGGACCCGCAGCAAGCCGAGCGAGGCAACGAACTGCTGCTGATGCACTCGCACTACCAGGAGAACTACCAGGAGCAGATCGAGCCGCTACGCGATTACTACCGAACTCGCGGCATGTTGTGGACCGCCAGTGGCTCTGGCGACCACGAGGACATGGCGGCCAAGCTGCTTCCGATCACTGCCGACCTGCGGAAACAGGCCAGATTCAGACGTTGAAGCGGAACTGCGAGCTGCCGTCCGGCTACCTGCGTCAACGTGGTCGCGTAGGTGCTCAATGCCCGTTCGGGGATCGCAGCGTTCGCCACCCGTAGTCAACGTTTCACACTGTCTTGTGCCCCGGATGTGCCCCGCAAGCAAGCCTCAAGCGGAAGCGATGCGGCGAGCAACATCGCGGAGGACTTCCTCCGGATCCTGCCCCTGCAGGCGAGCCAGACGGTAGACCAGGAACCCGCACAGGTTCGTGAGCCCCGTAGCTAGTCGGAGCGTTCCCAACTCGCCATGCTCCTCGATCACCTGGTCAACCTGCTGGTGATACAGGTCGTCGCCCTGACGCTGTGCAAGCCAGGCGGTGACCACCGCGACCGCATCCTGGGTCGCTGCTACTCGATCTCTACCGTCATCGACCACACCGGACAGGATATCCGGCGTACAGGACTACTCGTCCGTCGCCCGCCAGGCCAGGCGCATCAAATGCCGGCTGACCTGGTGTTTCTCCGGGCTCTGCTGGTCGTTGTCGGTCGTCATTCGTCATCGCTCGACAGCCCATCGACGGCCCATGCAGCCGGCGGCGCTAACGGCTGGACAGGCCACGGATACTGGTCATGTGAGGTTCCCAAGGCCAGGAAGCAAGAGGAAGAAGCGCCAGCACCGCGCCCCGAGCGGTTACATCACTGGCCAGCTTCATGCCGCCAGCGAATTGAGTAACGGTGCCGGTTGCCCGATATCGAAGACTCACAAACGGATGCAAGATTGTCATGATCAGTGGCATTCACTCACCCGCGAGTACCATCATCCTGGCCATTTCCGCCGAGAACTAAACACTGTCATTCAGAGTCTGCGCAACGTAACGTTTATCTTGCAATCAGAGAAATCTAATATTGAAGGCTTCGATGCGTGGTATGAGCCATGGCGCGAGAAGATGCGTGCGAGCCACGTTATGCGCTGGGTGGTTGAATCGCGCAACCGGGTGGTAAAGCAGGGTGACTTGGATGCGGAGTCTGAAGCCAGAGCCGCTCTGATCGCAGCCTATTGGACCGGCGACCCGCCTGAAGAGCTAGCCACAATCCTGGGTTCAGACGGTGAACAGAGGCTAAAGCTATCAATCAACGTGCCGCCTGCCACCTCCACAAAGGAGCAAGTGCAGGAACTCGCGAGTCTGCCAGACTTCTTCGTCAGGGAGGGCTACATCGAGCTGACGCGCAGGTGGGTTGACAAGGCGCTGCCTGATCGAGAGTTGGCCGATGCGTGTGCCGAAGCATATGGCTTCATGGCCGTGATGCTGGACGACCTGCACGAGAACCTCGGTATCGAACACGGGGTGGCGTTCGGGTCATCTGACGAGGGATATCTTGTTGTTGAACGACTGCCTCACGGCAGGTTGCCCTGCATGGTCCCTACCGAATACGCAGTCCGTCGGTTAAGGCTGTCAAACGGAGCTACCGATGTTGGTGGCAACAGATACTCGTTTTCCCCTAATGCCAAACAGCTCAATAAGTCCATGAGGAAGTATGGTTCGACCGATCCACCACCGGAAGGTTGGGACTCGGTTACCAGCATGGCCGACTGGTGCATGAGCAACGCCAGGAGGATTCTCGCAAAAGATCGCTGGCATGGCTGGTACGTGCTTCTCTACAAGGGCAACGAGCAAGTGGCCACTGAAGCTCTGGAAGCAAGAGACAGGCCAGACAAGATGGTTCTGATGCGCGAGTTGGCGGCTGCCATTGAGCGGAGCGGCATCGACGGGCTCGTAGAGGTTGGCGACACTTGGCAGGGGGGATTGGTGCATGATGAGCAGGGGTTTATCGTTCCTCCTGCCCTCCAAGACGATCGCCGCGAAGCCTTGTCAGTGGTAGCGGAGGACGCGTATGGCAACCGGCGGTACCTCATTTCGCCGTATCGCAGGGCAGGTAGGAGAATCGAATTCGATGGCGACCCAATCGATTTGAGCGACACTATGTTCTCCAACAATCTGCAACCGATTCGCGACGCGTGGCGGAGGATGGGGTTCAAGCCTCAGCAATCGCAAGATCAGCCCTGAGAACCTGCCATCCCGTCTGCCGTCGACCCGCCCTCCTGGGGAGCGGGCCGCCGCCCGGCCCGCCACGTCAAGACGGCCTTGACGCACGGTCGGACGCTGGCGGGTCGGGCGGTGGTCTGCTCGGCTTGCCCGGGTCGAGGGCAGACGGGATGGCTCGCGCAACCACCCACGGACCGCAACGCGCCGGCGGGGTTGCAACCATCTCGGAGCCCGAGCGCCCCCGCCGGAGGCGCAGTAGCCGCAACCCCCGCAACCGCCGCCAGCTCGCCGACGCGGCCGGCGTGCGCTCCCCTACGCCGCGCGGGCTCGTGGCCGCGCGGCCCGGCCGGCTGCCGGCCCACCACCACCCCGGTCAACGGCCTGTCGTGCTGCGGCGGCCCCTTGGGCTTCCCGCTTCCGCGCCAGCCGCCGGGCGTGTTGCGTGGCCGGAGTCGGAGCGCCAGCGGAGCGACGGACACGCGCCCAGGCGGCGGCGCGTGCGGCCCGTTCAGGGCCGCCTTGAAGACGTACAGAAACTTTGAACCACTTCGCCGGCAGCTCGGTGTCGTACGCCGCTTGATGCGTTACAGGTTGGCTTCACTTGATGCGTGACACTCACGCGGCTGGGGCACGAGCCCGAATCGACAGTCGTGCCTACGATGGCAACGTGGACCCGACCCGTCGCAGGCAGTTCGATCACCTCGGTACCGCCAAGCGCGAGCTTCTCTCCTGGGCAACGGCCAACGAGGTACCGCTTGTGCGCGTGGAGTTCGTCGTTCCGTTTGTCCCGACCGACTTCGACGCGGCAGTGCGGCTGTTTTTCGACACAGACGCCAACGTGGCACGCTGCGCCAGTAACGGTGTGACGGCAAGACTTGAACAAGAATTCCGGACGATCCTCGCCCGTAGCGGGTATCCCGCCGACTGGCTCGCCGGTACCTCGTTCTACGTCGACTCTCATGAGAACGTTGAACGCAACTACGAAGGCAGCTACCTCTACCGTCTGCGGTAGAAGTACCACCCGTGCTGCAGCCGCCGTCGGGCGTGCACAACCGAGATCGTCCTGTCGACGTACGGCCCACCTGATGCCGGACTCGGAGGAACGCGCCCGCCGCGCCCTCGATGACGCGTGGGGTTGTGCCCCCAATGTGCCCTAGGGCGACGACTCAACCGTCTGACCTGCGGTAAAAGGCTGGATTCAGACGTTGAAGCGGAACTCCACCACGTCGCCGTCCTGCATGACGTACTCCTTGCCCTCGATGCGGACCTTGCCCGCCGCCTTGGCCGCCGCCATCGAACCGTGCTCGACCAGGTCGTGGTAGGAGACCACCTCGGCCTTGATGAAGCCGCGCTGGAAGTCGCTGTGGATGACACCCGCGGCCTCCGGCGCGGTGGCGCCGACCGGGACGGTCCAGGCGCGTGCTTCCTTGGGGCCGGCCGTGAGGTACGTCTGGAGGCCGAGCGTGCGGAAGCCGACCCGGACGAGCTGGTTGAGGCCGGGCTCGTTCTGCCCGATCGACTCCAGCAGCTCGCGGGCCTCCTCCTCGGGCAGGTCCACCAGCTCGGACTCGATCTTCGCGTCCATGAAGACGGCCTCGGCGGGGGCGACCAGGGCGCGCAGCTCGTCGAGGAACGTCTCGTTGGCCAGCTCGGCCTCGTCGACGTTGAAGACGTACAGGAAGGGCTTGGTGGTGAGCAGGTGCAGCTCGCGCAGGTGCTCCAGCTCGATCTTGGCGGCGGCGGCCCCGGAGTAGAGGGTGGTGCCGCCGTCGAGCACCTCGATCGCGGCCTTCGCGGCGGCGACCGCGGCCAAGCGGTCCTTGCGGAGCTTGGCTTCCTTCTCCAACCGGGGCAGGGCCTTGTCCAGGGTCTGCAGGTCGGCGAGGATCAGCTCGGTGTTGATCGTCTCGATGTCGTCGGCCGGGGAGATCTTGCCGTCGACGTGCACCACGTTCGGGTCGGAGAAGGCCCGGACCACCTGGCAGATCGCCGAGGCGTCCCGAATGTTGGCCAGGAAGGCGTTGCCCCGACCCTGCCCCTTCGACGCGCCGCGGACCAGGCCGGCGATGTCGACGAACGACACCGGGGCCGGCAGCACCTTCTGCGAGGAGAAGATCTCGGCCAGCTTGCCCAGCCGCTCGTCGGGCAGACCGACCACGCCGACGTTGGGCTCGATGGTGGCGAACGGGTAGTTCGCCGCCAGCACGTCGTTCTTGGTCAACGCGTTGAAAAGCGTGCTCTTGCCGACGTTGGGCAGGCCGACGATGCCGATGGAAAGACTCACGACCAGCCAGCTTACGCGGGGTGCGGTTTATGTCGCGACGGGACCCGGCAAGCGTTGCTACCCTGCCGAACCCGACGTCTCGCTGTTGGAGGTGGGATGACCTCGACGTTGCCCGAGCTGTACATCGCCGTCGATGTGGAGGCGGACGGACCGATCCCCGGGCCGTACAGCATGATCTCGCTGGGCATGGCCGTGGCCAGCCACCCGGACCTGACCTTCTACACCGAGCTGCGTCCGATCTCCGACGACTTCGTGCCGGCGGCGCTTGCCGTCTCCGGCCTGGACCGGGACCGCCTGCTGCGGGAGGCACCCACCGCGCAGGAGGCGATGTCCGCCGCGGCGGCCTGGGTCAACGGGCTGCGACGGATCGGCCGCCCGGTCTTCCTCGCCGCCCCGGCCGTCTGGGACGGCATGTTCGTGCACTGGTACTTCGTCCGCTTCGTCGGCCACAGCCCGTTCGGTGCCACCGGCTCGGGTGTCGATCTGCGCAGCTACTGGATGGGGCTGACCGGCAGCGAGTGGGTCCAGACCCGCAAGGGCAGGATCAAGCACGAGCTGGGCCTGCACGACGTGCCGCACACGCACCACGCCGGGGAGGACGCCGCCGAGCTGGCACAGGTCTTCGACGCGGTGCTCCGACGCCGGACGCCTGCCGAGGAGGCGTGACGCTCAGCCGAGCAGGCGTGGCGCTCAGTCGAGCAGGCGCGGGGCGATGACCGCCTCCCGGACGCTGCCGTCGGCGCCACGGCTGACCTCGTACGCCGACACGCCCTCACGGTCCGCGATCGCCTCGACCAACCGGGTGCCCCGGTAGACCAGGCCGCCCCCGTCGTCGGTGCAGTGACTGGTCGGCAGCGTCCCGTTGCCGACCAGCTCGTGCATGAGCGGACGCCGCTGCCCCTCGCTGTCGTAGTGCACGCCGTTGCCGTACGGCAGCCAGGCCAAGCCGTCGGTGAAGCCGCGCAGGCGTGGGCCGAAGCTGTCGGTGGCGCCGCCGACATGCCAGCAGATCGAGCCCGCGGAGACCCCGGCCAGCACCACGCCAGCCTGCCAGCACTCGCGCAGGATCTCGTCGAGCCCGTGCACCCGCCACACGGCCACCAGGTTGGCCACGCTGCCACCGTCGACCCAGATCACGTCCTGGGCGAGCAGGTGGGCGCGGATGTCCTCGACGTTCGGCATGGGGAACAGGGCGAGGTGCGACAGCCGGAAGCGGGTGTCGGCGAACGCGCCGTAGATGGCGCCCAGCACGGTGGGCTGGTCCCCGATGGCCTGACCGAGATAGCAGACCCGTGGCTGTGGACCGGCCTCGGCCAGCTCGGCCGCCAGCTCGAACACGGGGCTGGGACGCAGGTTGTGGGGGCCTCGGTCGCCGCGGAAGAAGCCCATGCTGGTGGCGAGGATGGTCGGTGCGCTGGCAGGCATCGGGCGTCCTTCCGTCGGTGGTCCGCCGCCCATCCTGCCGCAGCCGCCGCCGGCACGCCGTCGGCCCCAATTCGGTGATCATGGGGTTGGCGAGCCGTCTGTCGACCGAACACCCATGATCAACGCAAGGGTTCGGGTCGGCGCTGGTGGGGCACGTGGGCCTCGGGCTGAAGGGCGGCCGGGGGCAACTCGTCGAGCGGTCGGTCGGCCTCGGGCAGCTGGGCCGCGGCGGCCCGCGGCAGCGTGAACCGGTCGGCGGCGGCCGGGCCGGCCGACAACGACTCGCGCAGCATCCAGCGCACCTCGTCGGCCGTCCAGCCCAGCCCCTGCCGAGCCGCGATCTCGCGAACCAACCGTCGGCCGGCCCGGGTGTCGTCGTCGTAGAAGCGCATGCACCAGTGGTGTGTCCACATGCCGAGCGCCCGCAGGCCCGCGTCGTCGAGGGAGCCGACCAACCGGCCGCAGGCGGTGTCGGCGAAGGCCCGCTCGGAGTCGGTCGCCCGGTCCCGGTCGATGGCGCCTCGGGCGGCGGGCGCGACGGCCCGCATCCGGCGGTAGAGGGACTGCGCCACCGCGCGGGGCAGCGGCGGGAACGTGCCCGGTGTCGACGCCGCCGCCCAACCCGCCACGCTCGCCATGTCGCGCCACCCCTTCTTGAATTGGTGGCCGGACGTTACCCGCCACGACCGACACTTCCGGGGCGGAAAAACCCGGCAGATCGCGGATAGCCACGATGACCTGCGGCGTCTGTATCTGTGACAACGAAACGGAGGTGGTGGGTGGACGAGGACGAACGGGCTCGGCTGGCCGAGTTCGTCGGCAACCGGACGCCGGCGCTGATGCGGGTCGCGTACCTGCTGACCGGGGACCGCACCGCCGCCGAGGACCTGTTCCAGTCGGCGTTGGCGCGGACCATCCCGAAGTGGGGGTCCATCCGGCACGCCGATCCCGAGGGCTATCTGCGCGTGGTGATGTACCGCGAGCAGATCAGCTGGTGGCGACGACTGCGCCGGTGGCGGGAGACGCCGCTCAACCCGGCGGACGAACCGGTCGGCGTCGATCCGAGCGGTGGTTCCGACGTGCGGTTGGCGATGCGCGCCGCGCTGCGCCACCTGCCACCGACCCAGCGGACGGTGGTGGTCCTGCGCTACTACGAGGACCTGCCCGAAGCCCGGGTCGCCGAGTTGCTCGGCTGCTCCGTGGGCACGGTACGCAGCCGTACCCACCGGGCGGTCACGCGCCTGCGCGAGCTGCTGCCGGAGGTCGAAATGCTGGAGGTACGGCGATGACCGATCCCTTCGAGCACCTCATCCGCCGCACCCTCACCGACCTGGCCGAGGAGGCACCGATAGTGCATGACCAGTTGAACCGAGCGGAACGGCGGGTGCGCAACCGGCGCCGCGCCACGGTGACGATGGGGGCGGTCGGCACCCTCGCGGCGATCCTCATCGCCACTCCGATCGCTCTCGCCTCGACCGGCTCGGACGAGGCCCCACCGGCCGCGCCCAGCCCGGCGGGTTCGGCGGCCGTGCCCGGCCCGCCCGCGCCCGAGTCGTTCGCGCCGACCGTGGTGGCGACTGTCGTACCGAGCCCCGGCGGCGCGAAACAGGACCCGGGGACGCGGCCGGGCGCGCCCGGCAAGCCCGGTGCGCCCGGTGCTGCCGCCGATGCGCCGGGGATGCCCGGTGCTCCCGGGGATCTCGGTGCGCCTGGGGTGCCCGGTGCGCCTGGTGATCCGTCGCCGACGACCGCACCCGGTGCGCCGGGCGAGCCGTTGAACCCACCCGGCGCGCCGGGCAAGCCGATGACCACCCCGACTGTGTCGCGCTGAGCGAAACCGGTCAGGTCGGCGGCTTCCTCGCCCCGGCCCGACCGGCCCACCGCGGCCCACTCCGGCGGCAGCGCCGGAGCAGGGGCCGACTGGAGATACCTGTCACCTCCCCCGCACCGGCGAGCGCAGCGCGGCTGCGTCACCAGCGGGCACCCGCCCACCGGGTTTGCCGAGGCCGGTCAGCCCGCCCATCCTTGGGCCATGACCGATCTCGGACACCCGACGGGCCAGCCGCGGGGGCGACGATGAGCACCACCATGCCCCGGGTGCCCACCTCGCTCACCGGGCAGATCGTCACACCCGGCGACCGCCGGTACGCGCAGCTGCGCTCCACGTACACCACCACGGCGTCGCCGGCCGCCGTGCTGCTGCCGAAGACCACCGCCCAGGTGGTCGACGCGCTGCGCTACGCGCGGGAGCAGCGGCTGCCGATCGCCGTCCGCAGCGGCGGGCACGGCCTCTCCGGGGCCTCCTCGACCAACGGTGGCGTGGTCATCGACCTGTCCATGCTCAACCGCGTGCAGGTGCTCGACGAGCGGGCCGGACTGGTCCGGGTCGAGGCCGGTGCCCGCTGGGCGAACGTCGCGAAGGCGTTGGCACCGTACGGCCTGGTGATCAGCTCGGGTGACTACGGCGGCGTCGGGGTCGGCGGGCTGGCCACCGGCGGCGGTGTCGGCTGGCTGGTCCGCGCCCACGGCCTTACCATCGACCGCGTCCGCGCCGTCGAGGTGGTGCTCGCCGACGGGACGCTGGTACGCGCGGACGCCACGCACGAGCCGGAGCTGTTCTGGTTGGCGCGTGGTGCCGGAGCTGGTGCGGGGATCGTGGTGGCCTTCGAGATCGAGGCCGTCGAGCAACGCAACGTCGGCGTGACGCAGGTGGTCGTCGAGGCGCATCCGGACGGGCGCACCGTCCGGGAATGGACGGCCTACCTCGCGCGGGCCCCACGGGAGTTGTCCGCGGCGGCGATGGTGTTCGCGGACGGGCGCTCGGCCCTCATGTCCATCACCGCCGTGGTGGCCGCCGAGAGCCTGCGCCGGGCCAGGCCCGCGGTGGAGCCGCTGCTCGCCATCGGCAAGGTGCTCGAACACCGCACCGACCTGCTGCCCTACCCGACGCTGGTGCCGACCGCGCACCTCAACCCCAACGTCGGCCAGCAGCGTGGCACCACCACCAACGGCCTGTTCACCGGGCTGAACGACGCGGGGGCGCGGGCCGTGATGCGAGCCGTGACCGGGCCGGGGCGCGCGGTGGTCCAGCTCCGCTCGCTGGGCGGGGCGGTCAACGACGTGGCTCCCGACGCGACCGCGTACTCCCATCGCCACCAGGACACCCTTGTCATCGCCTCGGTTTTCCCACCGCAGGGCGGTGCGGCGTTGGACGCCGCCTGGCGGGCCGTCGGGGCGCGGGCCGACGGCGCGTACGTCAACTTCGAGAGCCGGCCGGATCCGGCCGCGTTCGCCCGGATCTACCCGGGCGAGACCGGGGCCCGGGTGCGGCGGCTGTGGAAGCGGTACGACCCGGACGGCGTCTTCCGGTCCGCCCTGCTGACCGGCCAGCCACACCGCGCCACCCAGCCGAGTCGCGCCGCGCAGCCGAGTCGCGCCGGCCAGCCGACCGGGGTCGGCCAACCTCATCGGCGTCGCCGTCGTCCCCGTTGACGGGCCCCTGCTCACCGGCACGGCAAGGTCCGATTCCCGCCGGCCGACAGCGGGTCGAGCGGGGCATGATCGGTGACATGGAGCTGGACTTCGAGCGCTGCTACCGGGCCGTGGACAGTCGTGACCAACGGTTCGACGGCTGGTTCTACACGGGCGTGACGTCCACCGGCATCTACTGCCGGCCGTCCTGCCCGGCGATCACACCCAAGCGGCAGAACGTCCGGTTCTTTCCGTCCGCCGCCGCCGCGCAGGGTGTCGGGCTGCGCGCCTGCCGCCGCTGCCGGCCGGACGCCGCGCCCGGCTCACCCCTGTGGGACGTCCGCGCGGACGTGGTCGGCCGTGCGATGCGGCTGATCGCCGACGGGGTGGTCGACCGCGACGGCGTACCGGGGTTGGCCTCCCGACTGGGCTACACCGAACGACACCTGCACCGGATGCTGCGCGCCGAGATGGGTGCCGGGCCGCTGGCGCTGGCCCGGGCCCAGCGGGCACAGACCGCCCGGATCCTGATCGAGACCACAACCCTCTCGATGGCGGAGATCGCGTTCGCCGCCGGGTTCGGCAGCGTCCGACAGTTCAACGACACGCTCCGCGAGGTGTACGCGAGTGCCCCGTCCGACCTGCGGACGACTCGCGGCGCTCAGCAGGCGTCGACAGGTGCGGGGACCATCGCGCTCCGGCTCGCGTACCGTCCGCCGCTGCACGCCGGCGCGCTGCTGGACTTCTTCGCGGTGCGGGCGCTGCCCGGCGTGGACGAGGTGCGCGACGGGACGTACCACCGGGGTTTGCGGTTGCCGCACGGCACCGGCGAGGTGGCGCTGACCCCGGCGGCCGGGCACGTGGCGGCGACGCTGCGGTTGACCGACGTCCGTGACCTGGCGCCCGCGGTGGCCCGGTGTCGCCGGCTGCTCGACCTGGACGCGGACCCGGCCGCCATCGACGCCACACTGGCCGCCGACCCGGCGCTGGCCCCGGCGGTGGCGGCAGAACCCGGCATCCGCGTCCCCCGAGCGGTGGACGGCTTCGAGATGGCCGTCCGCGCCATAATCGGCCAACAAATCTCCCTGGCCTCCGCCCAAAAAACCCTAACCCGCCTCCTCCTGTCCGCCCCAACCACCCATGACCACGTTGATCATGAGGTTGTTGCCACCGACTCCGGCGTGTCGGGACAACAACTCCATGATCAACCGGGCAGAGCGGGTGGGCGGCGGGGCCGGGGGACTGCGGGGGGACTGCGGGGGTTCCTGGGCGCGGAGGAGCTGCTGGCCCTGCCGGATTCGGGGTTTGGGATGCCGGTGGGGCGGCGGGAGACCTTGCGGGGGTTGGCTCGGGCCGTGGTCGACGGGTCCGTCGATCTGGCTGCTTCGGTGGATCGGTTGGAGGCAACCCGGCGGCTGCTCGCGTTGCCCGGCATCGGTCCGTGGACCGCCAACTACCTGGCCATGCGCGCCTTCGGCGACCCGGACATCCTGCTCGGCACCGACCTCGCGGTCCGGCGCGGCGCCGCCGCCCTCGGCCTGACCGACAACCCGACAAACCTCGACCGGTACGCCGAGCGTTGGCGTCCCTGGCGGTCCTACGCAACGATGAGACTCTGGAGAGCGGCATGAGCATCGACAGCACCGTAATGAGCACGCCGGCCGGCCCGTTGAGCATCCTCGCCGGCCCGGACGGCGACGTACGAGCGGCCGGCTTCACCCCGGACCCGGCGGCGCTGCTGCCCCTGGTCCACCCGACCCTGCGGGCACCGGTGCGCGAACGGGCCGACCTGGGCCCGGTCAGCGCGGCGGTCCGGTCCTACCTGGACGGCGACCTCAGCGCCATCGACACGGTGCCGGTGCGGCAGCGCACCGGCGGGGAGTTCATGGCGCACGCCTGGCAGGTGCTGCGCGAGGTGCCGGCGGGCACCCCGGTCACCTACACCGGGTACGCCGCGCTGGCCGGTCGGCCACCGGCGGTGCGGGCCGCCGCGGCGGCCTGCGCCCGGAACGCGGCGGCGCTGTTCGTGCCCTGCCACCGGGTGCTGCGCACCGATGGCACGCTCGGCGGGTACCGCTGGGGGCTGGACGTGAAGACGTGGCTTCTCGGTCATGAACGGCGCCTGACGGCAAGCTGACACCGGCGTCGCCCGCCATTGACGCTACCGTCTGGTATGCCTCTGCGGAGCGACGGCGACCCGGCCACCCCGGTCGCCGCGCCCCGGCACCCGTTGCACAACCTCTGGCGGTTGCGTCCCTACCTGCGCCCGTACGCCGCCGAGTTCGCCTGGCTGCTCGTCGCGGGCCTGGCCGGCACGGCGGCCGGAATCGCCGTGCCGCTGGTCGTGCAGCGGGTGGTGGACGGGCCGGTGGCCCGACACGAACCGGCCGGGCTGTTCCAGCTCGGCGGCCTGGCGCTGCTGCTCGGCATCGTCGAGGCGGTGCTCATCTTCATCCGCCGGTGGGTGCAGTCCTCCTCGGCCGTGGGCATGGAGGCGGCACTGCGCGCCGACGTCTACGCCCACCTGCAACGGCTGCCGACGAGCTTCCACGACCGCTGGCAGTCCGGCCAGTTGCTCTCCCGGATCACCAGCGACCTGTCGGTGATCCGCCGGTTCCTCTCCTTCGGCGTGTTCTTCCTGCTACTCAACCTGACCACCTACGTGGTCGTGGTCGTGCTGCTGCTCAACCTGCACCCGATGCTCGGGGCGCTGGTCGCGGCCAGCGCGGTGCCGCTGCTGCTGATCAGCCGCCGGTTCGGACAGCACTACCACGCCGCGTCCCGGCGGATGCAGGACCAGCAGGGCGACGTGGCGACCCTGGTCGAGGAGACCGCGCAGGGTCTGCGCACCATGAAGGCGTACGGCCGGGGGCCGGAACTGGCCGCCCGCTTCGCCGCGGGGGCACAGCGGGTACACGACACGGGCGTGGGCAAGGCGCGGCTGCTGGCCAACACCTCGGCGCTGCTCGACCTGGTGCCCAACATGACCCTGGGCGTGGTGCTGGTGACCGGGGCGGCCGCCGCCGCGAAGGGTGCGCTGACCATCGGCGAGCTTGTCGCGTTCGTCAGCCTGCAACTGATGCTCATCTGGCCGGTGCAGTCGCTGGGTTGGATCATCGCCAACGGTCAGGAGGCCGCCACCGCAGCCGACCGGCTCCAGGAGGTACTGGACACCCCACCGGAGATCGTGGACTCTCCCGGCGCGCTCGCCCTGACCCGCGACGCCGTGCACGGCCAACTCCGCATCGAGCGGGTCTCGTTCAGCTACCCGGGTGGCGACGCGCCGGTGCTACGCGAGATCGACCTGGTCATCGAGCCGGGCGAGACGCTCGCCCTGGTCGGTGCCACCGGCTCCGGCAAGAGCACGCTGCTCTCGCTGGTGCCCCGGCTGCAGGACGTGACCGCCGGCCGGATCACCCTGGACGGGCACGACCTGCGCGAACTACGGCTGGGCTCGCTGCGCCGGCTGGTCGGGGTGGCGTTCGAGGAGCCCACGCTCTTCTCCATGTCGGTGCGGGAGAACCTCACCCTGGGGCGCCCGGACGCCGGCGACGACGATGTCCGGGCGGCGCTCGCGCTGGCCCAGGCCGACTTCGCGTACGAGCTGCCGTGGGGGTTGGCCACCCGGGTCGGTGAGCAGGGGATCTCCCTCTCCGGTGGGCAGCGGCAGCGACTCGCGTTGGCGCGGGCCGTGCTCGGCCGGCCGGCGGTGCTGGTGCTCGACGACCCCCTGTCCGCGCTCGACGTGCACACCGAGGCACTTGTCGAGGGGGCACTGCGACAGGTGTTGCGCGACAGCACCGCGCTGCTGGTGGTGCACCGGCCGTCGACGATCGCCCTGGCCGACCGGGTCGCCCTGCTCGAGGACGGGCGGATCACCGCCGTGGGCCGGCACTCCGACCTGCTGGCCACAGTTCCGGCGTACCGGGCGCTGCTGGCCGCCGACCCACCCACCGGGCACCCACCGGCGGCCGACGCCGGCCCGCGCCCGTCCACCTCCGACGGACGGGGGCTGGTGCGCTCGTGACCGTGCCGCAGCAGGCCGACCCACCGCCGGAGGAGGAACCGGAGCTGAACCGATGGCGCGGGACCGCCACGGACCCGGAGGCCGACCGGAGTCGGGCCGAGGACACCGCACCCGAGGCGGTGGCCCGGCTGCGCCGGCTCAGCCGGACTCTGCTCGCCGACCAACTCCGACCACACCGGGGGCGACTCGCCGCCGCGATCGGCCTGCTGCTGACCCAGAACGCCGCCGCGATGGCCGGGCCGTACCTGGTCATGATCGGCATCGATCGGGCCATCGCGCCGCTGCGCGCCGGCGACCCCCGCCCGCTGGTCGCGGTCGCCGCGGCGTTCGTGGTCGCCACGTTGACCGAGTACGCGGCCCGACGCGGGTTCCTCACCCTCTCCGCCCGGATCGGTCAGGCCGTCCTGCTCGACCTGCGGCAGCGCGTGTTCGGGCACTTCCTGCGGTTGTCCGTGGGCTTCCACGAGCGGTACACCTCCGGTCGGATGGTCTCCCGGCTCACCAGCGACCTCGACTCGATCGCCGAACTTGTCGACGGGGGGATCGACAACCTGGTGATGGCCGGGTTGTCGATGCTGTCGGTGGCCGCCATCCTGCTCTGGCTGGACCTGCCGCTGGCCGCCGTGACGCTGCTCGCCTTCCCGTTCCTGTTCTTGCTCTCCCGCTGGTTCGCCCGGTCGTCGGCGAGCGCGTACCGGCGGACCCGGGACGCGGTCGCGCTCGTCATCGTGCACTTCGTCGAGTCGATGCGGGGCATCCGGGCGGTGCAGGCGTTCCGTCGGGAGCCGCGCAACCAACGGATCTTCGTGGCGCTCGGCGACGACTACCGACGAACCAGCCTGCACACGTTCCGCCTGATCGCCACGTACTCGCCGGCGATCAAGCTGATCGGCAACGTCACCGTGGCGGTGGTGCTCTGCTACGGCGGCTGGCGGGTGCTCGACGGGCAGACCGAGGTGGGCGTGCTCGCCGCGTTCCTGCTCTACCTGCGTCGTTTCTTCGAGCCGATGCAGGAGCTGAGCCAGTTCTACAACTCGCTCCAGTCGGCCACCGCGGCACTGGAGAAGCTGGCCGGGGTGCTCGACGAACGGCCAGCCGTCGCCGAGCCGGTCCGGCCCACTCCGCTGCCGACCGGGCCCGGTCGCGGCGAGTTGACCTTCCGGGCGGTCTCCTTCGGCTACCGGGCCGGCACCCCGATCCTCGACGGGCTGGAGCTGACCGTGTCGGCCGGGCAGACGGTGGCGCTGATCGGGCCCACCGGCGCGGGCAAGTCGACGATCGCCAAGCTGGTCGCCCGTTTCCACGACCCGGACACCGGCACGGTCCGGCTCGACGGGGTCGACCTGCGCGACGTGAGCGACGCCGACCTGCGCCGCGCCGTGGTGTTGGTGACCCAGGAGAACCACCTGTTCAGTGGGACCGTCGCGGAGAACATCAGGTTCGGCCGCCCCGGCGCGGACGACGAGACGGTCCAGGCCGCCGCGCGGGCGATCGGCGCGCACGACTTCATCGCCGCCCTGCCCGAGGGGTACGCGACCCAGGTGCACCGGCGCGGCGGCCGACTCTCCGCCGGGCAGCGCCAACTTGTCGCGTTCGCCCGGGCGTTCCTGGCCGACCCGACCGTGCTGATCCTGGACGAGGCGACGTCGTCGCTGGACGTGCCGACCGAACGGCTGGTGCAGCGCGCACTCGGCACCATCCTGCGCGACCGCACCGCCCTGGTCATCGCGCACCGACTCTCCACCGTGGAAACCGCCGACCGGGTGCTCGTCCTCGACGACGGGAGGGTGGTCGAGGACGGCCCACCCGCCGTGCTGGCAGAGGCCGACGGCCGGTACGCGGCCCTGCACCGGCAGTGGCGCGACTCGCTGATCTGAGCCGGCGGTGCCGCAACTCCGTGGCCGGACCCTCCCCCGGTGCCTACGATCACAGGATGACCGACACGGCGAGGACGGCCCGAGCCGGCGTTCCCGAGCGTCCAACCCTGGACGGGCTCGAGGAGAGCTGGGCACGCCACTGGCAGGAGGAGGGCACGTACGCGTTCGACCGCTCAAGGCAGCGCAAGGACGTGTACGCGATCGACACGCCACCGCCGACCGTATCGGGCGAGTTGCACATGGGGCACGTGTACTCGTACACGCACACCGACATCGTCGCGCGATACCAGCGGATGCGCGGCAAGGTGGTCTTCTACCCGATGGGCTGGGACGACAACGGCCTGCCCACCGAGCGTCGGGTGCAGAACGTGTACGGGGTGCGCTGCGATCCGGCGCTGGCGTACGACCCGGCGTGGCGGCCACCGACCGCCCCGGTCGACGATGCCGCGCGCCGCGACCCCACCCCGATCTCCCGGCGCAACTTCATCGAGCTGTGCGAACGACTGACCGTCACCGACGAGCAGGCCTTCGAGGCGCTGTGGCGGCGGCTCGGGCTCTCGGTGGACTGGTCGTTGACCTACACGACGATCGGCCGGATCGCCCGCACCACAAGTCAGCGGGCGTTCGTGCGCAACCTGCTGCGCGGCGAGGCGTACCAGTCGGAGGCGCCGACGCTCTGGGACGTCGGCTTCGCCACCGCCGTCGCCCAGGCGGAGTTGGAGGACCGGGAGCGCCCCGGCGCCTACCACCGGCTGCGGTTCGCCGGGCCGGGCGGGCGGGAGGTGCTCATCGACACCACCCGGCCCGAGCTGCTGCCGGCCTGCGTCGCGCTGGTCTGTCACCCCGACGACGAGCGGTACGCCGACCTGGTGGGTGCGACGGTGCGCAGCCCGCTGTTCGACGTCGAGGTGCCGGTGCGCGCCCATCCGCTCGCCGACCCGGGCAAGGGCACCGGTGTCGCGATGGTCTGCACGTTCGGCGACCTGAGCGACGTGACCTGGTGGCGGGATCTCGACCTCGACACCCGGGTGGTCATCGGCCGCGACGGTCGGCTGCTCGCGGAGCCGCCGGCCGGGGTGCCGGCACAGCCGTACGCGGCGCTGGCCGGGCAGACCGTCAACGGCGCCCGCCGGGAGATCGTCGGGATGCTGGCCGACACCGGTGACCTGATCGGCGACCCGCGCCCGATCACCCACCCGGTCAAGTTCTACGAGCGTGGCGACCGCCCACTGGAGATCGTCTCGACTCGACAGTGGTATCTGCGCAACGGCGGCCGGGACGCCGACCTGCGGGCCACGCTGCTCACCCGGGGCGGGGAGCTGCACTGGGTGCCGGCACACATGAAGCACCGCTACGACAACTGGGTGGGCGGCCTGACCGGAGACTGGCTGGTCAGTCGGCAGCGCTTCTTCGGGGTGCCGGTGCCGGTGTGGTACCGGCTCGACGACACTGGCGAGCCGGACTGGTCCCACCCTCTCACGCCGGACGAGTCCGCGCTGCCAGTCGACCCGTCCAGCGACCCGGCGCCCGGCTACGACGAGTCGCAGCGGGGCAAGCCGGGTGGCTTCATCGGTGACCCGGACGTGCTGGACACCTGGGCCACCTCGTCGCTGACCCCGCAGATCGTCGGTGGTTGGGAGACCGACCCGGAGCTGTTCGCACAGATCTTCCCGATGGACCTCCGCCCGCAGGGGCAGGAGATCATCCGGACCTGGCTCTTCGACACCGTGGTCCGTTCGCACTTCGAGCACGGGGTGCTGCCCTGGCGGGACACCGTGCTCTCGGGCTGGATCCTCGACCCGGACCACAAGAAGATGGCCAAGTCCAAGGGCAACGTGGTCACCCCGCTGGCGCTGTTGGAGCAGCACGGTTCGGACGCGGTGCGCTACTGGGCGGCCAGCGGCAAGCCCGGCATGGACCTGGCCTTCGACCCGGCGCAGATCAAGATCGGCCGCCGGCTGGCCACCAAACTACTCAACGCGTCCAAGTTCGTTCTCGGGCTGGGCGCGGCGGACGCGCTGCGCGCCCCGTACGACAACTCCAGTTCGGCGCGTCTGACGCCGCGCCGCGACCTGGAGCTGTCGGCGACCACCGCACTGGACCGGGCCATGCTCGCCGAGCTGACCACCGTGGTCACCGCCGCGAGCACCGCCCTCGCCGCGTACGACCACACCGCGGCGTTGCAGGCGACCGAGGCGTTCTTCTGGCGGTTCTGCGACGACTACATCGAGTTGGTCAAGGAGCGGGCGTACGGCACCGGGGCGGGCGCCGACTCGGCGCGGGCGGCGCTGGCCTCGGCGCTGTCGGTGCAGCTGCGGCTGTTCGCCCCGTTCCTGCCGTACGTGACCGAGGAGGTCTGGTCGTGGTGGCGGTACGGCTCGGTGCACCGTGCGCCGTGGCCCACCACCCACGAGGTGGCCCGGACGATCGAGGGGTCGGGTGAGCCGGCGTTGCTGCGGCTCGCCGGCGACGCGTTGAGCCAGGTGCGGCGGGCCAAGTCGGAGCGGAAGCTGTCGATGAAGGCGGAGGTGCCGCTGGCCGAGGCGCTCGGCCCGGCGGCGCTTCTGGAACAGCTCACCCTCGTCGCCGACGACCTGCGGGCGGCTGGCCGGATCGGCAAGCTCGACCTGCTCCCCGACCGCACCCCGGAGCTCGTCATCGCCTGCGCCTTCTGATCCGCGTCCGCCGCCGCCACCCCCCTCGGGCGGCGGCGGACGGGAGTCACCAGCCGCGCAGGAAGCGCAGCCCGAGCAGGATCGCGATCACGGAGGGCCCCACCAGCAGGGTGATCGCCTGGAGCCGGTACGGCATCCGGTGCCGGGTCAGCTCACCCGCGTTGCCCAGCACGATGGCCCCGGCCAGCATCAGGAACGCGCCCCACCAACCGGTCTCCAGGTCGATCACGTCCAGTCGGATCAGTTGCAGGGTCAGGCCGAGCAACGCGCCGGTCAGCGCGAGCAGGGCCACCGCCCGGTGCAGGCCGCGGGCCAGCGGGTGGGCCGCCCGCCAGCCGTAGGTGCCGGCGACCGCCAGGCAGGGCAGCACCACCATCAGCGGCCAACCCCGCCCCATCACGCCGAACATCAGCAGCGCACCCACGGTGAACACCAGGGTGCCGACGCAGGCGAGCAGGTAACCGCCGAAGGCCCGACCACCACCCCGGGCCAGCAACGGCCCGCCGCTGGCCGCCAGCAACGCGCCCGGGATCAGGATGAACACCGCCCACCAGTGGAACTGGCCGGTGCCCTGGGCGGCCGTGGCGACCGTGGCGCAGGCCAGCCCGGCGACCGCCAGGCTGGTCAACCACGGCCGGCTGCTCCGGGAGTACGGCTCAGCCAACGACGTTCGTTCCGCTTCGACGCTCACGCCCACCAGACTGGCCCGAAGCGGGGTAACCGGTCCATCCGGCCAGCCCTACCGCCGGAGGGTGGCTGGCCGGAACACCGCCGCACACCGGTCTCAGCTCGTCTCGCCGGCCACGCTGAACGACCGCAGACGATCGATGGCCAGCACGGTGAAGCCGACGCTGACCAGCGCGGTCATCACCGAGGCCACCGGCACCGAGACGGTGGTCTCCAACAGCCCGCTGGGGGCGAGGCGGTCGGCGAGGGCGATCACGTACTGCTGGATGGAGAGCACCTTGGTGCCGCTGACGAAGTTGCCCAGCAGCCCCTCCCAGATCAACACGTAGACCAGGCCGAGCAGCACCGGCCGCCTGGTGACCAGGCTGAGCGCGAGGAACAACGCCGAGTACGCCAGCGCGCCGAGCGCCGCCGCGAACGCCAGCGCCAGACCGAGGCGTACCGAATCGGCCAGCACCCCCGCGACGTAGAGCGGCACCGCGACGGTGGCCGCGCTGACCCCGGCGGCCACCGCGAGCTTCGGCAGCACGATCTGCCAACGCGGCAGCGGCTTGGTCAGGATGTGCACCACGGTGCCGTCGTCGATCTCGGCGCCCAACACGCCCGTGCCGATGATCAGCGCGACCACCGGCAGCACCACGGCCAGCCCGAGCCCGACGAGCACCGGCGGCCCCCACTCGCCCGGGTCCACGCCCAGGGACCGGCAGAGCACGGCCAGGCCGAGCAGCACCAACGGCAACGGGAGCAGCAGCAGGAACCGACGCCGGCCGAACAGCCCGCGTGCGGTGATCCAGGTAATTGTCGACATGTCAGGCCTCCACCAGGTAGGAGAAGACGCTCTCCAGAGACTCGTCGGACGGCACCAGCTGGCGCACCCGGATGCCTTGCTTGAGCGCGATCCGGGGCAGTGCCCGGGTGAAGGCGCCGTAGTCACCGGCCCGCACGGTCAGGCCCGTGGGGTCCAGCTCGACCCCACTGACCGACGGCTCGGCGATCAGCGCGACGGCCAGTGCCCGGTCGTTCGTCGACCGCACCGCGAACACGTGCGGACGGTTGGTCATCAACCGCCGGATGGTCCGGAAGTCGCCGGAGGCCGCCAACCGCCCGGCCACCATCACCTGCACCGTCCCGGAGACCTGCTCGACCTCCTCCAGGATGTGCGAGCTGAACAGGATGGTCCGGCCGGCGTCGCCGAGCGTGTGCAGCAGCTGCATCATGTGCAGCCGCTGACGCGGGTCCATCCCGTTGAACGGCTCGTCGAGCAGCAGCACCTGCGGGTCGTGCACCATCGCGGCGGCCACCCGGGCCCGCTGCCGCATGCCCTTGGAGTACGTGCCGATCCGGCGGTCCTGTGCCGACTCCAGCTCCACCAGGTCGATCGCCCGCCGGGCCGCCGCCGCCGGGTCGGCCAGCCGGTGCAGCTTCGCGCTGGCCAGCACGAACTCGTACGCGGTGAGGAAGCCCTGCACCGCCTCCCGTTCACTGACCAGCCCCAGCCGCCGGTAGACGTCGGGGTTGCGCCAGGTCGGCTGGTCGTCGAGGTTGACCGTGCCGCGCGACGGGGACAGGAAACCGGCCATCATGTGCAGCAGGGTGGTCTTGCCGGCGCCGTTCGGGCCGAGCAGGCCCGTCACGCCCGGCCCCAGGGCCATGCTGATGTCGTTGACCGCGACCACGTTGCCGTACCACCGGGACACCCCGGTCAGGCTCAGCGTGCTCATCAGGAGGCGACCTTCCGGTAGCGGACCAGCAGGAGGGCGGTCGCGCCGGCGACCAACAGCACCGCGGCCAGGGCGTAGACCGGGCCGAACCCGCCGATCGACAGGCCCGCCTCGCCCTCGTCGAAGAGGAGGTCGCCGAGCGCCCAGATGCCCGTCCCCCGCACCAGCGTGGTGGGTGAGGCCAGGCCGGCAAGTTCGTTGGCGGCACGCGACGGCAGGATGCTCAGCACCCCGACGATCGGGGTGGTCATCAGGAAGACCGCGACCACCCCACCGGCGGCGAAGGCACGCTTGCCGGTCAGCGAGGCGACCAGCAGCCCGATCGAGGCGAAGACCGCCGCCCACAGCCCGGCGTAGAGCAGCCCGGGCAGCAGGTCGAGCAGCTCGTTCCAGACCCCGCTCATCCCGTCCTTGGTGGTGAACGCGGCACCCAGGAACATCAGCAACTGTGGTCCGCCGAGCAGCAGCCAGAGCGCCGTGACAAGCGCCAGCAGCTTGGCCAGTGCGTAGTCGGTGCGTGGCAGCGGTCGGGAGAAGTACAGCGGCAGCACACCGCTGCGCAGGTCCCGGGAGACCAACTCGGGCGCGGCCACCGCGACGAAGAAGATGACAAGCCAGCTCATCGAGTCGGCGAACTGGGCGTACGTGGCGACCGGCTCGCCGATCTGGCTGCGGATGGCCGCGAGGGCCACCGCGACCAGGGAGACGATGCCGACCACCAGCCACGGGAAGATCTTGGCCTTGGCGCTGCGCCCGAACCCGAACACGGTACGCACCCCGTGCCCGTAGAGGGCGCCGAAGACCTGGCGGCGGCCCAGCCTCGGGCCCTCGTAGCGCTGGTAGCCGATGTCGTGGATGACGCCTGTCGGTGCGGGGCGCACGGCGGCTGCGGTCGGCTCAGGCATGGGAGAGCTCCCTCGTGGCGAAGAGTTCGGCCACCCGGTGCCGGCGCTGGTCCAGTCGGTGCAGTGGCAGGTCCAGTTCGGCGACCGCGCCGAGGATCAGGTCGTAGGTGGCGTCGTCCGCCAGTGGAACGAGGAGCAGTCGCCCGTCCCGTGCCACCGGCAGCTTGAGCTCGGCGAGCCGGGCGGCGAGCTCCTCGGTGCCCTCGCTGACCTCCACGGCGAGCACGTCGGTGGCCGACGTCATCGCGGAGATGTGGTCGGCGCGCAGCAGTTTGCCACCGTCGATGGCGATCAGCGTGTCGCAGATCCGCTCCACCTCGCCGAGCAGGTGCGAGCAGACCAGCACGGAGATGCCGAACTCGGTGCCGATCCGGTGCACCAGCGCCAGCATGGCGTCCCGGCCGGCCGGGTCCAGGCCGTTGGTCGGCTCGTCGAGCAGCAGCAGATCGGGGTCGTGCACCAGTGCCTGGGCCAGCTTGACGCGCTGCTTCATGCCTGTGGAGTAGCCGCCCACCGGGCGGTAACGCTCCTCGTAGAGCCCGACGTGCCGCAGGGCCTCCGAGGCTCGCTCGCGGGCGGCGGTGCGAGGTAGGCCGCTCATCCGGCCGAGGTGGGTGACCAGCTCGGCGGCGGACAGGTCGGGTGGGAGGCAGTCGTGCTCGGGCATGTAGCCGACGCGGGCACGAACCGCCGCCGGGTCGGCGGACGGGTCGATGCCGAGCACCGAGACCTGACCGCTGGTCGGGGGGATCAGGCCGAGCAGAATCTTGATCAACGTGGATTTTCCGGCGCCGTTCGCGCCCACCAGGCCGATGATCCCGGGCTCGACGGCGACGGTGAGGTCGGCGAGCGCGGTGACCCGACCTCCGTACGTCTTGGTGAGCGACTGGGTCGCGATCAGTGTCACGCTGCCAGCGTAGGGAGTCGACACCCGTCGCGAACAGCGGCTCGCCCCCCGTGCTCCCCTGATCCTTGCCCCGACGGACCCCTAGGGTGGGGCCCGTCAGGTCGATCCGAGGACGGCCGCCCACCGGAGTCGTGGAGTGGCGGCCTCGACCGATCGACGGTCGGCTGCGAAACTGTGTGCCGGTCGGCGAGTGGGGGGCGTGGATGAGCAACGGCTGGGTGCTGCCCGACGAGGTGCTGCGGGACGCGCCGGCGTACACGCCGCGTCCCGGTGAGCTGGCTGATCTTGAGCTGCTGCTGACCGGTGCGTACGCCCCACTGAGCGGTTTCATGACCCGCGCCGACCTGGTGTCGGTCAGCCGGCGGGGCCAACTGGCCGACGGCACACCGTGGCAGGTCGCGGTGACCCTCCAGGTGCCGGCCGCGCTGGCCCAGGGCTTCGATCCGCACGACCCGGCCCGCCGGGCGCTGGTGCTGACCGACGGCGAGGGCGCACCGGTGGCGGCCCTGGACGTGGCCGACGTCTGGCCGGTACGCGAGGGCGTGGCCGGGGTGGGCGGCCAGGTCCGTCGACTCGGCGACGGTGGGCACGGCCCGTTCCAGCGTCTGCGCCGCAGCCCGGAGGAGGTCCGCGCGCTGCTGCCACCGGGCCGGGTGCTCGGAGTCATCGCCGACCGACCGCTGCACCGTCCACAACTCGCGCAGATCGCCCACGCCGCCCGCACCCTGGCCGCGCACCTGCTCGTGATGATCCCGGTCGGTGAGGGTGGCGTCGGTGGGCTCCCGCCGGAGGCACTGGTCCGCACGATCTTCGCCGCCCGGGACCGGATGCCGCCGGCCACCGTGATCGCGGTGCCGCTGTCGCACCGACGGGAGGAGATCAGCGACGCGTTGCTGCGCGCCCGGGTCTCCGCCGCGTACGGGGTCACCCACCTGCTCTCCACCGGCGAGATGCTCTCCGGTGCCGGGCTGCGGGTGCTGGTGCCGCGCGAGCTCGCGTACGACAACCGGGACGGGCAGTGGCGCTGGCGGGAGGACATCCCACCGCGCAACCGTCGGCTCGCGCTGACCCAGCAGGAGATCGACGACCTGCTCGACCGGGGTTTTCCCCTGCCGGAGTGGCACACCCCGCCGGCCGTGGCGAGGGAGTTGGCCCGGGCCCGGCCACCGCGTCGGCACCGCGGGCTGGTGGTCTTCCTGACCGGGTTCTCCGGCTCCGGCAAGTCGACGATCGCCCGCGGGCTGGCCGACGCGTTGCGGGAGAGCGGCGACCGCACGGTGACCCTGCTCGACGGGGACGTGGTGCGCCGGGAGCTCACCGCAGGGCTGGGCTTCAGCAAGGCCGACCGGGACACCAACGTCCGGCGGATCGGGTGGGCGGCCGCCGAGATCGCCCGGCATCGGGGGGTGGCCATCTGCTGCCCGATCGCCCCGTACGCGGCGGCCCGCGCCACCGCCCGCGAGATGGCCCTGACGGCCGGGGCGGGCTTCGTGCTGGTGCACGTCGCCACTCCGCTGGAGGTGTGTGAGCGCCGGGACCGCAAGGGCCTGTACGCGCGGGCGCGTGCCGGCCTGCTCACCGGGATGACCGGCATCGACGACCCGTACGAGGAGCCGACCGACGCCGACCTGGTGCTGGACACCACAGATCTCAGCATCCCGGACGCGGTGCAGGCCGTGCTGCACCACCTGACCGAGACCGGTTGGGTGGAACTGAAGATCGCTGCCACCTGAGTCGTTTCCGTGGCCCCCGTTCGGCCTTCGCTCACTACGCGCTAGTGTTCGTCTTTGTTGGAACACGTTTGACCGCGTGAGAGTCGGGGACCCCCAGGGGAGGCACGGCGAATGCTCGCTCCGCAGCGGCAGGCGGCCATCCTGGAGCGGGTCCGGTCCACCGGCGGCGTCCGGGTCACCGAGTTGGCCGGCGAGTTCGGTGTCTCCGACATGACGATCCGCCGTGATCTGGAGGCGCTGCAGGAGCGTGGCCTGCTGGCCAAGGTGCACGGCGGCGCCACGACGGCCGGGCCGAGTTCGACAGACGAACCGGGCTTTCACGCCAAGTCGGTCCGCCAACTGGCGGAGAAGGCCGCCATCGCGGACCGGGCCGCCCACCTGGTCCGGCCGGGCGCGGCGGTCGCGCTCTCCGCCGGCACCACCACCGCCGAGCTGGCCCGCAGGCTGGTGGACGTGCCCGGCCTGACCGTGGTGACCAACTCGCTGCCGGTGGCCGAGATCCTGCACGCCGCGGGTCGACCGGACCAGACGGTGGTGCTCACCGGGGGCGTACGCACGCCGTCGGACGCGCTTGTCGGCCCGCTCGCGGTCGGGGCCATCCGGTCGCTGCACCTGGATCTGCTCTTCCTGGGCGTCCACGGCATCACCGAACGGACCGGGTTCACCACCCCGAACCTGATGGAGGCCGAGACCGACCGGGCACTGGTGGCCGCGGCGGACCGGTTGGTGGTGCTCGCCGACCACACCAAGTGGGGCACGGTGGGCATCTCCTCGATCGTCGAGCTGGCAGCAGCACACGTACTGGTCAGCGACGACCGGTTGCCTCCGCCCGCACGACGGGTACTCGGCGAACACGTGGGCGAATTGATCATGGTAGAAGCGACAGGGGCGGGCTGCGCGACGCGCACGCCGACGAGTGAGGGGGCGGCGCAGTGAAACGCACCGCGATCGACCTGGCCGACGGCCGGGAGCTGATCTACTTCGACGAACGCGACGACGCCGTCCGCGACCAGCCGGACCGCCGCGACCTGCCGCCGCCGCCCCCCGCGTCCCAGCTGCGCTACGACCCGCTCACCGACGAGTGGGTGGCGGTGGCCGTGCACCGGCAGACCCGTACCTTCCTCCCGCCGGCGAACGAGTGCCCCCTCGACCCGTCGGTGGGTGACCGGCTGACCGAGGTCCCCGCGCCCGACTACGACGTGGTGGTCTTCGAGAACCGGTTCCCGTCGCTCAGCGGACGGGTGGTGGACGAGCCCGGCGAGATCACCCCGTTCACCCCTGTTCGACCGGGTGTCGGCCGTTGCGAGGTGGTCTGCTTCACCTCGGACCACAACGCATCCTTCGCCAGCCTGCCGCCGCGTCGGGTGCGCACCGTCCTGGACGCGCTCGCCGACCGCACCGAGGTGCTCGGCGAGCTGCCCGGCGTGGAGCAGATCTTCTGCTTCGAGAACCGGGGCGTCGAGATCGGCGTCACGCTGCACCACCCGCACGGGCAGATCTACGCGTACCCCTTCGTGACGCCGCGCACCCGCGCGCTGCTGGCCGCGGCACGCCGGCACGCGGAACGGACCGGCGGGGGCAACCTGTACGCGGACGTGCTGGCCGCCGAGCGCACCACCGGCGACCGGGTGGTCACCGAGAACGAGCACTGGACGGCGTTCGTCCCGGCGGCCGCCCGCTGGCCGTTCGAGGTGCACGTCGCGCCCCACCGGCTGGTACCGGACATTCCGGCGCTCAGCGACAGCGAGCGGGACGCCTTCGGACCGCTCTACCTGGATCTGCTGCGCCGATTCGACGGCCTGTTCGACATGCCGATGCCGTACATCTCGGCCTGGCACCAGGCTCCGGTGCGCATCGACCGCGACCTGGGCTACCTGCACCTACAACTGTTCAGCATCCGGCGGGCCACGGACAAGCTGAAGTATCTGGCGGGCTCCGAGTCCGGGATGGGTGTCTTCATCAACGACATCGCCCCCGAGCGCGCCGCCGACCTGCTGCGCACCGTCTGAGTCGCGCTGCTGCGCGGCGGGGCCTTCGCGAAAACAGGGCGCGGGGGGCCCGGGACAGGGCCCCCCGCAGGGAAGGGACGGCTGGCTGTGCACGGCACAGCCGGGAAGGCTGGCTGATCGGCGCACGGGTGCCGCGGGTCGACCGTGGTCAACCTTCCTCGGACGCGACTGGCATCTCGTCCATCCTGGTCAACGAGGCGCGCCGACAGCAGTGACGCCGACCGGCGCGTCAGCCCCGGACACGCCGAAGCCCGCCGGCGGAGAGGCCGGCGGGCTCCGATGACGCGGTACGCCTGGATCAGGCGGCGATCTTGCGGGCCAGGTTCTCGTCGAGCGCGTTCATGAACTCGTCGGTGGTCAGCCACGGGGCGTCGCGCGAGATGAGCAGCGCGAGGTCCTTGGTCATCTGGCCGCCCTCGACGGTGTCGACGATGACCTGCTCCAGGGTGTTGGCGAACTCGGTGACCGCCGGGGTGCCGTCCAGCTTGCCCCGGTGGGCCAGGCCCCGGGTCCAGGCGTAGATCGACGCGATCGGGTTGGTCGAGGTCTTCTCGCCCTTTTGGTACTGCCGGTAGTGCCGGGTGACAGTGCCGTGCGCGGCCTCGGCCTCGACGGTCCGGCCGTCCGGGGAGAGCAGCACCGAGGTCATCAGACCCAGCGAGCCGAAGCCCTGCGCCACGGTGTCGGACTGCACGTCACCGTCGTAGTTCTTGCAGGCCCAGACGTAGCCACCCTCCCACTTGAGCGCGGCGGCGACCATGTCGTCGATGAGCCGGTGCTCGTAGGTGATGCCGGCGGCGTCGAACTCGGCCTTGAACTCGGCGTCGAACACCTCGGCGAAGATGTCCTTGAACCGGCCGTCGTACGCCTTGAGGATGGTGTTCTTGGTGGACAGGTAGACCGGGTAGTTGCGGTCCAGCCCGTACCGGAACGAGGCCCGGGCGAAGTCCCGGATCGACTCGTCGTAGTTGTACATGCCCATGGCGATGCCGCCGCCGGGGAAGTTGGCGACCTCCATCTCCATCGGCGCGCCGCCGTCGGCCGGGGTGTAGGTGATGGTCACCGTGCCCGGGCCGGGGACGACGAAGTCGGTGGCCTTGTACTGGTCACCGTGGGCGTGCCGGCCGATGATGATCGGCTTGGTCCAGCCGGGGACCAGCCGCGGCACGTTGGACATGATGATCGGCTCGCGGAAGACGACGCCGCCGAGGATGTTGCGGATGGTGCCGTTGGGCGACCGCCACATCTTCTTCAGGCCGAACTCCTCCACCCGGGCCTCGTCCGGGGTGATGGTCGCGCACTTGACGCCGACGCCGTGCTCCTTGATGGCGTTGGCGGCGTCGATCGTGACCTGGTCGTCGGTCTCGTCGCGGTGCTGGATCGACAGGTCGTAGTAGTGCAGGTCGACGTCGAGGTAGGGCAGGATCAGCTGCTCCCGGATCTGCTTCCAGATGATCCGGGTCATCTCGTCGCCGTCGAGCTCCACGACCGGGTTGTTTACCTTGATCTTCGCCATCGGCCGGCGCTCCTCTCGGGGGACACGTGCTCAAGCAGTACGAGCGTACTGCAATTGGGCCGGCAGCCCTCAGCCGGCCTCGACCGGCCGACCGAAACCGAGCTGCGCGGAACAGGAATGCCCTGGAATCATCGTCCGATGCCACTGAACCGCACCCTCGGGTCTATCACGGTCACCGCACTCACCGACGGTGCGGGTGCCTTCTTCCAGCCCCGCGCGGAGGCGTTTCCGCAGGCCACGCCGGCGCACTGGGCGGAGGCCGACCGTCGCGACCCTGGCTCGGTGACCGCCGACGGGCAGTGGTGGCTGCCGTTCCGCAGCTTCGCGATCCGCGCCGGCGACGGGCCGGTCACGCTGGTAGACGCCGGGATCGGCCCAACCGACGCACCCGCCGCGAGCTGGGCGCCCGTTCCGGGGCGGATGCCCGCCGAGCTGGCCGCCGCGGGCATCGACCCCGCCGATGTCGACACTGTCGTCCTGACCCACCTACACAGCGACCACATCGGCTGGGCGGTCACCGGCACGCCGGGGCAGCCGTACTTCCCGAACGCGAGCTACCTGCTGCAGCGCGCCGAACTCGACGCGGCGGCGACGCTCAATCCCAGGCTCCCGGCCGGCCTCATCGCGCCCCTGCGCGCCGCCGGCCAGCTCCGGGTGGTCGACGGCGAGACCGCCCTCACCCCAGCGGTACGTCTGCTGCCCGCCCCGGGCCACACGCCCGGCCACCAGTCGGTGCTCCTGACCTCGGCCGACGAACGGATGCTGCTCACCGGGGACCTGCTGGTGCACATCGTGCAACTCGTCGACCCCGACCTGGCGTACGCCCATGAGGAAGACCCGGAGCAAGCCCGCACCTCCCGGCTGACGGCCCTGCGCACCCACTCCCCCACCGTCCTGGCGACCCCCCACCTCGCCACCCCCTTCACGTCCCACCCCGACCCCCGTTGACCACCCGTCGGCCGGTCAAGATTCCCCTCGATCCTGGATGTAGGGGCAACCCCAGCCCAGGAGACCACTACAACCAGGATCGAGCGCGATCTCGACCAAAGGTCCCCGCAACATCAGCGAAAGCGCTGCCTCCGGAGCGGCAGACGGGCCGGCGGGGTTCGGGTTGGGGCTGGACGGCGAAGGGCGCGCCGGGTTGCCGGCGCGCCCTTCGTGACAGCGGTGGTTCGGGAGGGGGAACTACATGCTGGAGATGTCGCCCTGCTTGGCGCGGACGGCTTCGGCGGCCTCCAGGAGGCTGGCGCGCTCGTCGGCGTCCAGGTCGGTCTCGACGACCCGCTTGACGCCCTCGGCGCCGATCTCCGCCTCGACGCCGAGGTAGACACCGGAGATGCCGTACTCGCCGTCGACCCAGGCGCAGACCGGCATGACCTCGCCGGAGTCCTCGGCGACGGCCTTCGCCATCCGGGCGGCGGCGGCGGACGGGGCGTAGTACGCCGAACCGGTCTTGAGCAGCGCGACCACCTCGGCGCCACCGTTGCGGGTCTTGACGACCAGCTCCTCGATCTGCTCGGCCGGCATCGCGTCGCGCAGCGGCTTGCCGTTGACGGTGCTCTTCGAGGGCACCGGGACCATGGTGTCGCCGTGCGAGCCCAGGGTCAGGGTGCGTACCGACGCGACCGGCACGTTCAGTGCCTCGGCGACGAAGTTGCTGAACCGGGCAGTGTCCAGCATGCCGGCCTGGCCGAGGACCCGGTTCTTCGGGAACTGGGTGGCGAGCTGCGCCAGGGCGGTCATCTCGTCCAGCGGGTTGGAGACCACGATGACGACGGCGCTCGGCGCGTACTTGGCGACGTTCTCGGCGACCTGACGGACGATCTTGGCGTTGGTCTCCAGCAGGTCCATCCGGCTCATGCCGGGCTTGCGCGGCAGACCAGCGGTGATCACCACGACGTCGGAGCCCTCGATGGCCTCGTAGCCCTCACCGTTGGCACCGGTGGTCACACCGACCACCTTGGTCTCGAAGCCCTCGATGGCCCGCGACTGGTTGAGGTCGAGTGCGAGACCCGCGGGCTTGCCCTCCACGATGTCGGTGATCACTACGGTGTCGAAGACGTCGTACTCGGCCAGGCGCTGTGCGGTGGTGGAGCCGTAGAAGCCAGCCCCGACGACAGTGACCTTCTTACCCATGGTCGTCCCACTCCCTGATACCAGTCGGTTTTCCGGACCGTATCAGTCATCCTGGCACCCATCCGGCCAGGGGCGGCGGCCATCGCCGGGATGGGGCGAACGTCACCGCAGTCCTGGTTCGACACCGGACGGGCGAGTCAGCCGCGCTCGGCGCGCTCCACGACGTTGGTGAGCAGCATGGCCCGGGTCATCGGGCCCACGCCGCCCGGCATGGGGACCAACGCGCCGGCCGTCTCGGCCACCTCCGGGTCCACGTCACCGGTGTAGCGGCCCTTGCCGTCCGCGCCGATCACGCGGGTGATGCCGACGTCGACCACGACCGCGCCCGGGTTGATCATGTCGGCGGTGAGCAGGCCCGGTACGCCGGCCGCGACGATGACGATGTCGGCGGCGCGGGTGTGCGAGGCGAGGTCGAGGGTGCCGGTGTGGCAGAGGGTGACGGTGGCGTTCTCGCTGCGGCGGGTGAGCAGCAGGCCGAGCGGCCGGCCGACGGTGTTGCCCCGGCCGACCACGGCGACGGTGGCGCCGCGCAGGGCCACGTCGTGCCGACGGAGCAACTCGACGATGCCACGTGGGGTGCAGGGCAGCGGGCCGTCGTAGCCGAGCACGAGCCGGCCCAGGTTGACCGGGTGCAGACCGTCGGCGTCCTTGTCCGGGTCGATCAACTCCAGCACCCGCTGGGTGTCGAGGTGGGCCGGCAGCGGCAGTTGGACGATGTAGCCGTGGCACGCCGGGTCGGCGTTCAGCTCGGCCAGCACGTCGTCGACCTGCTGCTGGGTGGCGTCGGCCGGCAACTCGCGGCGGATCGAGGCGATGCCGACCTCGGCGCAGTCGCGGTGCTTGCCGTTGACGTACGCCTGGCTGCCCGGGTCCGCCCCGACCAGGACCGTGCCGAGCCCGGGGGTGATGCCGCGTTCCGCGAGTGCCTTGACCCGTATCCGCAGCTCGTCCTTGATCTCCGCCGCGGTTGCCTTGCCGTCCAGAAGCGTCGCCGTCACGACCAGATCGTCTCACGGCCATCGCCCACCGTTCGGACGACCTCGCTTGAGCGGTCGCCACCACCTGGTCGCCCTCAACCGCGCGTGACGTTCCGTGACGTGGCATTAGTCACTCTCAGTCACTGGCTGTGGATTCGGTCACCGGCGAACCAGACACGCCGCTGCGGCGAGGCCGAGACCGGACGACTGGCCGAGAGGGTGCCAGCACAGCCGAGGCTGGCACAGCGTGCGCGCGGAACGAGCGAATATGTGCAGCCAGAGGGCACTTAGGTCGAATTCTGCTAGCAGAAAAGCCGGTCCCCGACAAGCCCGGCGGTGCCGGACCGTTACCCACCCGCAACCGCCTCGTTGCCGAAGGCCCGTCGCCGACCTACCGTTGCCGCTTGTTGCGCAGCGTAACCCAGCGTCGGGCCTGACTGCGCAGCGTGAGGAGATGAGGAGGCACAATGCGAGTTCGTAGACTCGCCGCCTGGACCGCCCTCCCGCTCGCGGTGACGCTGGGCCTCGCGGCCTGCGGCAGCGGCGGAGACGGTGGATCCAGCGGCAGCGGCAATTCGGCGGTCAGCATCCAGATCGGCGAGCCGAAGCACCTGGTTCCCACCAACACCACCGAGACGTCCGGTTCACAGGTGATCGCCGGCCTGTTCAGCCCGCTCGTCGACTACGACGCCCAGAACAAGCCGTACGAGGTCGCCGCCCAGTCGATCACCTCGTCCGACAACAAGGTCTGGACGATCAAGCTCAAGGACGGCTTCACCTTCCACAACGGTGAGAAGGTCACGTCCGAGGACTACATCAACGCCTGGAACTACGGCGCGTACGCCCCCAACGGTCAGGACAGCAACTACTTCTTCGAGAAGATCGCTGGCTACGCGGACCTGCAGGGCAAGACGCCGAAGGCCAAGGAGATGTCCGGCCTGAAGAAGGTCGACGACCTCACCTTCACCGCGACGCTCTCCGAGCCGTACATCGACTTCAAGACGACGCTGGGCTACAACGCGTTCTTCCCGATGCCGGACGCCGCGTTCTCGGCTCCGGGCGTGCTCAAGGACTCCTACGAGCAGGCGCCGATCGGGCAGGGCCCCTTCAAGATGAAGGGCACCTGGCAGCACGACAGCAAGATCGACGTCGAGCGCTACGACGCGTACCCGGGCGAGAAGCCCAAGGTCAAGAACATCGAGTTCCGGATCTACCAGCAGCTCACCGCTGCCTACGCGGACGTCCAGGCGGACAACCTCGACGTGCTGCCGACGATCCCGACCGAGAGCCTGAGCACCGCGCCGAGCGACCTGGGCGACAGGTACCAGACCAGCCCGATGTCGTCGTTCCAGTTCCTCGCGTTCCCGACGTTCGACAAGGACTACGCCAACCCGGACGTGCGCAAGGCCATCTCGATGGCAATCGACCGTGACGAGATCACCAAGTCGGTCTTCAAGGGTTCGCAGACGCCGGCGCGTTCCTTCGTCTCGCCGGTCCTGCCGGGCTACCGGGAGAACACCGCGGGCAAGGCCGGCGAGTTCAACCCGGCCGAGGCCAAGAAGCTCTACCAGGCCGCCGGTGGCCCGTCGAAGATCGTCATCTCGTACAACGGCGACGGCGGGCACAAGGACTGGGTCGACGCCACGGTCAACCAGCTCAAGGCCAACCTGGGTGTGGACGCCGTCGGCTCGGCCGAGCCGAAGTTCGCCGACCTGCTCACCAAGGTCGAGAAGAAGCAGCCGGTGGGTGCGTTCCGGATGGGTTGGGTCATGGACTACCCGACCATGGAGGACTACCTCGGCCCGCTGTACAGCACCAACGGCTCGTCGAACTACTACGGCTACAGCAACAAGGAGTTCGACAGGCTGGTCAAGGAGGGCTCCGCCGCGAAGACGCAGGACGAGGCGATCGCCAAGTACCAGCAGGCGGAGGACATCCTGGCCAAGGACATGCCGGTGATCCCGCTCCGCTTCGGCCAGAACGTGTTCGGCCACTCGTCCAAGGTCAAGAACGTGGAGATGGACCTGTTCCAGCGGGTCAACCTCGTCAAGATCGAAGCAGCCAGCTGAGCTGACCATGGTGCGGGCCACCCGGGCGACGACGCCCGGGTGGCCCGGACCGCACCACCGGGCCGGGCCGCATCGCAGTAGCGGACTTGGCGTCGGTGGTGCCGGCTTCCCCGGGCCGGACGGCGCGTCTCGGATATTTCGGGTACGACCAGAGATGCCGTCCTGCGACCCTTTCGCACATTTCCGGAGAGACTGCTAAGCATGTTCCGCTACATCCTGCGGCGCCTACTGCAGATGGTCCTGGCGTTCTTCGGGACCACCCTGATCGTCTACGCGCTGACATTCGCCGGGCAGGGCGACCCGATCCAGGCACTCGCCGGTGAGCGGCCGGTGACGCCGGCCCAACGGGCCTACCTGACCGAGAAGTACAACCTGGATCAGACGGGCGTCGGTGGCTTCTTCTACCGCTACTTCGGCTACGTGAAGGACCTGCTCCAGGGCAACCTGGGCGAGTCGCTCACCGGTCGGAACATCGGCGACATCCTCCAGCAGGCCTGGCCGGTCACCGTCCAGCTCGCGCTCATCGCGCTCGCCGTGGCGATCATCTTCGGGGTCACCGCCGGTGTGCTCGCCGGCATCCGTCGGGCCAGCATCTTCGACAACTCGACACTGGTGCTGACCCTGCTGGTGCTGGGCATCCCGACCATCGTGCTGGCGCCTCTGGCGCAGTACTTCCTGGGCGTGAAGTGGCAACTCTTCCCACCCACCGCCGGCTCCGACCCGACGTTCTACGCGCTCCTGCTGCCGGGCATCGTGCTCGGCTCGCTGTCGCTGGCCACCGCCCTGCGGCTCACCCGGGCCTCGGTGGCGGAGAACCTGCGCGCCGACTACGTCCGGACCGCCCGGTCCAAGGGCCTGGTCAAGCGCCGCATCGTCGTCGTCCACGTGCTGCGCAACTCACTGATCCCGGTGGTCACCTTCCTCGGTGTGGAACTGGGCAACCTGATGAGTGGCGCGATCATCACCGAGGGCGTCTTCAACATCCCCGGCGTGGGCTTCAACCTCTTCCGCGGCATCCGCACCGAGGACGGCCCCCTGGTGGTGGGCATCGTCAGCGTGCTCGTCGTGGTCTACCTGGTCTCGAACCTGGTGGTGGACGTCCTGTACGCCGTACTCGACCCGAGGATCCGCTATGAGTGAGCGCAGCGAACGAATCGACAGCGCAGCGTGCCTGGGCTCTCATGCCGGCGCCGAGCGCAGCGAGGTGCAGGCATGAGTGAGCGCAGCGAACGAATCGACAGCGCAGCGTGCCTGGGCTCTCATGCCGGCGCCGAGCGCAGCGAGGTGCAGGCATGAGTGACTTCGAGACCGTGGCGGCCAGCGAGAACCAGGCCGCGCGGCGCGGGCCCTCAGGTGAGCCGGGCACACCCAACCAGGTCGGTGCCTCGAACAAGCCCCGCAGCCTGGCCGGAGACGCCTGGCGGGACCTGCGCCGTAACCCGATCTTCTGGATCTCGCTGGCGCTTGTCGTCATCTTCACCCTGATGGCGCTGCTCCCCGGGGTGTTCACCGCCAACAACCCGAACGACTGCCTGCTCTCCCGGCAGCACGCCGGGCCGTCCGGCGGGGCCATCTTCGGGTACGACTTCCAGGGCTGCGACACGTACTCCCGGGCGGTCTACGGCACCCGGGCCTCGCTGCTGGTCGGCGCGCTCGCCGCGCTCGGCACCGGGATCATCGCGCTGGTGATCGGCATGCTGGCCGGGTACTTCGGCCGCTGGGTCGACGCGGTGCTCTCCCGCGTGATCGACGTGGTGCTCGGCATCCCGCTGCTGCTGGCCGCGATCGTGCTGCTCAAGCGGGTCTCCAGCGACAGCCAGTGGGCACGGATCGGTGCTGTCGTCTTCGTGCTGGCCCTGCTCGGCTGGACCACCGCCGCCCGCGTGGTCCGCTCGTCGGTGATCACCGCGAAGGAACAGGACTACGTCTCGGCGGCCCGGATGCTCGGCGCGGGCAACGGTCGGATCATGTGGCGGCACATCCTGCCGAACTCGCTCGCCCCGGTCATCGTCGTGCTGACCATCGCGCTCGGCTCGTTCATCGCGGCCGAGGCGACGCTCTCGTTCCTGGGCATCGGCCTGAAGGCACCGACCATCTCCTGGGGCCAGGACATCGACACCGGCCGCATCCACATGCGGGAGGCGGCGGCACCGCTGATCGTCCCGTCCGCGTTCCTCGCGCTGACCGTGCTGGCGTTCATCATGCTCGGCGACGCGATCCGTGACGCCTTCGACCCGAAGCTGCGGTGAGACACTCATGACCGTCCAACCCACACCCGCCTCCGCCACGCCCGAAGGCGGCCACCTGCTGGAGTTGCGGGACCTGCACGTCGAGTTCCGCACCAACGAGGGCGTGGCCCAGGTGATCAACGGCGTGTCGTACCACCTGGACGCCGGCGAGACACTGGCCGTGCTCGGCGAGTCCGGCTCGGGCAAGTCGGTCACCGCGCAGGCGATCATGGGCATCCTGGACACCCCGCCCGCGTTCGTCCGCTCCGGCCAGATCCTCTACCAGGGTCAGGACCTGCTCACCCAATCCGAGGAGCAGCGCCGGCAGGTACGCGGCAAGGAGATCGCGATGATCTTCCAGGACGCGCTGTCCGCCCTGAACCCGGTGTTTCCGGTCGGCTGGCAGATCGGTGAGACGCTGCGCCAACGCGCCGGCATGTCCCGGGCCGACGCCCGGCGGCGCGCCATCGAGCTGATGGACCTGGTCAAGATCCCGGGAGCCGCCAAGCGGATCGGCGACTACCCGCACCAGTTCTCCGGCGGCATGCGGCAGCGCGTCATGATCGCGATGGCCCTGGCGCTGGACCCGAAGGTGCTGATCGCCGACGAGCCCACCACGGCGCTCGACGTGACAGTCCAGGCCCAGATCATGGACCTGCTTGCCGACCTGCGCCGGGAACGCGACATGGCGATGATCCTGATCACCCACGACCTGGGTGTGGTCGCCGGTGTCGCGGACCGGATCGCGGTCATGTACGCCGGCCGGATCGTCGAACACGCCGACGTCCGCTCGCTCTACAAGGCGCCCGCCCACCCGTACACCAAGGGGTTGTTGGAGTCGATCCCGCGCCTGGACGTCCGCGGCGAGGAACTGTCGACGATCAAGGGGTTGCCGCCGAACCTGATGCGCATCCCGTCCGGCTGCCCGTTCCACCCGCGGTGCCCGTACGTCCAGCAGGTCTGCGTGGACGTCGTACCCCACGACCTGGTCCTCGGCGACGGCCGGACCAGCGCTTGCCACTTCGCGCAGGAGGTCCGTGATGACAGCGTCGCCCGCTAGTCCCGCCAAGGTCCGCGGCGAGACGATCCTCTCCGTCGACAACCTGGTGAAACACTTCCCGATCACGCAGGGCGTCCTGTTCCAGCGGCAGATGGGCGCGGTCAAGGCCGTCGACGGGGTGAGCTTCGAGCTGCGTCGGGGCGAGACGCTGGGCGTGGTCGGCGAGTCCGGCTGCGGCAAGTCCACCCTCGCCCGGCTGCTGATGCGGCTGGAGACGCCCACCTCCGGCCGGGCCACCCTGGAAGGTCGGGACCTGTTCAAGGCCTCCGGGGGCGAGCTGCGTCGGGTACGCCGCAACATGCAGATGGTGATGCAGGACCCGTACACCTCACTGAACCCGCGGATGACCGTCGGCGACATCATCGGCGAGCCGTTCGAGATCCACTCGGATGCCGCTCCGAAGGGCAGCAAGCAGAAGCGGGTCCAGGAGCTGCTCGACCTGGTGGGGCTCAACCCGGAGCACATCAACAGGTACCCGCACCAGTTCTCCGGCGGTCAGCGGCAGCGCATCGGCATCGCCCGCGCGCTCGCCCTGCGGCCCGAGGTGATCGTCTGCGACGAGCCGGTGTCGGCTCTGGACGTCTCCATCCAGGCCCAGGTGATCAACCTGCTCAAGCAGCTCCAGGACGAGCTGGGGCTGTCGTACATCTTCATCGCCCACGACCTGTCCGTGGTGCGGCACATCGCCGACCGGGTCGCGGTGATGTACCTCGGTCGCATCGTCGAGATCGGCACCGAGGACGAGATCTACGAGCGGGCCACCCACCCGTACACCCAGGCTCTGCTCTCCGCGGTGCCGGTGCCGGACCCGGAGGCCCGCGACCAGCGCACCATGATCCGGCTGGTCGGTGACGTGCCCAGCCCGGCCGATCCGCCGAGCGGCTGCCACTTCCGCACCCGCTGCTGGAAGGCCCAGGACATCTGCGCCACCGAAGATCCCCAGACGGTCCCGAGGGCAGCGGACCCCCACCCGTCCGCCTGCCACTTCGCCGAACTCCGCCCAGCCCCCTAACCCGCCCGCCCCGCCCGCCCGCCTCACACGTCGATCATGGAGTTGTGGTGGCCGATTTATCGACCGGCACCCCTTTTGCGGGGCACCACAACTCCATGATCGACGCGAACGGGGGTGGGGTGGGGTGGGGTGGGGGTTAGTGGAAGAAGTGGCGGGTTCCGGTTAGGTACATCGTCACGTTGGCTTTTTTGGCTGCCGCGATGACCTCTTCGTCGCGGATCGAGCCGCCCGGCTGGACGATGGCGCGGACGCCGGCGTCGATGAGGATCTGCGGGCCGTCGGCGAACGGGAAGAACGCGTCCGAGGCGGCGACCGAACCGCGGGCACGGTCGGCGCCGGCGCGGCTGACCGCGAGCTGCGCCGAGTCGACCCGGTTGACCTGACCCATGCCCACGCCGACGGTGGCGCCGTCCCTGGCGAGCAGGATGGCGTTGCTCTTCACCGCGCGGACCGCCCGCCAGGCGAACGCGAGATCCCGCAGCAGCTCCTCGTCGGCGGCCTCGCCGGTTGCCAACTTCCAGTTGGCCGGGTCGTCGCCGGGGGCGTCCACCCGGTCGGCGACCTGGGTCAGCACGCCACCGGTCACCGGCCGCCACTCGACCGGCGCCGGGGTCCAGGCCGGCGCGCGCAGCAGCCGGATGTTCTTCTTGCCCTGCAACACCTCGACCGCGCCCTCGTCGAAACCGGGGGCGACCACCACCTCGGTGAAGATGTCGGCGACCTGCCGGGCCAGCTCGACCGAGACCGACCGGTTGACCGCGATCACGCCGCCGAACGCCGACACCGGGTCGCAGGCGTGCGCCAGGCGGTGCGCCTCGGCCACGTCCGCGCCCACCGCGATGCCGCACGGGTTGGCGTGCTTGATGATCGCCACCGCCGGCTGGTCGGCGAAGTCGTTCGCCGCACGCCAGGCGGCGTCCGCGTCGACGTAGTTGTTGTACGACATCTCCTTGCCGTGCAACTGCTCGGCCTGGGCCAGACCTGCCGGGGCGTCCGGGTCGGTGTAGAGCGCGGCCGGCTGGTGCGGATTCTCCCCGTAGCGCAGCACCGTCGACTTGCGCAGTGCCGACCCGGCGAACGCCGGCCAGGAGTCGTCGGCCGGGGCCAGCTCCCGGGCACACCACTGGGCCACCGCCACGTCGTACTCGGCGATGTCCGCGAACGCGCGGGAGGCCAGCGCGCGGCGCTGCGCCAGGGTGAAGCCGCCCTCGCTGAGCGCGCCGAGCAGCGCCGGGTAACCGGCCGGGTCGGTGAGCACGGCGACCGAGGCGTGGTTCTTGGCGGCGGCCCGCACCATGGCCGGGCCACCGATGTCGATCTGCTCCACGCACTCCTCGACGCCGGCGCCGGACGCGACGGTCGCCTGGAACGGGTAGAGGTTGGAGACCAGCAGGTCGAACGCCGCCACCCCCAGCTCGTCGAGCTGTGCGACGTGCGTGTCCTTGCGCAGGTCGGCGAGGAGACCGGCGTGCACCTTCGGGTGCAGGGTCTTCACCCGGCCGTCGAGCACCTCGGGGAAACCGGTCACCGTCTCCACCGGCGTCACCGGCACACCGGCGGCGGCGATGGTGCCCGCCGTGCTGCCGGTGGAGACGATCTCCACACCGGCCGCGTGCAGGGCCTGGGCCAGCTCGACCAGCCCGGTCTTGTCGTAGACGCTGACCAGCGCCCGCCTGATTGGGCGGCGCCCGTCCTGAGTGGGACTCACGGAACCGTGACCTTCCTTCCGGTGATGGTCCAGCCTTCGCGGACCAGCCGACCGACCTGCTCGACGAGCTGGCGTCGCTCGGCTTCCTTGATGCGCTCGGTGAGCGTGTCGACGTCGTCGTCGTCCAGCACCGGCACCGCTACCTGCGCGACGATCGGCCCGGTGTCCATGCCGGCGTCGACGAAGAAGAGGGTGGCCCCGGTGAGCTTCACGCCGTAGGCGAGAGCGTCGCGGGGGCCGTGGATGCCGGGGAACGCCGGCAGCAGCGTGTTGTGCGTGTTCAGGTAGCGGTCGCCGAAGGCGGCGAGGAAGTGCGGGCCGACCAACTTGAGGAAACCGGCGGAGATGACCAGGTCAGGTTGGTGCTTCGCGACGTGCGCGGTGAGCGCCACGTCCCAGTCTTCCCGGGTGTCGTGATCGCGGACCCGCTCGACGAAGGTCGGCACCCCCGCCGCGTCGGCCCGGTCCAGGCCCGCGATGCCGTCGCGGTCCGCGCCGACCGCGACGACCTGAGCGCCGTACGCGGGGTCGGCGGCGGCATCCAGCAGCGACTGAAGGTTGCTCCCGGAGCCGGAGACGAGGACGACGATGCGGGCGACAGGCGCGGGCTCGGTCACCGGGCCACCCTATCGGGCAGGTCAGGATGCCCTTCCGCTGGGCGGTGCGCCGATCGTCGACGGTGCTGACGAGCATCGACCCGGTACGCTGCCGCTCGCTCGGGCCGAACGTCGTCACGACCCACGCCCGTCACTGCACCGACACGCGGAACAGGCCAAGAAGGGCCATTTCCCGCGCTATGGGAGAGATGTCCTCCGGCTGCGGCACTGGGCTTTGGGAGGACTGACCGCGATCATGGATGGAAACAACAGCAGTAACTGACGGAACCAGTCCAAGGAGCTTTTCGAATGCAGCCCGGTAACCCCGGTCAGGACCCGTACGGCCAGCAGCCCAACCAGGACCCGACCGCCCCTCCGCCGCCAGCCGCCCCGTACGGCCAGCAGCCCACCTCCGGCCAGCCGTACGGCCAGCAGGATCCGTACGCGGCACCGCAGGCTCCGTACGGCCAGCAGCCCACCTCGGGTCAGCCGTACGGTCAGCCGCCGGCGTACCAGGACCCGTACGGCCAGCCGCTGCAGTACGGCACCGGCCCGGCGTACCCGAACGCCGGGTACCCGCAGGCGCAGGGGCAGAACAACACCCTCGGCCTGGTGTCGATGATCCTCGGTATCGCGTCGATCCCGCTGCTGTGCTGCTTCTACCTGGGCATCCCGGTCGGCATCGCGGCCGTGGTCACCGGTTACCTCGCCAAGCAGAAGGTCGCCCAGGGCCAGGCCAACAACGCCGGGCAGGCCAAGGCCGGCCTGATCTGCGGTGCGGTCGGCGTCGTGCTCGGCATCCTGCTGATCATCCTGCTCGTGGTGGCACAGGTCACCCTGCCCACCCAGCCCTGACCTGGCTGTTGTCGACGGGGCGCTCCGGATTCGTCCGGGGCGCCCCGCGCTCGTCCAGCGCGAGGGCACGCGCCGACCGCCCCGCGCTCGGCCGCCCCGCGCTCGTTCGTTCAGCGCGGGGGCACGCGCGGGGGCTTCGCGGCCTGCGGGGCGGGGGCGCGGGTGAGCGCTCGGGTGGCCGCGGCACCGAGCAGCGCGCCGACCGCGATGACACCCGCCGCCACCGCCCCGACCTGCCAGCCCACCGGCCCGACCTGGGCCAGCCGACCGGCACCGAGCGGCCCGCCGGAAACCGCGGCGGCCACGCCGATCAGCACCCCGGCCACCGGCCCGGCCACCGCCGCAGGGGCCAACACCTCGGCCCAACGATGCGGGGCCCGCTCCGGCCCGGCGAGTCGAGCCAGCCGGCGTGCGAGCAGCCAGCCGGCGACCATCCCGGCCAGCACCGGCACCGCGAGCAGGAGAGCACCGAAGCCGTCCACCGGGCCTCGCGGCAGGCCGGCGAGCAATGGCACGGCCGGCAACGCGCCGACCGACACCTCACTGGTGCGGACCGCGGTGTCGGTGCCCACCGCGAAACCCGGCCCGAGCAGGTAGCTGGCCGACCAGACCGCCGCGTTCGGCGCGTACGCGACGCTGACCAGGGTGATCCCGGCCTGGCCGGCGACCCCGGTCCGATACGCGCCGATCATGTCGGCCGCGTCGCCGCCGCCGGTGGCCACCGCCAGGCCGGCCGCGCCGGCACCCGCGCCGAGCAGCAGCAGCCCGGCCACCAGGCCGCTCCGCACGCCGTCGCGCACCGGGCCCGGCAGCCAGCCGACGACAACCTGGGTCACGGCGGTGATGCGGGTGGCACCGACCAGCGCGGCGAGTGTGCCGACCACGGCGAACGTCACCCCCGCCCGAAGCACTGACACGTCCGGTCCGTCGGCGCCGATCAGCACCGCCGCGAGCGCGCCGAGCAGCGCGTACGCGATGCCCACCGCGCCCGCGGCGAGCAGCGCCCGACGCGGTGAGCGGGTGTCGCGGGCGCCGATCGCGCGGCTGACGTGCACTCCGGCCCGGGTCAGCCGCCAGAGCGCGAGCACGGTCAGCGCCAGCGGGGCGAGCCCGAGTGGACCGGACTCGGTGTGCAGCCCCACACCGTGCCCGAGCAGCCAGCCGGCCAGAGCGGTGCGCAGCGTGTTGGTCAGGGTGCTGGAATCCGTGCCGAGGTGCACCAGGCCGAGGACGATGGCGACCGGCAGGTAGGAGGTGAGGGCAGCCCAACCGGCCGCCACCCCGGCGGCGACGGGCAACGGCGCTCGCCCGCGTGGCGACCCGCCCGCGCGGGGCGCGGGCACCCGTCGGGCCGGTGCGGCACGATCGACCGGCCGGTCGTCGGCGTGCACACCGCCGGGACGGCTGGGACGGTCAGGGGTGACGGGGGACATCCGCTCTACTCTGGCACGTCGCGCGGGCCGTGGCAGTCCGATAACCCGCCCGAAGGGCTGCGAGTTGACCGAACCCGGGCCCCGGCCACCCCGGCCGGTCTAGCCTCGGCCGAAGGGGGCGCGAGTCGCCGCCGCCCGGGTCGGGTCCGCCGGTCGCGGTCCGCCGGCCCGCCGCCGACGAACGCCCGGAGGACGCTGTGCCGACGCCATACCCGCCACCACCGCCACCACCGGCCCGGGGACGGGACCGGACCACGCTCTGGGGCGTGCTGGGCATCGTGCTGGGGCTGATCTGCTGCGGCATCCTGGGCATCATCTTCGGCTACCTGTCCATCCGCGACGCCCGGCGCAACGGGCAGTCGCCGGTGCTGGGCTACCTCGCCATCGTGTTCGGCGTGATCAACATCATCGGCGGGGCGATCCTGCGCGCCACCGGCAACTACCCGTTCTGGAACAACGACTGACCAGCTCACCACCGCGTACGCCGAAGGGGGCCGACCGGCTGCGGTCGACCCCCTTCGGTGTTGCCTGGCCGGCTCAGCTGCCGGACATGATCTCCCGCATCAGCTTCGCGGTCTCGGTCGGCGTCTTGCCGACCTTGACGCCGACCGACTCCAGCGCCGCCTGCTTCGCCTCGGCGGTGCCGGCCGAGCCGGAGATGATCGCCCCGGCGTGACCCATGGTCTTGCCGGGAGGAGCGGTGAAGCCGGCGATGTAGCCGACCACCGGCTTGGTGACGTTGGTCTTGATGAACTCGGCGGCCCGCTCCTCGGCGTCACCACCGATCTCACCGATCATCACGATGGCGTCGGTCTCCGGGTCGGCCTCGAAGGCCGCCAGCGCGTCGATGTGGGTGGTCCCGATGATCGGGTCACCGCCGATGCCGACGCAGGTGGAGAAGCCGATGTCGCGCAGCTCGTACATCATCTGGTAGGTCAGCGTGCCGCTCTTGCTGACCAGGCCGATGCGGCCGGAGCCGGTGATGTCGGCCGGGATGATGCCGGCGTTGGACGCGCCGGGCGAGGCGATGCCGGGGCAGTTCGGCCCGATGATCCGGGTCTGCTCGCCCTTCGCCACGTTGTACGCCCAGAACGACGCGGTGTCGTGCACCGGGACGCCCTCGGTGATCACCACGGCCAGCGGGATCGCGGCGTCGATCGCCTCGACCACTGCGGCCTTGGTGAACTGCGGCGGCACGAAGATGACAGTGACGTCGGCACCGGTCTCGGCCATCGCGTCCGCGACGGACGCGAAGACCGGCAGCTCGGTGCCGTCGAAGTCGACAGTCTGGCCCGCCTTGCGCGGGTTGACGCCACCCACCACGTTGGTGCCGGCGGCCAGCATCCGCCGGGTGTGCTTGGAGCCCTCGGAACCGGTCATCCCCTGAACGATGACCTTCGAGTCCTTGGTCAGCCAGATAGCCATGATCAGACCCCCGCAGCTGCCAGCTCGGCGGCCCGCTCGGCCGCACCGTCCATGGTGTCCACCCGCTGCACGAGCGGGTTGTTCGCGCTGTCCAGGATCGCCCGGCCGGCCTCGGCGTTGTTGCCGTCGAGACGGACGACGAGCGGCTTGGTGACCTGCTCGCCGCGCTGCTCCAGCAGGGCGAGGGCCTGGATGATGCCGTTGGCGACCTCGTCGCAGGCGGTGATGCCGCCGAAGACGTTGACGAAGACGCTCTTCACGGCCGGGTCGGAGAGCACGATCTCCAGCCCGTTCGCCATCACCGCGGCGCTCGCGCCGCCGCCGATGTCGAGGAAGTTGGCCGGCTTGACGTTGCCGTGCCGCTCACCGGCGTACGCGACCACGTCGAGGGTCGACATGACCAGACCCGCGCCGTTGCCGATGATGCCGACCTCGCCGTCGAGCTTGACGTAGTTGAGGTCCTTGGCCTTGGCGGCCTGCTCCAGCGGGTCCACCGCGGCCTGGTCGACAAGCGCCTCGTGGTCCGGGTGCCGGAACGCGGCGTTCTCGTCCAGGCTGATCTTGGCGTCGAGCAGCAGCATCCGGCCGTCGCCGTTCTTGGCGAGCGGGTTGACCTCGACCAGGGTGGCGTCCTCGGCGACGAACGCCTGCCACAGGCCCACGGCGATCTCGACCACCTGGTCGGCGACCTCGGCCGGGAACCCGGCGGCGGTCACGATCTCGCGGGCCTTGGCCTCGTCCACGCCCTGCACGGCGTCGATCGGGGCCTTCACCACCTTGTCGGGGGTGTCGACGGCGACCTGCTCGATGTCCATGCCACCGGCAACGCTGGCGATGCAGAGGAAGGTGCGGTTCGCCCGGTCGAGCAGGTACGAGAAGTAGTACTCCTCGGCCACGTCCGCGGTCACCGTGATCATGACCTTGTGGACGGTGTGGCCCTTGATGTCCATGCCGAGGATGTCGGTGGCGCGGGCCACCGTCTCCTCGGCGCCCTCGGCCAGCTTGACGCCGCCGGCCTTACCTCGGCCGCCGACCTTCACCTGTGCCTTGACGACCACGCGACCGCCGAGGCGTTCGGCGATCGCACGGGCCTCTTCCGGGGTAGTGGCGACGCCGCCGGCCAACACGGGCAAGCCGTGCCGCTCGAACAGGTCCCGCCCCTGGTACTCGTACAGGTCCACGATTGCGCGTCCCGTCCCGTCTCCGCGGCGCGCCGTCGCGCCGCCACCAGCGTTCAAAAAACAGTTTGACGCCTGTCATCAGTTGAAACAGGCCATTGGCCGCAGCCTAGCGAGGTCGGCACCGCCGGCAACCGAGCGGGTGCGCGGTGTGCGGTAATGCACAACCGGACATCGGCAGCGGCCGGTTCCGGCCATGACTCCGGCCGCATCCACCGTCCGGGCGATGTTGCCCTGGTTGCGTAACCCGGCCGTAGGGGCCTCGTTGAGTCAGATGTCGGAGCGCTGAACAGCGCAATGACGGGAGACGGCCGATGCCCTGTCGGTCGAGGGGTGGCGGCGGGGCATCGTGCATAGAGGGGCCGGACGTGTGAGGGGTGCGTCCGGCCCCTCCCCCGTGCCCAAATCCGGTCGCCCCGGTCGCCGAGCAGACCGCCGCGACGAGGCTGTCGCCGACCGCTCCGACGAGGTTCAGGAAACCGGCTGCGCGACGTTCTCGCGGACCCACTCGACGATCGCCTGGGTGGTGGCGCCCGGCGTGAAGATCTTGGCGACGCCCAGCTTCTCCAACTCGGGAATGTCGCCGTTCGGGATGATGCCGCCACCGAACACCACGATGTCGCGGGCGTCCCGCTCACCGAGCAGCTCCAGCACCCGCCGGAAGAGCGTCATGTGCGCACCGGAGAGGACGGACAGGCCGACCGCGTCGGCGTCCTCCTGGATGGCGGTCTCCACGATCTGCTCGGGGGTCTGGTGCAGGCCGGTGTAGACGACCTCCATCCCCGCGTCGCGCAGGGCACGCGCGACGACCTTCGCGCCCCGGTCGTGGCCGTCCAGGCCGGGCTTGGCGACGACGACCCGAATACGAGAGCTCATCAGCGCACACCTTTCACCGGCTCCACGGCCTTCACCTGAACGAACGGTAACCCGGCGGACCCAACCCGGGAAATCCGGGCTGGAACCCGGCTCCGCGACCAGTCAACCGCGCGGTACGACCACCGCGCAGCCCGAAGAGACCCGCCGAGGCCATCCGGCACCGCCCGGCCCAGCGATCCGGCGTTGTCCAGCGTTGCGGCACGGCCCGCAGTCAAGTCGGACGACTCCGCCGGACCGGTCACGCTCGGCGACGAACGGGCAGCAACAAGGGCACCGTTCGGCGTCACGATGCATGACAATCACGGACGCAAACGGACAGATCGACACGCCAATTTCGCGCTCTAGCTTGTGACTCGTCTGGTGGTTGGCTAACGTGTCCACGGTTGTCATCAGGTCCATGGACGGGTGACGACGCGGTCAGCGGACGTTCACCGGAGCTTCACGAACGCCCACCGGCCGCTTCGGAACCCCGACAACGGAGGGTGTGCGTGCGCCAGCGCCTGTCGTCTGAGCCCGATCGATATCGCGGTCGTCGCCGTGTGCCCACCCCACCGCGCAGCCGTTACGCCGCTGTCGTCACCACCGCCTTCGTCGGGGCCGGCATCGTCGCGCTCGGCGCGAGCGCCCTGCCGGACGCCAAGGACGTCAGCCCGACGGTGCTCGACGAGCTCAAGCAGGCGTCGGTCACCAGCCAGGACGCCGCGGCCCGTGCGGACAACGCCGACCGCGCCTCGCGGGACAGCCGCACCAAGGACAGCGCCGAGCCCGAGGTGTGGCTGCTGCCGCTGCAGGGCTACGACTTCAACTCCCCCTACGGGATGCGCTGGGGCAAGATGCACACCGGCGTGGACCTGGTCGCCGGTGAGGGCACGCCCTACGTCGCGATCCACGACGGGCTGGTCACCAAGGCCGGCTGGTTCGGTGGGTACGGCAACGCCGTGATCGTGCAGCACGCCGACGGCAGCGAGGCCATCTACGGCCACTCCTCCGCGGTCAGTGTCAAGGAAGGCCAGCAGATCAAGGCCGGCGACCAACTCGGCCTCGTCGGCCAGACCGGTCACGCCTACGGCACCCACCTGCACCTTGAGATCCATGTCAAGGGCAAGCCGATCGACCCGGTGCCGTTCCTCCAGGACCGCGGAGTGGACATCAAGCTGCAAGTCGAGGCAATCTACAGCGAGGTAGCCGGCTCCTGACGCTACGTACCGACCGTTGACCGCCCGGATCTGTCGATCCGGGCGGTTTTTCGTGGAGCGATGTCTTCCAGGTCACAGTGCAGATTGTGAGCGGCGACACCGTACCGCATGATCACTTTTCCGGTCGTAGTGCCGCAGAAGGGGTCATATCCGGGCAGGCGAGCCGCCGTCCGGCGCCGGGCCACCAGGTCCCCATCCCGCCCCCGGCCCGGCTCGACACCAGTATTTCGAGGTCAAGTGCCCCTCGACTGTGAAGGTCCGCCGTGCAGGAAGACAGCCCCGTCCAGAACGAGAACACCCCCGACACCGCCCAGACCGAGCAGCCGCGGCGCGCCGGCCGACGCAACCGCCTCATCGTGGCCGGTGCCGCCGCTCTGGTAGCCCTCGGCCTCGGTGGCGTCGTCGCCGCCACCACCGGCAGCGACCGCCCGGCACCCGCCGCCGTCTCCCTCGACGCGCAGGCCCGCAACGAGGCCGCCAGCCGGGCCGACCGCTCCGCTCGCGAGTCGGGCACGCCGGTCACCCCCTCGGTCAGCCCCACGCCCAGCCCGGCCGCGACGAGCGCCAGCCCGGCACCCGCGAAGACGGCCGCCGCGAAGGCCAAGCCGAAGCCGAAGAAGACCACCAGGCCCACCCCCGCCTGGGTCAACCCGATGCCGGGCGCCGCCGTCACCTCCTGCTACGGGCAGCGCTGGGGGACCCTGCACGCCGGCATCGACCTGGCGCTGCCCTCCGGCACGCCGATCCGCGCCGCGGCCGCCGGCACCGTGACCCAGGCCGGTGACGCCGCCGACGGGTACGGCAACTCCGTCTTCGTCGACCACGGCAACGGGTACCTGACCCACTACGCCCACCAGAGCCGCATCGCGGTGACCGTCGGCCAGAAGGTCAAGGCCGGTCAGGTCATCGGGTACGAGGGCGCGACCGGCGATGCCACCGGCCCGCACCTGCACTTCGAGGTGCACCAGGGCATGTGGAACCAGATCGACCCGGCCCCGTTCATGCGGGCGCACGGCGTGGACCTGGGCTGCTGAGCCAGCGCGACATCCGGACAAGGGTGGTCTCCGTCGCACCGGAGGCCACCCTGCCGTCATCCGGGGCCGGTCAGAGTTTGTCGACCGGGGCGTGCCGGAGCACCAGCCACATGGTCTGGTCGCCGAAGTCGATCTGCGCACGGGCGCCCGGGCCGTGCCCCTCCACGGCCAGCACCCGCCCCAGCCCGTACCGCTGGTGGTTGACCCGGTCGCCGGCCGACACCTTCGGCCCCTGCGGCAGCTCACTGGCCGTGGTCAGCCGGCTGGCGTCCACGCCGAGCCGTTGCGCCAACTGGGCCGCCTTCGGCGTACCCCCGGTGAAGTTGCCACGCGCGCCGGGCGCGCGGTCCGCGCGGCCGCCGACGCCGCCGCCCCCGCCAGCCCACGAGGTGTACGACCCTTCGGTGCGCTCCCAGTGCACCAGCTCGGTCGGCAACTCCTCCAGGAACCGCGACGGCGGGTTGTAGGACGGCTGCCCCCAGGCCGAGCGGGTCACCGCCCGGGAGAGGTAGAGCCGCTGTCGGGCGCGGGTGATGCCGACGTACGCCAGCCGGCGCTCCTCCTCCAACTCGCGGGTGTCGCCAAGCGAGCGCAGGTGCGGGAAGACGCCGTCCTCCAGCCCGGTCAGGAACACCACCGGGAACTCCAGGCCCTTGGCGGTGTGCAACGTCATCAGGGTGACCACGCCCTGGTGGTCGGGGTCGTCGGAGGGGATCTGGTCGGCGTCGGCGACCAGCGCCACCTGCTCCAGGAAGCCGGCGAGGGTGGCCCGCTCCCCCTCCTCGCCCAGCGCCTCGATCCGCTCGGTGTACTCCCGGGCGACGCTGACCAACTCCTGGAGGTTGTCCACCCGGCCGGCGTCCTGCGGGTCCAGGCTCTCCTCCAACTCGGTGAGGTAGCCCGAGCGGGTCAGCAGTGCCTCCAGCACCTCTTCCGGCGTGCCGGTCTCGGCCAACTCCCGGGCCCCGTCGAGCAGCGCCACGAAGTCGCCGATGCCGTTGGCCGCCCGGCTGGAGATGCCCGGCGCCTCCCGGGCCCGGCGCAGCGCCGCGCCGAACGAGATCCGGTCGCGGCTGGAGAGCGCCTCGACACACGCCTCGGCCCGGTCGCCGATGCCCCGGCGGGGGGTGTTGAGGACCCGCCGCAGGCTCACCGTGTCGTCGTCGTTGACCACCGAACGCAGGTACGCAAGGGCGTCGCGGACCTCCTTGCGCTCGTAGAAGCGCACCCCGCCGACCACCTTGTAGGGCAGGCCGACGCGGATGAACACCTCTTCGAAGACGCGGGACTGTGCGTTGGTGCGGTAGAAGACAGCGACGTCGCCGGGGCGGGTCTCGTCGGCGTCGACAAGCCGGTCGATCTCCCGGGCCACCCAGTCGGCCTCGGCGTGCTCGGTGTCGGCCACGTAACCGACGATCTGCTCGCCGGCGCCGGCCTCGCTCCACAGCCGCTTGGGCTTGCGGGAGGTGTTGCGGTCGATCACCGCGTTGGCCGCGTTGAGGATGGTCTGGGTGGAGCGGTAGTTCTGCTCCAGCAGGATCGTGCGGGCGTCGGCGTAGTCCCGTTCGAACTCCAGGATGTTGCGGATCGTCGCGCCCCGGAACGCGTAGATCGACTGGTCGGCGTCGCCGACCACGCACAGCTCGGCCGGCTCCACCCCCTCGGTGCCGGAGACCAGCTCCTTGATCAGAATGTACTGGGCGTGGTTGGTGTCCTGGTATTCGTCCACCAGCACGTGCCGGAAGCGCCGCCGGTAGCTCTCCGCGACGTGCGGGTGCGACTGGAGCAGGTGCACCGTCGTCATGATCAGGTCGTCGAAGTCCAGTGCGTGCGCCTCACGCAGCCGGCGCTGGTAGAGCGTGTACGCCTCCGCCAACGCCCGCTCGTTGGGCCCGGTGGCCCGCGCCGCGAACTGCTCCGGGTCGACCAGCTCGTTCTTGAGGTTGGAGACCTGGGCGGCCAGCCCGCGCGCCGGGTAGCGCTTCGGGTCGAGATCCAGCTCGCGGGTGACCAACTGCATCAGCCGTCGGGAGTCGTCCGCGTCGTAGATCGAGAACGTCGACTTGAGGCCGGCGTGCTCGTGCTCGGCGCGCAGGATCCGGACGCACGCGGAGTGGAACGTCGACACCCACATCAGGCGGGCCCGGGGACCCACCAGCGCGGCGACGCGTTCCTTCATCTCGCCGGCGGCCTTGTTGGTGAAGGTGATCGCGATGATCTCACCGGGATGGACGTCCCGTGCGGCGAGCAGGTAGGCGATCCGGTGCGTGAGGACCCGGGTCTTGCCGGACCCGGCGCCGGCAACGATCAGCAGCGGCGAGCCGGCGTGGGTGACCGCGTCGCGCTGTGGCCCGTTCAGCCCGGCAAGCAGCTGCTGCGGATCGAGGCGCACGGGGGCCGGCCCGGGTCGGTGCGGGCGGGCCGGCGCGGACTCCGGCGCAGGCGGGGACGCGGGAATGTCGAAGAGAGGATGCATCGCCCGACAAGTCTATGCCGCCGGTCAGACACTGCCCCGCCCCGCTGCGCCGCGCCGCGAGGAAGGGGCCGTTGGATCCTTGCGCGGCAGGTGCCGACGTGGGCATACTCGTCAACGTGATCGCTGCGCGCTACCACTTTTACTTTGGCACCGGGAGTCCGGCTGCCGTGGGTCGCGCCTGATCGATTCAGACCTGCAAAAGCCCCGGGCTCCTGGAGTCCGGGGCTTTTTCCGTCCCGGGTTCCGGGCACCGGGCACCACAGTGCGAGAGGTACCCGATGATGACAGACGTGATGGAGCAGAGCGGCGGCCCGACCCGACCCGAGGCGGAGCGGCCCGTGCCGAACGGGAGCGAGCCGGCGGTGTCCGCGCCCCCGGCGGTCGACAACGCCGGGCCGGTCGAGGCACGGACCGGCACCGAGGAACCAACCGCCTCCGCGCGGATCGTGCAGATCAGGGAACGGATCGACGAGATCGACAATGCGATGATCGCCCTCTGGCAGGAGCGCGCCGCGTTGTCCCAGGAGGTCGGGGCGACCCGGATGGCCTCTGGCGGGACGCGCCTGGTGCTCTCTCGGGAGCGGAAGATCCTGGAGCGGTTCCGGGTCGCCCTCGGCGCCGACGGCACCCAGTTGGCCCTGCTGCTGCTCCGCGCGGGCCGCGGCCCGCTCTGAGCCGCCTCGCCGGTGGCGAGCCTGGGCCGGCCCGGCCGGGGCCACGGACAGACGAAACCGCCTGCCGTCGTCGTGGTGACGTCGGCAGGCGGTCTCGGGTGACTCAGGCCTCGTGGGTGGCGACGATCTCGCGCCGCTCCGCGAAGTGGCAGGCGCTCGGGTGGTCCGAGTCCCGTCGGATCTCCAGCAGCGGCACCTGCTCGGCGCAGATGTCCTGTGCCTTCCAGCAGCGGGTCCGGAACCGGCAGCCCGACGGCGGGCTGATCGGCGACGGCACGTCACCCGTGAGCCGGATGATCGTCTTGTTGTTCCGCTGCGTCGGGTCCGGAACCGGCACCGCCGACAGCAGAGCCTGGGTGTACGGGTGGGTCGGCCGCTCGTAGATCTCGTCCTCGGTGCCGATCTCGACGACCTTGCCGAGGTACATCACCGCGACCCGGTCCGAGAGGTGGCGGACCACCGACAGGTCGTGCGCGATGAAGACGTACGAGAGCCCCAACTCGCTCTGGAGCTTCTCCAGCAGGTTCATCACCTGGGCCTGGATGGAGACGTCCAGGGCCGACACCGGCTCGTCGCAGACGATGATCTCGGGCCGCAGGGCGAGCGCGCGGGCGATGCCGATGCGCTGCCGCTGACCGCCGGAGAACTGGTGCGGGTACCTGTTGATGTGCTCCGGGTTGAGCCCGACCAGGTCCAGCAACTCCCGGACCTTGGCCCGACGGCTGCCCTTCGGCGCCACCTCCGGGTGGATCTCGAACGGCTCACCGAGCAGGTCGCCGACGGTCATCCGGGGGTTGAGCGAGGTGTACGGGTCCTGCATGACCAGCTGGATCTGCCGACGGAGGCGTCGCAGCGCCCCACCGGACAGCTTGGAGGTGTCCTGGCCCTTGTAGATCACGCTGCCAGCGGTCGGCTTCTCCAGGTTCATCAGCACCCGGGCGAGGGTCGACTTGCCGCAGCCGGACTCGCCGACCACGCCGAGCGTCTCACCGGCGCGCAGACCGAACGAGACGCCGTCCACCGCCTTGACCTGACCGACCGTCTTCTTGAACACCACACCCTGCGTGACGGGGTAGTGCTTGACCAGGTCACGGACCTCGAGGATGTTCTCAGACACGGTTCACCAGCTCCTCGGCGAAGTGGCAGGCGCTGGCCCGGGCGGGGCCCACCTGCAGCAGCGGCGGGATCTTCTCCCGGCACACCGGCTGAACCATGGGGCAGCGCGGGTTGAACGGGCAGCCCGGCGGGATGTTCATCAGGTTCGGCGGGAGGCCCTTGATCGTCCGGAGCTGCTGCCCCTTCTCGTCCAGGCGCGGGATCGAGTCGATCAGGCCCAACGTGTACGGGTGCGCCGGCTTGGCGTACAGGTCGTACACGTCGGCCTGCTCGACGATCCGGCCCGCGTACATGACCGCGATCCGGTCCGCGACGTCGGCGACCACGCCGAGGTCGTGGGTGATCAGGATCATGCCCATCTGCCGCTCACGCTGGAGCTCGGCGAGCAGGTCCATGATCTGGGCCTGCACGGTCACGTCGAGCGCGGTGGTCGGCTCGTCCGCGATCAGCACCTCCGGGTCGAGCGCCAGCGACATCGCGATCATCGCGCGCTGCCGCATACCGCCGGAGAACTGGTGTGGGTAGTTGTTGAACCGACCCTTGGCGTTCGGGATCTTGACCTGGTCGAGCATGTCGATCGCGCGCTTCTTGGCCTCGGCGCGACCCATGCCCCGCCGAACCCGGAACTGCTCGGCGATCTGGAACCCGACCGTGAACACCGGGTTCAGCGCGGAGAGCGCGTCCTGGAAGATCATCGCGATGCCCTCGCCGCGGATGCGACGGCGCTCCTCGTCGGACATGCGGAGCATGTCCTTGCCGTGGAAACGGACCTGCCCACCGGTGACGAAGCCGGGAGGCGTGTCGAGGATGCCCATGATGGTCTGCGCGGTGACGCTCTTGCCGGAGCCGGACTCGCCGAGCACGGCGAGGGTCTCCCCCGCGTCGACGTGGTAGGTGACCCCGTTGATGACCTTTGCGACGCCGTCCCGGGTGCGGAACTCCACCCGCAGGTCGTCGACCTCGAGCAGCCGGCCGGAGGGACGTCCGGACCCGCCGGGTCCCGGCGCGGACTGCTCGGACACGAGAATGTCGGACACTGGATCTCCCCTAGCGGAGTTTCGGATCGAGGGCCTCGCGGACCGCCTCGCCGAGCATCACGAAGCTCAGCACTGCGGTGACGAGGAACGCGGCGGGGAAGAAGACAAGCCCCGGTGCGACCCGGATGAAATCCTTACCCTCGCTGATCATGATGCCCCAGGACACCACCGGCGACTTCAGGCCGACACCCAGGAACGACAGGGTGGCCTCGGCGCCGATGAACGAGCCGACCATGATCGTGCCGTAGACCAGCAGCGGAGCCAGGCAGTTCGGCAGCAGGTGCTTGAGGATGATCCGGCCGGTGCCGGCACCCAGCGCGCGGGCCGCCACGATGTAGTCGGCTTCCCTGGTGGCGAGCACGGAGGACCGCATCAGGCGCATCACGACCGGCCAGCTCAGCACGATCAGTGAAGCGATCACCAGGCCCATGATCTCGGCCTTGCCGTTGTTGGTGCCCGAGCCGTTGAACGTGGTCAGGATGACGATCGCACCCAGCACGAACGGCACGCCGAAGAACACGTCGCCGATCCGGCTGAGCAACCCGTCCACCCAACCGCCGCGGTAGCCCGCGATGACGCCCACGGCACCACCGACAAGCAGGGTGCCGACCACGGACAGGACGGCGACGATGATGGAGGCCCGCGCACCGTAGATGACCCGGGCGTAGACGTCGCGGCCCTGCAGGTCGTACCCGAACCAGTGCGCTCCGCTGGGCTTGACGAGGCTGCGGGACAGCGCGCCGGTCTCCGGGTCGCCGCCCGGAGCGAACAGCCCCGGGAAGGTCGCCATCAACAGGAAGACCACGATGAACGTCGCCGAGATCCAGAACAGCGGCTTGCGGCGCAGGTCCCGCCAGGCGTCACCGAGCAGACCACGTGGCTTCTCGTTGCCCTGCCCCGCGGCGGGGGCGACCGGGTCGGTCGGCTGCACGGATGGGGTGCTGACAATCGATGCGGTACTCGGGTCACTCATAACGGATCCTCGGGTCCAGTGCGGCGTAGAGCAGGTCAACCAGCAGGTTCATCAAGAGATAGACGACCACCAGGACGATCACGATCCCGACCACGGTGGCGCTCTCCTTGGTGATGATCGCGCGGTAGACCTCGCGCCCGATGCCGTTGATCTGGAAGATGCCCTCGGTGATGATCGCGCCGCCCATCAGGGCGCCGAGGTCGGTGCCGAGCAGCGTGACCACCGGGATGAGCGAGTTACGCAGCAGGTGCACGCCCACGACCCGCCGCATGGGCAGGCCCTTGGCGATGGCGGTGCGCACGTAGTCGGCGCGGCGGTTCTCCGCGATGCTCGTTCGTGCCACCCGGGCGATGTACGCCACCGACGCGCTACCGAGCACGAAGCCCGGCACGATCAGCTCGGACCAGCGCATCTCGGACGAGACGGTCGGCTTGATGATGCTCCACTGCACGCCCAGCAGCCACTGCAGCACGAAGCCGACCACGAACACCGGCAGCGCGAGCAGGAAGAGGGTGGAGACCAGGACCAGGTTGTCCAGGAAACCGTTGCGGCGCAGGCCGGTCAGCACACCGGCGCCGAGGCCGATGACGGCCTCGATGGCGAGCGCGACCAGGGCCAGCTTCAGCGTGTTGGGGTACGCCGTGGCGATGATGCCGCCGATGTCGCGCTGCGAGAATGTCTGACCGAAGTCACCCTGGAGCAGGTTCTTCATGTAGTTGGCGTACTGCACGAAGACGTTCTGGTCCAAGTGGTACTTCTCGGTCATGAAGGCGATGTACTGGTCCGGGCAGCGGCGCTCGCCGCACTTGCCGGCGAAGGGATCGCCCGGCACGGCCCAGACGAGCCAGTAGATCAGGAACGTCGAACCGATGAAGACCGGCACGAGTTGGAGCAGCCGTCTCAACAGATAACGGCCCATGGGGTGGTCCTCCAGACAGGGGGCGCGTCGGACGGCCGACACGGTGGTGACAACGTGCGAATGAGATGTTGTAACACCCACTCGCGGAACGGCCCCGGGTCGGGCTCACCGGATGTGGCGAGCCCGACCCGGGGTCAGACCGTTCGGATCAGAGCTCGACCGAGGTGATGTCGAGTTCGCCGACGTTGTTCAGCTCGAGCTTCTTGATCTTCTCCGAGTGGCCGGACTGCTGGCCGTAGAAGTAGACCGGAATGCTCGGGACGTCCTGGTCGATCTTCTCGACGGCCTTGGTGAACGCCTCGTGCGAGGCCTCCAGGCTCGGCGCGGCGCTGGCCTGCTTCGCCAGGGCGTCGACCTCCTTGTTGCTGTAGAGGCCGTCGTTCGAGGAGCCACCCGTGACGTACAGCGGGTTGATCCAGTTCTCGACGTCCGGGTAGTCCTGCTGCCAGGCAGCGCGGTACGGGCCCTTCATCGAGTGGGCGTTGACGTTCTGGCGGAAGACCGCGAAGGTCGGCACGCCCTCGGCCCGAGCGTTGATGCCCAGGTTGGTCTTGATCTGCTGCGCAACGGCGTCCATCCAGTCCTTGTGGCTGGAGTCCGAGTTGTAGTAGAAGACCATCTCACCGGAGAAGCCACCGGCCTCGGTCAGCAGCGTCTTGGCCGTGGCCGGGTCGAACTTGCAGGCGGTGCAGTTGCCCGGCTTGGCGCCCGGGGTCAGCGGGTTCGCCCAGCTGTCGGCCGGCTTACGGGTGCCGAAGAAGATCTTGTCCGAGATTTCCTGCCGGTTGATCGACAGCGACACGGCACGACGCAGCTTCGGGTTCTCGAAGCGCTTGTCGTAGAGCGGGAACGCGATGAGCGCCGTCGTCGGCGTGACGGTGTTCCGGCCCCGCTCACCGAGGTCGGCCTTCCACTTGTCACCGGCGAGCGCCGAGGTGGGGACAACCTCCATGAAGTCGAGGTTGTTGGCCAGCAGGTCGGCGTAGGCGGCCGTCTCGTCCTGGTACAGCTTGACGTCGACGTCCTTGACCTTCATCTTGTCGCGAAGGTTGTAGTCGTCGAAGCGCGTCAGCTTGACGAGGACGTTGTCCTGCCACGACACGAACTTCACCGGGCCGTTGCCGATCGGCTTCTTGCCGAACTCCTCGGGCTTCATGGTGAAGAAGGCGTCCGGCAGCGGCATGAAGGCCGCGTAGCCGAGCTTGGTCGGGAAGACCGCGGTCGGCGCCGCCAGGGTGACCTCGAAGGTCTGCTCGTCGACGACCTTCAGGCCGGACATCTTCTCGGCGGCCGGGGCGGGGGCCTTCTTCGGGCCGTCCGCGCCATCCGGGTCCGTCGTGTAGGTCTGGTCGAAGCCCTGGATGTCGGAGAAGAAGCTGCCGTTCTGCGCGCCGTTCGGCGAGTAGGCGGCCCAGTTCCAGGCGTCGACGAAGTTCTTCGACTTCACCTCGGTACCGTCGTGGAACTTGGTACCCTTCTTGATCTTGATCGTGAAGACCTTGGAGTCCGTGGTGTTGATGGACTCCGCAAGCGCGTTACGCGGGGCCCCACCATCGTTCGGGTACTCGACCAGGCCGGTCCACAGCCAGTCGACGATCTTGCCGCCGCCGGTCTCCGTGGTGTTCGACGGGACCAGCGGGTTCTCCGGCTGGACACCGTGGATGACAATCGCGCCGTCGCCGCTGGCGGCAGTATCGCCGTCGCCACCGCTCGAGCAACCGCTCGCGACAAGCGCGGCAGCCGCGCTGAGCGCGATCGCGCTCGTCGCCCGCTTCGAGACTCTCATTCCGAGGGGCCTCCTCTTTCTAACCAGGTTCCGTCGTGGGTTTCACGCACGTTTGGGGGTGACACCGCCCGACCACCCCGGGGCGCGGGTCGCCGGGACCACAGGGAAGTTGGAGACACCCCTGATGTTCCGATCCGCCGGGCTCCCCCGCCAACGAGGCGTGACACGACGCAGAAGGCACGGCCACGAGCCGCCGCGAAGGGCGGGGACATGGTCATGGGCCGTACGGAGTGCCACACACCGATGGTGAGGTGCTGCCACTGTGACACCAACTGGCCTCTTCCGTGAAGGTGCCGTTATCAAGCCGTTAGTTGCGCGCCACGTCGCCGATACTTGAAAAATGATCATAAAACGGTCGACGTGGGCCGCACTGAGCAGGAAATACGTTGCGCCACCCGAAGAAGCGGCCCCAGGCCGTCAGCCGGCCCGGGCCCACCTCTGCCCGATAGGACGTCCAACACCACCCGCATTTCGACCCATCCGGACAGGTCGACTACGGCTGCACGGACACGATCACCGGCTGGGTGGACGAGGGCGCGATGATCGTCTGTCTGATCCTCGGCCCCAGGCGAGGCGAGGTCACACCAGCCGGCGATCCGCCGCCCACCGGGAGAGCTCGTAGCGGTTGGACATCTGCAGCTTGCGGAGCACGTTCGACACGTGCGTCTCCACCGTCTTGATGGAGATGAACAGCTCCTTGGCGATCTCCTTGTACGCGTACCCCCGGGCCAGCAGCCGCAGCACCTCCCGCTCACGGTTGGTGAGCTGGTCCAGCTCCGGGTCGGCCACCGGGGCGTCCGGCCGGGCCGCGAAGGCATCCAGCACGAACCCGGCCAGCCGTGGGCTGAACACCGCGTCCCCGTCGGCCACGCGGCGGATCGCCGCGGCCAGCTCGTCCGGGGAGATGGTCTTGGTCACGTACCCCCGGGCACCGGCACGGATCAACCCGATCACGTCCTCCGCCGCGTCGGAGACGCTCAGCGCCAGGAACTTGACCTGCGGGTGCGTACGCCGCATCGCCTCCAGCACCGCGCGCCCGCCGCCGTCGGGCATGTGCACGTCGAGCAGCACCACGTCCGGTCCGACAGCCGCGATCCGGGTGACCGCCTCGGCCACCGTGCTCGCCTCGCCCACCACCTCGACGTGGGCGCCCAACTCCGCGCGCACCCCGGCCCGGAACATGGCGTGGTCGTCCACCAGGAACACCCGGAGCCGCTCGGGGCGGGCCTGGGCCGGGTCGAGGTGCTCGGTCGGCTGCTCGGCCATGGTCATCTGTTCCTCTCCGCTGCGGACGAGTCCCGGGAGATCGGCAGGATCAACCGGACCTCGGTCCCCTCCCCCGGGCCGGACCGGATTTCGGCCCGTCCGCCGTGCCGCTTCATCCGCCCGATGATCGAGCCGCGTACGCCGTGCCGGTGGTCCTCCACGGTATCCGGATCGAAGCCCTTCCCCCGGTCCCGGACGAAGACGCTTACCTGCTCGGGCTCCACCTCGGCGTACAGCGAGACAGTCTGCACGCCGGCGTGCCGGGCCGCGTTCACCAGCGCCTCCCGCGCGGCCGCGACCAGCGCACCGACCTTCTCGTCGGTCTCCCGGTCCCCCACCACGACCGCCTCCACGGTGATCGCGTAGGTGTCCTCGACCTCGGCGGCGGCCTGCTCCAGCGCGGCGGCGAAGCGCTCGTTCGGCGACGCGGTGGGCTTGTAGAGCCAGTTGCGCAGGGAACGCTCCTGCCCCCTGGCCAGCCGCTGCACCATCTTGACGTCGCTGGCGTTGCGCTGGATCAGCGCCAACGTGTGCAGCACCTGGTCGTGCACCATGGCGGCCAACTCGGCCCGCTCCTGCTCACGGATGCGCCCCTCGCGCTCCGAGCGGAGCTGGCTGTACGTCCGCCAGAGCACGGGCGCGGCGACCACGCCGACCCCCGCCAGCCCGACCAGCGCGAAGATCACGCCGTTGATCACCGCGTCGAAGTTCTGCGCCGGCGAGTAGACCGCCGCGACACCGATGATGCCGACCGCGACCAGCACCCCACCGCCGATGAACCGGAGCACGAACGCCCGCCGGTCGCTCTCCTCGACGACCGCGCCCAGCCAGGGCACCGGCATCGCCTCGCCCCACTGCCGCCGCCGTTCGGGTGCGGACTGGTGCCAGATGACCCCGGCGCCGACCGCGATGATGGCCACGAGCCAACCGGCGGTGCCGGCCGCGCCGACCGAGTCGAAGACCATCACCTGGATCAGCAGGACACCGAGCCCGATCCCCACGAACGGCAGAAGCTGGGCGACGTCGCGCCGGGGCGGCACCGCGGTGTCGCCGGGCCGCAGCGGCACCACCGCCCAGAAGGCCGCGTAGAGCAGCAGGCCGAGCCCACTCAGGCCGAGCAGCACCATGAACGCGACGCGCACCCGCAGCACCGAGATGCCGAGATGGTCGGCGATACCGGCGGCGACGCCGGCGGCCATCCGGTGCTCGGGGGCGCGGTAGAGGCGCGGGGACGGAGTCACGGTGCTGATCGGAGGCTCCCTGGTCACGGTGGCGGGTGTGGCGCGGGTCGGTGATCCGATCGTCACACGCTGCGGCGCCCACGACCACGGGGACGCCCCCGACATTCCGGCCGCCGGATCTCAGGGTGGGGTCAGGGTCGTGTCCTGAGGTCGCTCGGGCGCACCGGGCAGCAGGATCGAAGCATGACCGAGGAAACTGCCCCGCCGCCCCGACCGGGGTCGGCACAGCCGGGTGGTTCAGCACCACCCCCGCCCGCCGCGACGCCCGCCGAATGGACCGCGCCCAGCGCGTTCGGTCCGTACACCGGCCCCGGCCCGGACACCGGCAGCACGCCAGCCGACCCAGCCGGCGGCTACGCGCCGCCCACCGGGGGCCACTACCCGGGCCCGGGGTTCGCGGCCGGCACCGGCTACGGGGCCGGCGGCACGCCACCCGGGCCGGGTGGTCCGGGTCCGTCCGCGCCGCCGCCGTTCACCGGCACCGGTTTCACCTCACGGTACGGGTTGGTCCGGCCGCGCGAGGGGCGGTATCTGGCCGGTGTCTGCGCGGCGATCGGGCGAGCCACCAACACCGATCCGGTGCTCTGGCGGGTGTTGCTCGCGGTGCTCGGGTTCTTCGGTGGCATCGGCATCCTGGTGTACGTCGCCGCCTGGTTGATCATCCCGAACGAGGGCGACACCGCGTCCCCGATCGAGTCGATGCTCGGCCGCGGCCGTTCCAGCATGTCGCCGGTGACCGTCATCATCCTGGGCATCCTGGTCGCGGCCAGCTTCGGCTACATCGTCACCGACGCCTTCCGCGCGGTGCTGCTCGGCGCGGCCATCCTGGTCGCCGGCGCGCTGCTGCTCAACCGGGACAGCCGCGACCCACAGCCGGGCACCCCGGGAGGGCCGGCACCGTCCGGCAACCCGCCCGGCCCGGTCCCGCCGGTGACCTGGCCCGCGCCGTCGTACGACGTGCCGCCGTCGACCACCCCGCCGGCCACGACCACACCGGTGGTCAGCGGTGCTCCGGCGTACGCCGCCACGACCATGGCGGGGCCGCCCACCGTCACCACCCCGGCGTACGACGTACCGCCGGCCGCCGTGGCCCAGCCGGTGTCCGGGCAACCGGCCGACACGACTGTTGCCGGGGCCGGCTGGCCGGTCACCCACATGCCCAGCGCCGGGTGGCCGACGGCGCCGGTGACCGGCGCACCCGCTGCCGCGCCCGGCTATCCGGCCGCCGCCCCACCGTCCGGATACCGTCCCCCGTTCGCGCCGCACGGCCCGTATGCTTCGCCAGCCCCGGCCGCTGCCCGTCCGCCGAAGCCACCGAAGCCACCGAAGCGCCCCAAGGAACGTTCTCCGCTCGGCGCGGTGACCTTCTCCCTGATCTTCCTGGCCCTCGGTGTGGTCGCCCTGCTCGACCTGCTCGACGTCTTCGCCATCAGCGCCTCGGCGTACTTCGCGGCGGCGCTGGCCACGATCGGGCTGGGTCTGCTGGTCGGCACCTGGTTCGGGCGGGCCCGCTGGCTCATCGCGCTCGGTCTGGTGACCGCGGCGGCGCTGGGCACGGGGACTGTCGCCGAGTCCTACGACCGGATCCGCGGGGTCGACGGCGCGGTGACCTGGGCACCCACGGACTACCGCGATCTGGCCGACCGGTACGAGAACAGCTTCGGTGACGCCGTACTCGACCTGCGCGGGATCGACTTCGCGAAACGGGACAGCCAGGTGACGGTCGCCATCAACTTCGGCAAGGCGACGGTGGTCGTCCCGCCGAATGTGGACGTCACCACGGTGGCCGACGTCAACGCCGGTGACGCCACCATCTTCGGCAACCGTTCCGGCGGGCTGGACGGTCGCCTACAGGAGACCACCGACCTCGGCGTCGACGGTGCCGGCGGCGGCAAACTGCGCCTGTACATCCACGTAAACGCTGGCAACCTGGAGGTGACCCGGTGAAGGCTCACCGCACGGATCTGGTGTCGTTCGCCTTCGGGCTCGTGTTCCTGGCGCTGTCGGCCTGGTGGCTGCTCGCCCAGATACTCGGGTTCGCACTGCCGGCGGTCGGTTGGTTCCTGGCCAGCGCCCTCATCCTGATCGGGGTCTTCGGGCTGGTCGGCGCACTGCGCTCGGGTCGGTCGGGCCCGCCGAAGCAGACCGCCGAGGCCGGCGTCACCGAGGCTGGCGTCACCGAGGCCACCGCGCCCGTCTCCGGCGCGTCCGCTCCGGTTTCCGGTGCCGGCACGCCGACCTCCGGGCCGCCACTGCCGGTCTGGGAGGCTCAGCGCTCCACCTGGGACACTGCCCCGCCGGCAGCGACCCCACAGCCGTCGACCACCGAGGTACGACCGCCGGAGGCGCCGACCGCCGACGTGATCCACCCGGCCTGGCTGGCCCACCAGCCGTCGGAGCCGCAGACCGTTCCGATCCCCGGCCACTCCGACGAGCCGACCGTCGGGGTCGTCACCCGAACGACTCCGTCGGACGAGGACGAGCCGACCCGGCCCGACCAGCCGGCAGCCAGCACGGTCGGCGACCAGCCAGCAGCCAGCACGGTCGGCGACGAGCCGGGGGACGAGCGGGAGGGTCGGCGCGGAGCGGTCTGACCCCTCGGGTGCCGGCGGGCCTCGGCCACTCCAGCACCGCGGCGGTGCCGCTGGCACGGACGGGCGCATATGCTGGCCGGTGGAGATCTCGCCTCCGCCGGCCGGCCCGTCCCCGCCATGGCGGTCCCGCCGCGATTCCCGTCTCTACCCCCGTCAGGAGCCCGCCCGACATGACCCAGTCCCCCGCCGTGCGTACGACCGGCCGGTCCGGTCCGGTCCGCATCGGCGAGCGAGCCGCCCGTACCCTCGTCACCGAGCTGGCCCGGATCAACGACCCCAAGGCCGCCCTGCTGGTCGGGGCGGGCCCGGAGTCCGCGGTGCTGGCCGCGGCGATCGAGGCGCTGCTCCCCGGTGACCGGCTCACCGTGGTGCCCGCCGAGCCGTTCGGCGCTGCCGCGCTCCGCGAGCACGTCAACGCCCAGGGCCGCTGGGTCGCCGACCGGGTGGGCGTCGTCGACTCCCTGGCCGAGGCCGAAGCCGCCGAGGTCGTCATCGCCGGCGAGGTCTTCAGCGGCACCGCCGAGGAGACCCGCAGCGGCATCGAGGGCCTGGCCAAATACCTGTCCGACGGTGCGGTGCTGAGCGTGGCGACCACCGCCACGCCCGGCCGGACCAGCGGCGCCGCCGCGGAGCTGGCTCGGCAGGACGCCCTCTACGGTGTCGGTGCCGACCTGGTGCTGCGCAACTCACCACCGGTCCGGGTCTACCGACTGCGATTCACCCCGGCCAGTCCCGCCACGGCAGACAGGTTGGCCCCCGCGTACCGGCCGTCGAGCGTGCCGCTGACCCGCGGCATGCACATCGACTCCAACGGCGTGGCCGCTGCCGGCATCTCACTGGGCCTTGCCGCGCTGGCCCGGGTGGCGCGTCCGTCGTCCAAGCTCTGGCTGCTGCCGGCGCTGGCCGCCGGGCCGGTCGCCGCGTTCTTCCGGGACCCGGAACGCGATGTACCGGAAGACCCGACCGCGGTGGTCGCCAGCGCGGACGGCAAGGTCCTGTCGGTGCAGCGGCTGCACGACGAGCGTTTCGGCGACGGCGAGTGGCTGCGGGTCGCCGTCTTCCTGTCGGTGCTGGACGTACACGTCAACCGTTCCCCGGTCGCGGGCAAGGTGGTGGACTACTTCGTCGCCGATGGCGGCTTCGTCAACGCGATGAAACCGGACGCCGAGCACAACGTCGCGGCGTACACGGTGCTGGACACCGCCCGCGGCACGGTGGTGGTCGCGCAGCGCACCGGGCTGATCGCCCGCCGGATCGTGCAGCGCGCGCCGATCGGCGCGCTGCTGGCCAGGGGCGAGCGCTTCGGGCTGATCCGTTTCGGCTCGCGGACCGACGTCTACCTCCCCGCCGACGCCGCGGACCCGCTGGTCGGGCCGGGCGACAAGGTGGTGGGCGGGTCCACGGTGATCGCCCGCTGGCGCTGACCCACAGACGAAGAACGGGGCGCCGCTGTCCGCGGCGCCCCGTTCTTTATGTCGAAATCAGGCGGTACGACGCTGCCGCAGCCAGAGCACCGGCCCGCTGACCAGGTAACCCACCACGATCAGCGCGAACGTGAGCCGGATGTCGACAAGCGCACCGATCACCGGGGCCAGCCACAGCCACGGCGGCAGCTTCACCAGGCGGGCGAGCTTGGCGTACGGGAAGCTGGAGACCATCGCGAAGGCGAGCAGCGCGACCCCGGCGACCAGCACGGCACCGGGCACCGGCAGGCCGATCGCCACCGTCACGGCGAGCACCGCAGCCGCCATCGTGGTGGGCACCCCGCAGAAGAAACGGCCGTCCTTCGGCGAGACGTTGAAGCGGGCCAGTCGAATCGCGGCACACGCCGCGACCAGGGCGCACGCCACCGCAGCCGCGGCCGTGGAAACGGAGCCGGCGAGCGAGGCGTAGACCACGACCGGTGCGGCAAGGCCGAACGAGCACATGTCGGCAAGTGAGTCCATCTGCGCGCCGAACGGGCTGGCCACGCCCAGTCGACGGGCCAGTGCGCCGTCCAGACCATCGAAGCCGACGCAGGCGATCAGGCAGAGCGCGGCGAGACGAACCTCGCCCTGCATGGCCAGGAAGATGGCCAGCATGCCCAGCATCAGGCTGGCCAGCGTGCAGGCGTTGACCAGACCGAACTTCACCCGGCGGGCGATGGTGCGCTCGCCGGGAAGCAGTGGGATCGACCGCGACGAAGCCTCGTCGACGGGCGTCATGGGCGGCATCGCCGGACTGACCGGGATGATCGCCTCGATCTCGGCTCGACCGACACCCAGAGCCGGACGGCTCAGCCGGTCCAGGCCGTAGCGGCGACGCTGCCGGTCGGCGTACCGATGCTCGGTCGGGGTCATGTTGGTCGCGTGCAGGTCGCCGTCGCGGCGACCGACGCGGACCAACAGCACCTGGCGGGCGAATGTGCTGCTGCGGCGCAACGGGCCCGCCCAGCGACGCCCTGCGGGGCGCGGACTGTCAGTAGTACGACGCCGGCGCCATGGGGCTCTCGGCACGTTTCCTCCATCACCGGATCGGCTGGCCGCCGCGGGGCGGGTGTCCGGCTGTCTCGTGCCGGACCGTGCGTGGCCCGGCAGCCGTTTTGCGCGGAGTACACCATCGCATAGGGGGACATGGCTTGGCGATAGCTGCCGGCGGTGCTGATAACTGGTCTAAACCGCGCGAACCGCTCGCTTATTCCCATCCCGGGCTTCATCGCCCGTTTCCTCCATCATTCCCGCCTTTGACTGTACCGGAGGGTCACCAACTCGGCTCATCGAGCGGAGTGCTATCGGCCACTCTGTCCGATTGCCGAGGCAGCGATCTCGCTCAGCGGCAGGTCGAGAGCCTGCTCGCGGGTGAACCATCCAGCCCGAGCCGTCGAACCTCCGGCGGACTCGGTGACCACCGCGGCAGTGGGTACGTCCACCAGCACCCGATAGATCACCCGTACGCCATGCCAGTCCAGAGGACGGCCCTCCGGGCCGAGCGCGGCAGGATTGTGCAGGTTGTCCACACCGAGGATCTCCCCCACCCGGCCCCGCTGACCACCCTCCTCGACCAACTCCCGGAGCAGACCGGTGGCCGGTTGCTCGCCATGATCGGTCCCACCGCCGGGCAGGTGCCACAGGCCAGCCCCGGGATACCCGGCCGCGATCTCGGTCAGCAGGATCCGCCCAGCCGGATCGGTGACCAGCCCGTACGCCCCGAAGCGCAGCCTGCGGTCGGGATGCGCCGGCGGAAACGACTCAGCCGACCGCGTTGCGGGCGGTAGCGGGGTGACCGGCAGACCGAGCACCTCGGCGGTGAACGGCGTCAGCGGCACCCGCGCCGCCTCCTCCAGGGTGAGCCAGCGCACCTCGTCGACCGCGCCACCCCCGGCGCCGTCGCGCAGTAGGCCGTCGTGCGGTGCGCCGTCACGCCGAACAGCGTCGTGCGGTGCGCCGTCGTGCGGTGCGCCGTCGTGCCGAACGGCGTCGTGCGGTGTGCCGTCGTGCGCGGCAAGCTCGAACAGCAGCCGGTCGGTGTGCAGAGCGACGGCGTCCTCCGGGTAGGTGACCACGTCGGCGACCACCGCCCGGAGCCGGCCGACCGCCACGGTCAACCCGGCCTGCTCGGCGAACTCACGGACCACGGCGTGCTCCGGGTGCTCGGCGTGCGCCACAGAACCACCGGGCAGCCGCCACATCCCCGGGAACTCACCCTCGACCCCGTCCCGGACCACCAGGACCCGACCCGAATCCCACAAAACGCCATAAACGCCAACCCGCCGCAAAAGGTCCATCCCCACCAACCCCGCTCCCCCGCCAACCCATCCGACCACCGCCCGGCCCAACCGCCCCGGCCCAACCGCCCCGGCCAGCCCGCCCGGCCAGCCCGCCCGGCCAACCCGCCCGTCGATCATGAGGTTATTGCCATCCATCTCGGGGCGTCCTGACAATAACCTCATGATCGACGCAGGAAGTCCGGAGGTCCGCGCAGAGGGCGTCCGTTTTGGCCACTACGTCCGCTCTGTGACTGGCCGGCTTTGGCGCAGGAGACTGCTCTCGCGATGATCGACTCGGGTTCATGAATGTCGGGGCATCCGGGGCGCTGGGACACCGCGACATCAGGAAAACGGAGTCGATCATCCGGCCCGTGCCACTTCTTGGGACTCCTCGGCGATCCGCGTCCCTTGGAGGTCTGGACAGCCGCCGAACCACCCGACTCCCGACGCCTGGCACCCCGGCCAGATGAGCTGCTCGCAGCGAGCAGCACCGCCGGAGACCTCCCGCCGGCACGCACCACCGCCGGCCAACCCCGCACCCAGCACGCACCACCGCCGGCCAAGCGCCCGCCCATCAACAACACCGGCCAGCCGCCCGCGCAGCACACCCCACCGGCCAAGCGCCCGCGCAGCACACAGCCGCCCGCCGCAAGCACACACCACCGCCCGCCCAGCCCACAGCCGCCCGCGCAAGCACAGACCACCGGCCAAGCGCCCACCCAGGCCACCGGCCGTGCGACCCGCTCCGAGGCGGAGCGGGGCCGGCGGATCAGGTGAGCTGGGCGGCCTGGACCGCTTCGGCTGTCACTTCCGTGAGGTGGTGGGTGGGGAGAGCGCCGAGCTCCTCGCGGGCGAACCAGCGGGCTTCGCAGGTGGAGCCACCGACGTCGGCCACGGTCAGCGGGTTGGGCTGGTCGACCACGACCCGGTAGAAGGCACGCACCCCGTGCCAGTCGATCGGGTAGCCCTCGGGGCCGAGCGACGCGGCGTCCCGGTGGCTGGCCACGCCGAGCAGCTCGACCAGGCGCCCGGTCTGCCCGGTCTCCTCGACCAATTCGCGGATCAGCGCCGCGCCGGGCTGCTCGCCGTAGTCGGTGCCGCCGCCGGGCAGGTGCCAGCAGCCGGCGCCCGGGTAGCCGTCGGAAACCCTGGTGAGCAGCACTCGGCCGGCCGGGTCGGTGCACACCGCGTACGCGGCGAAGCGCTGCGCCCGGTGCAGCCCGTCGGGGCCGGGCACCGCGTAGAAGGAGGGGAATTCGGGTGCCTCGTCGGGGACCACGTCGGCGGAGGACGCGGGCAGCCCGAGGGCACGTGCGGTGAACGAGCGCAGCGGCAGCTCGCGCGCCTCGTCGAGGGTGTACCAGCGGGCCAGGTCGGTGGGGCGCTCGCCGACCCGGTCGGCGAGCGTGCCGCCGCGGACCGCCACCCGGTAGATCAGCCGGTCGGTGTGGATGGTGATGCCGCGCTCCGGCAGCGCCCGCATGTCGGCGAGGACGTCGGCCAGGCCCGAGACGGCGACCGAGAGGCCGGTCTCGGCGGCGGTTTCGCGGACCACCGTGTGGTGGGGGTCCTCGCCGTGGTCGACCGCCCCGCCGGGCAGGGACCACGTGCCGGGGGTGCCGGAACGCTCCGAGGCGCGAACCAGCAGGAATCGGCCTGTCGAATCAGCACAGACTGCGTATGCCGCGATCCTGCGGAGCGGCTCCAGCAAGGTGGTCACGAAAGCAAATTCTCCCCCGGCCTGGTTACCGGGACGGAAAAGAGTCGGATTCCTGACTGTCTGGCCCCGATCAGGGATTGGTCAGGGTAAGGATCCGGGCGGTCACCGAGGGCGGGGCGGGCACCGGCGCGGACCGTGGAGTCATGACATCCACCACCGCTCCCCGCGCCCCGTACAAGCAGCTCCGTCGACCCACCACCGACCGCATGGTGGCCGGAGTCGCGAGCGGCGTCGGCCGCTACTTCGCCGTCGACCCCACACTGGTCCGGGTGGCCTTCGCGGTCACCGGCCTGCTCACCGGCGGGCTCGCGCTGCTCGCGTACCCGATCATGTGGTTCCTGATGCCCGAGGAGCCCACCGGCGCGCCGGCCTGGCCGCACTCGGCGGGCGCCGCGCCGCAGGCGGGCCCGCCGCCGACCGCCGGGCCCGCGCCGGGCGGGCCGATGCCGGGGTACGCCCCGACGCCGCCCTACCCGCCGACGACCCCGTTCCCCGCGCCGGCGAGCCCGCCGCACAACCCGCACGACAGCAGCCTGCCGCCGGCCGCGTGAGCGGCGGTCACTCCCACTCGATGGTGCCCGGTGGCTTGCTCGTCACGTCCAGCACCACCCGGTTGACCTCGGCCACCTCGTTGGTGATCCGGGTCGAGATCCGGGCCACCACCTCGTAGGGCAGTCGTGACCAGTCGGCGGTCATGGCGTCCTCGCTGGAGACGGGACGCAGCACCACGGGGTGCCCGTAGCTGCGCCCGTCTCCCTGCACACCGACGCTGCGTACGTCGGCGAGCAGCACCACCGGGAACTGCCAGACGCCCCGGTCCAGGCCGGCGGCGGTCAGCTCCTCGCGGGCGATCAGGTCGGCCTCGCGCAGCAGGTCGAGGCGCTGCTGGTCGACCGCGCCGATGATCCGGATGGCCAGGCCGGGGCCCGGGAACGGGTGCCGCCAGACCATCGCCTCGGGCAGGCCCAACTCCAGGCCGAGCGCGCGGACCTCGTCCTTGAACAGGGTGCGCAGCGGCTCGACGAGCGCGAACTTCAGGTCCTCCGGCAGGCCGCCGACGTTGTGGTGGCTCTTGATGTTGGCGGTGCCGGTGCCGCCGCCGGACTCGACCACGTCGGGGTAGAGGGTGCCCTGGACCAGGAACTCCACGTCGCCGTGCGAGGCGATCTCGCGGGCCGCGGCCTCGAAGACCCGAATGAACTCCCGACCGATGATCTTGCGCTTCTGCTCCGGGTCGGTCACCCCGGCCAGCGCGCCGAGGAACCGGTCGGCCGCGTCGACCACCTTCAGCTTGATGCCGGTGGCGGCGACGTAGTCCTTCTCCACCTGCTCGGCCTCGCCGGCACGCAGCAGGCCGTGGTCGACGAAGACGCAGGTGAGCTGGTCACCTACCGCCTTGTGCACGAGCGCGGCGGCGACCGCGGAGTCCACCCCGCCGGACAGGCCGCAGATGACCTCCTTGTCGCCGACCTGGGCGCGGATCCGGGCAACCTGCTCGTCGATGATGTTCTCGGGCGTCCAGGTCGGCTCGATGCCGGCGATGTCGTACAGGAAGCGGGTCAGCATCTCCTGACCGTGCGAGGTGTGGCCGACCTCCGGGTGGAACTGCACACCGGCGCGACGCCCGGCCAGGTCCTCGAAGGCGGCCACCGGAGCGCCCGCCGACTCGGCGGTCACCGTGAAACCCTCGGGCGCCGCGGTGACGGCGTCGCCGTGGCTCATCCAGACCGGCAGGTCCGCCGGCAGGTCGCGCAGCAGCACACCGGGGTCGAGCAGGCGGGGGCGCAGCGGCGTGCCACCGTACTCCCGGTTGCCGGTCCTCGCGACAGTGCCGCCGAGCGCCTGGGCCATCGCCTGGAAGCCGTAGCAGATGCCGAAGACCGGCACGTCGGCGGTGAACACGCCCGCGTCGATCTGCGGCGCGTCCGGCGCGTAGACGCTGGACGGGCCACCGGAGAGGATGATCGCGGCGGGGTTCTTCGCCAGCATCTCGGCGATCGGCATCGAGTGCGGCACGATCTCGGAGTAGACCTTCGCCTCGCGGACCCGGCGCGCGATGAGCTGGGCGTACTGGGCTCCGAAGTCCACCACGAGGACGGGGCGAGGCAGGCTCATGTGCACAAAGCCTACCGAGTGTCACGGCCGAAGCGCGCCCGGGGCGTTCGTCGGGACTGCCGGGTCTTTCGGGGGTACGGGGGTCAGCCGGCGGTACGGGGGCCTGGGGGCGGTCTGGGGTCTTCCTCCCCCCTGTTGGGCCAGAAGGACATCGCCCGTTCCGCCTGGGCGGTGATCGTCAGCGAGGGGTTCACGCCGAGGTTGGCCGAGACCGCCGCGCCGTCGACCACGTGCAGCCCCGGGTGCCCGTAGACCCGGTGCCAGGGGTCGATCACCCCGTCGGCCGGTGTCGCCCCGATCACCGCCCCGCCCAGGATGTGTGCGGTCATCGGGATGTCGAACGCGCGGTGACACTGCCGCCGAAGCCGGACCCGATGACGACCACGTCGTACCGCATGGAGGCATCATTACCCGCCAGTAGCAGTCGCGCCAGCGGCAGTTCTGCGCGATCATGCACCGGCCAACCCGACCCGACACCTCCCGGGCCGCAACCCGGGGTACCTGTCGGAGCGTTGTTCCCCCGACGGGTGGAAGGAATCCAAGATGATCCTCGGGTCGATGGCACCGCGCCGGCGGTGGTTGCTGCTGGGCCTGGCGGCTCTCGCCGCCGTCGCGTTGATCGCGGGCGGCGCGGTGGTGATCACCCGACTGACCGGCGACAGCAAACCCGACGCTCCGGTGGCCGGCTCGCCGACCCCGTCGCCAGTCGGCACGCCCACACCCAGTCCGAGCGGCCCACCGCCGGGCGCGAACATCACCGGCCCGCTCAACCTGCTGCTGGTCGGGGTGGACACCCGGGTCAGCGTGCCCGGGTGGGAGCCGCACGCGGACGCGGTGCTGGTGCTGCACGTACCCAGGGGTCTGGGGCAGGCGTACCTCTTCTCGCTCCCCCGCGACCTGCTGGTGGACATCCCGGCGTTTCCGAAGGCCGGCTACAAGGGCGGCAAGACCAAGCTCACGCACGCCATGAGCTTCGGTAGCCGGGTGCCGGGCAAACCCAAACAACCAAGCACCGCCCAGGGGTACGAGCTGCTGCGCAGCACGGTCAGCGGCTACACCGGGCTGCGCATCGACGCGGGCGCGGTGCTCACGTTCAACGGGTTCGACCGGCTGGTCGACGCACTGGGCGGGGTGGACATCTACGTCGACCAGCGGGTCGCCTCGATGCACCGCCGACCGGACGGCAAGTACCGGGAGAGCGCACCCGGCGGATACAAGGGGCCGCAGCAGGTCTACGAGAAGGGCAACCAGCACCTCAACGGCTGGCAGGCGCTCGACTACGCGCGGCAGCGCTACATCACCGGCGGCGACTACGCCCGGCAGCGCCACCAGCAGCAGCTGATCCGGGCACTGACCCGCAAGATCCTGGACGAGGGCCTGGCCCGGCAACCGGAGCGGGTCGACCAGGTGGTCGCCGCGCTCGGCGACACCCTCGTGTACGTGGGTGGGCCTCGGATCGTCGACTTCGCGTACGCCCTGGGTGGGGTGCCGCAGGACCGCTTCACGCTCGTCGGCCTGCCCGGTTCCGGTGTCGGCAAGGGCAGCGCCTACCGCGGTGAACAGCTGACCAAGGAGGGCCGCACGTTCCTCACCGAACTCCGCGCCGGGCGCGCCGACGCCTACCTGGCGGCCCACCCCGCCCTGGTCGTCAAGAACTGACCCCGGTCAGAGCCGCTTGGGCAGGGCGGGCCGCTGGGTGCCGTAGAGCCAGGCGTCGAAGAGCGCGTCGAGCTGCTTGCCGGAGACGCGCTCGGCGAGGGCCACGAACTCGGCAGTGGTGGCGGTGCCGTTGCGCTTCTCCGCGGCCCAGGCCCTGACGATCTGGAAGAACACCTTGTCACCGACGGCCACCCGCAGGGCGTGCAGAGTCATGCCGCCGCGCTGGTAGACCGACTCGCTGAACAGCTCCTTCGCCCCCGGCTTGCCCGGCGGCGTCTTCCACAGCTTCGCGGACGCCCCGGCGTACCGACTGTCGAACGCCGCCTTGGCTGTCGACTTCCTGGTGTGCTCGGCCCAGAGCCACTCCGCGTACGTCGCGAAGCCCTCGTTGAGCCAGATGTCCTCCCACTTGCCCAGGGAGACGCTGTCCCCGAACCACTGGTGCGCCAGCTCGTGGGCGACCACCTCGGTGTTCACGCCCTGCCGGAAGAAACCCGCGGAGTAGACCGGGCGGCTCTGCGTCTCCAGGGCATAGGAGATCCGGTTGTCGGAGACCACCACACCGCCGTACGCGTCGAACGGGTACGGCCCGAACACCGTCTCCAGGTAGTCGGCGACCTTGGTGGTCTCGGCGATCGACGAATCCGCGGAACCGTTGGCCGCGATCGCGACGGCACTGTAGACCGGCTTGCCCCGGTGCGTGGCCGTGGTGATCCGGAACTGGCCGATCACCAGCGTGCTCAGATAGCTGGCCATCGGCGACTTCTCCGACCACTTCCAGGTGGTCCAACCGTCCTTGCTGGCCTTACCGCCGGGTACGCCGTTGCTGACCGCGGTGAGACCGTCGGGGACGGTGACCTCGAAGTCGTACGTCGCCTTGTCGGACGGGTGGTCGTTGACCGGGTACCAGGTGCTCGCCGACTCGGGCTGCCCCAGGGCGATGGCACCGTCGGGGGTGTGCAGGAACCCACCCTCGCCGAGGGTCTCGTTCCGCAGCGGCTTCGGCACGCCCTCGTAGGCGATCTCGGCGACGAACCCGTTGCCGTTGACCAGGCCCGAGGCTGGCCTGATCACCAGCTCGTTGCGCTCCCGGCGGTGGGTTGCCGGTGCGCCGTCCACGGTGACCGCGGTGACGGTCAGGCCGGCCAGGTCGAGGTTGAACGTCGACAGGTCGGCCGTCGCGGTGGCCTGCACGGTGGCCGTACCGGCGAGGTGGTCCTTCGCGGGGTCGTAGCGCACCTTGACCGCGTACCGTGCGACGTCGTAGCCGCCGTTGCCGTAGCTCGGGAAGTAGGCGTCGCCGGCTCCGGGCGCGCCAGCGGTGAACGTCCGCGACGGCGTGGGGGACGCGCTCGGCGACGGCGCCGCCTCGGTGCCCGTCGAGTCGCATCCGGAAAGGACGAGTGCCCCGGCCACCAGCAGAGCCGCGCCCACCCGCAGTCTGCGCCGCGTCACCCGCATCCCACACCCTCCCCGTGCCGGCCTACGCCGCTCGCCGCGAGCGGGCCTGTCCCCGCCGTCCCCGGGCGGCAGCATATCGACAGGCCATCACGGCGCCGTCACGGCAGTGTGGGCGCCGACCCGCCCGCCAACCAGGCGTCGAAGAGCGGTCGGAGCTGCCGACCCGCCACCCGCTCGGCCAGTGCGACCAGGTCCCCGGTGGTCGCGTTGGCCGCCGCCCGCTCCGTGGTCCAGGTACGCAGGATGCGGAAGAACGTGTCGTCACCGACGGTCCGTCGCAACGCGTGCACGGCGAGCGCGCCGCGCTTGTAGACGGCCGCGCCGAACATCCGTTCCCGCCCCGGCTCGACCGACGGCTGCGACCAGTCGGTGGCCGCGTACTGGAGCTCGAAGTTGCGCTGGGCGGTGCGACCGCCGTCGTGTTCCTCCCACAGCCACTCGGCGTAGCTGGCGAAGCCCTCGTTCAGCCAGATGTCGCTCCACCTGCCCACCGACACGCTGTCGCCGAACCACTGGTGCGCCAACTCGTGCGCGACGACACCCGGATTGGGACGCTCGTCGGGAAAGAACGCGGGCCCGTAGACCGGGCGGGACTGGGTTTCCAGCGCGTACCCGATCCGGTCGTCGGCGACCGCGATCCCACCGTACGAGTCGAACGGGTACGGGCCGAAGCGGCTGGCCAGGAAGTCGGCGATCGCACCGGTGCGGGCCAGGGAGCTGGCCGCGCCGCCGGCCGGGGGCAGGCTCGCCGCCACCGCCGTGACCATCGGCCGGCCGGCGTGCGTGGCCGTCTCCACCCGGTAGTCGCCGATCACCAGCGTGCTCAGGTAGCTGGCCATCGGGGTGCGCTCCGACCAGCGCCAGGTGGTCCAACCGTCGGCGCTGCTCTTCGGCCCGGGCACTCCGTTGCTCAGCGCGGCCAGCCCGTCCGGGACGGCCACCGCCAGGTCGAAGCTGGCCTTGTCGGACGGGTGATCGTTGACCGGGAACCAGGTGGCGGCCGAGTCGGGTTGGCCGAGCGCTACCGCGCCGTCGGCGGTGTGCAGGAAGCCGCCACTGCCCAACGGCCCGTCGACAACGGCGGTGGGCACGCCCGCGTACTCGACGGTCACGGTGAACTGCTGGCCGTGCGGAAGCCCGTCGCGCGGGGTCACCACCAACTCGCCGTCGTCGCGACGGTGCTCGGCCCACTCGTCGCCCACCCGGACGGCGCTGACGGCCAGACCGGCCAGGTCCAGATTGAACCGGGACAGGTTCTGGGTGGCCGTGGCGGTGATGACGGCTCGGCCGGTCAGCCGGTCGGTCGACGGGTCGTAGCGGACGTCCAGGCCGTAGTGCGAGACGTCGTAGCCGCCGTTGCCGCGACCCGGCACGTACGGGTCACCGGCGTCGGCCGCGCCCGGTCGGAACCCGTCGGGTTGCGCACCCGTACAACCGGCCAACACCAGCCCGAGGACGCAGGTCAGCGCGGCGGCGAGCCGGGTGCCGGCGGGTGTCCATCCGGTCCGGACCATGCAGACTCCTCCCGCGCGGGGTCCCCGGTCAGGACGAGCGTAGCCAGCGGCACCGGCCCGACGAGCGGCCTTCGTTGGATTCCCGGGCAACGCACCGGAAGGCCGACCCCGCACCGCGGGGCCGGCCTTCCGGTGTCTGCGACAGGGGTCAGCGGTCGAGGACCAGGCCGACCTTCTGGAACTCCTTCAGGTCGCGGTAGCCGCACTTGGCCATCGCCCGACGCAGCCCACCGAACAGGTTGAGCTGACCGTCGGCCTCGTCCGCCGGGCCGAAGAGCAACTCCTCCATCGACCCGAGCGGCTCACCGGCCACCTCGAACGCGCCGCGGGGCAACGACGGGTGGCTCGCCGCCGAGTGCCACCAGGCACCACCGGCGGGCGCCTCGTCGCACAGCGACAGCGGCTCACCGAGCATCACCGCGTCCGCACCGCAGCCGAGCGCCTTGGCGATGTCACCCGACGTCTGGATGTCACCGTCGGCGATCAGGTGCACGTACCGGCCGCCGGTCTCGTCGAGGTAGTCCCGGCGGGCCGCCGCGGCGTCGGCGATCGCGGTGGCCATCGGCACCCGGATGCCCAACACCGACTCGGTGGTCGACCACTCGTCGCCGCCGATGCCCACGATCACGCCGGCCGCGCCGGTGCGCATCAGGTGCAGCGCCGTCTTGTAGTCCGTGCAGCCGCCGACGATCACCGGCAGGTCGAGGTCGGCGATGAACTCCTTGAGGTTCAGCGGCTCGTCGGTGGTCGACACGTGCTCGGCCGACACGATGGTGCCCTGGATGACCAGGATGTCCACCCCGGCGTCCAGGATCACCGGGGCCAGCGCCAGCGTGTGCTGCGGGGAGACCCGCACCGCGACCGTGCCGCCACCGGCGCGCAGCTCGCGCACCCGCTCGGCGATCAGGTCCGGGCGGATCGGCTCCGCGTACACCTCCTGGAGCCGTTTGGTGGCGCGGGCCTCCTCGTCGAGGCCGGCCAGCTCGTCCAGCACCTTCGTCGGGTTCTCGTAGCGGGTCCAGAGGCCCTCGACGTTGAGTACGCCGAGACCGCCGAGCTGACCGAGCCGCACCGCCGAGGCCGGGCTCATAGTGGCGTCGGAGGGGTGGCCGACGCACGGAATGCCGAACGGGTACGCGTCGAGCTGCCAGGAGGTCGACACGTCGTCGACGTCCCGGGTGCGGCGGCTCGGCACGATGGCGATGTCGTCCAGGTGGTAGCCGCGCTGCGCGGTCTTGCCCAGCCCGATCTCGACCACGTCACGCATGGGGGACTCCAGGTGGTTGGGGGTGGTGGGTCAGCGGGTGTGGTAGTTGGGCGCCTCGACGGTCATCTGGATGTCGTGCGGGTGGCTCTCCTTCAGCCCGGCCGCGGTGATCCGGATGAGCTGGCCCCGGCGGTGCAGATCGGGGATGTTCTCCGCACCGGCGTACCCCATGGCCAGTCGCAGACCGCCGACCAACTGGTGGGCCACGCGGGAGAGCGGCCCCCGGTAGGGCACCTGGCCCTCCACGCCCTCGGGGACCAGCTTGTCGTCGCTGAGCACGTCCTGCTGGAAGTAGCGGTCCTTGCTGTACGACTTGGCCTGGCCCCGGGACTGCATCGCGCCGAGCGACCCCATCCCGCGGTAGGTCTTGAACTGCTTGCCGTTGACGAAGATCAGCTCACCGGGGCTCTCCTCGCAACCGGCCAGCAGGCTGCCGAGCATCACCGTGTCGGCGCCGGCCACCAGGGCCTTCGCGATGTCACCGGAATACTGGATGCCGCCGTCGCCGATCACCGGCACGCCGGCCGGACGGGCGGCCCGAGCCGCCTCCATGATCGCGGTCACCTGCGGCACGCCCACCCCGGCGACGATCCGGGTGGTGCAGATCGCGCCCGGCCCGACACCCACCTTGACGCCGTCGGCGCCGGCGTCGACGAGCGCCTTCGCGCCGGCGTACGTGGCCACGTTGCCGCCCATGATGTCGACGGTGACGTCGGCCTTGAGCCGGCGGACCATGTCCAGCACGGCCCGCTGGTGACCGTGCGCGGTGTCCACGATCAGCACGTCGACGCCCGCGTCGACGAGGGCGCGGGCCCGCTTGTACGCGTCCTCGCCCACGCCGATGGCGGCGGCGACCCGCAGGCGGCCGGCGTCGTCCTTGCTGGCGTCCGGGTACTGCTCGCTCTTGGTGAAGTCCTTCACGGTGATCAGGCCACGCAGCCGGCCCGAGTCGTCCACGATCGGCAGCTTCTCGACCTTGTGCTGGCGCAGCAGCGCCAGGGCGTCGTCCTTGCTCACACCGACCCGGGCGGTGATCAGCGGGGTGTGGGTCATGATCTCGCGGACCGGAGTGTCCGGCTCGGAGACGAACCGCATGTCCCGGTTGGTGACGATGCCGACCAGCTGGCCGTCGCCGTCCACCACCGGCACGCCGGAGATGCGGTAACGCCCACACAGCTCGTCGACCTCGCGCAGCGTGTCGTTCGGGCTGGCGGTCACCGGGTTGGTGATCATGCCGGACTCGGAGCGCTTGACCAGGTCGACCTGGAGCGCCTGGTCCTCCAGCGAGAGGTTGCGGTGCAACACGCCGATGCCGCCCTGGCGGGCCATGGCGATCGCCATCCGCGCCTCGGTCACCGTGTCCATCGCGCTGGACAGCAGCGGAATGGACAACTCGACGTTGCGGGTGAGCTTCGTCCGGGTGTTGACCCGGCTGGGCACCACGTCCGACTCGCCCGGCTGCAACAGCACGTCGTCGAAGGTGAGCCCGAGCGGAACCACGCGGGCAGAGCCGGCCGGCAGCTCGGGCAGGTGGCCGCCCAGGTCGGCGTGCTCGACGCCGGCCGGAAGATCGTTGCTGGGCGAATTTTCCACGATTGCTCCCCTGAGCTGCTCGGATGGGCTTCAGCGAGGTGGCGCGGACGGGCACCGGAGCGCACCACGGTGCCGGCACGTCGCCTCATCGTACCCAGTGAGCTGGGCGACTCGTCCGTGGCGGGCCGGGCCGGCGCCGAGGCCGGGGGGCGGACGTTCGCACCGCGTTGGGTCTACGGTGAGGGGGTGCACGACGAGCCCATCGACCCGTTCAACGGCGACCCGGCCGATCCGACAGCGGATCTGGATGACCCGGGCGACGACGCGACGCCGGATCCGCTGACCGACGTCGAGCGGCAGGATGTGCTGGAAGACCTCGCTGACCTGGAGATCTACCAGGCTCTGCTGGCCCCGATCGGGGTCCGCGGGCTGGTGATCGAATGTGAGGACTGCCGGGAGCCGCACTACTTCGACTGGGACCTGCTCCGCGGCAACCTGCGACACCTGCTCAACTCGGGTCGCCCCCGGGTGCACGAGCCCGCGTACGACCCCGACCCGGACCACTACGTGACCTGGGACTACGCCCGGGGTTACGCGGACGGGGTGCACGACACCCTGAGCGAGGGCACCGAGGACGAGCCGGGCACCCCGACCGCCGCCGAGTGACGGCGGCGCGCCTCAGGCGACCAGGCCGGCCCGGAAGCCCGCGGCCACCGCGTGCGCCCGGTCGCGAGCGCCAAGCTTGCGGAACAACCTGCGGGCGTGTGTCTTGACGGTGTCCTCCGACACGAACAACTCCCGGCCGATCTCCGCGTTGCTCTTGCCCTCGGCCATGCCGAGCAGCACCTGAAGCTCTCGCTCGGTGAGCCCGATCGACGCCCGGGTGGGCCGGGTGTTCGGGCCGGGCCGGGTCGGATCGGCCTGATCGGCCGCCGATTCGCCGGTCTCGGCCTCGTCGTCACCCCGCTGCACCGGCACCGACGGCACACCCGCCTGCCCCTCGCCGGGCGTGCCCGTCCAGCCGGGCTCGGCCGAGCCACGCGGCGACGGCCCGGAGCGACCCGAACCGCCCACCGCCGCGGCGTCCCGGGCCGGATCGGTGATCCGCTGCCGCGAGGCCCGTCCGGGGGCCGTGAGCAGCAGCAGCGCCTTCGCCACCGCGCTGGTCAAATCATGGTCGACATTCTGGATGAGACCCCGGGCCCCAGCGCTGATGGTGGCCGCCGCCGCCTCGGACTCCTCGGTGCCGAGCAGCAGCACCGCGGCCTGCGGCGCACGGGCAAGCACCCGACGGACGAAGCCGGCGCTGTCCGGCCGGGTGAGGGCCGTGTCGGCCAGCACCACGTCGGCCGGTCGCTCGGCGAGCCGCAGCATCACCTCGGGATCGGAGACGGCGGTACGAACGATCGCGGACAACCCCAGTCGCGCGGCAGCAGAAGTAAGGTGCTGGGCCGCGAGTGGTGTCCGAACGCACACAAGAACGGTACGCACTGTGGTCTCCTCTCCGCCAACGAGCAGACCATGACGGGGTCGGCTGGGGAGGAGGTTCCCGGCAATCCTTCGAACTTTTCCGACAATTGGTGCAAAGGCCGCAATTTCTAGGACGTTTTCGATCACAGAAGTGTGAGGCGACGACGGCCCGGGTACCGGGGGGTCCAGGCCGGGAACGGTGCGCCTGCGCGGCCCGCCGCCCGGATGCCGGCCACATGGATTCTCGCGGAGCCGCGCGGGAGGAGGGGTGCTGATGTCGAACGTACGTAGACTGCCCGGACCCATCGTCGACCTCTGGGACTGGCAGCGACTCGGTGCCTGCCGAGGCCGGGACAGCGCCCAGTTCTTCCACCCCGACGGCGAGCGAGGCTCTTCCCGACTGCGTCGGGAGTCCTCCGCCAAGTCGGTCTGCCGCGCCTGCCCGGTCCGGGCCGAGTGCGCCGCGCACGCCCTGTCCGTCCGCGAGCCGTACGGCGTATGGGGCGGTTTCAGCGAGTCGGAACGGCTCCGGCTGCTCGCCGTCGGCTGGGAGGACCTGGCCGACCGCCGGCACGCCCGGGTCGACGTCGCACGACTGGAAGCCCGACTGGGCCGCCCACACAAGTCGACAGTCCCGGCCCAGCGCAACGTCGCCTGACCCCACACGTCCCCGAACCGCGCCTCCGCCCCGGAGGCGCGGTTTCGTGTGCCATGGCCGCATCCCACGCGCCACCCTCAACGCCGCCACGCGCCACCCTCAACGCCGCCACCGCCGTCGCGCTGCGCCGGCTTGATCGACTCGGGTTTCATGAAATCGGGGCATCCCGCCCACCTGGACACCCCGATTTCATGAAACCCGGGAGGATCAAGCCGAGTGCGAGACCCGAAAGGTGAGCGACGACCAGAGGTTTGGGGCTTTTGTCCTGCCTGGGAGGTTCGGGCTCGACGCAGAGTCCAGGCTTTGCATGTTACGCGAGGTTTGTCCAGTTACCGGTCACACCCGTGGGCCGGAATCGTGGCCGGGTCGGGGTCGTTACACACCCTGACGATCGCAGCACCACCGGCCCGCCGCCCGACCCGCAGGGGTGTGGGATGCAGGCCCGGCAGGTCGGAATGCCGACCCGGGCCCGGTCGTTACAGTCCCCACGAACGACCGCAGGCACCGCCCCGACGAGGGTGCCGCGCGATGGGCCAACCCCGGAACGACCCCGGCCCGCCGGTCGTTGCAGTCCCGGCGAACGACCGCACCGCCCCGACGAGGGTGCCGGCAGGTGGGCCAACCCGGAATGACCCCGGCCCCCCGGTCGTTACACCTGGACCCCGGCGCCACGAGCCCCCGCTCGCAGGTCGCCGACCCCCGACGCCCGCAGCCCAACCCGGCCCGCAGGCGCCACCCCCAGACTTTTCCCCGTCTGTTTGTGCAGCGCCGGACGAGGTGCTCACACCCACCGTCACCGTTCCCCCTTGGCGGCAGTGGGTGTCCTACCCCCGAAGGAGCTACCCCCATGAACACGATCATGCGTAAGAGTGTCCTGTCGGTTGCTGGTCTGGCGTTCGCCGGTGGTGTGTTCGCCGGTCCGATCGCCGCGCACGCCAACCCGGTCGACGCCAAGCCCGTCGCCGCCGCCGTGCAGAGCACCGCCCCGAAGCCGCAGGGCGAGCAGTCCCGGATCACCCTCAACGACGAGCAGACCGCCAACGTCAAGGCGATCATCGCCGCGACGAAGAAGGCCGGCCTGCCCGAGCGCGCCGCGGTCATCTCGATCGCGACGAGCCTGCAGGAGTCGAAGCTGGAGAACCTGGGTCACCTGGGTGACATGAACGACCACGACTCGCTGGGCCTGTTCCAGCAGCGCCCGTCCAGCGGTTGGGGCACCCCGGAACAGATCACCGACCCCGCCTACTCCACCACCGCGTTCCTCAAGGGCCTCAAGCAGGTCGACGGCTGGCAGGACATGCCGCTGACCGAGGCCGCGCAGACCGTGCAGGTCTCCGCGTACCCCGACGCGTACGCCCAGTGGGAACAGCAGGCCACCGACCTCGTCAACCAGCACTGGAACAGCTGACCCACCACACCACCACACGACCAGCATCACCGCACCACCGCACCACCGCACCACCGCACGACACCGACCGCTGGCCGGCACCCACAACTCGGGGTGCCGGCCAGCGGCGTTCCCGGGTCTGACCGCATGACGGTCTGCGGCCCGCTGCCCGCTGCCCGCAACCACCCCCGCCCAAGAACCGGATGCTCCGAGATCTTGGACAGCACAGTTCTCGCGAAACGGAAACTGTCCAAGATCTCGCCTCCGGCGAGGGTGCAGGAGGTTGGTTTCGGGTTGGTGGCGTCGAGGCCGCAGCAGTCGACCCGCCCCCGACGCCCGCTGATGGATCTGCTCGCCGACGACCTCAGTGAGTGAACCCCGGCCGCCGGGATGGGTGACTCTGTGGCATCCGACGGGCGGCGTTGGTGGCGAGCGCCCCGGCGACCAGCGCGGTCAGCACCCCGATCAGTTGGATCAACTGTCCGCTCGCCACGTCGGCGCCGTGCCGCCCGAGCAGGTTGTCCACCCCGGTCGGGCTGATCGCGAACCCGACGGCGACGAACAGACCCAGCAGCGCGCCCACCGCGGGCGACCAGCGCCACGGTGCGAACGCGACGAAGAGGGCGCCAGCCAACAGGATGATCATCCGGGCGGTACGGCGACGGGAAACTCGACGCCGGCGGCCCACAGCACGCCGATGCCCGCGGCGCCGACGACGAGGCCGGCGATGGTGAACGTCCGTGCGGTGACAGTCATGACTTCCCCCTGTCCCGGTACGGTCCGGTCCGCGTCCGCCCGGCGACGTCATCGGGGATACGCCAGTCTGCGTACTCCGGTCGTCCAGGACGCACGGCGCGCGAGGAACGGCGCCGCCCGCTCAGCGGACGGTGACGGTGACCGTGTGCCAGCCGGTGGCGCCGTCCGGGGCGACGCCCTGCGTACGCTCGGTCTGGGTTTCGCCTGTCGCGTCGGTGGCGCGCACCTGGAGTCGGTGCTCGCCCGGCGTGGCGTCCCAGCGCCAGGACCACTGCACCCAGGTGTCCACCGACACGGTCGGGGCCAGCGTCGCCTGCTGCCAGGGGCCGCCGTCGACGCGTACCTCGACCCGGCTGATGCCCCGGTGCTGCGCCCAGGCCACACCGGCGACCGTGACCGGGCCGGTGGTCAGCCGGTTACGCCCCCGGGGTGTGTCGATCCGCGACTGGGTCTTGATCGGGCCCTGGGCGGACCAGCCGCGCGGCACCCAGTACGCGTCGAAGTCGGCGAAACGGGTCAGCTCCAGCTCGGTCAGCCACTTGCAGGCCGAGACGTAGCCGTAGAGGCCGGGCACGACCATCCGGACCGGGAAGCCGTGCTCGACCGGCAGTGGCTCCCCGTTCATGCCGACCGCCAACAGCGCGTCCCGCCCGTCGCGCAGCGCGGCGGTGGGGGTGCCGCAGGTCCAGCCGTCGACCGACCGGCCGACGACCTGGTCGGCATCGCCGTCCGGCTCGACCTCGTCCAGCAGCTCCCGAAGGGGTACGCCGAGCCAGCGGGCGTTGCCGATCAGGTCCCCGCCCACCTCGTTGGAGACGCAGGCAAGCGTGACGTACCGCTCGACGAGCGGCCGGGCCAGCAGATCCGCGTAGCTGTAGGTGCGCTCGGTGCCGACCCGCCCGTGGATCCGCAGCCGCCAGGTGTCCGGGTCGACCTGGGGCACCACAAGCGCGGTGTCGATCCGGTAGAAACCGAAGTTCGGGGTGACGTACGGCGCGAGCTGCGTCAACGAGAGGTCCGCGCCCGCCGGCAGGGCCGGTGCGGGGGCGACCGGCGCGGGCAGGCGGATCGCGTCGCGGGCGGCGGACACGCCGCGCCGGCCGGCCAGCCAGCGCCCACCGAGACCGGCCACCACGGCGGTGCCGAGCAGCACTCCGCTGCCGGTGAGGAACCGTCGCCGCGACTCCGGGTCGACGCCCGTAGCCTCCTCCGCTGCGGACTGCCCGCCCGGAGCCACCGGCACCGGCGCAGCGGGCGTCACCGGACCAACCGGCGACACCGAAGCGGCCGGCAGGCTCTCGGACGTCGGCGAGGCCGCCGAGGACGGCTCGGCCTCCGCCCCCCGCGCCGGCCCGGCAGGCGGCACCGACCCGGCCGGCGGCACGATCGGTGTGGGTGGTGACCAGGACCAGGGGTCCAGTTCGAACGGGCCGGCGATGAACAGCCAGAGCACCAGGGCGCCGAGGCCGGCACCGACGAGTGACGGCAGCGCGTCGGCCGCGTCGGCACCGGAGCGGGTCAGGGCGGCGGCCACGCCGATGACGCCGAACGCGGCGATGCCGGCAAGGCCGAGTGCCAGCCGGCGGACGGCCAGCACACCGAAGAGGGCGGCGAACGCTCCGAGCAGCAGGCCCGTGCCGACCAGCAGTGCGATCTTGTCGGCGGTGCCGAAGACGTCGATGGCGAACTGCTTCAGCGACTCGGGGACGGCGTCGACGACCACCCCGCCGACCGCGACCAGGGGCGCCGACCGAGGGCCGGTCAGCACGGCCACCGGTTCGGCGATTCCGATCGCGACGGCGGCGGCGGTGACCCCGGCCAGCGCGGCGTACCGCCGCGACGTGGTGCTCATCGGCCCAGTGTGCGCGATCATCTTGCCCGGTAGCCAGCAACGTCAGCGTTCGGTAATGACCTACCGGCTCAAAGAGCGAACCGGGGCACACCGCCGTACGGCGGTGTGCCCCGGTTCAGCTACCGGGTCAGAAGCCCGGGCCGTGCTGGTGGCCGTGGCCGTGGCCGTGGCCGCCGCCGGCGGCCGGCTCGGCCTGCTCCGGCTTCTCCACCACGAGGCTCTCCGTGGTGAGCAGCAGGCCGGCGATCGAGGCGGCGTTGGTGACCGCGTTGCGGGTCACCTTCACCGGGTCGATGATGCCGGCCTTGACCAGGTCGACGTACTCGCCCTTGGCGGCGTCGAGGCCGTTGCCCCAGTCGAGGTCGGCGACCTTCTGCGTCACGACGTAACCGTCGTGACCGGCGTTCTGGGCGATCCAGCGCAGCGGCTCGACGAGCGCCTTGCGCACGACCGAGACACCGACCTTCTCGTCACCGGTGAAGCCCAGGTCGTCGTCGAGCACCGAGCGGATCTGCACCAGGGCGGCGCCGCCGCCGGGGACGGTGCCCTCCTCGACCGCGGCCTTGGTCGCCGCGATGGCGTCCTCGATGCGGTGCTTGCGCTCCTTCATCTCGACCTCGGTAGCCGCGCCAGCCTTGATGACGGCGATGCCACCGGAGAGCTTCGCCAGCCGCTCGGCCAGCTTCTCCCGGTCCCAGTCGGAGTCGGAGGCCTCGATCTCCTTGCGGATCTGGGCCACCCGGTCGGCGACGTCGGCCTTCTGGCCACCGCCGTCGACGATCGTGGTGTTCTCCTTGTCGACCACGATGCGCCGAGCGGTGCCGAGCACCTCCAGGCCAACCTGGTCGATCTTGTAGCCCAGCTCCGGGGCGACCAGCTCGGCGCCCGTGGAGATCGCGATGTCCTGGAGCATCGCCTTGCGCCGGTCACCGAAGCCCGGGGCCTTGACCGCGCAGACCTTGAGGGTCTTGCGCAGCGAGTTGACCACCAGGGTGGAGAGCGCCTGGCCGTCCACGTCCTCGGCGATGATCAGCAGCGGCTTGCTGTTCTGCAGGACCTTCTCCAGCAGCGGCAGCAGCTCCTCGATCGCCGAGATCTTCTGGGTGGTGACCAGGATGTACGCGTCCTCGAGGACGGACTCCTGGCTCTCCAGGTCGGTGACGAAGTTCGGCGAGATGAAGCCCTTGTCGAACTGGAGACCCTCGGTCACGTCCAGCTCGGTGGTGAGCATGGAGCCTTCCTCGACGGTGATGACACCGTCGCGGCCGACCCGCTCCATCGCCTCGGCGATGAGATCACCGATCGTGGCGTCCTGCGCGGAGATCGTCGCCACGTTCGCGATCGACTCCTTGCTGGTGACCTCCGCGGCACGGCCGAGCAGCGCCTCGGAGACCTTGGTGGCCGCCGCGTCGATGCCCCGCTTGAGGCCGGCCGGGTTGGTCCCGGCGGTCACGTTGCGCAGGCCCTCGCGAACCATGGCCTGGGCCAGCACGGTCGCGGTGGTGGTGCCGTCACCGGCGACGTCGTTGGTCTTGGTCGCCACCTCCTTGACCAGCTGCGCGCCAAGGTTCTCGTACGGGTTGGTGAGCTCGATCTCCTTGGCGATGGTCACACCATCGTTGGTGATCGTCGGCGCACCGAATTTCTTGTCCAGGACGACGTTGCGCCCGCGCGGGCCGAGGGTGACCTTGACCGCGTCCGCGAGGGCGTTGACACCGTGCTCCAGCAGGTGCCGGGCGTCGTCCGAGAAGCTCAGGATCTTCGCCATTAATGTCCCTTCGAAGCGCCATTGCCCCGGCCCGGCGAGCCGGACCGGGGCAATGGAACTGATCGGTTGCTTACTTCTCGATGACCGCGAGGACGTCGCGGGCGGAGAGCACCAGGTACTCCTCGCCGGCGTACTTGACCTCGGTGCCGCCGTACTTCGAGTAAAGGACGGTGTCGCCGACCTGCACGTCAACCGGAACCCGGTTGCCGTTGTCGTCGACGCGCCCCGGGCCCACAGCGAGGACGGTGCCCTCCTGCGGCTTCTCCTTGGCGGTGTCGGGGATCACGATGCCCGACGCCGTGGTGGTCTCAGCCTCGTTCGCCTGGACCACGATGCGGTCCTCGAGCGGCTTGATCGCAACCTTGGTCGCGGTAGTCACGGGCATACCCTCCTGGGGTACTGGTTTCGTTGCTGGCCAGCGGGGCCAACCAGCGTCAATCTGCCTCATGCCACCGGGCGGGACCGTCGTCGCGGGTGCCGGTCCGCCTGGCGTGCGCACCCGGGTCGCGAGACCCGGAAGCTGGCACCCTCAGGGTGAGAGTGCTAATCGCAGGTTATTCCGTGGCTAGCACTCCGTCAAGGAGAGTGCCAGCGAGTCGCGCCCCGCCAGCCCGGATTTCCGGGTCCACCAGGACAATGACCGGGTGGATCTCGATCAGCTGGCGGCGCTGCGTACCCCCGAGGGGTCGGCCGCGCTCGCGACGGCGGCCGGTCTGGCCGGCGGTGATCCGCTGGCCGCGGCGTCGGCGCTGCGCGCGGCCGGGGTTCCGCCGACGCTGGCCGCGGCGGCGCTCACCCAGGCCGAGCTGCGGCACCGGGCGGCCGGCAAGTTCGGCCCGGTCGCCGCCGGGATGTTCCTCACCCGCCCCGGCCTGGAGCAGGCCACCCGCCGGGTGGTCGCCGACCGTCGAGCCGCACGGCTGTCCGCGGCCGGCGTGCGCACCCTGGCCGACCTCGGGTGCGGCCTCGGCGCGGACGCGCTGGCCGCCGCCCGTGCCGGCATCCGGGTGTACGGGGTGGAGGCCGACCCGGTGACCGCGGCGATGGCCGCCGCCAACGCCACGGCGGCCGGGCTGGCCGAGCTGTTCACCGTCGAGTGCGGGGATGCCACCGCGTTCGACGTGTCCCGGGTCGACGGGGTCTTCTGCGATCCGGCCCGCCGCAGCAGCGGCACCGGTCGGCGGATCTTCGACCCGCGCGCCTTCTCGCCACCGTGGGATTTCGTCACCGGGTTGGCCGAGCGGGTGCCGCGCACCGTGGTGAAGGTGGCGCCGGGCCTGGACCACGCGCTCATCCCGGTCGGTGCGGAGGCGGAGTGGGTCGGTGTGGACGGCGACCTGGTCGAGGCCGCGCTCTGGTGCGGAGAGTTGGCGGAGGTGCCCCGCCGCGCCACCCTCTACCGCCAGGAGGGCGCCGAGACCCACCGCCACCAGCTCACCGGCTCGGGTGCCGACGAGGCGTCGGTCGGGCCACCCCGGCGCTACCTGTACGACCCGGACGCGGCGGTCATCCGCGCGCACCTCGTCGCCGAACTGGCCGCCGAACTGGACGCCAACCTGGGTGACCCGAGCATCGCCTACCTCTACGCGGACCAGCCGACCCGCACCCCGTACGCGCGCTGCCTGGAGATCACCGACGTGCTGCCGTTCTCGCTCAAGCGACTGCGGGCGCTGCTGCGCGAGCGCCGGGTGGGCCGGGTGGAGATCCTCAAGCGGGGTTCCGCGCTCACCCCGGAGCAACTGCGCCGGGATTTGCGGCTGGCCGGCGACGCGGCGGCGAGCCTGGTGCTCACCCGGGTCGCCGGCGCACCGACCGTGCTGATCGGTCGGCCGGTCGAGTAGGGCGCGTGTCAAGCCCTCGGCCGGCCGGTCGACTAGCTTCGCTGGTGTGGCAGGACAGGGCACCCCGGCGACGGCACTGTTGGTCAAGCGCGGAGTCGCGCACCGCACGCACCCCTACCGGGTGTCGCCGGACGCCCCGAACTACGGCGCGCTGGTGGCGGTGGCGCTCGGCGTGGCACCGGAGCGTGTCTTCAAGTCGTTGGTGACCGAGGTCGACGGCGCGCTCACCGTGGCGGTCGTGCCGGTCACCGGCGAGCTGGATCTCAAGGCGCTCGCGGCGGCGGTCGGTGGCAAGCGGGCGGCGCTGGCCGACCGGGCGGTCGCCGAGCGGGCCACCGGCTACGTACGCGGTGGGATCAGCCCGCTCGGGCAGCGCAGGCGACTGCCGACCGTGCTCGACGAATCCGCGTTGGATCTTCCGACGATCTACGTCTCGGCTGGTCGGCGCGGCCTGCAACTCGAACTGGCCGCGGCGGATCTGGTGGCGCTGACCGACGCCCGCACCGCGTCGTTGCAGACCCGCTGACGACAGTCGTTACGGGGACTCACCGTGGGATACCCGGGGAGTAACAGTTGCGTTGCTGAATTGTTATCGCCTCCAACAAACTTGGCACCTACGCGGTCTTGTGGAGCCGGTGTGACGCGAAATACGTTGCCGGACACAACAAAAACACCACCTCCCCACCCCCGAAAGGACCCTGCACATGCGTAAGGGGATCCTCACCATCGCCGCCGTGGGCCTGCTCACAACCGGCGGATTGACCGCCTGCAGCGACGACTCCGGCACCGGCTCGGCCGACTCCAAAAAGACTCCCAAGATCGGCGTGATCCTTCCGGACAGCAAGTCCTCCCCCCGCTGGGAGACGGCGGACCGCCGCTTCCTGGAAGAGGCGTTCAAGACTGCCGGCGTCCAATACGACATCCAGAACGCCCAGAACGACAAGGCCGCCTTCCAGACCATCGCCGACCAGATGATCACCAGCGGCGTCACCGCCCTGATGATCGTCAACCTGGACTCCGGCACCGGCAAGGCCGTGCTCGACAAGGCCAAGTCGCAGGGCGTCGCCACCATCGACTACGACCGGCTCACCCTCGGCGGCTCCGCCCAGTACTACGTCAGCTTCGACAACGAGACCGTCGGGAAGCTCCAGGGCGAGGGTCTGGCGAAGTGCCTGACCGAGAAGGGCGCCAAGAACCCGGTCGTGGCGTACCTCAACGGCTCCCCCACCGACAACAACGCCACCCTGTTCAAGGCCGGCTACGACTCGGTGCTCAAGCCGAAGTTCGACTCCAAGGAGTACACCAAGGGCCCGGACGACGCCGTGCCGGGCTGGGACGGCCCCACCGCCGCGACCATCTTCGAGCAGCAGCTCACCGCGACCAAGGGCAAGATCGACGGCGTGCTGTCCGCCAACGACACTCTCGGCAACGCCGCCATCTCGATCCTCAAGAAGAACAAGATCAACGGCAAGGTGCCGGTGACCGGGCAGGACGCCAGCGTGGAGGGCCTGCAGAACATCCTCGCCGGTGACCAGTGCATGACCGTCTACAAGGCGGTCCGGGAAGAGGCCAAGGCCGCCGCGGACCTGGCCATCGCGCTGGCCAAGGGCGAGAAGAAGGACACCGGCCAGACGGTGAAGGACCCGGAGGGTGGCCGGGACGTCCCCTCGGTGCTGCTCACCCCGAAGGCCATCTACAAGGACAACGTCAAGGACGTCATCGCCGACGGCTACGTGACCAAGGAGCAGATCTGCACCGGGACGTACGCCAAGCTCTGCGGCGAAGCCGGCATCAGCTGACCGACGCCGCAGTACCCGCCGGGACGACCATCGCCGCCCGGCACGGGAGCACCCCTCCCGTGCCGGGCGGCGCCCGCCGGACGGGCCCCGACCTCCCTCGCGAAGGAGACACCCCGTGTCCGCGACCCCCCTGCTGGAACTCCGCGGGATCGACAAGAGCTTCGGTCCCGTCCAGGTGCTCCGCGACGTCGCCCTGACCGTCCACCCGGGCGAAGTGACCGCGCTGGTCGGCGACAACGGCGCCGGCAAGTCGACCCTGGTGAAGTGCATCAGCGGCATCCACCCCACCGACGCCGGCGAGATCCTGTTCAACGGTGAACCGGTGCACATCGGCAGTCCCCGGGACGCCGCCACGCTCGGCATCGAGGTCGTCTACCAGGACCTCGCGCTCTGCGACAACCTGGACATCGTGCAGAACATGTTCCTCGGCCGGGAGAAGCACAGCGGCATCGTCCTGGACGAGCCGAGCATGGAGCAGCTCGCCGCCGAGACGCTGGCCGGGCTCTCCATCCGCACCGTCACCTCCCTGCGTCAACACGTCTCCAGCCTCTCCGGCGGTCAGCGCCAGACCGTGGCCATCGCCAAGGCGGTGCTGTGGAACAGCAAGCTCGTCATCCTGGACGAGCCGACCGCGGCGCTCGGCGTGGCACAGACCGCCCAGGTTCTCGAACTGGTCCGCCGTCTCGCCGACAACGGCCTGGCCGTGGTGCTCATCTCGCACAACATGAACGACGTCTTCGCCGTCTCCGACCGGATCGCCGCGCTGTACCTCGGCCAGATGGTCGCCCAGGTGAAGACCACCGACATCACGCATGCCCAGGTGGTCGAGCTGATCACCGCCGGGCGCTCGGGCGGGCTCGGCCTCGCCACCGACCCGGGCAGCAACGGCGACGGCCCGCAGCCGGCCGACTCGATCTCAGGAGGCGCCCGATGACCACCACCGCCGTGCGGAAGGACGGCCCCGCGGCCGTCACACCGGCGCCGACCGTCGGGGGCCACGTCCGCAACTACGTCAGCCGGGTACGCGGCGGCGACGTCGGCGCGCTCCCCGCCGTGCTCGGCCTGATCGTGCTCTGCACCGTCTTCGCGATCATGCGGCCGTCGTCGTTCCTGTCGGCCGGCAACTTCGCGAACCTCTTCACCCAGGGTGCGGCGGTCACACTGATCGCGATGGGCCTGGTCTTCGTGCTGCTGCTCGGCGAGATCGACCTCTCCGCCGGCTTCGCCAGCGGCGTCTGCGCGGCAGTGCTGGCCAATGTGGTCACCGTACTCGGCTACCCCTGGTGGGTCGCCGTGCTCGCCGCGATCGCCACCGGTGTGGTCATCGGCACCACGCTCGGATTGCTGGTCGCGAAGATCGGCATTCCGTCCTTCGTGGTCACTCTCGCCGGCTTCCTCGCCTTCCAGGGCGTCGTGTTGCTGCTCGTGCAGGAGGGCACCAACATCTCCGTCCGCGACGAGGTGCTGGTCGCCATCGCCAACCGCAACCTCGCCCCCGTCCTGGGCTGGGCGCTGACCGCTGTCGCCGTCGTCGGCTACGCGGCGGTGCAGCTGCTGCGCCACCGCAACCGGTCGGCCCGCGGTCTGATCACCGACCCGATCGCGGTGGTGGCGCTGCGGATCGGCGGGCTCGCCGTCATCCTCGGCACCGCGGTGTACGTGCTCAACCTGGAGCGCAGCCGCAACGTCCTCATCGTCTCGCTCAAGGGTGTGCCGATCGTGGTGCCGATCATCGCGGTGCTGCTTGTCATCTGGACCTTCGTGCTCCAACGCACCAGCTACGGCCGGCACATCTACGCCGTGGGCGGCAACCGGGAAGCGGCCCGCCGGGCCGGCATCGGCGTCGACCGGATCCGGATCTCCGTCTTCGTGATCTGCTCGTCCATGGCCGCCATCGGCGGCATCGTGGCGGCCAGCCGAGCCAACTCGGTCGACCCCAACACCGGGGGCAGTAACGTACTGCTCTACGCGGTCGGCGCGGCGGTGATCGGCGGCACCAGCCTCTTCGGCGGCAAGGGCCGCGTCCTCGACGCCGTCCTCGGCGGCGCGGTGGTCGCGGTCATCGAGAACGGAATGGGCCTGATGGGTTACAGCGCGGGAGTCAAGTACGTGGTAACTGGCATTGTGCTGCTGCTCGCCGCCAGCGTCGACGCACTCTCCCGCCGCCGCGCGGCAGCCACCGGCACCCGCTAGCCGCGCGGGAGGTAGCACCAGGATGCGCCCAGGACCGAGCCAGGATCACGTCCGACGGCAGAACCTCGGGGCCCTGCTGAGGCACGTGCACGTCCACGGGGCGACGACACGCGCCGAACTGACCACCACGCTGGGCCTCAACCGCAGCACCATCGGCGCGCTCACCGCCGACCTGTCCGCGGTGGGGCTGGTCAGCGAGGGCGCACCAAAGGAGACCGGCCGGGCCGGCCGACCGTCACTGGTCGTCCGGCCCGAGTCGGCCCGGGTCTACGCGTACGCGTACTCCGTCGAGGTGGACCGGTTGCGGGCGGCCCGGATCGGGCTGGGTGGCGCGGTCCTGGACCGCCGCGACCTGGACCGACCGCGCGGCCTGCAGGCCGCGGAGGCCGCGCCGCTGCTGGCCGGCGCGCTCAAGGAGATGCAGCAGACGGTGCCGCACGACGCGATCTGCGTCGGCGCCGGCGTCGCGGTCTGCGGCATCGTCCGCCGCGACGACGGCCTGGTGCGACTCGGCCCCACCACCGGCTGGGTGGACGAGCCGATCGGCGCGACCCTCGCCGCCGAACTGGGCATCGGGGTGCCGGTCACGGTGGGCAACGTGGCGGACGTCGCCGCGTTCGCCGAACACGCACGGGGTGTGGCAGCCGGCTGCGACAACGTCATCTACCTGTACGGCGACGTCGGCGTAGGTGCCGGCATCATCGCCGGCGGGCGTCGGCTGACCGGGCACGGTGGGTACGGCGGCGAGGTCGGCCACATGAAGGTGGTCGTCGACGGGCGGCCCTGTCAGTGTGGTTCGCGGGGCTGCTGGGAGACCGAGATCGGCGAGCATGGCCTGCTCCGCGCCGCCGGACGCTCCGACGCCCGAGGTCCCGACGCGCTGCTGGCCGTCTTCGACGCCGCCGACCGGGGCGATGCCCGCGCCCAGACCGCGGTCCGCCAGGCCGGTGACTGGCTCGGCTTCGGGTTGGCCAACCTGGTGAACGTCTTCAACCCGGAAATGGTCATCTTCGGCGGCACCATGCGCCACCTCTACCTCGCCTCGGCGGCCCAGGTCCGCAGCCGACTCAACTCCAACGCGCTCGCCGCCTGCCTGGAGCACGTCCGGCTGCGTACGCCGAAGTTGGGCGAGGACGCACCCCTGCTCGGGGCCGCCGAGTTGGCCTTCGAACGGCTCCTCGCCGACCCCCTCGATGTGGGCTGATCCGCGTACGCTGTCCAGCGTGGATGTCGAGCTGCGCGCCTCCGACGACGACCGCAACCGGGTGGTCGCCGAGCTGCACCGGCACACCGCGGCGGGCCGACTGACCCTCGACGAGTTCTCCGATCGGGCCGGTGCGGTGTGGACCGCCCGCACCCTCGGTGACCTGGCCGCGCTGACCCGCGACCTGCCACCCCTGCCCGCCCCGGCCGGCAGTGCCGACCCCGTCGAGCACGGTCGTCGGGAGCTGCTGATGCTCTTCGCCGCCGCCGCGCTCACTCTGCTGCTGCTCGGCGGTTTCCTCGCCGTCACCCGCTGATCGGCTCGACCCGCTTCCCGCTGATCCGCGTCGCCCTTCAGATGAACTGATCGCGCGATCAGTCCGTACCAGTGGGCGGACGGGCAGCCTGGAGGGACGTGGCTGCCCGGTCCAGACGCGTTTCGGTCCGGACCGAGGAGGCCCCACAGACATGGCACCGCTCAGATCCGCCCACCACCGACTGGGCAACCGGACCCATCGAGCGGCGCTGCTGCTCATCGCGATCATCGCGGCGGTCGGTGTCCTGCCCGGCGTGGCCGTCGCCGCACCGGCCGGCGGTCAGCAGCTCAACGCCGCCGACATGACGCTGCTCAACGGGGTCCGGTTGGCCGGGCTGTGGGAGATGCCCGCCGGCCAGATGGCCGCCGAGAAGGGGCAGTCGGCCAAGGTCCGGGAGATCGGCGCGGGCATCGCCAGCGAGCACCAGCGGCTCGACCAGCTCACTGTGGACGCGGCAAACAAGTTGGGCGCGAGCATCCCCAGCGAGCCGACGGCCGAGCAGAAGGGCTGGCTGGCCGAGATGCAGAAGGCCTCCGGCGCCCGGTTCGACCAGATCTTCGTCACCCGGCTCCGGGTCGCCCACGGCAAGATCTTCCCGGTGATCGGCGCGGTCCGGGCCAGCACCCGGGACGCCACAGTCCGCAAGCTCTGCGAGGACGCCAACGCGTTCGTCCAGCACCACATGCAGATGCTGGAGAGCACCGGGCTGGTCCGCTGGCCGGAGCTGCCGCCGGCCGCGCTGCCCGCCCCCGGCGAGGACGGATTGTTGGCCGCCGCCGCCGCGAACTCCGGCCCACAGGTCGGGGTCAGCAGCACAGTCGTCTGGCTGGTCTTCCTCGCCGCGCTGGGCACCGGCGGAATCGCCACGTACCGGATGCTGCGCCGCGGCTGACCGCCCCTCGTTGGTGGCCCGCGTCAGCGGTCGACCTGGGTGAAGTCCCAGGAGTGCGGGGCGCGGGCCACCAGCAGGGCGGGCGGATCGGGCAGCGGGCGCGGGTTGCTGCGCCACTTGGAGATGACCACCACGCGGTGGTCGGTGGAGGAGAAGACCTCGCTGGACACGTGAAGTGGATCGTGCTCCAACTCGGGCAGGGCGGTGTCGCACACCCAGGTGATCAGGTCGGCGACCCCGTACGCCTCGGCGCGTGCCTCCCACATCCGCACGATCATGTCCGGCGCTCCCGTCACACGCTGACCGTGGTCAACGGCAGTGCCGAATCGGCCGGCAGATCCAGCCGGCTGGGCGCGACCCCGGCGGCGACCAGGTGTGACCCGAGCGCCGCCACCATCGCCCCGTTGTCGGTGCACAGTTTCGGCCGGGGCACCCGCACCTGGATGCCGTACTTCTCGGCCCGTTGCTCGGCCATCGCCCGCAGCCGCGAGTTCGCCGCCACTCCCCCGCCGATCACCAGGGTCTCGATGCCCTGCGCACGGCAGGCGGCGAGCGCCTTGCTGGTCAGCACGTCACAGACCGCCTCCTGGAAGGACGCCGCCACGTCGGCCACCGGCACCGGCTCACCGGCCCGCTGACGCGCCTCGACCCACCGGGCCACCGCCGTCTTCAGGCCGGAGAACGAGAAGTCGTACCGGTGGGCGGCGAGGTCCTTCGCGGCGGTCAGCCCGCGCGGGAAGGCGATCGAGGCGGCGTCGCCGGCGCGGGCCTCCCGGTCGATCGGCGGCCCACCCGGGAACGGCAGCCCCAGCAGTCGGGCGACCTTGTCGAACGCCTCGCCGGCCGCGTCGTCGATGGTGGCGCCCAGCGGGGTGACTCCCCGGGCCAGGTCGTCGACGAGCAGGAGGGACGAGTGCCCGCCGGACACCAGCAGCGCGATGGCGGGCTCGGGCAGCGGGCCGTGTTCGAGGGTGTCCACCGCGACGTGGGCGGCAAGGTGGTTCACGCCGTAGACGGGCTTCTCGGCCGCGAGCGCGTACCCCTTCGCGGCGGCGACACCGACCAGCAGCGCGCCGGCCAACCCGGGCCCGGAGGTGACCGCGATGGCGTCGATGTCGGCCAGGGTGACGCCGGCCTCGGTCAGGGCCCGGTCCATGGTCGGCACGATGGCCTCCAGGTGTGCCCGACTGGCCACCTCGGGCACCACGCCCCCGAAGCGGGCGTGCTCCTCGACGCTGGACGCGAGCGCGTCGGCCAGCAGGGTGTGCCCCCGCACGATGCCGACGCCGGTCTCGTCGCAGGAGGTCTCGATACCCAGGATCAGCGGTTCGTCAGCCATTGTCGTGTGATCCGTCCCCGGTCGGCTCGGCGTCGCGCCGCATGACCAGCGCGTCGGTGTTGCTCGGTTGGTAGTAGCCGCGCCGCACCCCGACCGGCTCGAACCCGTACGTCGCGTAGAGCCGCTGGGCCGCTGCATTGTCCACGGCGACCTCCAACAGGGTGCTGCGGGCGTCGCGCCGGGCCGCCTCGGCGAGCAGTTCCTCCAGCAGGACGCGGCCCACGCCGCGCCGCTGCACGTCCCGGCGGACGGCGATGTTCTGCACCCACACCTCGCCCGGCGGGACACCGGCGAGCCCGGCGTAACCGAGCACCGAGCCGTCCGCGTCGACGGCGACCCGGTAGTGGTGCCCGTTGGCCAGTTCGTTCCAGAACATGGCCGGCGACCACTGCTCGGCGCCGAAGAGGTCGGCCTCGATCGGCAGCACGTCGTCGATGTGCCACCAGCGGAACGGTTCGAGTCGTACCCCGGTCATGGCAGGACCGGTTTGCGGCCGGTTGCCGCCACGGCGTCCGGACGGCGCAGGTAGAGCGGGGTGAGCCGCTCGCCGGACGCGCCGGCCCGGATCCGCTCGGCGGCCAGCAGCGCCAACACGGTGGCGTCCGGGTACCGCGGCTCGACCCGGACGGGCAGGTCCAGAGTCTCGGCGTACCGGTGCGCGCCGTCGCCGACCGCGATCGTCGCGCCCAACTCCCGGGCGCGCGCGGCGGCCACCGCCGGCGTCGACACCTCAGGGCCGACGATCCGCTGGCCGGCACCGTCGTAGACGGCCCAGTACAGCTCCTTGCGCCGGGCGTCGCTGGCGGCCAACACCGGCTCACCGGACGCCGCCGGGTAGCCGATCCCGTCCAGCGAGCAGACGCCGTACGTGGGGATGCCGAGCACCTGGCCCATCGTCGCGGCCGTGACCAGGCCGACCCGTAGCCCGGTGAACGGACCCGGGCCCAGCCCGGCGACGATGGCGCTCAGGTCACGTGGGCGCGCGTCGGCGTCGGCGAGGACCGCGTCCACCTGAGGGGCGAGCAGTTCGCCGTGCGCGCGGGCATCGACCGTGCACCGGTGCGCCCGGGACACCACAGCGTCCGCCGAGACCTCCACCAACGCCGCGGTCACCGCAGGGGTCGAGCTGTCCACCACGAGTACGAGCACGGTAAGCCAGCCTAGCGGCCTCGCCCCGCGCCCCGGTCACGCCCCGCCCTCGACCTCTACGCCCCGGCCGCTCTCGGGGACGTTCCGGCCGGGGCGGCGCGACGAGCGGCGAGCCGCGAGCCGTCGACGGCGGAGGTCAGCCGGCGGTGCGCTCCCAGTCGATGGTGGGCAGGCCGGCGTCGGCGAGCGCCTTGTTGGCGGCGCTGAACGGGCGGCTGCCGAGGAAGCCGCGCGGGTTCATCGGGCTGGGGTGGCCGGCCTCCAGCACCACGTGCTGCGGATTGGTGACCAGGGCCGCCTTCTTGCGGGCGTAGCCACCCCAGAGCAGGAAGACCACCCGATCCGTGGACGCGTCAAGTGCCCTGATCGTCGCGTCGGTGAACTCCTCCCAGCCGGCGTTGGCGTGCGAGCCCGGGGTGGCCTGCCGCACGGTCAGCACCGCGTTGAGCAGCAGCACGCCCTGGGCGGCCCAACCGTCGAGGTTGCCGCTGCGCGGCTTGGGAACGCCGACGTCCTCGCCCAACTCCTTGAAGACGTTGCGCAACGACGGCGGCACCGGCACACCGTCACGGACGCTGAAGCTCAACCCGTGTGCCTGCCCGGCCCGGTGGTAAGGGTCCTGCCCGAGAATCAGCACCCGGGTGCTCTGCGGCGGGCACAGCCGGTAGGCCGAGAACAGGTCCTCCAGGGGCGGGAAGACGGTCTGCGTCGCGTATTCCCGGGCGACGAAGTCGCCGAGCGCGGTGGTGCGGGCGGCGTCCAGGTGGGGGGCGAGCACGGCACGCCACTGCTCCGGAAGCAGGGCCAACAGGTCAAGGGCGGGGGCGTCGTCGGGCATCAGGAACCTCTCACAGCGCGGGTCGGTCCCCCGCACTCTAGGCATCGGGTACGACAGCCGCCGGGCTAGCCCAGGTCGGCGAGTCGCCGGGCCCAGTCGCCACCGATCGGGTCCAACTCGACGATCCGGGTGTCGTCGTCGCGGCGGTCGATGCGGACCCGCAGGTGCGCGTCGACCAACTGCTCCACCAGGCCCTCACCCCACTCCACCACCGTCACCGAATCGTCCACCGAGGCGTCGAGGTCCAGGTCGTCGATCTCGGCGCGCGGGTCGGTGGCATCACCCAACCGGTACGCGTCGGCGTGCACCAGAGCGACCCGGCCACCCCGGGCCGGATCGGGGCGATGCACCCGGGCGATCACGAAGGTTGGCGAGGTGATGTCGCCGACGACACCGAGCCCGGCGCCGACGCCCTGGGTGAGCGCGGTCTTGCCGGCGCCCAACGGGCCGGTCAACAACACCAGATCGCCGGCCCGCAGCAACCCGGCCAGGCGTCGGCCGAACTCCCGAGTGTCCTCGACGGTCGGCAGCTTGACGACGTGACTCACCGTTCCTCCGGTTTCCCCAGGGACTCCAGGAACCGCGCGAGCGCGGCATTGACCTCGTCGGCGTGCTCCAGCATCACCACGTGACCACTGTCCTTGATCTTGACGAACTCGGCGTGTGGCAGCCGCCGGACGATCTCCTCGGAGTGGACCACCGGGGTGATCATGTCCTTGTCGCCGACCACCACCAGCACCGGCGTCGCGGCCAACGCCGCCAGAGCCGGGAAGCGCGAGTGGGTGGCCAGGGTCCGCAGGTAGCGGGTCACCGTGTCGGCCGACGTCCGAGAATTCATCGTCTCCACGTAGGACACCAGCGCCGGGCTGGGCTTGCGGGTGCCGAAGCCGTACTTGCGGGTCAGCAGCCAGGCCACGTTCGACGTCGACTTGCGGGCCTTGTCGATCACCGGCCCGCCGTAGCGGGTGGCGTTGCTGACCATGTAGAGCACCGGGCCGCCGACCCGGCCGAGCAGCGCGGGCGCGACCAGCTTGGTCTCCGCGACGAGCCCGCCCGAGGTGGCCATCAGGACGGTGCCCACCACCCGGTCACCGAACAGCTCGGGAAACAACTCGGCGAACGCCATGATGGTCATGCCGCCCATCGAGTGGCCGACAAGCACCAGCGGCCCGCCCGGGGCGGTGCGGTCGATCACCTCGCGCAGTGTCCGGCCGAGCACCGTGAGGTCGTACTCCCCGGTCTCCAGCCGGCCGGACCGACCGTGACCGGGCTGGTCGTACGCCACGATCCGGTAGTCCCCGCGAGCGGCGAGCATCTGACGTTGGAAGTGGAACGTGCCCATGTCGAGGCAGAAGCCGTGCACCAACACCACCGTCGGGTGCCCCGGCACCGGCCGGGTCGGCTCGACCACCTCGACGTGGATGTCCGTGCCGTCCGGCAACGCCAGGCGGAACGCCTCGTCGTACCGCTGCTCGCCGAACGCCTCGTGTGCGTAGCGGTCGGCCGGGTCGGCCTTGAGCCGGCGGACCAGGGTGCGCTCGGTCGCCACCCCGGCCGCCAGGCCCGCCGCGGCCACCCCCACCGCGGCGCCGACGATCCCGGCGACCCGGCCCACCGCGGTCCGCGGACGCGGAATGCGATAACTCACGGCGCCACCTCGGTTCGCGACTGCGGGGCTCGCAACCCCGGCTCACTCCTCGCGCTCACGGCGCCACCTCGGTTCGCGACTGCGGGGCTCGCAACCCCGGCTCACTCCTCGCGCTCACGGCCGCTCGCCGTCGTACACCCGGGGCACCCGCGTGCTGCCGAACCGGGTCACGATCTCGTAGTTGATCGTGCCGACCGCCTCGGCCCAGTCGTCGGCTGTCGGCTCGCCGTCGGCACCGCTGCCGAAGAGGGTCGCCACGTCGCCGTCCGCCACCGGGTCGTCGCCGCAGTCGAGCACGAACTGGTCCATGCAGACCCGCCCCGAGATCGTCCGCCGTACGCCGCCGAGCTGCACCGGCCCGGTGTTGGAGGCGTGCCGGGGAACCCCGTCGGCGTAGCCGAGCGGCACCACGGCCAGGTTCGCGTCGGATTGCGTGGTGTAGGTGTGCCCGTAGGAGACCCCGGTACCCGCGGGCACCCGCTTGGTGAGCATCACCCGGGCGCGGGCGGTCATCGCCGGCCGCAGCCCGTACGTCTCACCGGCCACCGGGGAGAGCCCGTAGATGGCCAGGCCGGGGCGGACCAGGTCGAAGTGGGTGTCCGGGCGGGTCAGGGTGGCCGCCGAGTTGGCGAGGTGTCGCCAGCGCGGTCGCAGCCCCGCCCGCTCGACCATGGCCAGCCCCTCGTGGAAGACGGCCAGTTGACGGTCGATGGTGGGGTGGCCGGGCAGGTCCGCGTACACGAAGTGGCTCCACACGCCGACCACCTCGACCAGGCCGTCGGCCTGCGCCTTCGCGGCGGCGTCCAGCAGCGCCGGCCAGTCGGCGACCGTCGCCCCACCCCGGGACAGTCCGGTGTCGATCTTCAGGTGCAGGCGGACGGGGCGCCCGGCGAGCCGGCTCGCCTCGATCATCTCGTCCAGTTGCGACAGGCTGGCCGCGCTCAGGTCCACCCCGGCGCTGACCCCCTCGTGCAGCGGCAGGCCGGGCGCGAGCAGCCAGGCCAGCACCGGCTGGGTCACGCCGGCCCGGCGCAGGGTGAGCGCCTCGTCGAGGGTGCAGACACCGAGCCAGTCCGCACCGGCGTCGAGGGCCGCGCGAGCGGCCGGGAGCATGCCGTGGCCGTACCCGTCTGCCTTCACCACCGCCATCAGCTCGGCGGTGGTGCCGGAGCGGAGTCTGCCCACGTTCTCGCGGATCGCGTCAAGATCGACGCGTACCTCGGCCTGCCACATACGCCCAGCCTACTTTCCGCCGTGATCACCGGGGGCGGCGACGCACGGCCCCGGACCCCGACCCGAGCGGAACGGCCCGATCAGCCCAGCCGGGCGACAACCGGGCGAAGGGCGGTCACCACGTCGGGCGCGGTCACCGGCCCACCCCGGGCCGCCTCCCGACCGGCGAGCCCGTGCAGGTACGCGGCCGCGGCCGCGGCCCGATCGGCGGGCACTCCGGCCGCCAGCAACGAGCCGAGCAGCCCGGCAAGCACGTCGCCGGTACCCCCGGTGGCCAGCGCCGGGGAGCCGGTCGGGTTGACGTACGCCCGACCGCCCGGCGTGCCGATCACCGTGCGGTCACCCTTGAGCAGCACCACCGCGTTCATCCAGGCGGCCAGCCGCAGCGCGGCGCCGACCCGGTCGGCGCCGGGCTCCTCGCCACACAGCCGGGTGAACTCACGATCGTGCGGGGTGACCACGATCGGCGCGTCCCGACCCCGCAGCCGGTCGGCGAGCGAGCCGTCCACCAGCAGGGTCAACGCGTCGGCGTCGAGCACCACCGGCACCGCGGTGGCCAGCACGGCGCGCAACTCGGCCGCCGCCTCCGCGCCGGTGCCCAGCCCGGAGCCGCAGACCCAGGCCTGCACCCGGCCCGCGTCGGCGACCCGCGCACTGGCGATCACCGAGGGGTGCTGGTGCAGCACCTCGGCGCGGGCGCCACCGGCGTAGCGGACCAGGCCGGTCGGCCCGGCCAGGGCGCCGCCCACGGAGAGCACCGCCGCACCCGGGTAGGTCGCCGAGCCGGTCGCGACGCCCACCACGCCCCGCGTGTACTTCTCCGACGCGGGGCCCAACTTCGGCCACCAGTCGACCACGTCGGACCACTCGGTGACCAGCAGCGCCGGGGTGCCCCGCAACCACTGCCGCAACCCGATGTCGACAAGCTCCACCTGCCCGGCCAGGGCGGCGGCCGGCCCGACCACCAGGGCGGGCTTCAGCGCGCCGAACGCCACAGTCACGTCGGCGTGGACCGCGGACGGTCGGCCGGACGCGACCAGCGGCACGTGCCCGGTGTCCACCGCGACGCCGCTCGGCACGTCCACCGCCAGCACCGTGGCACGGTTGCCGTCGCGCCCGCGCAGCTCACCGAGCCGCTGGACCACCTCGTCCGCACCCGCCCGCAGCCCGCCGGTGCCCCCGATGCCGACGATGCCGTCGAGAACCAGGTCGACCGGGCCGCTGGGCTGGTCCACAAGTCGACCACCGGCGGCCCGCAGCGCGGCCAGCCCCGCCGCGTGCGCCCGCCCGGGGGTGAGGAGCAGCGCGGACACGTCGACACCCCGGCGGGCCAGTCGCTCCCCGGCGTACAATGCGTCGCCGCCGTTGTCGCCCGAGCCGACCAACAGCAGCACCCGGCCGCCGTAGACCCCGCCGCGCTCGGTGAGCAGCAGCGCGGCCCTGCGGGCCAGCCCGGCGGCGGCCCGCTGCATCAGCGTCCCCTCCGGCAGCGTGCCCATCAGCCCCGCCTCGGCCGCCCGTACGTCGGCCACCCGCCACACCGATCTCATGCCACCGTGTCCCCATCCGCTCACGGGTGGACCCGACTGGCCCGCCCGGTCGACGTCACCGTTCCGCGACCACCATCGCCGATGCGATCCCGCCGTCGTGCGACAACGAGAGGTGCCAGTGGTTGACCCCCCGCGCCTCGGCCGCCGCCGCGACGGTGCCGGCGACAGCCAGCCAGGGACGGCCGTCCGGGTCGGCCATGATCTCGCAGTCGTGCCAGCTCAGCCCGGCCGGAGCGCCAAGCGCCTTGGCCACGGCCTCCTTGGCGGCGAACCGCGCGGCGAGCGACTCCGGTGGGCGCGGGCTGCCGGAGCGGGTGTGCCGCTCGGCGGTGGTGAAGAGCCGGTCGGCGAGCAGCGGCGTCCGGGCCAGGGCTCCGGCGAACCGGTCGACCAGGACGACGTCGATGCCGACAGCGACGATCACCACACCACCCTACCGGCGGCCGGGGCCGCAGATTAGCCGTCGGGTTCGCGGTGGGCAACGCCTGTGGACAAGCCGGGGTACGGCCCACCGCCCGCCGTCCACAGGGCACCGCCCGGGCCGCCGAGCGCGCCTAGCGTCAGCGCGTCGATACCGATCGTGCACGGGGGTGTGGTCATGACCGAAGAGCTGTTCGCCGTCCGGCCGGAGGAGCTGCGGGCGGTCGCCGGCGCGCTCGACGACGAGGCACACCGGCTGGCGTTGGGCCTCGCGCGGGTGCCCGGGCTGCTGGTGGCCGCGCCGGGGTGGCGAGCCGGCGCGGCGCTGGCCGGGCTGGAGGCGGCCGGGCACGCCTGGTTCTGCCGCCTGGGTGCCCGGGTCGCGGCGACCTCCGGTGGGGTCCGGGCGGCGGCCGAGGCGTACGAGACGGTGGACGACCGGGCCGCCGACCGGTTCGCCGCGCTGCCCCGTTGAGCGGCGTCGGCTACCGGCAACTGTGGGCTGCCGATCCGGGTGGCTGGCGGTCCGCCGGTGCCGCGTGGGCCGGCCTGACCGGGCCGGTCGACCGACGGGTCGGTGAGCTGGGTGGGGCCGGCACGCGGCTGCGGGGCGGTTGGTCCGGTGCGGCGGCCACGGCGGCGGACGCCCGGCTCGCCGGTCTGCGTGACGAGCTGACCTCGATCGTGCCCGCACTGATCGAGGTCGACCAGGTGCTGGCCGAGTTGGCCGGCCGACTGACTGCCGCGAAGGCGCGGCTCGCCGAGGCGGTCGCCCTGGCGGACGCGGGCGGGCTGGTGGTGGACCGGTCGGGCGGGGTGCACGTCGATCCCGCCCGGGTCCGGCCCACCGAGCGGGCCGGCGTGGCGGCGGCTCGGGTCGCGGCTGCTCTACGCGACGCGCTCGACGAGGCCGGGGCGGCAGACCGGGTCGCCGCCGACCGACTGGACGAGTTGGCCCGGGCCGCCGCCTCCGGCTGGGCATCCCCGCCACCACCGGGTCGGCCGGCGGCCGGTGCCGCACCGGCGCTGGTCCGCGCCTGGTGGTCCGGGTTGACGCCGGCGCAGCGCCGGTGGCTGATCGGGCACGAGAGTGCTCTTGTCGGCCGGTTGGACGGGGTGCCGGTCGCCGCCCGGGACCAGGCCAACCGGTTGCGGCTCGGGGTCTGGCGCGCGGAGTTGCTGGCGGAGCGGCGACGGTTGCTGACCCGGGTGCCGCCGGGGCCACGCGCGGCGGTCCGCCTGCACGGGCTGGCCGGGCGGTTGGCCGGTCTGGACACGTTGGCCGGGCGGCTGACCGCAGGGGGCGAGCCGCGGGCGTACCTGCTCGGGTTGGATCCGGCCGGTGAGGGTCGGGTGGTGCTGGCGCTCGGCGACCCGGACCACGCCGACCGGGTGCTGACCCACGTGCCGGGGACGACCGCCGGTCTCGGCGACGCTCCCGGTCAGTTGGGCAGGGCGGCGCGCGTGCTGGACCGGTGCGTCGCGCTCGCGCCGGGTGAGCGCAGCGCGGCGGTGCTCTGGTTGGACTACGACGCCCCGGATTTCCTGACCGAAGCCGCCTCGGCACGCCAGGCCCGCGACGCCGGCCCGGCGCTGCACCGCTTCCAGGAGGGGCTGCGGGTCAGCCACGAGGGCCCGCCGGCCCGGCAGACCGTGCTCGGGCACAGCTACGGGTCGCTGGTGGTCGGGACGGCCGCCCGGGAGCACGGGCTGGCCGCCGACGCGCTGGTCTTCGTCGGCTCGCCGGGGGTCGGTGCGTCGCACGCCGCCGAGCTGGGCGTGCCACCCGGGGAGGTCTGGGCGAGCAAGGCCCCCGACGACGTGATCCGCAAGGCCCGCCCGGTGGACGAGCTGGGCCTGCGCACCCCGCTGAGCGCGGCCCAACTGGCCGCCGTGCTGGGCTGGCCCGACCGGGTCTCGCACGAGCTGTGGTTCGGCCACGACCCGTCGGACCCGGGGTTCGGTGGTCGGGTCTTCGCCAGCGGGCGCGGCGGGCACAGCGGTTACTGGGACCCGGGCAATCCCGCGTTGGACGGGATGGCCCGGGTCGTGTTGGGCCAGGTCGTTCCGGGTGGCTGAGGGCCTACTCGACGGTGACCGACTTGGCCAGGTTGCGGGGCTGGTCCACGTCGTGCCCACGGGCGGCGGCGATCTCGGCGGCGAGCACCTGCAACGGCACAGTGGTGACGAGCGGGGCCAGCAGGGTCGGCGTACGCGGCACGTAGATCAGGTGGTCGGCGTACCGGACGACTGCCTCGTCACCCTCCTCCGCGATCACGATGGTCCGCGCACCGCGCGCCCGGACCTCCTGGATGTTGGAGACGACCTTGTCGTGCAGCATGCCCCGGCCAACCGGCGAGGGCACCACGCAGATCACCGGTGTGCCCTCGTCGATCAGGGCGATCGGGCCGTGCTTCAGCTCGCCGGCGGCGAAGCCCTCGGCGTGCATGTACGCCAACTCCTTGAGCTTCAGCGCGCCCTCCAGGGCCACCGGGTAGCCGACGTGCCGGCCGATGAACAGCACGGTGGGCTCGGCCTTCAGCTCCCGGGCCAGCTCACGGACGGGCTCGATCCGGTCGAGCAGCTCCCGCAGCTTGCCCGGGATCTCCTGCAACTGCGCGACGACCGCGCCCACCTCGTCGGCGAACTTGATCCCGCGCACCTGGGCCAGGTGCAGGCCGATCAGATAGCAGGCGACGACCTGGGTGAGGAACGCCTTGGTCGACGCGACGGCGATCTCCGGCCCGCCGTGGGTGTAGAGCACGGCGTCCGACTCACGGGGGATGGTCGAGCCGTTGGTGTTGCAGATCGCCAGCACCCGGGCCTTCTGCTCCTTGGCGTGACGCAGCGCCATCAGGGTGTCCATCGTCTCGCCGGACTGCGAGATCACCACGATCAGCGTGGACCGGTCGAGCACCGGGTCGCGGTAGCGGAACTCGCTGGCCAGCTCCACCTCGCAGGGGATCCGCGTCCAGTGCTCGATGGCGTACTTGGCGACCATGCCGGCGTGGTATGCCGTGCCGCAGGCCACGATGAAGATCTTGTCGACGTCGCGCAGATCCTGGTCGCTGAGGCGGACCTCGTCCAGGGCGATCTCACCGGTCTCGGTGAGCCGGCCGAGCAGTGTGTCGGCGATGGCCTGCGGCTGTTCCTCGATCTCCTTGAGCATGAACCAGTCGTAGCCGCCCTTCTCGGCCGACGAGGAGTCCCAGTCGATGTGGAAGTCCTTGCCGGCGGCGGGCTGACCGTCGAAGTCGGTGATCTCGATGCTGTCGCCGGTGATCAGGACGATCTGGTCCTGGCCCAGCTCCACCGCTTCCCGGGTGTGCTCGATGAACGCGGCCACGTCGCTGGCCAGGTAGTTTTCCCCCTCACCCCGGCCGACCACGAGTGGCGAGTTGCGCCGGGCGCCGACGACCGCGCCGGGCACGGAGGCGTCGACGGCGAGCAGGGTGAACGCGCCTTCCAGTCGCTGGCAGACCACGCGCATCCCGGCGGCGAGCAACTGCGGGCCGTCCGGCTGGCCGGCGGCGCGCAGGTCGGCCAGCGCGGCGGCGAGCAGGTGCGCGGCGCACTCGGTGTCGGTGTCGCTGGTGAACTGGACGCCGTCGGCCTCCAGCTCGCCACGGAGCTTGGCGAAGTTTTCGATGATGCCGTTGTGGATCACCGCGACCCGTCCGTCGCCGGCGACGTGCGGGTGGGCGTTGCGGTCGGTCGGCCCGCCGTGGGTGGCCCACCGGGTGTGCCCGATGCCGGTGGTGCCGTCACCGATGCCGATCGGGCTGGCCGCGCAGGAGGTCGGGTCGTCGGCGGCCCGCTCGGACAGCAGCTTCTCCAGGTTGGCCAGCTTGCCGGCCTTCTTCTCGGTCAGCAGTTGGTCGTCGCAGACGATGGCGACGCCCGCCGAGTCGTAGCCGCGGTATTCCAGCCGCCGTAGCCCGTCGAGCACGATCCCCAGTGCGGGGCGCGCGCCCGCGTATCCCACGATTCCACACATGGCCCGCAGCCTAACCCAGTTTCACTCATCATGGGTGCTCGAAAGTCGGGTTATCAATCACGGAATCTGAGCGATCGGGGCGTCGGCGGGTCACAACGGGACGAGCTTCCCGGCTCCCATCACGCCCAGCCTCGCCGGGCGGGGCTGGGCCTCGCGCGGGTGGTGGCCGTAGGCTGGCGCAGGTGACGAGCACCGATCTCGACCCGCTGGTGGCCCGGATGCGGCCGTTCGGTACGACGATCTTCGCCGAGATGTCCGCGCTCGCCACACGGACCGGCGCGGTCAACCTCGGTCAGGGTTTCCCCGACACCGACGGCCCACCGGAGATGCTGGCCGCCGCCGTCGAGGCGCTGCGCGGCGGGCAGAACCAGTACCCGCCCGGCCCGGGGATTCCCGCCCTACGCGCGGCCGTCGCGGCCCACCAACTGCGGTTCCACGACCTGTCGTACGACCCGGACGGCGAGATCGTGATCACCGCCGGCGCGACGGAGGCGGTCGCGGCGAGCATCCTCGCCCTGTGCGAACCGGGCGACGAGGTGGTCTGCTTCGAGCCGTACTACGACTCGTACGCCGCCTCGATCGCACTGGCCGGCGCGGTCCGACGACCGGTGACCCTGCGCCCCACGGCCGACGGCCGGTACGCCTTCGACCCGGCGGCACTACGCGCGGCGTTCGGCCCGCGGACCCGCCTGGTGCTGCTCAACTCACCGCACAACCCGACCGGCAAGGTGTTCACCCCGGCGGAGTTGGCGCTGGTCGCCGAGCTGTGCCAGGAGCACGACACCTACGCGGTCACCGACGAGGTGTACGAGCACCTGGTCTTCACCGACGCGGCGAACCCGCACGTGCCGCTGGCCACCCTGCCCGGGATGCGGGAGCGGACGCTGCGCATCTCGTCGGCCGGCAAGACGTTCTCCTGCACGGGCTGGAAGATCGGCTGGGCGAGCGGCCCGGCGGCGCTGGTCTCGGCGGCGCTGCGGGTGAAGCAGTTCCTCACCTACGTCAACGCGGCCCCACTGCAACCGGCGGTCGCCGTGGCGCTGGCCCTGCCGGACGACTACTACACCGGTTTCCGGGACAGCCTCCAACAGCGGCGTGACCAGCTCGTCGGCGGTCTCACCGACGCCGGGTTCGAGGTGCTCGACTCGGAGGGGACATACTTCGTCACCGCCGACATCACCGCCCTCGGCGGCTCCGACGGGGTGGAGTTCTGCCGCTCGCTGCCGGAGCGCTGCGGCGTGGTGGCCGTGCCGACGCAGGTCTTCTACGACGACGTCGAGGCGGGCCGGCGGCTGGTCCGCTTCGCCTTCTGCAAGCGCCCCGAGGTGCTGACCGAGGCGGTCAGCCGGCTGCGCGGGCTGCGCGAACGCCACTGACCGACGCGGTCGCCGGTCACACGGGCTACGCGAGCGCCACCGACCGGCACGGTGCCGGCCGGCGCGGTCACCCGGCCGCACGGGCTGCGTGAGCGCCACCGACCGGCGCGGTGCCGGCCGGCGCGGTCACCCGGCCGCACGGGCGGGGCCGGTGGCGTCCGGCACCGCGGGCGACGCGACGTCGGCGACGGACGCAGCGATCTCCGGCGGCGCGACGGCCAGGGTGGCGAGCAGCGTGCCACCGTCGGCCAGCAGCACCGCCTCGGCGTCGTTGACGAAGGCGAGGTCGGCCTCGACGTGCCGGCTCGCCGCGGCGAGCAGCAGCCCGACCACCGGGTCACCGGCCTTGCGGCGCAGCCCGTCGAGGTTGCGCAGCTCGCGCAGCAGGTGCCCGCGTTGGTTGCTGAGCACGGTGCGCACGGTCTGCGCGGAGCCCGATCGGGCGGCGGCGGTGACCTTGAGGAAGAAGTCGTCCCGGAAACCGCCACTGCGCGGGCTCGGCTCGTCGAGCCAGCGGGCGAGCTCGGCCCGACCGGCGGCGGTGATCTGGTAGACGACCCGGTCCGGTTTCACCGCCTGGGCCTGTCGCTCGGCGACCACCAGGCTGTCCCGGGAGAGCCGGTCGAGGATCTGGTACAGGTGGCCGATGTTGAGCGGCCCCCACTGTGGACCGGTGGCGGCCTCGAAGGCGCCCTTCAGCTCGTAGCCGTAGCTCGGGCCGCGTGCGAGCAGCGCCAGAACCGCGTGCTGGATGGCCACCGTCTCCTCCGATTCCACTGACCAACGGGCCAGGTCTTGAATTGTGACAATGTAACGCGCAGAGTGTGGGGTAGCACACGGGGAGGCGCGACATGCTCGGGTTCATCTGGGCGCAGCTACGCGGCCGTGCCGGCCGGTCGGTGGCACTGCTGGCGGGCGTGTTGGTGGCGACCACCGGCTTCGTCGTCCTGACCGGTGCCACCACCACCTCCCGCCTTAAAGTCACAGGTGCGGTGGAGCGCAACGCCCGGGCCGCCTACGACATCCTGGTCCGTCCGCCGGGGACGCGCACGCCGCTGGAGGCCGAGCGTGGGCTGGTCCGCCCGAACTACCTCTCCGGTCTGTTCGGCGGCATCACTCCCGCGCAGTACGAGCAGGTGAAGCAGGTCGGCGGTGTCGACGTGGCCGCGCCGATCGCCATGCTGGGTTACTCCACGTCTTCGGTGTCGGTCCGGTTCGACCTGACCGACGCGGTCGACCGTTCCCTTGACCAGCAGGTCATCCGACTCGATCCCACCTTCACCGCCGAGCGCGGGCTCTCCACCGCCCCGAGCCGCCCACGCTACGTGTACGTGACCAAGCGCCCCCTGCTCAACCCCGAGGGAAAATACACCCCGAACGATTCCTCGATCCCGTACTCGGACGGCCGGATGTACCCGTACGACATGCAGTGCGGGGATGTCCCACGGGAGGTGCTGCCGGACGGCCGAAGCCAGCCGATCTGCGACCCACACCTGGCCCCGGAATCGGGGAACGGATGGGTCTCCGAACGGGAGAGCTGGAGCGTCGACACCGTCCGGCTGCTTCCTGACGGGCGCTTCGAGGAGGACCGCTGGCAGTCCGGTCGCTTCGAACGCGTCGCCACCGACCGACTGGTGGCCACCTACCGGGTGACTGTGCAGTTCCTACTGGCCGCCGTCGACCCGGACGCGGAGCAGCGCCTCGTCGGCCTCGACGACGCGGTGACCGAGGGCCGCCCTCTGCGGCCCGACGACACGGCCACCGACACCCACCGCCCGCCGTATGCGCCCGAGCGGTCCATCCCGGTATTGACCACGAGCCGCCCCTACCTCGACGTCGCCGTGCGGTCCGCCTTCACCCGGTTGCCGCAGGCGCGGCCCGCCGGGCTGGGCATCCCCGACCTGGAACAGACGCTGGACGACGCCACCGGGGTCCGTGTCGGGACGGCGGAGTACACGCTGGCCGCCGGGTATAGCGACCTGCTCGCCGAGGGGATCTCCGAGACCGGCTGCTGCCGGGGTGAGTTGCAGACGATCATGCAAGCGGGTGCCACGGAGTACGACCGACTTCCCGACGGCACCCTCCGTGCTGTCACGCGGCCGAAGTCCGATCACGCGGCCTACGCGGGCGAGAACTTTTACAGCTTCAGCGGCCGTCCGTGGTCGGCCGACGACAACGGCTTCCGCCCACTGACCGCGGTCCCCATGCAGCCGCCGGGCGCCCTCTCCCAGTTCCTGGACTGGCGGACCGTCGGCATCTTCGATCCGGAGAAGCTGCGCGGGTTCAGCGAGCTGTCCCGGGTGCCGCTGGAAACCTACAAACCGCCCCGCACCGATGGCGCCGACGAGAGCAGCCGTCAGGCGCTGGGCGGCCAGCCGCTGGAGCCGAGCGGCAACCCGGCCGGCTACCTCTCCTCGCCACCACTGCTGCTCACCACCCTGGCCGCGGTGCCGAAGCTGCTGGAGGGCAGCACCTCCCCCGCCCGGACGGCGCCGATCAGCGCGGTCCGGGTCCGGGTCGGCGACGTGGCCGGCTACACCGAAGGGTCCGCCGAGCGGGTCCGGCTCATCGCCGAGCGGATCGCCGACACGACCGGGCTGGACGTCGATCTCACCTTCGGCTCGTCGCCCGCGCCGCAGACCGTGGAGCTGCCCGCCGGCTCGTTCGGCCGGCCCGAGCTGCGGCTGAACGAGCGGTGGTCCGCCCTCGGGGTGGCCTCGGTCATCACCAGGGCCGTCGACCGCAAGAGCCTCGTACTCTTCGGGTTGGTGCTTGTGGTCTGTGGGCTGTTCCTCGGCAACGCGGTCTCCGCCGCCGTCCGGGACCGGCGTCCCGAGCTGGCGGTGCTCTCCTGCCTGGGGTGGTCGGCACGCCGGATCGCGGCGCTGATCCTCGGCGAGGTGGCCACGCTGGGGCTGGCCGCCGGCGTGCTGGCCCTCGGGCTGGCGTTCCCGCTGGCCACCGCACTGGACATCGGGATCGGTTGGCGGCAGGCGGCGCTCGCCGTACCGGTGGCTCTGCTGTTGGCGCTGGTCGCGGGCCTGATCCCGGCGCTACGGGCAGCGGGTGCCCACCCCGCCGCCGCGCTGCGGCCCCTGGTGGCCCCGGCCGGTTGGGTCCGCCGGCCCCGCGGCCTGTTCGGGATGGCCCTGGTCAACCTGGTCCGCACGCCGGGGCGCACACTGCTCGGGGCCGGCGCGCTGGCCATCGGGCTGGCCGCGTTGACCCTGGTCAGCGCCGCTGCCTACGCCTTCCGGGGCGCGATCGTCGGCAATCTGCTCGGCGACACCGTCTCGATGAACGTGCGGAGTGCGGACACTCTGGCCGCGGTCGTCACCGTCCTGCTGGGCGCGGGCGCCGTCGCCGACGTGCTGTACCTGAACGTCCGGGACCGCGCCGCGGAGTTGTCCACGCTGCGCGCGATCGGATGGACCGATGCGGCGCTGAGCCGCCTGGTGGGTTACGAGGGGCTCCTCATCGGCGCGCTCGGGGCAGTGGCCGGGGCGGGGATCGGGCTCGCCGGGGCCGCCTGGCTGGTCGGTGGTCTGCCGGTCGCGCTGGTCCTGGTCGCTGCCGCGGTGGCGCTCGGCGGGGTGCTGGTCACCTGCCTCGCGGCGCTCGTGCCGGCCGCACTGCTGCGCCGGCTCCCGACCGCACGGCTACTCGCGGAGGAGTGACGATGGAGGCAACGACCGGCAGCTCGGTCCGGATGCGCGGGTTGCATCGGCGGTTCCGCACCGGCGACGAGCACCTGACCGCGGTCGACGACGTCTCGCTGGAGATCGCGGCCGGGTCGGTGGTGGCGCTGACCGGGCCCAGCGGCTCCGGCAAGTCGACCCTGCTGCACCTGATCGGCGCCATCGAGCAGGCCGACAGCGGCACCGTCACGGTCGACGACGTGGAGATCACGGCGCTGCGCCGCGCCGCGCTGGCCCGGTACCGGCAGCGGGTGGGGTTCGTCTTCCAGCGCTACCACCTCCTACCGGCGCTGACCGTGCTGGACAACGTGATCGCCCCGGTGCTGCCGCAACGCGGGCGGGCCGACCACGCGGCACGAGCCCGGGACTTGCTCGACGCGGTCGGCCTGGCCGGACGCGAGCGGGCCCTGCCGGCGCAGCTCTCCGGCGGTCAGCAGCAGCGGGTCGCCATCGCCCGCGCCCTGATGGGCGCACCCGGCCTGCTGCTGGCCGACGAGCCCACCGGCAACCTCGACTCCGCCACCGGCGGGCAGATCCTCGATCTGCTGCTCGACCTGCGGGACCGGCACGGCATGACCATTCTGCTGGCCACCCACGAACAGGCCATCGCCGCCCGCTGCGACCGGCTGATCAGGCTCGCCGACGGTCGGGTGGTCGAGGATCTCGACCTCACCGACGGCGAGGACCCGGCCGACACGTACGAGCGGGCGGCCCGGCTACGACTCTGACAGCACCCCGAGTCCACCGCTAAGCCGCGCGCCAACCACCGGGCGTCAAGTCGCACAGCAGGACGGTAGCAACAGGCGGCGGGCCCTGGGTGACCAAGAAGCGGTTCGCCGGGGTGCGCTCGTCCTACCGCTGATCCGCTGCGGGGCGGTCCCGGCTCGCCAGCACCGTCACGAGCACCCCGACCGCCACGATGATCGCCGTGCAGGTCCAAGTGGCAGCACTCGTGTAGGTCCACCGGGAGGGCGGCGCCCAGGAGACCCGTGCGACGACCACCGTCAGCAGGACGGCCACCCAGCCGGCGACGAGCCCGCCGGCAAGGGTGCCGGGCTGGAGGGTCACCCGCAGGAACGGCAGCAGGAGGATGAGCATAGACGTGCCCAGCTGACCCGTCAGCAAGCTGGCGTCGTCCCCCGGCAGGGCGTTGAACGGCCAGAGGTAGGCGACCGCGCCGACTAGGCCGGCGGCGACGACCACGGCGGCCCGGCCGAGCCGCGACGGGCGGGCCAGAGACACCTGGGCCGGGTCCCTGACACACACGGCGACGGCGACGACCGCGGCGACCGCGAACAGAAGCATCCCGAACACGGAGGCCCACGAGTCCAGCGGCCTGAGGATGGAGAAGATGGTGTAGTGCGGCTGCTCCCTGGGCCCCACGACGCCCATCCAGGGTGACCACCAGGAAGAATGGTCGCCGGCCAGCGTCAGGTAGGCCTCCAGCGATGTCCAGGAGCCGTGCAGCCGGACGGGCATCCGCACCGCCACGTAGGCCCCGAAGCCGAGCAGAAGACCGGCGCCCGCTAATGCCCGCCCCTCGGTCTCCCGAAGCGCGCGGAACGCCACCAGGCCGGCGGCCGCGGTGATGATCGGCTGGTCGAAGAGGCTCACCGCACGCATGGCAACGTCGGCGGTGCTGTCCACGGCGAACAGATTCGGCAGATCTTGCGCGCCCAGCAGCAGGGCGATCAGGCGTATCACCGCTGGCGCGAGCCCGTAGAGCAGTGTGGCAGCCAGACACAGCCAGGCGAGGAGTCCGCGCAGGGCGGCCGGGGATGGCGCCCGGGTGCGATGTAGCGACCCGCCAGCCGGCGGTGGAGGCGCGACCGGCGCGACCGGCGCGACGGGGTCGCCGTCGTTCGCCGGGTTACGGGCCAGGGCGAGCTGGTCGACGGTGCCGGTGCCGCGCTGCCGCGGGGCCGGAATGCCCCGACTGGCGGCGGCGTGCAGCAGCTGGCGGTAGACGGCGCCGAAGGTCAGCAGTGGTGGTCCGCCGGGAACCCCCTCGCGCAACAGATCGAGCAGCGCCCCCGTGAACGCCGTATGCCGCGCTCCGAGCGGTGCCAGCGCCACCGCGTTCGCCGAGGTGGCGGTCAGCACGTAGGTGCCCTCGATCCCGACCTGGCCGAGGATCGTCTCGTCCGAGCCCGCCATGTCCTGCACCGCCCGGCCGCTGAAACAGCAGTCCAGGATGACGATCCGGTTGGCGGCCGGACTCTCCACCAGGATGTCGCGGATCAGGTCATACGGCAGCGCACTGACCCGCAGCTCGTCCGGGTCGGTATCGGCCAACCCGAGATACAGCTCGTTGCGCGTACCGGTGCGCCCGTGGCCCGCGAAATAGACCAGCAGCGTGTCCTCTGCGGACTGCGCGGCGTCCCGCAGCAGCCGGTAGACACCGCGCGGGTCCGCCGGATCCGTGACGACCGTGCACCGATCCGGCGAGATCGCCCCGCGCGCCGGATCCGTCAGAGTCACCGCCAGATCCGCCACGTTGTTGCGCACCGCCGGCAGGTCGGCCAGCTCAGCCGAGCGATACGTACCGGTTCCGATCAGCACCGCCCGGGACCGACGCGGATCAGGCAGCCGCACTACTGCTCCGTGCCGCCACCGAGGACATCCTTCAGCAGTGCCTCGGGATCGGCGACCCGCTTGGCGTTGATCGTCACCTTGCGCCCCCGCGGCCCGGTCACGGTGATCGTGATGTCCGCTCGGCGCTGCGTCAGCCACACCGTCACCGACCGCGCCACGGCGGCCGACACCGCACCCGCACCGGCCGTGGCAGCACCGAGCTGAATGATGATGTCGCTGGCGGCGCCCATCGCGTCCGGCCGTGCGCCCGCTGCCTCGAGCCGCAGGCGGCCACGCAGGTCTGGCTCGTCCCGCAGCCAGGCCAACAGCGCCTCGAGGTCGCCGTCCCGCCCGTCGACTTCGATCCTTCCAGAACTCACGGTGCGAAGCCTAAGTGCGCGCCGATCACAGCAGTGCACCGAGCGATGTCCGATCTAGGACAGGACAATCCGCGCCCGGTTACGACCACCGCTCACATTCACCTGCCAGCCCAAACCCACAACGGACGAAAGCTACCGAACCGCCCTCTGACAGCTCGGGGGTCAGGCGACGGGGCTCGCGGTGCGGACCAGCTCGGCGATCCGTTCGGCGACCGCACGGGCCGTCGCCTCGGTGGCCGCCTCGACCATCACCCGGACCAGCGGCTCGGTGCCCGACGGGCGCAGCAGCACCCGACCGGTCTCGCCCAGCTCCGCCTCGGCCCGCTCGACCTCGGCGCGGACGGCCGGTGCGGCGGCGCCGACGGTCCGGTCGCCGACCGGCACGTTGATCAGCACCTGGGGCAGCTTGGTAACCACCGAGGCCAACTCGGCGAGCGACTGGCCGGTGGCGGCCATCCGGGCCATCAGGTGCAGGCCGGTGAGCACCCCGTCGCCGGTGGTGGCGTGCGCGGGCATGACGATGTGGCCGCTCTGCTCCCCGCCGAGCGCCAGCCCGGAGGCGCGCAGGGCCTCCAGGACGTACCGGTCGCCGACCTTGGTCTCGATCAGCCGGATGCCCTGCGCGGACATGGCCAGTCGCAGGCCGAGGTTGCTCATCACGGTCGCGACCAGGGTGTCCTGGGTGAGCGTGCCGGCATCCCGCATGGCCAGGGCGAGGATCGCCATCACCTGGTCGCCGTCGACCTCGTCGCCGTCGGCGCTGACCGCCACGATCCGGTCGGCGTCACCGTCGTGGGCGATGCCCAGGTGGGCGCCGTGCTCGACCACGGCCTCGCGCAGCGCCTCGATGTGATTGGAGCCGCACTCGTCGTTGATGTTCAGCCCGTTCGGCTCGGCGTGGATCGCCACGACCTCCGCGCCGGCTTCCCGGTAGGCGACCGGGGCGACCTCGGCGGCGGCACCGTTGGCGCAGTCGACCACGACCTTGATCCCGTCCAGCCGGTGCGGCACGGAGCCGACCAGGTGTTGGACGTAGTGGTCGGCACCGTCGAGCAGGTCGTGCACCCGGCCGATGCCGGCACCTGTCGGCCGATCCCAGGCGGTGGTGGCGTTGGCCTCCACGGCGGCCTCGATCCGCATCTCGATCTCGTCGGGCAGCTTGTGCCCGCCGGCGGCGAAGAGCTTGATGCCGTTGTCCGGCATCGGGTTGTGCGACGCGGAGAGCACCACGCCGAGGTCGGCCTTGGCCTCGGCGGTGAGGAACGCCACCGCGGGGGTGGGCAGCACGCCGACCCGCACCACGTTGGCACCGGCGCTGGTCAGGCCGGCGACCACGGCGGCCTCCAGCATCTCGCCACTGGCCCGGGTGTCGCGGCCCACGACGGCCAGCGGCGGATGGCTGCGGTCCGTCTCGGCGAGCGTGTGCGCGGCGGCCACCGCGAGCGCCAGCGCCAACTCCGGGGTGAGATCCGCGTTTGCCCGCCCGCGTACGCCGTCCGTGCCGAACAACCGACCCATACCCGCCAACCTCCGTGGTGCGCTGCCGAAGTGGAGAAAGCGAAACGGCCGGCTGCCTCCCCCGAATCGGGGGGAGGCGAACCGGCCGTCCGTCAGAAGTACAACGCGCTGGAAAAGATCAGCGCTTCGAGTACTGGGGAGCCTTACGGGCCTTCTTGAGGCCGTACTTCTTGCTCTCCTTGACCCGGGCGTCCCGGGTGAGGAAGCCGGCCTTCTTCAGGGCCGGGCGGTCATCGGGCTCGTTGACGATCAGCGCCCGGGCGATGCCCAGCCGCAGCGCACCGGCCTGGCCGGTGGTGCCGCCGCCACGCAGGTTGGCGATGATGTCGAACTGCTCGAGCTTCTCGGCGGTGACCAGCGGGTCCTTGATGAGCTGCTGGTGCACCTTGCTCGGGAAGTACGCCTCGAGGTCCTGGCCGTTGCAGGTGATCTTGCCGGTGCCCGGGACGATACGAACCCGGACGATGGCCTCCTTGCGGCGGCCCACGGTCTGGATCGGCCGGTCACCACGAGGCGCGCGGGCGACGGGCGCGGGCGCCTCGGTGGCCTCAGGTGCCTCAGGGGCTTCCGGGGCAACCTCGGTCTCGGTGGTGATGTCGGTCATGCTGCTTCCTTCGCCCGCGCTCACTGCGCGATCTGCTTGATCTCGAACGGCACCGGCTGCTGCGCGAGGTGCGGGTGCTCGGCACCGGCGTACACCTTCAGCTTCTTGATCAGCTGACGGCCGAGCTTGTTGTGCGGGAGCATCCCCTTCACAGCCAGCTCGATGGCCCGCTCGGGGCGCTTGGTCAGCAGCTCGTCGTAGCCGATCTGCTTCAGACCACCCGGGTAACCGGAGTGGCGGTAAGCAACCTTGGTCTGGCGCTTGTTGCCGGTCAACGCAACCTTGCCCGCGTTCACGATGACGACAAAGTCGCCCGTGTCGACGTGCGGCGCGAAAGTCGGCTTGTGCTTACCACGCAGCAACGTGGCGGCGTGGGTGGCCAGGCGGCCCAGCACGACATCAGAGGCGTCGATGACGTGCCACTGACGCTCGATCTCACCCGGCTTCGGGCTGTACGTACGCACAGGTCTACCTTGTCTCGTCGTCGGTCTGGGGTCGCGCGCCGAGGTGACCAGATCTTGCAGGCCGGACCAGCGCGCACGAACGACCAAGCGTACCTGATAGGGCACGCCTCTGGATGTCGTACAACAGCAGGCAACGATACCCGGCGCGGTGTCCGCAGGTCAAAACGGGGGTGCGGTGCCGCCCGGCGACCCGCCGACCGTGGCCCAGCTCACACCTCGGCGAGCCGGTCGGCACCCGGACGACGGTAGACGACCCAGGTGACCGCGAAGCACAGCGCGTACCAGCCGATGAAGGCCACGTAGGCGGCGTCGGCGTTGCCGGAGCTGAGGAACGACTGGCGGAACGCGATGTTGACGAGCACCCCACCGGAGGCGCCGATCGCACCCGCGATGCCGATCAACGCGCCGGTCATCCGCCGTGCCCAACGGGCGGCGGCCTCCGGATCGCGCCGGCCGTCGGCCACCGACTCCGCCGCCCGGGCCCGGAAGATCGCCGGGATCATCTTGTAGGTGGAGCCGTTGCCGATGCCGGAGAAGACGAAGAGGGCGAGGAACCCGGCCAGGTAGAGCCCGAACGAGCGCTCCCGGGCCGCGTACAGGACGGTGCCCGCGCCGACGGCCATCGCCACGAAGTTCCAGAAGGTCACCCGGGAGCCGCCCAGCCGGTCGGCGAGGTGCCCGCCCAGCGGCCGGATCAGCGAGCCGATCAGCGGGCCGAGGAAGGTCAGCCAGGCCGCGTCGACCGGGGTGGGGAACCGCTCGGCGAACTGGAGCTGGAGCACCTGGCCGAAGGCGAACCCGAACCCGATGAACGAGCCGAAGGTGCCGATGTAGAGCAGCGACATGACCCAGGTGTGCGGGTCGCGGGCCGCCTCGCGCAGCGCGCCCGGCTCGTTGCGCGCCCCGGGCACGGTGTCCAACCAGCGGGCCGCGGCCAGCGCGGCCAGCACGATCAGCGGCAGGTAGACCGCGGGCACCAACCGGGGGTACGCGGCACCGGCGGTGGCGAGGACCGCCAGGCCGACCAACTGCACCGCGGGTACGCCGAGATTGCCACCCCCGGCGTTGAGCCCGAGGGCCCGGCCCTTCAGCCGCTGCGGGTAGAACAGGTTGATGTTCGCCATCGAGGAGGCGAAGTTGCCGCCACCGACGCCGGTGAGGCAGGCGAGCACCATCAGGGTGGAGTAGGACACCCCGGGTTCCAGCAGCACCGTCATCGGCACCGTGGGCACGAGCAGCAGGAGCGCGCTGATGATCGTCCAGCGCCGGCCGCCGAAGCGGGCCACCGCCAGCGTGTAGGGCAGCCGCAGCACCGCCCCCAGCGCCGCCGGGATGGCGGTGAGCAGGAACTTCCCGGCCGGGTCGATGCCGTACGCGGGGCCGAGGAAGAGCACCGTCACCGACCAGAGGCTCCACACCGAGAAGCCGACGTGCTCGGCGAAGATCGAGACCCAGAGGTTGCGCCGGGCGATCGGCGCGCCGGTCGTCCGCCAGAAGTCGGGGTCCTCGGGACGCCAGTCGTCGAGCCGCCGCCCGCGCGCGGTGGCGGCCGGCGGCGCGGCGGTGGCTGCGGTGCTGGTGAGCGTGCTCACGGGCGGCTCCTTCTCGTCGATGTGACGAGGAGAAACGCTAGGAACGCCTGATTACCTGGCAGTGCCCGTCCTGGGTCGGCCCGGAAACGGGGACCGCACGACGGGCCGGTGGCGATGGTGAGCGCGTGCCACCCGGGCCCGCGGTCAGAGCTGTTGGAGGATGCGCAGCGCGCGGCCGACCCGGAGCATGGTGTCGGTGTCGGCGACGTCCACGCAGTCGGTGAACCACTTCTTCATCGGCGATGATATGCGGTCGGGCATCACCACGTACCGGCCCATCGACACGGCGAGCGGCGAGTCGCGCAGCAGCGACTCCTCGACCACCTCGACCACGATCACGATGGGCACGTCTGTGGAGTTGTAGACGTCCGAGCTGATCACGAGGCCGAGGCGTTCCCGGGCGCCCTCGATGCGCCAGACCTCTCCCCTACGCAGCACGCGGTCGTCCGCCGGAGAGCAGGTCGTTGACCATGCCCACCTCGCGGGCGTCGGCGAGAGCGGCGGACTCCAGGTCCAGGCCGGCGCGGCCCACGGCTGCGGCGTGCGCGGTGAAGACCTCGCGCAGCGCCTTCTCGCGGGCGGCCTGGTCCATCCAGGCGGAGAGGGACAGCCCCTCGCGCTTGGCGAACCGCCGCGCCTCCTCGATCGTCTCGTCGGTAAACGACAGAGTCACCTTGGCAGTCATGCCGCTGAGACTACCCAGCGGTATGACCGTCAGTCATCCGGTACGCCCCGACTCGACCACCGGTGTCCAAACGCCCATACCGGCAGCTCTCACCGGGCCCGGCCACCGAACACCGCGAAGCGCCACTCCTTGAAGTAACAGTCGACGTCGACCAGACCGGCCTCGGCGAGCCACCGGCACTGGTCGGTGACGGTCGCCGGCAGGTCGTGCCGCATCCGCCCCCGGGAGGCGGCAATCTCCTCGGGGGACGCGCCCAGCTCGGCGATCCGCTCCATCCACACCTCGTCGTAGCGCCGCTCCAGCTCCGGGGTCGGCCCGGCGACCTGCTCGGCGTTGACGAACACCCCGCCCGGTGCCAGTGCGGCGGCGGCCCGCCGGTAGAGCGCCTGCTTGCCGGCGTCGTCCAGGTGGTGGATCGCCAGCGCGCTGACCACCGCGTCGTACCGGCCCGGCGGCAGCTCGCCGGACAGGTCGGCCAACACGGACCGGTGCGGCACGTCCCGGTCGCGCAGCTGCTCGGTGGCGCGCGCGAGCATCGCCGGCGCTCCGTCCACCAGGGTCAGCCGGACTCCGGGCACCGCCGCGGCGAGCAGCAGCGAGAGCAGGCCGGTGCCGGCGCCCAGATCCAACACCTCCGGGGTACGCCCGGCGGCGAGCGCGGCGCGCAGCGGTGGAGCGGCCACCTGGACGGCGGTGCCGTAGAAGGCGTCGAAGCAGGGAATCAGCCGCCGACGCTCCTCGTCGTAGGTGCCGGCCACGGCGTCGAAGACGTCCACCACACTCATCGCGGACTCCCATTTAATGAGACGATTTTCCCATATAGTAAGCGAGGCGAGCGGGACAAGCACCCCACCGCCCGCTGCGTGGGACGTGGGCCGGCTCGGGCCACGGACGGCGAACGGCAGGTCGGCCGACACCACCCATCCGCCACGTCCGCTGCCCCCGTGCGGTGTGAGCCCCACTTGACAGGACCGAAACAGAAGGGACCCGGGCCGGAAACCGCCTGGCGGCACGCTTTGCCGACATGACAGACGGTGCACGGTCGGCAACTCGACCGGGGTCCACACCCCGGCAGGTGGCGACGCACTGTCCGTACTGCGCGCTTCAGTGCGGCATGGTGCTACGCGAGGACGACACCGGGGTGACTGTCCATCCCCGCCAGTTCCCCACCAATCGGGGCGGGCTCTGCCAGAAGGGCTGGACCTCCGCCGAGTTGCTCGACCACCCGGAGCGACTGACCACCCCCCTGGTGCGCGACCCCGCCACCGGTGCGCTGCACCCCGCAAGCTGGGACGTCGCCCTCGATCGGGTCGTCGCCGGCATCCGCGCCGTACAGGACGACGCCGGCCGGGACGCGGTCGCCGTCTTCGGCGGCGGCGGCCTGACCAACGAGAAGGCGTACGCGTTGGGGAAGTTCGCCCGGATCGGGCTCCGCACCCGGCACATCGACTACAACGGACGGTTCTGCATGTCCTCGGCGGCAGCCGCCGGGATGCGCGCCTTCGGCGTCGACCGAGGGCTGCCGTTCCCGCTCTCCGACCTCGGCCGGGCCGACACGTTGCTGCTGGTCGGCGCGAACCCGGCGGAGACCATGCCGCCGCTGGTGCGCTGGCTCACCGAGCAGCGCGGCAACGGGGGTCAGCTGATCGTCGTCGACCCCCGGGTCACCGCAACCGCCCGCCAGGCCGACCTGCACCTGCAACCACTGCCCGGCACCGACCTCGCGGTGGCCAACGCACTGCTGCACATCGCACTCACCGAGGGTTGGGTCGACCGGGAGTACGTGGCCGAACGCACCTCCGGGTTCGAGGCGGTCCGCCGCAGCGTCGCCGCCTGGTGGCCGGCCCGCGCGGAACAACTCTCCGGAGTGCCGGTGGCCGACCTGGAGGCGACCGCCCGCGCGCTGGGCACCGGCGGCCGAGTGATCATCCTGACCGCCCGGGGTGCCGAGCAGCACGCCAAGGGCGTGGACACGGTCAGCGCGTACGTCAATCTCGCCCTCGCCCTCGGTCTGCCCGGCCGCGACGGTTCGGGTTATGGCTGTCTCACCGGCCAGGGCAACGGCCAGGGCGGGCGGGAGCACGGGCAGAAGGCCGACCAGCTCCCCGGCTACCGGAAGATCGACGACCCGGTGGCCCGCGAGCACGTGGCGGGCGTCTGGGGGGTGCCGGCCGACGACTTGCCCGGTCCGGGTGTGCCGGCCTACCAACTGCTCGACTCGCTCGGCACACCCGCCGGCCCCCGGGCGTTGCTGGTGTTCGGCTCGAACCCGGTGATCTCCGCCCCCCGGGCGGCACGGATCGAGAGCCGGCTGCGCGACCTCGACCTGCTGGTCGTCGCGGACCTGCTGCTCTCCGAGACGGCCGCGCTCGCGGACGTGGTGCTGCCCACGGCGCAGTGGGCCGAGGAGGACGGCACCATGACCAACCTGGAGGGTCGGGTGCTGCGTCGGCGCGCGCTCCGCCCGCCCCCGCCGGACGTCCGGACCGACCTGGCCATCATCTCCGACCTCGCGGCCCGGCTGGCGGCCGCCGAAGCGACGGACACCGACGTCGCGGCGGCGCGGTTCCCAGCCGACCCGGCCGCCGTCTTCGCCGAGTTGCGCCGCGCCTCGGCCGGCGGGGCCGCCGACTACGCCGGCATCAGCTGGGCCCGGATCGACGCCGACGACGGCGTCTACTGGCCCTGCCCGACCGAGGACGGGCCGGACACGCCACGGCTCTTCGCCGACCGGTTCGCCACCCCGGACGGCCGAGCCCGGTTCCACCCCGTCGACCACCGGCCCGCCGCCGAGGAGGTCAGCGCCGCGTACCCGCTGCACTTCACCACCGGCCGCGTGCTGGCGCAGTACCAGTCCGGCACCCAGACCCGCCGGGTGGCCGCGCTACGCCGCGCCGCCGGTGAGGCATTCGTCGAGCTGCACCCCGACCTGGCCGCCCGGCTGGGCGTCGACGACGGAGACCCGGTGCGGGTCACCTCGCGCCGAGGTGAGTTGTGCGCACCGGCCCGACTCAGCGCCGGGATCCGACCGGACACGGTGTTCGCCCCGTTCCACTACGCGGGGGCCGGGCGAGCCAACTCGGTGACCAACGACGCGGTCGACCCGATCTCCGGGATGCCCGAGTTCAAGATCTGCGCGGTCCGGGTGGAGAAGGCATGACCGCCCGGGTGGTGATCGTCGGCAACGGGATGGCGGGTGCCCGCCTCGCCGGAGAGCTGCACGCCCGGGAGGGCGACCGGAAGGTCACAGTCCTCGGGGCGGAGCCGCACCGGGCGTACAACCGGATCATGCTCTCCACCCTGCTGGCCGGCCGGGTCGACGAGCCGGACGTGGAGCTGACCGAGGCCGCCGGGCACGGCATCGACCTGCGCACCGGCGTACCGGTGACCGGGGTCGACAGGTCCGCCCGAGAGGTCCACACCGCCGACGGCGAACGCATCGGCTACGACCACCTGGTGCTGGCCACCGGGGCGCGGGCGGTGGTGCCGCCACTGCCCGGCCTCGACCCGGCCGACCTGCCGGAGCGGGTGGTCCCCTTCCGTACCCTGGACGACTGCCGACGGATCCTCGCCGCGGCGGAGGGCGCCCGCAGCGCGCTGGTGCTCGGCGGTGGCCTGCTCGGGTTGGAGGCCGCGCGCGGCCTGGCCACCCGCGGGCTGACCACGACCGTGGTGCACCCACGCGGGCACCTGATGGAACGGCAGCTCGACCCGGCGGCCGGTGCGGTGCTCGCCGGCACGCTCGCCGGTCTCGGCGTCACCATCCAACTGGCGGTGCCGGCGATCGGCGTGGCCGCGGACGCCACAGGCGTCCGCCTCGACCTGGCCGACGGCCGGACACTGCACGCCGACCTGCTGGTGCTCTCCTGCGGCGTCCGCCCGGACACCGCCCTGGCGCAGGCGGCCGGGCTGAGCGTCGGCCGTGGCGTGATCGTGGACGACCGGCTCCGCACCAGCGACCGGTCCATCTCGGCGATCGGCGACTGCGCCGAGCACGACGGCGTGCTCACCGGGCTTGTCGCACCCGCCTGGGCCCAGGCCCGGGTGCTCGCCGACGTGCTCACCGGGACGGACCCGCTGGCCCGCTACCGACCCCGGCCGGTGGTGACCCGGCTCAAGGCCGCCGGGATCGATCTCGCGTCGATGGGTGACGCGGTGGGCGGCGGGCCGGGTGAGGAGCTGACCTTCGCCGACCCGAGCCGGGGCACGTACGCCCGGTTGCGCATCCAGGACGAGCGGCTGGTCGGGGCGATCCTGCTCGGCGACAACCCGGCCGTCGGCACGGTGATCCAACTCTTCGACCGCGGCCACCCGGTGCCGACCGACCGGCGGGCACTCCTGCTGGGCCGGGCACTCGGCACGGTTGGCGCGACACCGGCCGCGACACCGGCACTGATGCCGGACGGGGCCACGGTCTGTCAGTGCAACTCGGTGAGCAAGGGCGCTCTGGTGCGCAGTTGGCGTTCCGGGGCCCGCACGGTCGACGCGGTGACGGCCGCGACCCGGGCCGGCACCGGATGCGGCGGTTGCCGCGACGCGGTGGGCGGCATCGTCGACTGGCTCAGCCAGGCGGAATCGGTGGAGGTGACGCGATGAACGGCGGCGAACTGGTCGTCATCGGCAACGGCATGGTCGGGCAGCGTTTCGTCGACGCGCTGCACGCCCGGGACCCGCAGGGGCACTGGCGCGTGACCGTGCTGGCCGAGGAGGGGCGTCCGGCGTACGACCGGGTGCGGCTCTCGGCGTACTTCGACGGGGTGAGCGAGGACGAGCTCAACGTGCACACCCCGCACGAGGGGGTGCGGCTGCGCCTCGGTGAGCCGGTCACCGCCCTCGACCGGGAGCGGCAGGTGGTGACCACCGCCCTGGGTGAATACCGCTACGACGCGCTGGTGTTGGCCACCGGGTCGTACCCGTTCGTGCCGCCGGTGCCCGGGGCCGACCTGCCCGGGGTCTTCGTCTACCGGACCCTGGACGACCTGGCGGCGATCCGGGAGTACGCGCGGGGCCGGCGGGTCGGCGCGGTGATCGGCGGTGGGCTGCTCGGTCTGGAGGCGGCGAACGCCCTGCGGCTGCTCGGTCTGAGCACCGACGTGGTCGAGTTCGCGCCCCGTTTGATGCCTGTGCAGGTGGACCAGGCCGGCGGTGCGATGCTCCGCCGCTACGTCGACGACCTGGGCGTGCGAACCCATCTCGGAGTGGCCACCACGGCGATCCGGCCCGGCCCGGACGGCGCGGTCGCCGCCCTGGAACTCTCCGACGGCAGCGCGGTCGACGCCGAGTTGGTGGTGGTGGCCGCCGGCATCCGGCCACGCGACGAGCTGGCCCGGACATCCGGTCTGCCGGTGGGCCCGCGCGGTGGGGTGCTCGTCGACGAGACGTGCCGCAGTGCCGACGAGCGGATCTGGGCGGTCGGTGAGTGCGCGGCGGTCGACGGCACCTGCCACGGGCTGGTCGCGCCGGGGTACGCGACGGCCGAGGTGGTGGCCGACCGGCTGGTCGGTGGCGCGGCGACCTTCCCGGGCGCGGACACCGCCACCAAGCTCAAGCTGCTCGGCGTCGACGTGGCCTCGTTCGGTGACGCCCACGGCACGACCCCGGGCTGCCTGGACGTCACGTTCACCGACCCGGCCACCCGGGTCTACGCGAAGCTGGTCCTCTCCGACGACGCGCACACCCTGCTGGGCGGGGTGCTGGTGGGTGACGCCAGCGCGTACCCGACGCTGCGGGCCAGTGTGGGTGGCCCGCTGCCGGCCGCTCCACTGGCGCTGCTCGCCCCCGAGGGCGGCGGCGCGGACGCCGGAGCGCTGCCCGCCACCGCCCAGGTCTGCTCCTGCAACGCGGTCACCCGGGGCGACGTGGACGACGCCATCGCGGGCGGCTGCGCCGACGTGCCGGCGTTGAAGGCGTGCACCAGGGCCGGCACGAGCTGCGGCTCCTGTGTGCCGATGCTCAAGCAGCTGCTGGACGCGGCCGGGGTGGTGCAGTCCAGTGCCCTCTGCGAGCACTTCGACGTCAGCCGACGGGAGCTGTTCGAGATCGTCCGCGTGCGCGGCATCCGCACCTTCTCCCAGCTCATCGCCGAGCACGGGCGGGGGCGCGGCTGCGACATCTGCAAGCCGGTGGTGGCGTCGATCCTCGCGTCGCTGGGCAGCGGGCACGTGCTCGACGGTGAGCAGGCGTCGTTGCAGGACACCAACGACCACTTCCTGGCCAACCTGCAACGCGACGGCAGCTACTCGGTGGTGCCCCGGATCCCGGGCGGCGAGATCACCCCGGAGAAGCTGATCGTCATCGGCGAGGTCGCCCGGGACTTCCAGCTCTACACGAAGATCACCGGCGGGCAGCGGATCGACCTGTTCGGTGCCCGGGTGGAGCAGCTGCCGCAGATCTGGCGGCGGCTGGTGGACGCCGGTTTCGAGTCCGGCCACGCGTACGGCAAGGCGCTGCGCACGGTGAAGTCCTGCGTGGGTGAGACCTGGTGCCGCTACGGCGTACAGGACTCGGTGGGGCTGGCCATCGCGCTGGAGCTGCGCTATCGGGGGCTGCGCGCCCCGCACAAGCTCAAGTCCGCGGTCTCCGGTTGCGCCCGCGAGTGCGCCGAGGCACGCAGCAAGGACTTCGGCATCATCGCCACCGAGACCGGCTGGAATCTCTACGTCGGTGGCAACGGCGGCTTCCGGCCCCGGCACGCCGACCTGTTCGCCACTGATTTGTCGACAGAAACCCTGATTCGACTAATCGATAGATTTTTGATCTATTACATCCGCACCGCCGACCGGCTGCAACGCACCGCCGGTTGGATCGAGGCGATGGAGGGCGGCCTGGACCACCTGCGCGCGGTGATCGTGGACGACTCGCTGGGGCTCTGCGCCGAGCTGGACGCGACGATGGCCCGGCACGTGGCGACGTACTCCGACGAGTGGCGCGACGTGCTCGACGACCCGGATCGGCTGCGCCGCTACACCTCCTTCGTCAACGCTCCCGACGTGCCCGACCCGTCGATCACCTTCGGCCGGGAACGCGGCCAGCCGGTGCCCGTACGCGACCACCCCCCGACCGGATCCGAGCCGACCGACGGGCACCGTCGGCAACCGGTCACCCTCGGCCTACCGGAGGTACGGCGATGACCCAGACCATCACGCTGACCTGGACCACCGTCTGTCTCCTCGACCGGTTGGACCCGGACCGGGGCGTCGCCGCCCTGGTCGACGGGGTGCAGGTCGCCATCTTCCGAACCACGGACGGGCTGTTCGCGATCGACAACCGCGACCCGGTCTCCGGGGCGTACGTGCTGTCCCGGGGCATCGTCGGCAGCCGTGGCGGGGTGCCGACGGTCGCCTCACCGCTGCACAAGCAGGTGTACGACCTGCGCAGCGGGGACTGCCTCGACCTGCCGGGGGTTACCGTGCGGCGGCACGACGTGCGCTGCCGCGACGGGCTGGTCGAGGTGCGGCTGCGACAGGAGGGTTGATGCGCGAAGAACTGGCGGGCTTCACCATCGGGGTGACCGCCGACCGGCGGCGCGACGAGTTGGCGGCGCTGCTCGAACGGCGGGGTGCGCGGGTGGTGCTCGCCCCGGCACTGCGGATCGTGCCACTGTCCGACGACACCGAGCTACGCGAGGCGACCCGCGCCTGCCTCGACCAACCGCCGGACATCCTGATGGCCAACACGGGCATCGGCATGCGCGGGTGGTTGGAGGCGGCCGAGGGCTGGGGGCTGGCGGAGCCGCTGCGTTCGGTGCTGACCAACTCGTACGTGGTGGCCCGCGGCCCGAAGGCGCGCGGCGCGATTCGTGCGGCCGGTCTGCACGACCAGTGGTCACCGGCCTCGGAGAGCTGCGAGGAGGTCGTCGACCACCTGCGCCGACGCGGCGTGGCCGGGCAGGTGATCGCCATGCAGCTGCACGGTGAGCGGCAGCCCGAGTGCACTCTCGCGTTGGAGGCGGCCGGCGCCACGGTGATCGAGGTACCGGTCTACCGGTGGGCCCCGCCGACCGACCCGGCGCCGCTGCACCGGTTGATCGACCTGATCACCGGCCGGTTGGTGGACGCGGTGACATTCACCTCGGCACCCGCGGCCGAGGCACTCCTGCGCGCGGCCGGGGACCGCACCGACGCGGTGGTGTCCGCGTTCCGCGGTGACGTCCTGGCCAGTTGCGTCGGCGCGGTGACCGCCGAGCCGCTGCTGCGCTACGGGGTGCCGGTGAGCGCGCCGGGCCGGGCCCGACTGGGGGCTCTGGTGCGGACCATCGTCGACGAGTTGCCCCGCCGGACCGTGACGTTCAAGGCCGGCGGGCACCTGCTCACGCTGCGCGGGCACGCCGCGGTGATCGACGGCGAGTTGCGGCCGCTCGCCCCCGCCCCGATGGCGGTGCTGCGGGCGCTGGCCCAGTCCCCCGGCCGGGTGCTGTCCCGCACAGCGCTGCTGCGGACGCTGCCCCGGGGCGCGGACGAGCATGCCGTGGAGATGGCGGTGGCCCGCCTCCGGGCTGGCCTGCGCGCGCCGCGCGTGGTGCAGACAATCGTGAAGCGCGGCTACCGGCTCCGCGTCGACTAGCGCCTGTTTCATCGAGGCGCTAGCGCGTGTGTCACGGCCGGCCGTGGGTGCCGGCCGTGACGCCACGCGTCAGCCGACCGGCGTGGGGAAGCCTCGCCCGTGCTCCGCCTGGAGGCGCAGCATGGCGTGCTCGACGACAGTCACCAACACCTGCTTGACCGAGTCCCGGTGCCGGGCGTCGGTCATCACGAGCGGCACCTGCGGCGAGATGGCCAGTGCCTCGCGGACCTCCTCCAGCTCGTACTGGGGAGCACCGTCGAACCGGTTCAGCGCCACCACGTACGGCAGGTTGCGGTTCTCGAAGTAGTCCAGCGGGGCGAACGCGTCGGTGATCCGGCGCGTGTCGACCAGGACGGCGGCACCCACCGCACCTCGGATGATCTCGTCCCACATGAACCAGAACCGGGTCTGACCGGGTGTACCGAAGAGGTACAGGATCAGGTCCTGGGCCATGGTGATCCGGCCGAAGTCCATGGCGACCGTGGTGGTCTCCTTGCCCGGCACCTTGGACGGGTCGTCGATGCCGACACCCGCCGCGGTCATCAACGCCTCGGTGGTCAGCGGTGTGATCTCGGAGATCGCCCCGACCAGTGTCGTCTTGCCGACGCCGAAGCCGCCCGCGACGACGATCTTCGCGGAGACGATTCCCCGGCCTGGCCGCCCCCCAGCGGGGTCATAGCCTGCGAAGTCCACTTAGCACCCTTCCAAGCAGTTCCATCCGCTCCTCGAACCCCTCGGCGGGAGCAGCAGTGTGTAACGTCAGCAGGCTCTCGGCCACCATGTCGGCGACCAACACCCGGGCGACGCCCAGCGGCATCCGGGTGTACGCGGCGATCTCCGCCAGCGACTGTGCTCGGCCCTCACAGACCGTGGCGATGCGGTGCTTGTCATGCCCGGCGAAGCGGGACTCGGCAACCTGGGTGGGAGACGCGGTGAGGACTGCCTCGAGGGCGATGTCCTGCCGAGGCTCGGTACGACCCCGGGTGACCGCGTACGGACGCACCAGCGCGCCACGCGGGTCAGCGCGCCGTTGGTCCATCCCCGATCACCTCCTCGTCCCCTGCGGAGCCGGTGTGCCGCCTCCCGTTCCTGACTCGGCGCGCGGCTGTGCGCCGTTTTCTCGGTGCTACGAGCGCACCGCGTCCCGCGGCAGCGGCACCAGCGCGGCACCCACCCGCTCGACCAGCAGTGCCATCTCGTAACCCACCTGGCCCACGTCGCAGCTGCGCGCGGCCAGCACGGCCATCGACGACCCGTCGCTGATCGACATCAGGAAGAGGTATCCGCTGTCCATCTCGATGACTGTCTGCAACACCCCGCCCGCGCTGAACATCCGGGCAGCGCCCTCGGTCAGGCTCACCACGCCGGAGGTGATCGCGGCGAGCTGGTCGGCCCGGTCCCCCGGTAGATCCCGGGAGGACGCGAGCAGCAGCCCGTCGGCGGACACCGCCACCACGTGGGCGATGCCCGCCACGCTGTCGGCGAAGTTGGTGAGCAGCCAACCCATGTCCTGCATGGCAGCTGGCCTGTTCATCGGCTCTCCTTGGTCGAGGTGCTGTTCAGGTCCGTTCCGGCCGTCCGACCACGTTGTACACCGCGGTGGTAGGCCGACAACAGACCGCGTACTTCATCGGGGGTCCGCCGGCTGCGGTCCCGGCCGCTCTTCGGTTCGATGCCACCCGGCACGAGCTGCGCCTGCGGCACCCGCTTGGGCAGCCCGGAGCGGGTGGTCCCGGCGGGGGCCGGCTCGGCGGCCCGGCTGGCCCGGGACCAGCCCTCGTCCGCCGCCGTCCGCCAGGCATCCGGGTCCACGGGGGGCGCGGTAGGCGCGGCGGGAGCGGCCGGTGCCGGCCGGGCTGCCGGCGGCGGCGCGTACGACGGCGGGGTGCCGAGCCCGCCGGAGGTCGCACTGCCACGGCCCCCGGTGCCCGGCGTGGTGGTGCCGTCGGTGTTGGAGCTGCCCGGGGTGCGGGTCGGCAGGGGCGGTCGGGCCGGTGCCGTGGTGGGCGCGGGCGCGGCACTCCGCTGGCCGCCGCCCGTGCGCATGCCGGCGTCGGCCGGGGCGGCTGGCGCTGGCGGCTCGTCGAACGTGGGCCGGGTGAAGATCGCGGTGGCGTCGTCGCCGTGCGACCGGAACCAGACCGCCTCCATCTCCCGGAAGATCGGCGCCTCGGCCGGGAAGTCGGGCCGGTTCGTGACCGGTGCGGCGGGCACCGACGGCGCGGGCGGCGGTGCCACCGCGCCGGCGCCGGCGACCGGGCCGACCGGCAGACCCGGGAGGCCACGCCCGTCCGCGGTCTCCGCGGTCGCGCCGCGCCGGGGCAGCGGATCGATGGTCGGGTAGGCCACGGTCGGGCCGCCCGCCGAGGCACCCGTGCTGGTGCCGAACGCGGGCCGCGCCGGCGGGAGCGGGGCGACGGGTGTCGGGGCGGCAGGTGCCGGCGAGCGGGTGACGCCGAAGCCACCCGCCTGTACGGCGGGGGTGGTGTCCCGCGAGTCCAGCGGCGACTGCCACTGGGTCGGAGCCGGCGTGTTGGTGCGCCACTGGTCGGGCAGGGTCGCCGCCGCGGTCGCGGCACCGGCGAACTGCTCGCTGTGACCGGCCGGGGTGAGCGGCGTCTGCTCCACGGCCATCGGCTGACGCGGCCGGGTGAGCACCTGGTCACGGCCCCGGCTGCTGGGCAGCACCACGGTGGTGGCGGGCAACGTCACCTGGGCGACGGTGCCGCCCTCGACGTTGCGACGCAGCTCCACCCGGATGCCGTAGCGGGAGGCGAGCCGACTGACCACGGCCAGACCCATCAGCCGGAACGCGGCGACGTCGACGCTCGGCGGGGCCGCCAGCCGGCGGTTGAGCGAGTCGAGCTGCTCGTCGGTGAGGCCGAGCCCACGGTCCTCGATCTGGATCAGGACGTAGTCACGGATCCGGCGGCCGTCGGCGACCACCGTGGTGTTCGGTGGTGAGAACCGGGTGGCGTTGTCGAGCAGTTCGGCGACGAGGCGTACCACGTCGTTGACGGCGTGCGCGGCCACCGAGATGTCGGTGTCCACCGTGCCGAACTCGATGCGGTTGTAGAGCTCCACCTCGGACTGGGCGGCGCGCAGCACGTCCACGACGAGCGCGTCGTCGCGGCGCGGCACTGCGGAGTCGGCGCCGGCCAGGACCAGCAGGTTCTCGTCGTTGCGGCGCATTCGAGTGGCCAGGTGGTCCAGCTCGAAGAGCTGCGCGAGCCGCTTCGGGTCCTCCTCGCCGCGCTCGATCGCGTCCAGCTCGCCGATCATCCGGTCGACCAGGGTCTGACTACGACGTGCCAGGTTGAGGAACATCGCCGAGACGCTGGTACGCAACGCGGCCTGCTCGGCGGCGACCCGCACCGCCTCGCGGTGGACGACGTTGAAGGCCAACGCCACCTGGCCGACCTCGTCGCGGTTGTTGAGCTGGATCGGGTCGCGCACCTGGCGGACGATCTCCTCCACTCCGCCGTCGCCCACGCTGCCCATGGTCTGCAGCCGTCGCACCGCGTCGGGCAGGTCGTGGTTGGCCACCGAGAGGGCACCCTCACGAAGCCGGCGTAGCGAGTGGTTGAGCGAGCGGGCCAGCACCACGGCCAGCGACACGGCGATGATCAGGGTCAGCAGCACCAGGATCGACTCGATCACGGCCTGCCGGATGACGTCCGAGCGGGCCTGGTCGGCCTGCTGGAGCAGTCGGTCCTGCAGTTGGATCTCGGCCCAGCGCATCAGGTCGTTGACGGCGCCGATGGCGGCGGTGGCGTCCTGCGCGGTGACCAGCGGGCGCTGCCCGACCGACCGGGTGATGTCGTTGGCGACCCGGTCGGCCAGGCCGACCGCGTCACCGGAGACGGTGCTGTCGACCAGTGCGCGCTGCACCGGGTCGGCGGCCAGGGAGAAGGCGACCAGGGCCTCCTGCTGACTGGTCAGCGTGGCCACGAACGAGGAGAACTGCTCCGAGTCGAGTTGGCCCGCCGTCAGCGCGGTGAAGGCGACCGCCTCCTCCTCGGCGACGGAGGCCTTGGCGCGGGCGAACGCGGAGACCGCGCGGCGGCTGTCCGACAGGCTCTCGTCGCCGGGCAGCTGGGCCAGGCCGTCGCCGTAGGCGACCAGGTCGGTGAGGATGACCCCGTAGCGGAGCACCGCCTCGGCGACCGCCATCTGCCGGCGGTCCAGCACCTTCTGCCGGGTGCCGTCCAGAGTGGCGAGGTGGTCGTCGATGGTGGCCAGCCGGTCCCGCAGGGCCGCCGGCACCTCGCCGATCCGGCCCCGCTCGGCGCGGTACTCGTCCACCTTCTGCTGCGTCTGGCGGACCCGCAGGTTGTACGCGTCGGCCGGCTGCTGCGGGGTGGCCAGGTAGGCCGCGGCGGCCATCCGCTCGGCCTGCAGGTCCTGGGTGAGAGCGCTGACGTCGATGGAGAGGGCCGTCAGCGACCGGGCTCGGGTGGCGTCGAAGGCACCTTCGCCAACGGAGATCAGCCGGACCGTGGCCAGCGCGATCACCGCCGCCACCGGGACGACCAGGATCAGCGCCAGCTTGGACCGGATCCGGGCGTCGCGCAGTCTCGGCATCCGCCGGCGGGTGGGCCGAGCGCTGTCGCCGAGCGCGGGCAGGGTCGTCGGTCCGGTGCTCACGACATCGCCTCCGTCGTTTCTTCCCCACCTGACCCGCCGAGCCATGCCGTAAGCGGAGGGGACCACGCGCGGCACGGCCGCGATTTCATCAGAGAAGATCCTGTTTGGGAAGCCGCAGTGAGGTAGGAAACGGTCGGACGGAGCGCATCCCGTGATCCGGGCAACTGATACCTTCATTTCCGCAAGCCCCTGAACAGGGCATGTAACTCCTGAGTGGTCACGCGTGTATGCAAAGTGAGCTTTTGCAAACATTGCGTTACCCCAGCATGTGGGATGGCCGTCCCGAAAATGCTGCCGGGGTCCGCGCTTGACCACAGCGCCGGCCATTGGCAAGGTTTTGCAGGCTTCGCGCACACCGTACGGCAGAGGAGATCCCGTCTTCCACTGAGGACGGATTAGCGGCGGTGACCGGGCAGCGCCCGCGCCCGCACCTGGAGGACTGAGTTGAGCCCCATCCGCTCCGCGACCATCGCGGCGCTCGCATCGGCCGTAGTGGCCACCACGCTGACCGGCTGCCAGTTCGGCGGGGCGGAGCAGGACACGAGTCCGATCGTGATCGCTGCCGACCTCGAACTCTCCGGCGCCGCCGCCCCCGTCGGGCGGGCATACCAGCGCGCGCTGGAACTCAAGAGGGACCAGTTGAACGCCTCCGGGGCACTGAACAACCGGAAGATCGAGCTGAAGGTGAAGGACAACCGTTCCGACCCGGCCGAGTCACTTCGCAACATCGTCGACCTAAGCGGCGATTCTCGGGTCAGCGCCATCATCATGGGTGGCTGTAACGAATGCGCGGTCGGTGCGGTTGGGACCATCAACGAGAAGCGGATTCCCACCATTGCTCTCGCCGCTTCCGGCGCCATCGCCAGCCCGGCGGCCGAACGGCGCTTCGTGTTCAAGCTCGGCCCCAACGCCCCGGACAGCGCTGCCGCACTGACCACGGAACTGCGTCGCAACAACATCCGTAAGGTGGGTGCGCTCTTCAGCGACGACGACTATGGCCGGGAGGGCGCAGCCGCACTGCGGAGTGAGTTGGTCAAGGCCAACATCACGCTCCGCGAGCAGCAGGCCAAGACCACCGACACCGACGTCAGCCAGCAGATCCAACAGCTCACGGCGACCAAGCTCGACGCGCTGGTCTTCTGGACGCCGCCGGAGCAGGCGACACTTGCCGCCACAAGCGCTCAGCAGACCACCTTCCGCGGGTCCCTCTTCTTCGACGCGGGTGCGGCCGGTGACCTCTTCCTCGGCGCGGCGGCCAGGGCGACCGAGCGGGCCACGCTGATCTTCACCCAGACGATGGTGATCGACGACGTGATCGCGACGACCCCGGCCAAGGCGGCACGGCGGCAGTGGTTCCAGGACTACACCGCACGCTACGGCGGGTACAACGGGTCCTCGTCCTTCGCGGCGGACGCCATGCAGCTGATCGCCGACGCGGAACTTCGCGCCGGTGGCGAGGCCGGGGAGGTGAACCGTACCGGCATTCGGGACGTGCTCGAAACGTCCCAGATGGACGGCCTGTCGGGCCCGATCCGAATGACGCCGGACAACCACAGCGGTCTGATGCCGCAGGCGCTCACCACACTGGTGGCCCGCAACGGTCGCTGGCGCCTCGCGGGATAACGGGCCTCCGGGCCACCGCTTACGGCATGATCAAATCGACGTCATTGATATCGCGGCAATCCAGAAACCGCGACGTCACAGAAACCGAGTCGATCGAGAAAGGGCCGGCCTCCCGATGGGGGCCGGCCCTTCGCGTTTCCTGTGCGGTCAGCGACTACTGGTGGTCTCGCGGACCCAGGGCAGGGCGATCCGTTCGGTCAGCACCAGCGCCGAGTAGAGCACGATGCTCACCAACGCCACCAACATGATCGCCGCCCACGCGGTGGCGGTGTCGCCGACGCCCGCGTACTGCGTGATGACGTAGCCGAGGCCACTCTCGCCGGCCTGGAACTCACCGATCACCGCGCCGATCGCGGCCAGTGGCATGGCCACCTTGAGCCCGACGAAGATCTGCGGCAACGCGGCCGGGAAGCGCACCTTGCGGAACGCCTGCCAACGGGAGGCGTTCCAGGAACGCACCAGCTCGGCCAGGTCGGCCGGCGTGGTGGTGAGCCCGGTCGCGGTGGAGAGCACGATCGGAAAGAAGCAGAGCAGGAACACCATGGTCAGAATCGGTCTCTGACCCCAGCCGAGCGCCACCACCAACAGCGGGCCCAGCGTGATCTTCGGCACCGCGTTCACCGCGACCAACAGCGGGGTGAACATTCGCTCCACCGTTCGGGAGCTGGCCAGCGAGAGTCCGATCAGGATGCCGGCCGCCGCCGACAGCGCGAAGCCGACAAGGATCTCCAGCAGGGTGTCCCAGGTGTGTTCCAGCATCTGGGCGGGCTTGTCGGCGAACGCGGTGAGCACGTCGCCGGGCGGTGGCAGGGCCGCGGGGTGGACCAGCTCCAGCCGGGCGATCAGCCACCACGCCGCCAGGGCGACCAGGAGGCCGGCCGCGGGCAGCAGCGCCGCCCCGGCCCGGAGACCGGCGCCTCGACCTGCCCGCCCCGACTCGGGTCCGACACCCATGGGTGGGGATGCCGCCACCGCCGGGTCCACCGACCGGACGTCGGTCATCTTGTCCTCCTCGAAATCCCACGGCCCCCGGGGGCCGACGAGCGACGGGGGTACGCCCACCGGAATTCGGCGAGACGTACCCCCGGGTGACGACCGGACGATCAGGCCTTCGGCGCGAGGCTGAAGTCGATGATCTGCTCGGGGGTGATGTTCTGCTTGAGCGCGCCGGCGCCCTGCAGGATCGCGATGCTCTTGGCGACCCGGCCGCTGTCCAGGGTGCCGAGCGCGGTGCCGGTGTTGCCGGACCGGACGTACGCGGCCATCAGCTCCAGCTCGGCGGCGGCGGCGACCGGGTTGGCGGCGTCGACGTTCTTCTTCAGGATCTCGCCGGCCTCCTTGGAGTTGGCCAGGCTGTACTCCAGGCCCTTGAGCAGCGCCGTGGTGAACCGCTTCACCATCTCGGGCTTCTCCTTGGCGATCTTCGAGGAGGTGATCAGCACGTTGCCGTAGAGGTCCTGCATCACGTTGCTGTACGGCAGCATGACGGCCTTCTTCTTGGCTACCACCTCGATGGTCGGCTGGCCCACGACGAACTGGCCGATGCCGTCCACCGCGCCGGAGGCGAGCGTGCCGATCAGGGCCTGCGCCTCACCGTTGACCCAGGTCACCTTGCTCGCGTCCACACCGGCGAGCCGGGCGTACGTCGGGAAGAGGTTGCGGACCACCGAGCCGGGGGTGTCGGCGAGCTTCTTGCCCTCCAGGTCCTTCGGCGAGGCGATGTTCTTGCCCTCGACCGAGGCGATGCCGGCCATGGTGCGCTGCTGGATCGCGGCCACCACGGTGAAGTCCTTCGCCTGGCCGTTGCCGACCTGGAGCAGACTGCCGGTGAGGTCGACCGGGCCGAATTGGGCCTGGCCACCGACGATGGTCTGGATCACGCCGCCGGTGCCCTGACCAGGCTTGATCTCGACGTCGAAGCCGGCGTCCTTGAAGAAGCCCTTCTCCTTCGCCACCCAGGCGTAGGAGTCACGGCCGAAGTTGCCGAAGGAGGTGAGGTAGGTCACCTTCTCCAGCTCCCCGCCCTTGCCGCCCTTGGCGTCAGACGAGTCCGACCCGCTGCTGCAGGCGGAAACGAGAGCGAGGGCGGTGGCCAGCGCGGCCGTAGCGACCGTACGGGTCAGCCTTCTCATCAGTAGCACCATGTCCTTTCCAACCGGGGCCGACAGGCCGCCGGAGGGGGTTGTCATGACGGGCCGGCGGGAGGGGTGGAAGCCGGGCGCCGCCGTCGTGGGGGGACTCTTCGCGGGCACAGCGTACGAGAAAGGCACAGTTGCGACGCCAGGCGTATCGGGTTGCGGATCGGAAACAACCTCATGACCACCCCGGACTGTTCGATAGGCAGACACGCCGCTAGCCTTTGTCGGATTCCTGACCGACCACTCAGCGGAGGTGCGCCGGAGATGATCCGACTGACCGGGGTGTCCCGTACCTTCGAGGGCCGATCCGGCCGGGTGGAGGCGCTGCGGGGCATCGACCTCGACGTCGCCGAGGGTGAATTCGTCGCCGTGCTCGGTCGCTCCGGCTGCGGCAAGTCCACACTGCTGCGGTTGATCGCCGGGCTGCTCCCGCTGACCGCCGGTGAGATCACCGTGGCCGGTACGCCGATCTCCCGTCCCCGCCAGGACATCGCCATGCTGTTCCAGAAGCCGGCGCTGCTGCCCTGGCGCACCGTGCTGGACAACGTCCTGCTGCCGGTGGAGATCTTCGGCTGGAGCCGCGCCAAGCACCGCGAGCGGGCCCGGCAACTGCTCGACGTGGCCGGGCTGGCCGGGTTCGAGAAGCGGCTCCCGCACGAACTCTCCGGCGGCATGCAACAGCGGGTGTCGCTGTGCCGGTCGTTGATCGGTGAGCCCCGGGTGATGCTGATGGACGAGCCGTTCTCCGCGTTGGACGCGCTCACCCGCGAGGAACTCTCCGGCGAACTCCAGCGGGTGCACATGGAGAACAAGCCGACGATCGTCTTCGTCACCCACTCGATCGACGAGGCGGTGCTGCTCGCCGACCGGGTGGTCGTGCTGAGCCCCCGCCCCGGCCGGATCCGCAAGGTGGTGGACGTCGCCATCCCCCGCCCTCGCACCCTGGGCCGCAACGCCCACCTGGCCGACGTCGCCCGCGTCAGCGCCGACCTCCACGAACTGCTGATGGAACGCGACCAGCCGGCCGCGGCCGGCGTGGAAGGACGATGAGCATGCGGGTGTCGGTCTTCACCGAGCCGAACCGTGGCGCCACCTACGACACGCAACTCCGGTTCGCCCGGCTGGTCGAGGCGTGCGGCTACGAGGGCTTCCTCCGCGCCGACCACTACCAGTCGATGGGCGCCGACCCGGGCCTGCCCGGCCCGACGGACGCCTGGCTGACCCTCGCCGCGCTGGCCCGGGAGACCGAGCGGATCAGGCTCGGCACCCTGGTGACGTCGGCCACCTTCCGCCTGCCCGGCCCTCTCGCGGTGCTGGTCGCGCAGGTCGACCAGATGAGCGGCGGCCGGGTCGACCTGGGCATCGGCGCCGGCTGGTACGAGCGCGAGCACACCTCGTACGGCATTCCGTTCCCGCCGGTCGGCGAACGCTTCGACCGGCTGGCCGAGCAGCTTGAGGTGATCACCGGGCTGTGGCGGACCCCGGTCGGTGCGACCTACAGCTTCAGCGGCGACCACTACCGCCTGGTCGACGCGCCGGCCCTGCCCAAGCCGGTGCAGGTGCCCGGGCCGCCGATCATCGTGGGCGGGCGCGGCCCCAAGCGCACCCCCGAGCTGGCCGCCCGGTACGCCGACGAGTTCAACATGCCGTTCAAGTCCGTGGCGGACACCGCCAAGGCGTTCGACCGGGTGCGTGAGGCGTGCGAGCGCACCGGTCGGACGGAGTCCGGTCGAGCGCCGTTGGTGCTCTCCGCCGGGCTCGTCGTGGCCATCGGCCGGACCGACGCCGAGGCCCAGCGGCGGGCCGCACCCCTGCACGAGAAGAGCGCGCTGCCGCCGGAGGACCCGGTGGTCGGCTCGCCCGCTCAGCTCGCGCAGCGGATCGGCGAGTTCGCCGCGATCGGCGCCACCCGCGTACACCTGCGCCTGATCGACTTCGCAGACCTCGACCACCTCGAGCTGATCGCCGCCGAGGTCCTCCCGCAACTGGACGGAGACCGATGACCGACGTGATCGACGGAACCGAACTCGGGCCGGTGGGCCAGGAGATCGTGTACGAGAACGACCGGGTCCGGGTCTGGCACATCCGGCTCGAGCCGGGTGAGCGGCAGCCGCTGCACCGGCATGATCACCCGTACCTGGTGGTGGCGATCGAGGGCGCGAAGAACGTCGTGCAGACCATCGACGGCACCCGGATCGACGCCGACGAGCCCACCGGCGGAGTGGTCTACCGGGACCCGGGAGCCGTACACATGCTCACCAATGTCGGAGACACGACTTACCTGGCTCGACTGGTCGAACTCAAGTAGACCCGCCGAACGCGAGCCGGCGCGCCGCGCGGCGCGCCGGTGGCGGTCCGGTGTACGGGGTGCGTAACGTGCCGGACATGGCCTTTCGGACCTGGGGCAGACTGCTGCTCACGGCGCTCGGGGTGAGCGTGCTGGCCGGGGCCGGCCAGCTCGGCGTCGCGTACGGTTTCGGCATCGTCCGACTGACCGGCGCCTTCACCGGTACGACCGTCAACCAGTGGCCCGCCCAGCTCGTCTGGGTCGGCTGGTTCGCCGCGAACGCCGCAGTCGTCGGCGCTGTCCTGACCGGACGCCTCGCTCGCGGCGACGCTCCGGCAGCCAGCACCCGCCGGCAGTTGGCGATCGGCGGCGCGGCGGCACTCGGCGCCGTCGTCATCGCCCCGCTCTGCATGCAGCCCGCCCGCGCCGCGGAGTTGATCTCCGTTGACCCGGTCTGGGCGGTGGGCATCTGCGCCGTACTCGGCGCGGTGATCGGAGCGGGCGCGGCGATCGCCGTCCAGCTCCGGCCCGAGCTGGGCTGGAACATGGCGGCGGTGGCCGGCGCGGTCTGGCTGCTGGCGCTGATCTCCGTCCTGCCGTCGCTCGGCACGGCCGGGCCGCTGCCGACCGTCCGGCTCGGCGTGCTGGAGCCGAGCTGGCTGGACGACGCCGCCGCGCAACGGCTGGCACTGCTCCTGCTGCCCATCGTGGCGCTGCTGGCCGGTGCCGCGACCGCCGGGTTGGCTCGCTGGCGGGGGCAGGAACCCCTGATCAGCGGGGCGACCGGGGTGGCCGGTCCGGTGCTTGTGGCGTTCGCCTACCTGACCGCCGGCCCGGGCGACTCGGTGGACCGCTACCAGGTGAATCCGTACTACGGGGCACTGATCGCGATCCTCGCCGGCGCGCTCGGCGCGGCCGCCGCCGCGTTGCTGCGCTGGCCGTCGCGCGCCCGCACCGCGCAATCCGCGGCGATCGAGCCCACCGACATCCTGGGCGCGCTGCCGACCGGCCCGGCCCTACCCAACGACGCGTCGGCGAGCCCGGCGAACGACGCGGCCACCGCCAACCGGACCGACGCGCCAGAGCCCGCCGGGTCGCCAGCCGTCGGGTCACCAGCCTTCGGGTCACCAACGGTCGGGTCGCCAGCCGCCGGGTCACCAGCCTTCGGGTCACCAACGGTCGGGTCACCAACGGTCGAGTCGGCAGCGGTCGGGTCGCCGGCCGAGGAGTTGGCCGGCGGAGAGCTGGCCGGCGCCGCGCCAGGTCCGCGTGCCGCCGGCGGCTCCGATGGTGTACGCACCGTCCCGGCACACTGGGACTGGCCGGCGACCACCGCGAGCGGCCAGCACGGTGCGACTCCCGCCGCTCCGGCGAAGCCCGCGAGCTGGCTGACCGATCCGACCGGTGAGTTCACCCCCAGACGGCAAATGCCCTCGTTGAGCCGGGATGATGTCATCTCCCCAGCCGAGACCACGCGCCCGGCCAAACCCGCCGCCACCAGCACGACCGCCACTAGCTCGACCAGCACCAGCTCGACCAGCACCGCGGCCGGACGCGCCGACGCCGCCGTTCCGACACTTGGTCCGACGGCCGACGAGCCGACCGGCAGCACCGCGGCGAGCACCAGCGCAAGGCAGACCGGCGGGCGCACCACCACCCCGACCGGTGCCGCTCCGACCGGCTCGAAGGCACCCAGCGCCGGCACCGTCAGCACGGGCACGAGCAGCACGGGCAGCACGGGCACGGGCAGCACGGGCACGGGCAGCACGGGCAGCACGGGCACGGGCAGCACGGGCAGCACGGGCACGGGCAGCACGGGCAGCACGGGCACGGGCAGCACGGCAGCAGCCGGCGCGGCCGTAAGGAGCATGGCGGCAGCCGGCGCAGGCGCAATCAGCTCGGAACCCGTCGGCGCGACCGCCGCCAGCACGGGAACTACCGGTGCGGACGAAGTCAGCACGGGGACGGCCGGCGCGACCGCCGCCAGCACGGAAGCCTCCGGCGTGACCGCCGCCAGCACCGGAACATCCGGTGCGGACAAGTTCAGCACGGATCCCACCGGTGCGGTTGCCGCCAGCACGGGGACAGCCGGTGCGGACGAGGTCAGCGCGGGCCGAGCAAACATGGACGGGGCCAGCGCGCACGGGACCAGCACAGACGGAGTGGATGCGCCGCTGACGGTCAAGCCCCGCCGAGCCCGTAAGCCGAAGGCCGGCCCGCTGGCCACCACAAATCCGGCCGACGGTGCGCCGGCATCGGAGTCGGCGAGCACCGACGACACGGCCGCCGGCACCGCCGCGCCCGACACAGAGGGCCAGGGCTCCGAGTCCGGCCCGGTCACCGAGGCCCCCGCAGTCCCCGCGAGCGCAGCAGCCCCGACCACCGGAACCGGTCGGACAAGAACCCCCGTCACCCCGACCACCACGACCGGCCCGACCAGAACGCCCACGCCCACCGCCACCGCCGGCCCGACGAGAACACCCACCCCCACCACCACCGCCGGCCCGACGAGAACACCCACCCCGACCACCACCGCCGGCCCAACCAGAACACCCGCCCCCACCACCGCCGGCCCAACCAGAACACCCACCCCCACCACCACCGCCGGCCCGACCAAAACACCCACGCCGACCACCACCGGTCCGACCAGAACACCCACCACCGGTTCGGCAGGCGCAGCGGCCACCCCGGCCGACACCAAGGCGGCGGCGGACGCTCCGTCGCGTACCCCGGACGGCGCCGGCGCTGGTTCCACGGCGCGGCCGGCCGACCCGGCCGTCGAATCGGCGGCCGCGAGGGCTGGCGAGACGAGCAGCGCGCGGCGCACCACCGAGGACGATCAGACCGGTGGGTTCTTCGGGGTCACGGCCGCCAGCGACCCGGACGCGGTCCGGTGGACACCTGCGCCGTCGGCTTGGCCGGTCACCCCGGCTTGGACGGTGCCACCGCAGGCATCCGAGCCGGGGCCGACGGCAGCGGAGCCGCCGACCGGACCGGACGAGTCGACCGGGCAGACCCCGAGGGCCCGGCACCGGGTGCCGCTGCCGGATTTGAGCCGGGTTGCCACCTGGAACGCGTTCGACACCTCTCGCCGCACCGACCCGACGGAGTCGCCGGAGTCGCCGGACGATTCGGCAGCGCGGACGGCACCGACCGGCCCGGCCACGGCAAGCGAGTTGGCCGGTGCGGCCAGACACCCGGGCTCGACGGAACCTCCGGCCGTGCCGGACCGGGCTGGCGCGCCCACCGCCACCGGCACCAGCACCAGCGCCGGCAGCGGCATGGGCACCAGCGCCGGCAGCACCACCGCCACCGGCACCAGCGCCGGCAGCGGCATGGGCACCAGCGCCAGCAGCACCACCGCCACTGGCACCGGCAGCACCACCGCCACTGACAGCGACAGCGACACCGGCGACAAGGCAGGCACCGGCGACCCGGCGAGCACCGACGCCACACGTGCCGCGGCGACGTCCGCGACGGTGGCCGAGCAGCCCTCCCGGCGCGGGCGGCTCGGCGGTCTGTTCCGCCGCAACCGGTCCCGGGCCGAGGAGAAGAATCCCGACGCGTCGGACGCGACGGAGGCCCTGCCGACGCAGGACGAGGAGTTCGTCGACTGGGTCGCCGGTCTGGGCAAGCCGGTGTCGGACAACGAGCCGCAGCAGGACAGCGGCCGACGTTCGCTGCGCTCCACCGGCCGACACCACCGCGACTGACCCGCCGGCCGGTGGGTCAGCCACTGCTCGGGGCACCTGATCCACTCGGGTTCATTGATGTCGGGCTGTCCCGGCCGCCCGGATACCGCGATATCAGTGAACCCGAGTGGATCATCCGGGGCGCGCGTGAGGGAACTGTCACGCGCGCCCGCGAGACTGGTCAGGCCAGCGGCAGGTAGACCCGGCTGCCGCCGGAGACGAACTCCTCCGACTTGTCCTTCATGCCGCGCGCCGCGTACTCCTTGAGCTCCTGGGTGATCTTCATGGAGCAGAACTTCGGGCCGCACATCGAGCAGAAGTGTGCTGTCTTCGCCGGCTCGGCCGGCAGCGTCGCGTCGTGGTACGAACGCGCGGTCTCCGGGTCCAACGAGAGGTTGAACTGGTCCTCCCAGCGGAACTCGAACCGCGCCTTCGACAGCGCGTCGTCCCAGGCCTGTGCGCCGGGGTGCCCCTTGGCCAGGTCCGCCGCGTGGGCCGCGATCTTGTACGCGATCACGCCTGCCTTCACGTCGTCCCGGTCCGGCAGGCCGAGGTGCTCCTTCGGGGTGACGTAGCAGAGCATCGCGGTGCCGAACATGCCGATCATCGCGGCGCCGATCGCCGAGGTGATGTGGTCGTACGCGGGCGCGATGTCGGTGGTCAGCGGCCCGAGCGTGTAGAAGGGCGCCTCGTGGCACCACTCCTGCTGGAGGTCCACGTTCTCCTTGATCTTGTGCATCGGCACGTGACCGGGGCCCTCGATCATCACCTGCACGTCGTACGCCCAGGCGACCTTGGTCAGCTCACCGAGCGTGCGCAGCTCGGCGAACTGCGCCTCGTCGTTGGCGTCCGCGATCGAGCCGGGCCGCAGCCCGTCGCCGAGGGAGAACGTCACGTCGTACCGCGCGAGCAGCGCACACAGCTCCTCGAAGTTGGTGTAGAGGAAGTTCTCCTCGTGGTGCGCCAGGCACCACGCCGCCATGATCGAGCCGCCCCGGGAGACGATCCCGGTGACCCGGTCCACGGCCAGCGGCACGTACGGCAGCAGCACCCCGGCGTGCACCGTCATGTAGTCCACGCCCTGCTCGGCCTGCTCGATCACGGTCTCCCGGAACACCTCCCAGCTCAGCTTCACCGGGTCGCCGCCGACCTTCTCCAGCGCCTGGTAGATCGGCACCGTCCCGATCGGCACCGGCGAGTTCCGTACGATCGACTCGCGGGTCTCGTGGATCCGCTTGCCGGTGGACAGGTCCATCACGGTGTCCGCGCCCCAGCGGGTGGCCCAGGTCAGCTTCTCCACCTCCTCGGCGACCGACGAGCTGACCGCCGAGGTGCCGATGTTGGCGTTCACCTTGACCAGGAACGCCTTTCCGATGATCGCCGGCTCGCACTCCGGGTGGTTGACGTTGAGCGGCAACACCGCCCGACCGGCGGCGATCTCGGCCCGGACCAGCTCCGGGTCGACGTTCTCCCGGATCGCCACGAACTCCATCTCCGGCGTCACCACACCCGCCCGCGCGTACGCGAGCTGGGTGGGACGACGTCCGTCCACACCGGCGAGTGGCGTACCCGCACCTCGCACCGGGGCCACGTCACCCCGCTCGGCGATCCACGGCCCGCGCAGCGGCGGCAGCCCCACCTCCGGGTCCGACCCGGGGCCGGACGTGTCGTAGAGCCGCACCGGCGGAAGATCCCCGGTCAGCCCCACCTCCGCGAACGGCACCCGGACGTCGGGCCGCGAACCCTCGACGTACACCTTGCCTCGTGCCTGCATGACAACTCCCTTGGTGATCAGGCGGACCAGCCGAAGTGATCCAGCGGTCCACGTCCCGCGCCCAGCTCCCAACTCCGTGCGCCGGTCAGCGCACGGAGCACGTACTCCTTCGCGGCCCCCACCGCGGCCGGCACCGGATCGCCGAGGGCGAGCCGCACGGCGATCGCCGCCGAGAACGAACATCCGGTCCCGTGGGTGTGCCGGGTGTCCACCCGGGGGGCGCGCAGCAGGGTGGTCCCGTCGGCGCCGTGCAGCACGTCGACCGCCTCGCCGCCGCCCAGGTCACCGCCGGTGACCACGACGTACTCCGGGCCGCCGGATGCCAGGGCCTCGGCGGCCACGACCATCCCGGCCACGTCGTCCACCGGGCGTCCGGTGATCGCCGCGGCCTCCGCGCAGTTCGGCGTCGCCACCCTGGCGTACGGCAGCAGCCGCTCCACCGCACTGACCACGCCGAGCCGGTGTCCACTTGTGGCGACAAGCACCGGATCGACGACGAGCTGCGGCAGCCGGCCGTCCCGGGCGGCCTCGGCGACCACGTCCGCGACCGCCGGGGTGCCGAGCATCCCCGTCTTGACCGCGCGCACGGTGAAATCCATGAGTACGCTGTCCAGCTGCTCGGTCACCGTGCGCGGCGGCATCGGCAGCACGGCGTCGACGCCCCGGGTGTTCTGGGCGGTGACCGCGGTGAGGACGCTCGTGCCGTACGCGCCGAGCGCCGCGAAGACCTTGAGGTCGGCCTGGATGCCCGCGCCGCCGCCGGAGTCGGAGCCGGCAATGGTGAGGATGGTGCTCGGGGTCACTTCTCCTCCTTGGTTGCGGTTGGGGGCGGGGCGTTTGTGGTTGCGGTTTGGGGCTGCGGCCGACAGTGCCCACTCCGGGCGGTCAGGCTTGATCCCTGCGTGGGCACTGTCGGCCGCAGCCCCGTGCGTGGAGACCTGGCTGACCCCGCGCCGGGTTTTGCGAGCTTGGGGGTGACCGCCTCGGCATAGGCGCTGGTCAGGCTCGCCGCTGTTTCGGTGGGGTCTTTTGCGCGCATGATCGTGCCCAGCACTGCCACCCCTGCGGCTCCCGCCTCCACGCAGGCGGTTACCTGTTCCGGGGTTTCGATACCGCCCAGGGCCAGTACCGGTACGTGGCTGATCCTGATCAGCTTGCGCAGCCCTTCGGTGGCCAGGGGTGGGCCGTACCCGGGCTTGGTTCTGGTGGGGTAGACCGGGGAGATGGTGGCGTAGTGCTCGGTGGTCAGGCGGTTCAGCTCGGTCTCGTCGTGGCAGGAGCGGCCGACCAGGCGGTGGGTCGGCGGCGGGTACGGACCGGCGGCGGGCAGGTGCACGGCGTCGCCGCCGAGCGGGTCGGGCCCGGCCACGACGAGGGTTCCACCGACGTCGGCGAGGATCGCGCGCAGGTCGGTGGCGAGGGCGGCGCGCTCGGCGCGGGGCAGGTCCTTCTCCCGCAGCACCACCCAGCGCACTCCCCCGGCCACCGCTCCCGCGACAACCAGGTCCAGCCCACCAGGAGCGACCAACCGATCGGTGAGGACGACAACCCCCGACGGCACGGCCCCCAACGAGATCTTGGAAGGAATGTGCCCCTCCAGGGGCAGTTTGCTTCCAAGATCTACCGGCGGCGGTGACGGTGGCGGCGGCGGTGGTGGCGGTGGCGGTGGCGGTGGGGCGGTCACAGGTTGGGTCTTCCCTCGTCGGGGGTGGACGCCAGCGCGTGGAAGCGGCGGGCGATCCGGCCCGCGCCGGCCGCGAGATGCCCGGCCTCGACCGCGTACCGCATCGCGGTGGCCATCGCCACCGGGTCCGCGGCCCGGGTCACCGCGCTGGCCAGGAGCACCCCGTCGCAGCCCAACTCCATCGCCAGGGCCGCGTCGGAGGCGGTGCCGATGCCGGCGTCGAGGATCACCGGCACGTCGACACCCTGGCGGATGAGCCGGATGTGGTGTGGATTGCCGATGCCCAGCCCCGAGCCGATCGGCGAGCCGGCCGGCATCACCGCGGCACAGCCCACGTCGGCGAGCCGGCGGGCGAGCACCGGGTCGTCACTCGTGTACGGCAGGACGGTGAAACCGTCGGCGACCAACTCCTCGGCGGCGCGGAGCAACTCCACCCCGTCGGGCAGCAGCGTCCGCTCGTCGCCGATCACCTCCAGCTTGACCCAGTCGGTGTCGAACGCGTCCCGGGCCAGCCGGGCCACCTTCACCGCCTCGGTCGCGGTGTGGCAGCCGGCGGTGTTCGGCAGCAGGCGTACCCCGCACCGGTCCAGCAGGTCCAGCAGCCCGCCGGCCGTGCCCGGGGCGGTGTCCACCCGACGCAGCGCCAGCGTGACCAGCTCGGTGCCGGACGCCCGGATCGCCTGCTCCAGCACGTGCAGATTGGCGGCACCACCGGTGCCGAGGATCAGCCGCGAGGTGAACGTCTCCCCACCCAACTCGAACGACACCCCGCTCACCCGCCCTGCGCCGCGGTGAGCACCTCGACCCGGTCACCGTCGCGCAACGCCGTGGTCGCCCAACCCGCCCGGGGCACCACCTCGCCGTTGACCGCGACCGCCACCCCACGCGGTTGTGGCGCGACGTCACGGACCAGGTCGGCCACCGACACCTCACCCGGGACGCTTCGCCCAGCCCCGTTCACCGTCAACTCCACAGGTCCCCCTTCATCGTCGTTTCGGGCTCGCCGTCCGCCGCCGCGCCGACGAACCGAAACGGCTCGCCGACGAACCGCAAGGGCTTGCCGTCCGCCGCCGCGCCGACGAACCGAAACGGCTCGCCAACGAACCGCAAGGGCTTGCCGTCCGCCGCCGCGCCGACGAACCGGTCCGGTCGGAAGGGCGCGAGCAGCGGATCGGGCTCGCCGGCGCGTACCAGTTCGGTGATCAGGTCGGCGGTGACCGGGGTGAGCACGATGCCGTGCCGGTGGTGACCGGTGGCGACCAGGACGTCCGGTCGGCCCGGCAGCGGCCCGAGGATCGGTGCGTTGTCCGGGGTGCCCGGCCGCAGCCCGGCGACCGCCTCGACCAGGTCGTACTCGGCCAGCTCGGGCACCAGGTCGACTCCGGCGCGGAGCAGGCGCTGCACGGCACCGGCGGTGACAGTGGTGTCCGATCGTTCCTCGACAGTCGCGCCGAGCACGACCTCGCCGTTGGGGCGGGGCACCAGGTAGACCGGTTCGCCGTCGGCGTACCCCCGGATCACGTGCCGGAAGCCCGGCGCGACGCCGTCGGGCGCGCGCAGCCGGAGGATCTGGCCCTTCACCGGTCGCACGGGCAGGCCGGTGAGTGCGGCGGCCCCGCAGCCGGCGGCGACCACGGTGACCGAGGCATCCACATCGGACAGCCGCGTGACCGCCTGCGACACCAGCACCGCGCCGGCTCGCTGCGCGGCCGTGCGCAGCGCCGGCACCAGCAGCCGGGGGTCGACCTGGTGGTCGGTCGGCGCGAGCGCGCCGCCGCGCACCCGGGGGGCGAGGGCAGGTTCGAGGTCGCGCAGCTCGCTGGGGAGCAGCGGGGTCACCGGCAGACCCAACCCCTGTTGGTACGCCCACAGCCGGCGCGCCTCGGCCAGGTCGTCGCGGGTCAACCCGACCAGCAGGGTGCCCTCGGTCCGGTAGCCGATGTCGACGCCCGTCGCGTCGGCAAGCTCGGCGGCGAACGTGGGCCAGCGGGCGGCGGACGCCAGCAGCAGTTCGGTCAGCTGCCGCTCACCGAAGTACGCCTCGGCGACCGGGGCGAGCATGCCGGCGGCCACCGCCGACGCCCCCGAGCCGGGTGCCGGATCGTGCACCACCACCCGCAGCCCTCGCGCGGCGCAGCGCCAGGCGATCGCCAACCCGATCGGCCCGGCCCCGATCACCGCCACGTCCGGCCGGACCCGGTCGTCGGACGACGCCGAGTCCGACCGGCCGGTCAGCACGTCAGGGCCTCGATCAGCGTGGCGGTCGCCTGCGCCGGATCGGCGGCGGCGGAGAGCGCGCCGACCACCGCCACCCCGTACGCCCCGGCGGCCCGCAGCTCCCGGACGTGGGCGGCGGTCACGCCACCGATCGCGATGACCGGCACGTCGACGGCGTCGGCGACGGCGCGTACCCCGGTGGGCCCGATGGGGTCCGGCAGGCCGGACTTGGTGCTGGTGGGGTGGCACGGCCCGACGCCCAGGTAGCTGGCTCCCGCCGCGACTGCCGCGGTCGCCGTTTCCGGCGCGCGGGCGGTGGCTCCCAGCACGCCGGTGGGGCCGAGCACCCGACGGGCGGCGGTGACCGGCAGGTCGTCGGCTCCGACGTGGCCGCCGGCGGCACCCACCGCCAACGCCACGTGCAGTCGGTCGTTGACCAGGCAGGTCGCCTCGTACGGCAGGCAGAGCGCCAGCACCCGCCGGGCCAGGTCGTACGCCTCGCGGTCGGTGGCGGAGTCCTCCACCCGGACCTGTACGACCAGGTCGGCGCGGGCCACCGTGAGGGCGGCCCGGACCACGGTGAGCGGGTCCCGACCGGGTCGGGTGTCGGTGATCAGATGCAGTCGCCCCAGGGACGGCACGGCAACTCTCCTCCCTGCGCCGGCATTACCCGGATCAGGTTCGACGGTCGGGGGCTGTCAGCCCCCCTCTCAGCCCGGTACACCGGGCTCCCGTGGGTTACTTGCGTGTCACCGTACGACAGATCCGCCGGTCTGCCAAGGCGGGCTCGGCGGCGGCCGGTGGGCCGGAACGCACCGAATCGAGCTAGATCTGTGGGGCGGTTCATACGGTCCTGTTCGGAATGTCGCCTGCCGTTGCAGAACCGTTACCCGCCGGCATCTTGCCGGACATTGAACCAGTCGAATTAATTTGTTCAGCGATTCGACAAAATGTCGGTGGGGGCGCCCTCGCAGGGTGTGACCACCGACTCCATCAGGGACGGCCTTCGGCGAGCCGACTCCCGCGATCTCCGTCACTACGACACAGGAGGCGGCGTGTCCCGTTCTCGTCGTGCCCGCGTACCCATCACCGCAACCCTCATCTCCCTGGCCCTCGCTTCGACCACCCTGTTCGGCACGCCCGCGCAGGCAGCACCGGCCGCCGCACAGGTCCCCCCACGGGAGGCAGCGGCCGGAACCCCGGTCACCCAGGTGGCGCCGAAGGCGCCCCAGAAGGCCGCCGACGATCCCTTCTCGGTCCTGGTCTTCTCCAAGACTGCCGGTTTCCGGCACGACTCCATCCCCACCGGTGTCGCCGCCCTCCAACAGCTCGGCGCCGCCAACGGGTTCACCGTGGACGCCTCCGAGGACGGCGCCGCGTTCAGCGACGCCAACCTGGCGAAGTACAAGGCCGTGATCTGGCTCTCCACCACCGGTGACGTCCTCAACGCCGAGCAGCAGGCGGCGTTCGAGCGCTACGTGAAGGCCGGGGGCGGTTACGTCGGCATCCACGCCGCGTCGGACACCGAGTACAGCTGGGCCTGGTACGGCGACCTGGTCGGCGCGTACTTCGCCAACCACCCGCAGAACCAGCAGGCCACGGTCAAGGTGGAGGACCACGCCCACCCGTCCACTGCCGAGTTGCCGGACCGCTGGTCCCGGTTCGACGAGTGGTACAACTTCCAGACCAACCCGCGGCCGGACGTGCACGTGCTGGCCAGCCTGGACGAGAAGAGTTACACCCCGGGGGCGGGCGCGATGGGCGCCGACCACCCGACCTCCTGGTGTCAGGACTTCGACGGCGGTCGTTCCTGGTACACCGGTGGCGGGCACACGCGGGAGTCGTTCGCCGAGCCCGAGTTCCTGTCCCACCTGCTCGGCGGCATCCGGACCGCGGCCGGTGTCGCGGACGCCGACTGCGGTGCCACGAAGACCTCGAACTTCGAGAAGATCGCCCTGGACAGCAACACCAGCAACCCGATGGAGCTGGACATCGCCCCCGACGGGCGGGTCTTCTACATCGAGCGCGACGGCCGGGTGCAGATCATCAAGCCGGACACCGGCAGCACCGTCACCGCCGTCGACCTGGATGTCTTCACCGGCAACGAGGACGGTCTGATCGGCATCCGGCTCGACCCGGACTTCGCCACCAACAAGTGGGTGTATCTCTACTACGCCCCGAACGACAACGTCACGCGCAACCTGCTGTCCCGGTTCACCGTGACCGGCGACACCATCGACCCGGCGAGCGAGAAGCAGGTGCTGCGGGTCGACACGCAGCGCAACACCTGCTGCCACGCGGGCGGCAGCATGACGTTCGACAGCGCCGGCAACCTCTACCTGGCCACCGGTGACAACACCAACCCGTTCGAGTCCAACGCGTACTCGCCGCTCGACGAGCGCCCGGGCCGCCAGGACTACGACGCGCAGCGCACGTCGGCGAACACCAACGACCTGCGCGGCAAGGTGATCCGGATCCACCCGGAGGACGACGGGACGTACACCGTTCCGACGGGCAACCTCTTCGCGCCGGGCACCGCGAAGACCCGTCCCGAGATCTACGCGATGGGCTTCCGCAACCCGTTCCGGATCGGCACGGACCCGAAGACCGACACGCTGTACGTCGGGGACTACGGGCCGGACGCCAACGCGAACAACCCGACCCGGGGCCCCCGCGGTCTGGTCGAGTGGAACATCGTCACCCCCGGCAACTACGGCTGGCCGTACTGCACGGGCACGAACGAGGCGTACAACGACTACACGTTCCCGTCCGGCCCGAGCGGGGCGAAGTTCGACTGCGCCGCACCGGTGAACGACTCGCCGAACAACACCGGCCTGACCAACCTCCCCCCGGTCGTCCCGGCCACCGTCGACTACGGCTACGCCGGTGACGCGCGGTACCCGGAGATCGGTGGCGGCGGCGCGCCGATGGGCGGCCCGGCCTACCGGTACGACCCCAACCTCAACTCCACCCGCAAGTGGCCGGCCTACTACGACGGCAAGGCGCTGCTCGGCGAGTGGAACCAGAACAAGATGTACACGATGCAGGTGACCGCCGACGGCAAGTCGCTTGTGGACATCAACCAGTTGCTCACCGGCATGAGCATGATCCGGCCGATGGACTTCGAGTTCGGTCCGGACGGCGCGTTGTACCTGATCGAGTGGGGCAGCGGATTCGGCGGCAACAACGACAACTCCGGCATCTACCGGATCGACTACACCGCCGGTGACCGCGCGCCGATCGCGGCAGCGTCCGCCAACCCCAGCTGGGGTCCGGCGCCGTTGACCGTCACGTTCTCCAGCGACGGCTCCCGGGACCCGGACGGTGGCGCGCTCACCTACGCCTGGTCCTTCGGCGACGGGCAGACCTCCACCGAGGCGAACCCGACGCACACCTACGTGACGCCGGGCAACTACACCGCCCAGCTCACCGTGACCAACGCGAAGGGCCGTACCGCGGTGGGCAACGTGCCGATCACCGTGGGCAACACCGCACCGACGGTCACCATCGAGTTCCCGCCGGACGGTGGTTTCTTCAACTGGGGTGACCAGGTCAAGTACACGATCAAGGTGACCGACCCCGAGGACGGGCAGATCGACTGCGCCAAGGTGAACCTCCAGGTGCTGCTCGGTCACGACGAGCACGCCCACCCGCTGGAGCAGCACACCGGCTGCACCGGCACCGTCCAGACGTCGCTCGCCTCCGGGCACGGCGCCGAGGCGAACGTGTTCGCGGTCTTCGAGGCCACCTACACCGACGAGGGTGGTGCCGGCGGCGCGGGTGCGCTCACCGGTCGGCAGATCGAGATCCTGCAGCCCAAGCAGAAGCAGGCCGAGTACTTCACGGCCACCGGCCGGACGCCGGTGAGCACCGGCGGCGGAGACGCCGGCGTGCAGCGGGAGGCCGCGGCCGACACCGCCGGTGGCGGCCAGAGCATCGCGTTCATCGAGGACGGTGACTGGTGGTCGGTCGCTCCGGCGGACCTGACCAACATCACCGAGATCCGGTTCCGGGCCGCCTCGGCCGCCGCCGGCGGTCGGATCGAGGTCCGCGCCGGTGCGGTCGACGGACCGGTGGTCGCCACGGCCGTCGTGCCGACGACAGGCGCGTGGCAGACGTACACGGACGTGAGCGCGCCGGTCACCGGTGCCGCGAGCGGCTCGCTGTTCTTCGTGGCCCGCGACCCGAACGGCGGAACAGGTTCGCTGTTCAACGTCAACTGGATGGACTTCGTCGGCCGCGGTGTCACCGAGAACGCGCCGCCTGCGGTCAGTGCCACGGCCACCCCGGCCACCGGCACCGCGCCGGTCACCGTCGCCTTCGACGGCACGGCGACCGACGCCGAGGGCAACACCCCGCTGACGTACGCCTGGGACTTCGGTGACGGAGGCACGGCGACCACCCTGGACGCCAGCCACACGTACACCAACGCGGGCACCTTCACGGCCACCCTCACGGTGACCGACAGCAAGGGCGCCAAGGCGTACACCACGGTGCCGGTGCGGGTGGACGCTCCGGACACGTCCTGCCTCGGGGCGCGCTCGGACGACTTCAACGGCAACACCCTGGACAAGGGCCGGTGGACCAGCGTGGTCCGGGAGAACCAGCTCTACTCGCTCAGTGGCGGCGCGCTGCGGCTGCCCACCGGGGTGGGTGACCTCTACGGGGCTCGCAACGACGCCACCAACCTGGTGCTCCAGGCGGCTCCGACCGGCGCCTGGGAGATGACCACCAAGGTCACCCTCCCGGTGACGGCCAACTACCAGCAGGCTGGCCTGCTGGTGTACGGCGACGACGACAACTACGCCAAGGTGGACCTGCTCTACAACGGCAGCCGGCGGGTGGAGTTCATCCGGGAGACCGCGGCCACGCCTCGCAACGAGGCCGCCGACGCCACCAACGCACCGGCGGGTGACACCGTGTACCTGCGGATCACCAGCGACGGGACGAACCTGACCGCGTCCGCCTCGGGCGACGGGCAGACCTTCACCCCGGTCGGCCGTTCGGCCGCGCTCGCCGGCATCACCAACCCGCGGATCGGGGTCTTCGCCCTCAACGGTGGCACCGAGGCACCTGTTGTCGACGCGGCCTTCGACTCGTTCGTGGTCACGCCGGACGCCCCGGCCGGCCCGGTCGACCCGTCGGACGAGTTCACCGGCAGTTCGCTGGACAAGTGCCGGTGGGACGCCATCACGCGGGAGGACACCGCCGGTTACCGGGTCACCGATGGCGCGTTGCGGATCGACGTGCCCAACGGTGACATCTACGGCACCGACAACACCGGGCCGAAGAACTTCATCCTCCAGACCGCGCCGTCCGGCGACTGGACCCTGGAGACGAAGGTCGACGGCAGCCTGCTGAACGAGCAGTACCAGCAGGCCGGTCTGCTCGTGCAGGCGGATGACGACAACTACCTGAAGTTGGACTTCATCGCGGACAACCAGGCCGGCCAGGCGGTGACGCGGCGGATCGAGTTCCGCAGCGAGATCGCCGGGGTGGTGCAGACCCCGCAGCCGGAGGCGACCAGCCTCACCTCGGCGGTGTGGCACCTGCGGCTGGCCCGCACGGGCAACACGTTCACGGCGTCGTACTCGGCGGACGGCACGACCTGGACCGCGTTGGAGGCGCTGACCAACAGCGCCGTCGGGGCCACCCCGAAGGTCGGGCTGTTCACCCTCGGCGCCAACCAGACGGCGTCGAAGACCGCCTCGTTCGACTACTTCCGGCTCAGCACGGAGGTGGCCGACGAGACCGCGCCGGTCACCACCGCGGCGGTCTCCGGCACCCCGACCGAGGGGTGGTACACCGGGCCGGTGACTGTCACGCTCACCGCCGCCGACGAGGCCGGCGGTAGCGGCATCGCCGGTACGGAGTACCAGCTGGACGGGGCCACCACCTGGACGGCGTACACCGCACCGGTGGCCATCACCGGCGACGGCGAGCACGAGCTGCGGTACCGCTCGACCGACAAGGCCGGCAACGTGGAGGAGACGAAGACCGTCTCCGCCAAGATCGACGCCACCGCGCCGGTGACCTCGGCGACGTTCGCTCCGGCGAACGACGCCGGCTGGCACAACGGGACGATCCCCGTCGTGCTGACCTCGACCGACGCCGGTTCCGGCAGCAAGACGGTGGAGTGGTCGCTGGACGGTGGCGCGTGGACGCCGTACACGACGCCGGTCGAGGTGACCGGTGACGGGCAGCACGAGCTGCTGTACCGCTCGACCGACAAGGCGGGCAACGTCGAGACGCTCAAGTCGGCGATCCTGAAGATCGACGGCACCAAGCCGACGCTGCTGGTGTCCGGGATCGCCGACGGCCAGCTCTACGGGGACAGCCAGGACGTCCGGGTGTCCTGGCAGGCCGTCGACCCGACCTCGGGCATCGCGACAGTGGTCGGCAAGCTGGACGGCCAGGCGTACGCCAGCGGCACTCTGCAGGCCATGTACGAGCTGCCACTCGGCCTGCACGAGCTGACCGTGACCGCGACCGACAAGGCGGGCAACGAGACCACCTCGACTGTCCGGTTCTTCGTCACCACCTCGTTCCGGGACATGCAGAACCTGCTGGACCGGTTCAAGGCGACGGGTCGGCTCTCGGCCAAGGCGCACAAGCAGTTGACGGCGAAGCTCGACGCGGCCCGTCAGGCCGAGGCGGCCGGCAACGACAACAAGGCGATCAAGCAGTTGACCGCGTTCCGCACGCTCGCCGCCGACGCCACCCTGGTGGCTGAGGCGGAGGTCCGGGATGTCCTGGTGCGGGACACCGACGCGATGATCGTTCGACTCGGCGGCGCGGCCAGCACGGCCGGGGTCAAGGCGAACGACGGCGAATCGGTCAAGGGCACCGGGCGGCTCGGTGGCGATGCCACCCGGCTGGCACCCGGTCGCCAGCTCTGATCCGACGAGGCCCCTCCCCGACGCCACGGCGTCGGGGAGGGGCCTCCCCCATTCGTAGCGAGGAGATGTCCGTGACGGGTATCCGCAAGGTGTTGGCCGCCGTGTTCGCCGGGCTGGCCCTGACCCTGCTCTCCGCTGCCCCGGCGGCCGCCCGGGCCGACAAACTCAAACTGACGGTGGCCGGCGACGGGGCTCAGGGGGTCACCATCCAGGCCACCTACGCCGATGGCCGGCGACTGGACCGGGTGGTGCGCCTGGTGCTCACCGCCACCGGCCCGGACGGGCAGAAGGTCGGGCCGGTGCAGTTGGAGCCGCAGCCCGAGGGGCAGGGCTTCTACAGCAGCGGCCCGGTGCTCTCCGCCGGCACGTGGAAGGTGACTGTGGACTCCCCCGCTCCCCTGCCGGCCAAGGCCACCGCCACGGTGCAGGCCCGCCCGGCGCAGTCACCTCCGCCGCCCAAGCCGGTAGCTGTCAACGAACCGGCTGACGGCGGAAGCGGCGCGGGTGCCGGCTGGTGGCCGTTCGCCGCGGCCGGCCTCGTGCTGGTCGCCGCGGCGATGGGGGTGGCCATGCTGTTCGGCCGCCGCCGCACCACCTGACCGACAGGCGTTTCACCAGACGGGCCGGGCCGCCACGAGCGGCCCGGCCCGTCGCCGTCGCGCGCGGCCGTGACCCCCGCGCGGGGCCGTGACCGCCGCGCCCGGCCCGTGATCGACTCGGTATCCCTGAAAATCGGGGCTTCCCGGGCCGCGGGTCACCCCGGTTTCAAGAAACGCGAGTGGATCACCGGGTGCCGCACGGATCAGGCCGCCGCGTGCGTCGCGGCTCGCTCAGAGGACGGCGCGCAGTGCCGCCAGATCCTCGTCGCTGGGCTCCCAGGTGCCGGCGGCGGCGTTGGCGCGTACCTGCTCGGGCGTGGTGGCACCGGCGATCACCGAGGTCACCGCCGGCTGGGCGGCCAGCCCACCGATCGCCACCTGGAGCATGCTCACACCCCGCTCGGCCGCGTACGCCTCGATCGCCTCGATGGTGTCCCAGTCGGCCGCGGCGAGCCGCTCGGCGTACCGGCCACCGCCGGAGAGCCGACTGCCGGCCGGCGGCTGCCCCGAGCGCTTGTACTTGCCGGTGAGCAGCCCGTTGGCGAGCGGGAAGAACGGCAGCATGCCGAGGCCGAACCGCTCGCAGGCCGGGATCACCTCGGCCTCCACCGAACGCTCCAACAGGCTGTAGTGGTTCTGCGCGCTGATGAAGCGGGACCGGCCGTTGGACGAGGCCACCCAGTCCGCGTCGGCGATCTGCCAGCCGGCGAAGTTGGAGTTGCCCAGGTAGCGCACCTTGCCGTCGCGGACCAGGTCGTCCAGGGCGGCGAGGGTCTCGTCGATCGGGGTGCCCGGGTCGGGCTCGTGCATCTGGTAGAGATCGATGTGGTCGGTGCCGAGCCGGCGCAGCGACGCCTCGACGGCGCGGGCGATGTAGCGCCGCGCGCCCCGGGCCCCGAAGTCCGGCCCGTTGAGGCCGTTCATGTCCATGCCGAACTTGGTGGCCACCACCACGTCGTCCCGGCGGCCCTTGAGCGCCTGCCCGAGCAACTCCTCGGAGCCGCCCTGCGGTTCGCCGTAGATGTCGGCGGTGTCGAAGAGGGTGATTCCGGCGTCCAGGGCGGCGTCCACCACCGCGCGGGTGCCGTCGAGGTCGAGCTTGCGGCCGAAGTTGTTGCAGCCGATGCCGACCACGGACACCACGAGCCCGGAGTCGCCCAGCCGGCGATAGGTCATGTCAGTCACGCGATCCACCCTATGCCGGTCGGCCGCGGCGGACCCACGGACCGCTCAGCCCACGTCCCAGACCGGCTCCGGGGTCTCCACCACCTCGCTGTCGCCTCGGAACAGCACGAACCTGTCGAAGGAGCGGGTGAACCAGCGGTCGTGGGTGACCGCGATGACCGTCCCCTCGAACGCGTTCAGTCCCGCTTCGAGGGCCTCCGCGCTGGCCAGGTCGAGGTTGTCGGTGGGCTCGTCGAGCAGCAGCAGCGTCGCCCCGGACAGCTCCAGCAGCAGCACCAGGAACCGGGCCTGCTGCCCGCCGGAGAGCGTGCCGAAGCGCTGGTCGCCCTGCGCGGCCAGCTCGTAGCGGCTGAGCACCCCCATCGCCGCCTGCCGATCCATCCCGGTGCGGTGCTCGTCACCCCGCCACAGGATTTCGACGAGCGTCTTCGACATCAGCTCCGGCCGGTCGTGGGTCTGGGAGAAGTGCCCGGGGCGGACCCGGGCACCGAGCCGCGCCGCGCCGTCGTGTGCCACCGGCGCGAGCGCGCCCGCCCCGTCGACCGGCCCGTTGGCCGGGTCGGGGTCGGTGCCGCCCCGGGCCAGCAGCCGCAGGAAGTGCGACTTGCCGGTGCCGTTCGCGCCGAGCACCGCCACCCGGTCGCCGTACCAGATCTCCAGGTCGAAGGGGAAGGTCAGGCCGTCGAGCTCCAGCTGCTCGCAGACGACCGCGCGCTTGCCGGTCCGCCCGCCGCTGAGCCGCATCCGGATGTCCTGGTCCTTCGGGGGTACGGGCGGCGGCCCGGCCTCCTCGAACTTACGCAGCCGGGTCTGCGCGGCCTGGTAACGCGAGGCCAACCCGTCGTTGTACGCGGCCTTCTGCTTGTACATCAGCATCAGCTCGCGCAGCTTCTGGTGCTCCTCGTCCCAGCGCCGACGCAGCTCGTCGAGGCGGGCGTGCCGAGCCACCCGAGCCTCGTGCCAGCTGGCGAAGCCGCCCGGGTGCACCCAGGCGCTGCCGCCCTCGACGGCCACCACCCGGTCGGCGCTCTGGGCCAGCAACTCGCGGTCGTGCGAGACGTAGAGCACCGACTTGGTCGACTCGCGCAGTCGCGCCTCCAGCCACCGCTTGCCGGGCACGTCGAGGAAGTTGTCCGGTTCGTCGAGCAGCAGCACCTCGTCCGGGCCGCGCAGCAGCAACTCCAACGCGAAGCGTTTCTGCTGACCGCCGGAGAGGGTACGCACCGGCCGGTCCCGTACGGCGTCCCAGGGCTGGCCGAGCACGATTGTCGCCACGGTGTCGAAGAGCACCTCGGCGTCGTACCCGCCGGCCTCGCCCCAGGCCCCCAGCGCGTCGGCGTACGCCAACTGGGCCTTGCCGGCGGCGTTGCTGAACTTGCCGTGGGCCTCGGCGGCCCGCATGGCCGCCTCGGTCTCGGCCAGTCGCCGGCCGGCGTCCCGCAGCGAGGGCGGGGCCAGCGACAACGCCAGGTCCGCGAGCGTCGACTCGTCGCCGATCATGCCGATGAACTGCCGCATCACGCCCAGGCCGCCGGCCCGCGCGATGGCGCCGCTGCGCACCGGCAGATCACCGGCGACCATCCTCAGCAGCGTCGTCTTACCCGCGCCGTTCGGCCCGACCAGGGCGACCTTGCTGCCCTCGCCCACCCGGAACGACACGTCGGCGAAGAGTTCCCGACCGTCGGGCAGGATGTGCCCGACCGCTGCCACATCCACGTATCCCACGCCGGGATCCTGCCCCAGTACGGGCGGGAGGGACATCCAATTACCGGGTGACCCGCAGCACCCGGAAGCCCTTCTGGCTGGCGTACCGCTCGACCTGCCAGCCCTGCTCGGTGAGCCAGCGTTGCAGCGAGTCGCCACCGAGGTGCCGGGCGACGACCAGCCAGCCGACGCCGCCCGGTGCGAGTCGGGGCAGCCAGCGCAGCAGCAGCTCGTGCAGCTCGTCCTTGCCGATCCGAATGGGCGGGTTGGACCAGATCTGGGCGAACCGGAGGTCCGCCGGCACGTCGTCCGGCGCGTGGACCCGGACCCGGTCGGCCGCGTCGACCCTGGCCGCGTTGGCGGCGGTCAGCTCGCGGGCACGGGCGTTGACGTCGACCGCCCAGACGGTGCTCGCCGGTGCCAGGTCGGCCAGCACGCACGCGATCGGGCCGAACCCGCAGCCGAGGTCGAGCAGGTCACCGGCGGTGTCGGCGGCGGGCAGGTCGGCCTTGCGCAGGAGCACCGCGGTGCCCGGGTCGAGCCGACTGGCGGAGAACACGCCGCCGGCGGAGACGAGCCGGTAGTCGCGGTCGGCGACGGAGAACTCGACCTCGCGCGGCGGAGCGTCGCTGGCGGGTCGAGCGGTGAAGTAGTGGTCGCCGGTCACGCCGGCAATTCTCGCACCGACCTGGGGCGGCCAGGACACGGCCCACGCGCACATTTCCCCGATATTACCCCCTAAAGGGACAATCGCTCCTACTCTGGGCCACATGGTGTATCGGTACGAGTCCGATGAGGACGCTTTCGAGGAGTACCCGGAGCCCGGGTCCGATCTGTCGGTGTTCGGCGCCGGTCCGCCCCCGCCGGCCGGGCCCTCTCCGTCACGCTTCCCCGCGCCGTCGCTGCCCCGACCGAACCAGCTCTCCCTGCCGTCGACGCAGTCGCCGCCGACCCGTGCCGACGTTGCGCCGCCGACCCGTGTCGACGTTCCGTCTGCCGCGTCCCGCAGCCAGGTCTACACCTCGGCCACGGCGTCGGAGCCCAGCTCCCGACGCGGCGGTGGCCGGCTGTGGCAGGTGGTTGTCGGCGGCGCGGCCGTCCTGGTGCTGCTCGCACTCTGCGGCCTCGGCGCCGCCGCGTTGATCGACCGCAACGAGCAACCCGCGGCCAGCCCCACATCCCAGCCGACCGGCGCACCGACGTCCGCGACGCCGGAGCGGCTGGCCCTCGACTCCCGAGAATCCGACCGGGCCCCGCTCACCGCCAAGGAACTCTTCCCCGGCAAGGAGCTGACGCTCACCGCCGGCCAGCCGAGCTACCAGGTGCTCAAGACCCAGTCCAGCGGCAGTTGCGCCGTCGCCGCCACCGGCGAGGTCGCCGACCTGCTGGCCCTCCTCGGCTGCAACCAGGTCGTCCGGGCCACGCTGCGTACGCCGAATGGCGACCACCTGGTCACCGCCGGATTGTTCAACCTGACCGACAAGGTCAGCGCGGAACGGGCCCGGGACCGGATCCGCCCCCTCCTCGACGAGCGGAAGGGCCGCTTCCGTGGCCTCGCCGCCGGTGCCGGCACCGACGTGCTGAGCAGCGCCCCCGCCCGGGTCGGTTGGCAGGTACGCGGCCACTACGTGGCGTACGCGCTTGTGGTCCGCGAGGACGGGGCGACGATCAAGGCGGGCGACGCCACGGTCCGCGAGATCCTGTTCGACATGCTCGAACTGCACCTCAGCCGGGGCGTTCTGCAACAGCGTGCCGAGGGGGGCACCGCCGCCCAGCCGACGCCGGAATCCTCCGCCAGCGGCGACGACGGCGGTCTGCCCGGCGAGTGAGCCTCCGGCACCCGGCCGGCGGTCAACCCTCGATCGGGACCCGCAGTCGACGGGTGAGGTCGGCGCGGCGCGCGTACTCGGTCGGATCGGCGGGGTAGCCGACGGCGACCAGGGTCAGCCCACGCGCGGGAGCCACAGTCACCTCGCTGGAGCGGTCCTGTCGGGTGAGCAGGCTGCCCGGCCACTCGACCGGGCGGCGGCCGTCCCCGGCCACCAGCATCGCCCCCACCAGGCTGCGCACCATCGCCTGGCAGAACGCGTCGGCCTGCACGGTGGCGACCAGGATGCCGTCCGGGTCGCGACGCCAGTCCAGCCGGGTCACCTCGCGCAAGGTGGTCGCGTTCTCCTTGCGCCGGCAGTACGCGGCGAAGTCGTGCTCGCCGACCAGGCCGCTCGCGGCGGCGTTCAGTGCGGCCAGGTCGAGCGGCTTCGGCCACGCCAGCACCTCGTGCCGGCGCAGTGGCTCCGCGCCGAAGGGCGCATCGGTGACCCGGTACTCGTAGCGGCGAAAGGTGGCCGAGAACCGGGCGTCGAAGTCGGCCGGCACCTCGGTCATCGCGCGTACGCGGACGTCGGTGGGGAGCAGCCGGGCCAGGCGGCGCAGCAGTCGCCCCTCGTGCTCCCGCCACACGTCGACGGGTAGGTCCAGGTGGCAGACCTGCCCGGTGGCGTGCACACCCGCGTCGGTGCGACCGGCGACCGTCAGCCCGGTGACCGCACCGGCACCGAGGATCAGGTCCAGGGTCTCGACGAGCACCCCCGCGACGGTGCGCCGCGTCGGCTGGGGTGCCCAGCCGGAGAAGCCCGTGCCGTCGTACGAGACGTCCAGCCGCAGCCGGATCCGCTCGTCCACCTCGTACCTCCTGTCATGGGTCGGGCCCGGCACCCCGATGGGGGTGCCGGGCCCGACGTTGCCCTTGATCAGGCCTTGTTCTCGGTGGCCTCGTCGCTGTCCTCGCGGGCGGCGTCGGTGTCACCGGACGCCGACACCGGCGCCTCGGAGTCCTGGTCGGTCTGCGCCGACTGCGGAGCCTCGTCGGCCGGGGCGAGCGCCTCGACCTTGTCCTGCTGCGCGGCCTTGCGGGCGGCGGTCTTCTTGTTCACCTTCGGCTCGGCGACCTGAAGCTCCTCCACCAGCTCGATGATGGCCATCGGCGCGTTGTCACCCTTGCGCGGACCGGTCTTCACGATCCGGGTGTAACCGCCGGGGCGGTTGGAGTACCGAGGCGCGATCTGGTCGAACAGGGCGTAGACCACGTCCTTGTCCTTGACGACACCCAGCACCCGACGCCGCGAGGCGAGGTCACCGCGCTTGGCCTTGGTGATGAGCTGCTCGGCCAGCGGGCGCAGCCGCCGGGCCTTCGTCTCGGTGGTCTGGATCTTCCCGTGCTGGAACAGCGCGGTCGCCAGGTTGGCCAGCATCAGCCGCTCGTGCGAGGGGCTGCCGCCGAGGCGGGGGCCCTTGGTGGGCGTGGGCATTTTTGGTGCTCCTCAGTTGTGGCGGCAGCGCGGACTAGAGCTGCTCGGTCTCGCGGTAGTCGTCGGTGTCGTAGTCGGCCTCGCCGAAGGTGTCCACGACGTGCGCCGGGTCGAAGTTCGGAGCCGAGTCCTTCAGCCCGAGACCCATCCCGGCGAGCTTCATCTTGACCTCGTCGATCGACTTCTGACCGAAGTTGCGAATGTCGAGGAGGTCGGCCTCGGTACGCCCGATGAGCTCACCAACGGAGTTGATGCCCTCGCGCTTGAGGCAGTTGTAGGAGCGGACGGTGAGGTCCAGCTCCTCGATCGGCAGAGCGAGGTCCGCCGCCAGCTGGGCGTCCTGCGGGGACGGCCCGATGTCGATGCCCTCGGCGGTCTCGTCCAGCTCCCGGGCCAGCCCGAACAGCTCCACGAGCGTCGAACCGGCGGAGGCCAGCGCGGTACGCGGACCCATCGACGGCTTGGTCTCGACGTCGATGATCAGCCGGTCGAAGTCGGTGCGCTGCTCGACACGGGTCGCCTCGACGCGGTACGTCACCTTCAGCACCGGCGAGTAGATCGAGTCGACCGGGATCCGGCCGATCTCGGCGCCGGACTGCTTGTTCTGTGCCGCCGTCACGTAGCCCCGGCCCCGCTCGACGGTCAGCTCCATGTCGAGCCGGCCCTTGCCGTTGAGGGTGGCGAGCTTGAGATCCGGGTTGTGCACCGAGACGCCGGCCGGGGGCTGGATGTCGCCCGCGGTCACGTCGCCCGGGCCCTGCTTGCGCAGGTACATGCTGACCGGCTCGTCGTGCTCGGAGCTGACGCACAGCTCCTTGATGTTCATGACGAGCTCGACCACGTCCTCCTTGACACCGGGGATCGTGGTGAACTCGTGCAGCACACCGTCGATCTTGATCGAGGTGACGGCCGCGCCCGGGATCGACGACAGCAGCGTACGCCGCAGCGAGTTACCCAGGGTGTAGCCGAAGCCCGGCTCCAGCGGCTCGATGGCGAACCGGGACCGGGTCTCGTTGATCGACTCCTCGGAGAGGGAGGGTCGCTGGCTGATGAGCATCTTTTCTCTTCTCTTCCGGGGCGCCCGCTATTTGACGCCCACGACACAAACTGTTCCGGTGGCCCGCCCCGAGGGGCGGGCCACCGAACGAGCTCGGACTACTTGGAGTAGAGCTCGACGATCAACTGCTCCTGGACCTGCGTGTCGATGACCTGCCGGGCCGGGAGGGAGTGCACGAGCACCTTCATCTGGCTCGGGATGGCCTCAAGCCACGCCGGAACCGTCTTCGAGCCGGCCTGAGCCTGCGCGACGATGAACGGGGTGAGCTCCTTGCTCTTGCCCCGAACCTCGATGATGTCGTGCTCCTTGACGCGGTACGACGGGATGTCGACCTTCTTGCCGTTCACCGTGAAGTGACCGTGCTTGACCAGCTGGCGGGCCATGTCCCGCGAGTGGGCGTAGCCGGCCCGGTAAACGACGTTGTCCAGCCGCGACTCGAGGATCTGCAGGAGGACCTCACCGGTCTTGGCCTGCTTGCCAACGGCTTCCTCGTAGTAACCGCGGAACTGCTTCTCCAGCACGCCGTAAACCCGACGGGCCTTCTGCTTCTCACGGAGCTGGAGCAGGTACTCCGTCTCCTTGGTGCGGCCGCGGCCGTGCTGCCCGGGCGGGAACGGCCGGGACTCGAACGGGCACTTCGGACCATCGCACTTGCTGCCCTTGAGGAACAGCTTCATCTTCTCCCGCCGGCAACGGCGGCAGTCTGCACCGGTGTAACGAGCCATCTCTCTCTACCTCTCAGACCCGGCGACGCTTCGGCGGACGACATCCGTTGTGCGGCTGCGGGGTGACGTCGGCGATCTGGCCGACCTCGAGGCCCACGGCCTGCAGCGAACGGATGGCGGTCTCCCGGCCGGAGCCGGGGCCCTTGACGAACACGTCGACCTTGCGCATGCCGTGCTCCATGGCGCGACGCGCGGCAGCCTCGGCGGCCAGCTGCGCGGCGAACGGAGTCGACTTGCGGGAGCCCTTGAAGCCCACCTGGCCAGCGGAGGCCCAGGAGATGACCGCACCGGTCGGGTCCGTGATGGACACGATGGTGTTGTTGAACGTGCTCTTGATGTGCGCCTGCCCGTGGGCGACGTTCTTGCGTTCCTTGCGCCGGACCTTCTTTACAGCGGCTCCGGCACGAGCCTTCGGTGGCATAAGTCTGTGCGCTCCTAGTTGACTTTCCGGATCGGGTTGCGGCCTGACCCGCCTCGGCGGCGGCCGACCCCGTCATCCGGTCAAGAACTACTTCTTGCCGGGCTTCTTCTTGCCGGCGACGGTCCGCTTCGGGCCCTTACGGGTCCGTGCGTTGGTCTTGGTCCGCTGGCCACGCACGGGCAGGCCCCGGCGGTGCCGGATGCCGGCGTAGCAGCCGATCTCAACCTTGCGGCGGATGTCAGCGGCGACCTCGCGGCGCAGGTCGCCTTCAACCTTGTAGTTGCCCTCGATGTGGTCGCGGAGCTGCACGAGCTCCTCGTCCGTGAGGTCCCGAGCGCGCTTGTCCGGCGAGATGCCGGTGGCGGCGAGTGTCTCCAGGGCGCGGGTACGACCGACCCCGAAGATGTAGGTGAGCGCGATCTCCAACCGCTTCTCGCGGGGGAGATCCACGCCGACTAGACGTGCCATGTGCGGGCGTACTCCTCGTGATGTGTGGCGGAGGTGTGGACCCGTCCCACCCCGCTACCGGCCGTCCCGTCTTTCCGACGCCGTGAGCGCCGGCGACCGGGATCGGTCGCTGCCCGAGCGGGCCCCGGCCTCCGACCGGGGGTCAGCCACGCAGGAGTACGACTCGCGTACCACTCGCGGCTGGGACGAGCATGTGTGATGTGTGTGTCGCTGGGGATCTGCCCGGACCAACGCCACCCGGCCGGTTACGGCCGGACGGGCTGAGTCAGCCCTGGCGCTGCTTGTGGCGCGGGTCGCTGCAGATGACCATGACCCGGCCGTGCCGGCGGATAACCCGGCACTTGTTGCAGATCCTCTTGACGCTCGGCTTGACCTTCACGGTTGCCTTACTTCCCATCTGGCCCGGGGACGCGCGATGCGCGAGACCGGACGTCGAAGACGGACACGGGACTTCCCGGCCGTCGTCAGGACTACTTGTAGCGGTAGACGATGCGCCCGCGGGTCAGGTCGTACGGCGAGAGTTCGACGACGACCCGGTCCTCCGGAAGGATGCGGATGTAGTGCTGCCGCATCTTGCCGCTGATGTGAGCCAACACCTTGTGGCCGTTCGCGAGCTCCACCCGGAACATGGCGTTCGGCAGGGGCTCGATGACCCGACCCTCGATCTCAATGGCTCCGTCTTTTTTCGGCATGTCCTCCGCTGTCCTGACGTCGATTGCTCCGGGCGGCCCACAACGTCTTACACGGAAATCTGATCAGAATCAGAAGACCGCGCCAGCCGCGGCTCCAGCTCCCACCGAAGCGCAGGGTGGGCATGCCGGAGTGGACGCTGTGCGCCGATCTGAAAGTGTACGCCGACCTGCGCTCCGCCGCCAAACCGGCCACCCACCCCCCGGTGCGGCGCCCCAAACGGCCCCGTCCCCACCCCGTTGATCATGACGTTGTTGTCACGACACGCCGGCACCGGTGGCGATAACTTCATGATCAACGGGGTGGGTGGGGGCTAGGGGGTTGGTGGGGGGTTGTCTGGTTTGGTGGCGCGCTTTGCTTTCTTGCGCTCTCGGCGGCGTTGGCGCTTGATGGCCTGACGCTGGGGCTCTTTGGCGGCCAGCCCGGAGACCGTGCGGACCACGAGCACCGCGCCCCAGGGCCCCGCCACCCAGCCCGGCCAGAAGTAGAGCAGATCCCGGCTGAACAGCGACGTCACCGCCCAGATGGCCACCACGATGGCGATCACCGGCAGGTACGGGAACCACACCTCGGCCAACCAGCGGGCCGTGGCGCCCCTGGTGGAGGCCGGGCCGAGTTGGTCACCCAGCAGGCTCACCGTCGGCCCGGTGGCCGGTGCCAGGCCCGACCGCTGCGCCGGCGCCACCGGGGGCAGGTCGGTGAGCAGGGCCTCCAGGTCGGCGTACGTGCGCGCCGCGTAGGCCCGCTGCAACCGCTCGTCGTACTCGTGCAGATCCAACCGGCCCTCGTCGAGGGCAACCCGCAACCGGTCGGCAACCACCGCACGGTCCGCGTCCGCGGCCCGCATCCCGTCACGCCCGTCCATGCCGGCAAGCATGCCACCGCTGCGCAACTCACGGCCTACCCGGGAATCCGGTCGATCATGACGTTATCGCCACCGTCTCCGGCGTGTCACGACGACAACCCCATGATCAACGCGCGGCGAGGGGGTGGGTGGGCGGGGCCGATGGGTGGGGTGGGTTGGGGGTTAGGGGGCGGCTGAGGCTGCTGGTTGACGGGCGGTCACCAGGTCGCCCAGCCGGGCGCGGCCGCCGTCGAAGGCCGTGAGCACCCAGACGCCGTCGGGCAGCAGGGCCATCGAGTGCTCGACGTGCGCGGCCACCGAGCCGTCCCGGGTGACGACCGTCCAACCGTCGGCCAACTCGACGGTACGCGGGGACGCCATCGTGATCATCGGCTCGATGGCCAACGCCATGCCGGGGACCAGTCGCGGGCCCTTGCCGGGCCGGCCGTGGTTGAGCACGTGCGGGTCCTGGTGCATCTCGGTGCCGATGCCGTGCCCGCCGTAGCCGTCGACGATGCCGTACCGGCCGCCCTTACGGACAGCCGTCTCCACCGCGTGCGAGATGTCGGTGAGTCGGCCCTTGCCGCTGGCCGCACCGCGGGCGGCGGCGGCGATGCCGGCCCACATCGCGTCCTCGGCGACCTCGGCCATCTTCAGCAGTGCCGGGTCGACGTCGCCGACCCCGACGGTGATGGCGGAGTCGCCGTGCCACCCGTCCAGCACCGCACCGCAGTCGATGGAGATCAGATCACCGGCCTGGAGCACCTGCCCCGGCGACGGGATGGCGTGCACGATCTGCTCGTTGACCGAGGAGCAGATCGACGCCGGAAAACCGTGGTAGCCCTTGAACGACGGGACACCACCCGCCTCGCGGATTGTCGACTCGGCGATGGCGTCCAGATCGGCGGTGCTCACACCGGGGGCTACGGCCTCCCGCATGCGGCGAAGCGCCTCGGCCACCACCAGCCCGGCGGCCCGCATCTTCTCGATCTGGTCCGGGGTCTTCAGCTGGATGTCCAGCTGGGGACGACGCATGGAGCGATTACCTTTCGTTGCCGAACAGCGGGGCACGTCAGGCGTACCCCGCTGTTCGCACTCTATCCGCCGTGGTCCGGCGGGACCTCAGCCGCCGTACGACCGCAGTGCGTCGATGGCCCGGGTGGTGACGTCCTCCACCGGGCCGGTGGCGTCGATCCCGACCAGCTTGCCCTGGGCGCCGTAGTAGTCGACCAGGGGCGCGGTCTTCTCGCTGTACTCACGAAGCCGGGTGGCGATCGTCTCCGGCTTGTCGTCGTCGCGCTGGAACAGCTCGGCGCCACACCTGTCGCAGATGCCCGGCCGGGTGGTGGCGTCGAACTCGACGTGCCAGATCTTGCCGCAGCCCCGACAGGTGCGCCGACCGGAGAGCCGCCGGATCACCTCGTCGTCGTCGACCACCAGCTCCAGGACCAGATCCAGCGCGGTGCCCAGGTCGGCGAGGAGCTTGTCCAGGGCGGCCGCCTGCGGAGTGGTCCGCGGGAAACCGTCGAGCAGGAAGCCCTCGCTGGCGTCGGGCTCGGCCAGCCGGTCCCGGACCATGTTGATGGTGACCTCGTCCGGAACCAGCTCGCCTGCGTCCATGTACCGCTTCGCCTCGACGCCGAGCGGCGTGCCCTGGGTGACGTTCGAGCGGAAGATGTCTCCGGTCGAGATCTTGGGTACCGACAGGTGCGCGGCGACGAACTCTGCCTGCGTGCCCTTACCCGCACCCGGCGGGCCAACCAGAACGAGTCTCATCTACCGCAGGAACCCTTCGTAGTTCCGCTGCATGAGTTGGCTCTCGATCTGCTTCACGGTCTCCAGACCGACGCCGACCATGATGAGCACAGCGGTGCCACCGAACGGGAAGTTCTGGTACTGCTGGTCGTCCAGCCAGATGAAGAAGAAGTTCGGCAGGATCGAGATGATGCCGAGGTAGAGCGCTCCCGGCAGGGTGATCCGGCTGAGGATGAAGTCCAGGTAGTCGGCGGTCGGCTTGCCCGGGCGGATGCCCGGGACGAACCCGCCGTACTTCTTCATGTTGTCCGCGACCTCGGTCGGGTTGAACGTGATCGAGACGTAGAAGTACGTGAAGAAAATGATCAGCAGGAAGTAGACCGCGATGTAGATCGGGCTACTCGGGTTGACCAGGTTGTTCTGGATCCACGCCTGGGTCTTGCCCGGGTCGTTCTGGTCGAAGAACTGCAGAGCCAACTGCGGCAGGTAGAGCAGCGACGAGCCGAAGATGACCGGGATGACACCCGCCTGGTTGACCTTCAGCGGGATGTACGTCGACGTGCCGCCGTACATCCGTCGGCCGATCATCCGCTTGGCGTACTGCACCGGAATCCGACGCTGTGCCTGCTCGATGAAGGTGACAGCGGTGATGACCACCAGGACCAGCGCGATGACCAGGGCGAACTTGCCCCAGCCCTGGCTCTGCTTGATGTTCCAGCCCTCGCCGGGCAGCCGAGCGGCGATCGAGGTGAAGATCAGGACGGACATGCCGTTGCCGACGCCCCGGTCGGTGATCAGCTCACCGAGCCACATGACCATGCCGGTGCCGGCGGTCATCGTGATGACCAGGATGGTCAGGGTCAGCCAGTCCGGGATGCCGGTGCCGGTCGGGATGATCGGGAACTGGTCGCAGCGGTTCTGGAACAGCTGCCCCGAGCGGGCCAGCGCCACGAACGCCGAGGCCTGCAGCACACCGAGACCGAGAGTCAGGTAGCGGGTGTACTGCGTGATCTTCGCCTGACCGGCCTGGCCCTCCTTGCGGAGCTGCTCCAGGCGCGGGATCACGACGGTCAGCAGCTGCAGGATGATCGACGCGGTGATGTAGGGCATGATGCCCAGCGCGAAGACCGAGAGCTGGAGCAGCGCCCCGCCGGAGAAGAGGTTGAGCAGATTCAGCGGGCCCGTCGTGTCACCCGAGATGGAGTCGAGGCACTTCTGCACGTTGCCGTACGAGACGCCCGGGCTGGGGAGCGTCGCACCCAGCCGGTAGACCGCGATGATGCCTACTGTGAACAGCAGCTTCTTGCGCAGGTCAGGCGTACGGAACGCACTGAGAAAGGCGGACAGCAACTTCTTCCTCCTGCGCGAGGCGGGCCGCCGGTGAACCCTGGCGGGTGGGGGTGGATCACGGGCGAGTGCCCGCAATCCATGGCTGGGATGGGACTCTAACAGCCCCACCCCGGTCCGGGCAGATGTGCCCGACTACATAAATCGATTCCGATATTACCGGGTGCACGAAGCCCAGGCAGACCATGGCGCCCGCCAGTTACTCACAACTGGACGGGCGCCATGGGTCGTACGCCTTACAGCTCGGTGGCGGAGCCGCCGGCAGCAGCGATCTTCTCCTTGGCCGACGCACTGAACGCGTGCGCGGACACCTGGAGCGACACACCGCCGAGGTCCCCGGTGCCGAGGACCTTGACCGGGTGACCCTTGCGGACCGCGCCGGACTCGACGAGCTCCAGCGGGCCGACCTGACCACCATTCGGGAACAGCTCAGCCAGTCGGTCCAGGTTGACCACCTGGAAGACCACCTTGAACCTGTTCTTGAAGCCCTTCATCTTCGGCAGGCGCATGTGGATGGGCATCTGCCCACCCTCGAACGCCGCCGAGATGTTCTTACGGGCCTTGGAGCCCTTGGTACCGCGACCAGCGGTCTTGCCCTTGGAACCCTCACCGCGACCCACACGGGTCTTCGCGGTCTTGGAACCGGGCGCCGGGCGCAGGTGATGCACCTTGATCGTCATTACTCGACCTCCTCGACCTTCACGAGGTGGCTCACAGTGAAGATCATGCCGCGGATCTCGGGCCGGTCCTCCTTGACCACCACGTCGTTGATCCGCTTGAGACCGAGCGAACGCAGCGACTCACGCTGGTTGTGCTTGGTCCCGATACCGGACCGGAGCTGGGTGACCTTCAGGCGTGCCATCAGCGCGCCACCCCCGCACGCGACGCCAGCATGGCGGCCGGCGCGACGTCCTCCACCGGCAGGCCACGACGCGCCGCGACCTGCTCGGGGGACTCAAGCCCCTTCAGGGCCGCCACGGTGGCGTGCACGATGTTGATCGGGTTCGAGGAGCCGAGGCTCTTCGAGAGCACGTCGTGGATCCCGGCGCACTCCAGCACGGCGCGCACCGGACCACCGGCGATGACACCCGTACCGGCCGAGGCCGGCTTGAGCAGCACGACGCCAGCGGCGTCCTCACCCGTCACCGGGTGCGGGATCGACTGACCGATCCGCGGAACCTTGAAGAAGTGCTTCTTGGCCTCCTCGACACCCTTGGCGATGGCCGCGGGCACCTCCTTGGCCTTTCCGTAGCCCACGCCGACCGTGCCGTCGCCGTCGCCCACGATCACCAGGGCGGTGAAGCTGAAGCGACGACCACCCTTCACGACCTTGGCGACGCGGTTGATCGCGACGACCCGCTCAAGGTGCGGGGTCTTCTCGACGGGCGCGTTTCCGCGGCCGCCCTCACGGCGGTTGTCGCGGCGACCACCCTCGTTGCCACCGGACCCGCCGCCACGGCGCTGTTGACCTGGCATCAGCAGCCTTCCTTATCTCTCGTGACGGGGTTGTTAGAACTCGAGCCCGGCTTCGCGGGCGGCGTCGGCAAGCGCGGCGACTCGCCCCGCGTACCGGTTGCCGCCGCGGTCGAAGACGACCTTGGAGACGCCGGCGGCCTTGGCCCGCTCGGCGAGCAGCGCGCCCACCTTGCCGGCGAGGGCACTCTTGTCGCCCTCCGCACCGCGCAGCGAGGCGTCCAGGGTCGACGCCGACGCCAGGGTGTGGCCCTTGGTGTCGTCGACGATCTGGGCGACCATGTGCCGCAGCGAACGGGTGACGACCAGGCGCGGACGCTCGGACGTACCGCTGACGTTCTTGCGGACGCGGAAGTGCCGACGCGCACGCCCAACGGCGCGCTTGGCGGCGACGCCGCGGCGGCGCTTGAGCAGCGTGGCGCTCACTTCTTACCTGCCTTTCCGGCCTTGCGGCGGATGACCTCGCCCTGGTACTTCACGCCCTTGCCCTTGTAGGGCTCCGGCGGGCGGATCTTCCGGATGTTGGCGGCGACCTCACCGACCTGCTGCTTGTCGATGCCAGCCACGTGGAACAGGGTCGGCCGCTCCACCGTGAAGGTGATGCCCGCCGGGGCGGGGACGACCACCGGGTGCGAGAACCCGAGCGCGAACTCGAGGTCCGAACCCTTGGCGGTGACCCGGTAACCGGTGCCGGCGATCTCCAGGCTCTTGCGGTAGCCCTCGGTGACCCCGACGATCATGTTGGCAACCAGCGTACGGCTCAGGCCGTGGAGTTCCTTGGCCTTGCGCTCGTCGTTCGGCCGGTTGACGTTGAGCTGCCCATCCTCGGCCCGCTCGACCGTGATCGGCTCGGCGAGGGTGTGCTCAAGCTGGCCCTTGGGGCCCTTGACCTTGACGGTCTGCCCGTCGATCGTGATGTCGACGCCGGCTGGTACCGGGATCGACTTACGTCCAATTCGCGACATTTCTACCAGTCTCCCGTTACCAGACGAAGGCGAGGACTTCCCCGCCAACACTCCGCTTGCGGGCCTGCCGGTCGGTCAGCAGCCCCTGGGACGTCGAAATGATCGCCACGCCCAGCCCACCGAGCACCCGCGGGAGCCCGTCCGACTTGGCGTACACCCGGAGACCGGGCTTGGACACGCGCTTGATGCCGGCCAGGCTCCGCTCGCGGTTCTGGCCGTACTTCAGCTCGACGACCAGTCGCTTGCCGACGGCACCCTCCTCGGGCTCCTCGACCGACCAGGTGGCGATGTAACCCTCGGCCTTCAGGACCTCGGCGATGTTCGCCTTGATCTTGGAGTAGGGCATCTTCACCTGATCGTGGTACGCCTGGTTGGCGTTACGCAGACGCGTGAGCATGTCTGCGATCGGGTCGGTCATCGTCATGGATTTCGTCAGCCTTTCTCGCCGGGGTTCCCGGGGCATCAGCCCCGGGCCTACGGCGAAGAGCAATACCTAATCGGTGCAGGAGTTCCCGGCCGACGGCCGGGACGCGGTCGCCCTTACCAGGAAGCCTTGGACACGCCCGGCAGCTCACCGCGGTGAGCCATCTCCCGGATGCAGACCCGGCAGAGCCCGAACTTGCGGTAGACCGCCTTCGGACGCCCGCACCGCTGGCAGCGGGTGTACGCGCGAACCGAGAACTTCGGCTTCGCGGCCGCCTTGATGATCAGCGCCTTCTTGGCCATCTCAGTTCTCCTTGAACGGGAAGCCCAGGAGCTTGAGCAGCGCCCGGCCCTCGTCGTCGGTCGTGGCGGTCGTGACCACCGTGATGTCCATGCCCCGCTGGCGATCGATCCGGTCCTGGTCGATCTCGTGGAACACCGACTGCTCGGTCAGACCGAACGTGTAGTTGCCGTGCCCGTCCAGCTTGCGCCCGTCCAGACCGCGGAAGTCGCGGATACGCGGCAGCGAGATGGACAGCAGCCGGTCCAGGAACTCCCACATCCGGTCGCCACGAAGGGTCACCTTCGCACCGATCGGCATGCCCTCGCGCAGCTTGAACTGCGCGATGGACTTGGTCGCCCGCCGCACCTGCGGCTTCTGGCCGGTGATCGTGGCGAGGTCGCGGACCGCGCCGTCGATCAGCTTGGCGTCGCGAGCAGCCTCGCCGACACCCATGTTGACGACGATCTTGACCAGCCGCGGCACCTGCATGGGGTTGCCGTAGCTGCGCTGCTCGCGCAGCTGGGCCACGATCTCGTTGCGGTACCGCTCCTTGAGGCGCGGCAGGGTCTTTTCGGTAGCCGTGGTCATCACAGGTCCTTACCGGTGCTACGCGCGATGCGGACCTTCTGGCCGTTGTCGTCGATCCGGTAACCGACGCGGGTCGGCTTGCCGTCGGAGTCCAGGACCTGCACGTTCGAGACGTGGATCGGGGCCTCCTGAGTGACGATGCCGCCGGTCTTGGCGCCACGCTGGGTGGTGCTGATGCGGGTGTGCTTCTTGACCCGGTTCACGCCCTCGACCAGGACCTTGTCCTGCCGCGGGTAGGCCTGAATGACCTTGCCCTTGGCACCCTTGTCCTTGCCGGCGATGACGACGACCGTGTCGCCCTTCTTGACCTTCACGGTCACAACACCTCCGGCGCGAGGGAAATAATCTTCATGAACCGCTTGTCCCGCAGCTCCCGACCCACCGGGCCGAAGATACGGGTACCACGCGGGTCCCCGCCGTCCTTGATGATGACGGCGGCGTTCTCGTCGAAGCGGATGTACGAGCCGTCCGGCCGACGCCTCTCCTTGGCCGTGCGAACGACGACAGCCTTGACGACGTCGCCCTTCTTCACACCGGCACCCGGGATGGCGTCCTTGACCGTGGCCACGATGACGTCGCCGATGCTCGCGTAGCGCCGACCCGAGCCACCGAGAACCCGGATGCACAGGATCTCCCGGGCACCCGTGTTGTCGGCGACGCGCAGTCGCGACTCCTGCTGAATCACGTCTATCTCCTATGTCTGCCGGTTCTCCGGCCGCCGTAGCGGCCGGAGCCTGGCGGAACCTACGCCCGACGCAACGCCGGGCGAGCTCGAGCCTTCGCTACTTGGCCTTTTCCAGGATCTCCACGATCCGCCAACGCTTCGTGGCGCTCAGCGGCCGGGTCTCCATGATGAGAACCCGGTCACCGGTGCCAGCGGCGTTCTGCTCGTCGTGCACCTTCAGCTTGGCCGTACGGCGCATGATCTTGCCGTACAGCGCGTGCCGAACCCGGTCCTCGACCTCGACGACGACGGTCTTGTCCATCTTGTCGCTGATCACCAGGCCCTCGCGGACCTTGCGGCGCGACCGCGCGGCGGCGGTGGCGGTCTCTTCGGTCATGATGCAGTCACCTCAGTCGGCGCGGCCGAGAGCCCCAGCTCGCGCTCACGCATGATCGTGTAGATCCGGGCGATCTCCCGACGGATGACCTGCAACCGCCGGTTGTTGTCCAGCTGCCCGGTTGCGGCCTGCACGCGGAGGTTGAACAGCTCCGCCTTGGCCTCCCGCAGCTTCGTGACCAGCTCCTCTTCGGAGAGCTCACGCAGCTCGGTCGCCTTAACGCCCGCTGCCATCAGGATTCACCCACTTCGCGCGTAACAATGCGGCACTTCATCGGGAGCTTGTGGATCGCGCGACGCATGGCCTCTCGCGCGGTCTGCTCGTTGGGGAAGGACATCTCGAAGAGAACCCGCCCCGGCTTGACGTTGGCGACCCACCACTCGGGCGAACCCTTACCGGAACCCATCCGGGTCTCGGCAGGCTTCTTGGTGAGGGCCTGGTCCGGGAAGATCGTGATCCAGACCTTGCCACCACGCTTGATGTGGCGAGTCATCGCGATACGTGCCGACTCGATCTGCCGGTTCGTCACGTACGCCGGCTCGAGAGCCTGGATCCCGAACTCGCCGAACACCACCCGGTTACCACCCTTGGACGCGCCACTGCGGTCCGGGTGGTGCGGCTTGCGGAAGCCCTTCGGGGGCTTGCGCGGCATCAGCATCTGTCAGCCCTCCTGCTGCGTTTCTGCCGGAGCAGCCGCGACCGCGACAGCTGCGCTGTCGACCGGCTCGCCACTCGGCGTCTCGGCCTGCTGCGCGATGGTGGTCGCAGCAGCCCGCCCGGCCTCGGTGCCACCGGCCGTGGTGCCGGACGAACCCGACCGGCCACGACGCGGACGCTCGGGACGGTCGCCACGCTCACCACGACGCGGGCGGGACGGACCGGCCTCGGCCGGAGCCTCCCGGCCCGGGACGGCGTCGCCCTTGTAGATCCAGACCTTCACACCGATCCGGCCGAACGTGGTACGGGCCTCGAAGAAGCCGTACTCGATGTTGGCCCGCAGCGTGTGCAGCGGAACCCGGCCCTCACGGTAGAACTCGGTCCGGCTCATCTCGGCGCCGCCGAGGCGACCCGAGACCTGAACCCGGATGCCCTTGCAGACCGGGTTCTTCATCGCCGACTGCATGGCCTTGCGCATCGCCCGACGGAAGCTGACCCGGCTGGACAGCTGCTCGGCCACGCCCTGCGCGACGAGCTGAGCGTCCGACTCGGGGTTCTTCACCTCGATGATGTTCAGCTGAACCTGCTTGCCGGTGAGCTTCTCGAGCTCGCCGCGGATCCGGTCGGCCTCCGCACCCTTACGGCCGATGACGATGCCCGGCCGGGCGGTGTGGATGTCGACCCGGACCCGGTCGCGGGTGCGCTCGATGTCGACCTTGGAGATCCCGGCACGCTCGAGGCCCTTGGACATCATGCGGCGGATCTTGACATCCTCGCCGATGTAGTCCTTGTAGAGCTTGTCTGCGAACCAGCGGGACTTCCAGTCGGTCGAGATGCCGAGCCGGAACCCAGTGGGGTGAACCTTCTGACCCATTACTCGGCGTCCTCCGTCTTGCTCTGCGCTTCGGCCGGTGCGGCCTCCGTGGCCGGGGCGGCCTTCTTCGCCGCGGCCTTCCTCGGCGCTGCCGGCGCGACCGCTTCGACCGCCACGGTGATGTGGCAGGTGCGCTTGCGGATTCGGTACGCCCGACCCTGCGCCCGCGGCTGGAACCGCTTCATCGTCGGGCCCTCGTCCACGAAGGCCTCGCTGACGAGCAGCGCGTCGGGGTCCAGCCGCTCGTTGTTCTCCGCGTTGGCGATCGCGCTAGCGAGCACCTTGTACACCTGCTCGCTCGCAGCCTGCGGCGCGAACTGCAGCACCGTTAGCGCCTCCTTCGCGGGCAGGCCGCGGACGAGGTTGACCACCCGGCGCGCCTTCATCGGCGAGATGCGCACGTGCCGCGCAACCGCCCGCGCGCCCGGAAGCACCGGAGCGTCGCCCTTTCCTGGCATCGCTGTAACCCCTTGTTCCCTCTATCCGTATGCCCGCGGCGTCAGCGCCGACGGCTCTTCCGGTCGTCCTTCTCGTGACCCTTGAAAGTGCGGGTCAGCGCGAACTCGCCGAGCTTGTGCCCGACCATCGCCTCGGTCACGAACACCGGGACGTGCTTGCGTCCGTCGTGCACGGCGATCGTGTGCCCCAGCATCTCGGGGATGATCGTCGAGCGCCGCGACCAGGTCTTGATCACGTTCTTGGAGCCCTTGTCGTTCTGAACTTCCACCTTCTTGAGCAGGTGGTCGTCGACGAACGGGCCCTTCTTCAGGCTGCGAGGCATGTCTTATCTCCCTCAGCCGCGCTTACGCGTGGCGTAGCGACGGCGGACGATCAGCCGGTCACTCGGCTGGCCCTTACGGCGGGTGCGGCCCTCGGGCTTACCCTGCGGGTTGACCGGGTGGCGACCACCGGAGGTCTTACCCTCACCACCACCGTGCGGGTGGTCGACCGGGTTCATGGCGACACCACGGACGGTCGGGCGCTTGCCCTTCCACCGCATGCGGCCGGCCTTGCCCCAGTTGATGTTCGACTGGTCGGCGTTGCCGATCTCGCCGACGCTGGCGCGGCAGCGCACGTCCACCCGCCGGATCTCGCCGGACGGCATACGCAGGGTCGCGTACGCGCCCTCACGGCCGAGCAGCTGGATGCCGACACCGGCGGAACGGGCCAGCTTGGCCCCGCCACCCGGACGCAGCTCCACGTTGTGGATCGTGGTACCGACCGGGATGTTGCGCAGCGGCAGGTTGTTACCCGGCTTGATGTCGGCGCCCGGACCGGACTCGACGCGGTCGCCCTGCTTCAGGTCCTTCGGCGCGATGATGTACCGCTTCTCGCCGTCGGCGTAGTGCAGCAGCGCGATGCGCGCCGTGCGGTTGGGGTCGTACTCGATGTGAGCGACCTTCGCCGGCACGCCGTCCTTGTCGACCCGCTTGAAGTCGATCAGACGGTACTGGCGCTTGTGACCGCCGCCGTGGTGCCGCGTGGTGATCCGGCCGTGGGCGTTACGCCCGCCCTTCTTCGGCAGCGGAACCAGCAGCGACTTCTCCGGCGTGGACCGGGTGATCTCGGCGAAGTCAGCGACACTCGAGCCACGTCGGCCCGGCGTCGTCGGCTTGTACTTACGGATAGCCATTGTCTACACCCCTCAGCTGACCGGGCCGCCGAAGGCCTCGATGCGGTCACCGTCAGCCAGCTTCACGATCGCCCGCTTGGTCGCCTTGCGCTGACCGAAGCCGGTCTTGGTGCGCTTGCGCTTACCCTGGCGGTTGAGCGTGTTGACCGTCAGGACGCGGACGTTGAAGATCTGCTGGATAGCGATCTTGATCTCGGTTTTGTTCGCGTCCGGGTGCACCAGGAAGGTGTACCAGTTCCGGTTCAGCTCGCTGTAGCTCTTCTCCGAGACGACCGGCGCCACGATGATGTCGCGCGGGTCGGCGATCGTGCTCACTTGCCACCCTCCTCGGTGGTCTCGGCGGGCACGCCCAGGAACTCGTCCAGGGCGTCCTTGGTGAAGACCACGTCGTCGGCCACCAGCACGTCGTACGTGTTCAGCTGGCCGGACTCGATCAGGTGCACGCGCGGCTCGTTGCGCAGCGACACCCAGTTCAGCTCGTCGGTGCTGCTCAGCACGACCAGGACCCGACGGGCCTCGGTGAGCTTGGTCAGCGTGGCCAGGGCCGCCTTGGTCGACGGCTTCTCGCCCGAGACGAACGCCTCGACGACGTGCACCTGCCCGGCGCGGGCCCGGTCGGAGAGGGCACCCCGCAGAGCGGCGGCCTTCATCTTCTTCGGGGTCCGCTGGCTGTAGTCGCGCGGCACGGGACCGTGCACGACGCCACCGCCGGCGAACTGCGGCGCGCGGATCGAGCCCTGCCGGGCGCGACCGGTGCCCTTCTGCTTGTACGGCTTCTTGCCGCCACCAGCGACCTCGGCGCGGGTCTTGGTCTTGTGCGTGCCCTGTCGGGCCGCCGCGAGCTGGGCCACCACGACCTGGTGCATCAGCGCGACGTTGGCCTGCACGTCGAAGATGTCCGCCGGCAGCTCGACGGAGCTGCTGGTGGTGCCTTCGACGGTGCGCACGTCAACGGTGGTCACTTGGCCGCACCGCCCTTCTTCACCTTGATCTTGGCCGCGGTACGGACCAGAACCAGCGCGCCCTTGGGGCCAGGAATGGCACCCCGGACGAGCAGGAGGTTGTTCTCCGTGTCGACCGCCTGGACGGTCAGGTTCTGCACGGTGTAGCGAACGCCACCCATCCGGCCGGCCATCCGGGTGCCCTTGAAGACACGACCCGGGGTGGCGCAGGCGCCGATGGAACCGGGCGAGCGGTGCTTGCGCTCGACACCGTGGCTGCTGCCCAGACCGTGGAAGCCGTGCCGCTTCATCGCACCGGCGAAGCCCTTGCCCTTGGTCTTGCCGGTCACGTCGATGGTGAGGCCGGCCGGGAACTCCTCGACAGTGACTTCCTGCCCGAGCGAGTATTCCCCCGCGTCCGTGGTGCGCAGCTCGACGATGTGCCGGCGCGGCGCCACGTCCGCCTTGGCGTAGTGCCCGCTGATCGGCTTCTTGACCTTGCGCGGGTTGATGGTGCCGTAGGCCAGCTGGACCGCGGAGTAACCGTCCTTCTCGGCGCTACGAACCTGGCTGATGACGCACGGGCCGGCCTCGACCACGGTCACGGGGACAACCTTGTTGTTGTCCCAGACCTGGGTCATGCCGAGCTTGGCGCCCAGGATCCCCTTGACTTGCCTGTCCATTTGTCCGGTCCCTACAGCTTGATCTCGATGTCGACGCCAGCCGGCAGGTCGAGGCGCATGAGCGAGTCGACCGTCTTCGGGGTCGGGTCGATGATGTCGATCAGCCGCTTGTGCGTGCGCATCTCGAAGTGCTCGCGCGAGTCCTTGTACTTGTGCGGCGAGCGGATAACGCAGAAACGGTTGATCTCCGTGGGCAGCGGCACCGGGCCCGCGACCTGCGCCCCGGTGCGCGTCACCGTCTCGACGATCTTCCGAGCCGAGGAGTCGACGACCTCGTGGTCATAGGCCTTGAGCCGGATGCGGATCTTCTGTCCCGCCATGGTGGCTTCTGTTCCTTCTCTCGATGCCGCTGTGTTGCGGGCGCCTGTACCGGCTGGCACAGGCCCACTTCGCCGACCCCCGCGGTCGGGCGTGTCGCGCCCTCGGGCCGGGCTCCGCCCCGTGGTTCCGGAGTGGTGCTGACCGCGCGGTGGGTCAAGGCGCCGATCGCATTACCGCGACCTGAACGCCGTGCGAGGGTGGTTGGCGACTGGGCCGCCAACCACCCCACGCTCGACTGCCTCGCCACCCGGAGGTTCAGCGAATGCCGAACACAGGCGACGAACTGTCGTTACGCAACCTGACTAGTATGCCGCACGACCGGCGGCGGGTCTAATCGGGGTTACCTAGTTCACTTGATGATCTTGGTGACGAACCCGGCGCCGACGGTGCGGCCACCCTCGCGGATCGCGAACTTGAGGTTCTCCTCCATGGCGATGGGCTGGATCAGCTTCACCGACATGGTGGTGTTGTCACCCGGCATGACCATCTCGGTGCCCTCGGGGAGGGTGACGACACCGGTGACGTCCGTGGTCCGGAAGTAGAACTGCGGGCGGTAGTTCTGGAAGAACGGGGTGTGCCGGCCGCCCTCCTCCTTGGAGAGGATGTAGACCGTCGCCTCGAACTCCGTGTGCGGGGTGTTCGAGCCCGGCTTCACGACGACCATGCCGCGCTCGACCTCGTCGCGCTTGGTGCCACGCAGCAGCAGGCCGACGTTCTCGCCTGCGCGAGCGTCGTCCAGGGTCTTCCGGAACATCTCGATCGCGGTGACCTTGGTCTTGAAGCTCTTCTCCTTGATACCGACGAGCTCGACATCCTCGTTCGGCAGGAGAACGCCGCGCTCCACGCGACCGGTGACGACGGTGCCACGACCGGTGATCGTGAAGACGTCCTCAACCGGCATCAGGAACGGCATGTCGACCTCGCGCTCCGGCTGCGGGATCGAGGTGTCGACAGCGGTCATCAGGTCCAGCAGCTTGCCGGTCCACTCGGGGTCACCCTCGAGGGCCTTCAGCGCCGAGACCCGAACGACCGGCAGGTCGTCACCCGGGTACTCCTGCGAGGAGAGCAGCTCGCGGACCTCGAGCTCGACGAGCTCCAGGAGCTCCTCGTCGTCGACCATGTCGCTCTTGTTGAGCGCCACGACGATGTACGGCACACCAACCTGACGGGCCAGCAGCACGTGCTCGCGGGTCTGCGGCATCGGGCCGTCGGTCGCCGCGACCACCAGGATCGCGCCGTCCATCTGCGCGGCACCGGTGATCATGTTCTTGATGTAGTCCGCGTGGCCGGGGCAGTCGACGTGCGCGTAGTGCCGCGCCTCGGTCTGGTACTCGACGTGCGCGATCGAGATCGTGATGCCGCGGGCCTTCTCCTCCGGCGCCTTGTCGATCTCGTCGAACGGCGTGTAGGGGTTCAGGTCCGGGAACTGGTCGTGCAGGACCTTGGTGATGGCCGCCGTCAGCGTCGTCTTACCGTGGTCGATGTGACCAATGGTGCCGATGTTGACGTGCGGCTTAGTCCGCTCGAACTTAGCCTTCGCCACTGGTGTCCTCCTGTGGACTTCTTGGTTCGTACGCCCGGCGCGCCGGTCGGCGCTTAGGACTCTGTCGACAGCCTTTCCGGCCTGACGGCCGGGAAGCCATTGTGGGTTCTGCGGCGATGAAGCCTACAGGCCCGGTCTCACGCGATCCGATCGTGGTGGCCGCGGGCGGGTTGAACCTCCCGCGACCAACCACGAATCACCTGCTCAGGGCGTTACTCGCCCGTTGCCTTCGCGATGATCTCCTTCGCGACGCTCTGCGGAACCTCGGCGTAGGAGTCGAACTGCATGCTGTAGCTAGCCCGGCCCTGGGTCTTCGACCGCAGGTCGCCGACGTAGCCGAACATCTCCGACAACGGCACCAGAGCCTTCACGATGCGGGCGCCGCTGCGCTCCTCCATCGCCTGGATGATGCCGCGGCGGGAGTTGAGGTCGCCGATGACGTCACCCATGTTCTCCTCAGGAGTGGTGACCTCAACGGCCATCATCGGCTCGAGCAACGCGGGGTCGGCCTTGCGGGCCGCGTCCTTCATCACCATCGAGCCGGCGATCTTGAATGCCATTTCCGACGAGTCGACCTCGTGGTACTGGCCGTCCAGCAGGGTCAGCTTCACACCGACCAGCGGGAAGCCCGCGAGGATGCCGTACTGCAGCGCGTCCTGCGCACCGGCGTCCACCGACGGGATGAACTCCCGGGGGATCCGGCCGCCGCTGACCGCGTTGGCGAACTCGTAGGTCGGCGATTCGTTGTCCAGCGGCAGCGGCTCCACGCTCACGATCACGCGGGCGTACTGGCCGGAACCACCGGTCTGCTTCTTGTGGGTGTACTCGACCTTGTCCACCTTGCGGCGGATGGTCTCGCGGTACGCCACCTGCGGCTTACCGACGTTCGCCTCGACGTTGAACTCGCGGCGCATCCGGTCGACCAGGATGTCCAGGTGCAGCTCACCCATGCCGGAGATGACCGTCTGACCGGTCTCCTCGTCCAGCTGGACGCGGAAGGTCGGGTCCTCCTCGGCCAGGCGCTGAATCGCGGTGCCCAGCTTCTCCTGGTCGGACTTGGTCTTCGGCTCGATCGCCACCGAGATGACCGGCTCCGGGAACGTCATCGACTCCAGGATCACCGGGTTCGCCGGGTCGGAGAGAGTGTCGCCGGTGGTGGTCTGCTTGAGACCCTGCACGGCGATGATGTCACCGGCCTGCGCCGACGGACGCTCTTCCCGCTTGTTGGCGTGCATCTGGTAGATCTTGCCGATCCGCTCCTTGCGGTCCTTGGTGGAGTTGACCACCTGGGAACCGGAATCGAGCGTGCCGGAGTAGACCCGGACGTAGGTGAGCTTGCCCAGGTGCTTGTCGGTCTGGATCTTGAACGCCAGGCCGGAGAAGGGCTCCGAGTTGGACGGCTTGCGCAGCAGCGGGGTCTCGCCGTCGGTGGCCGTACCCTCGATCGCCGGAACGTCCAGCGGCGACGGCAGGAAGTCGACCACGGCGTCGAGCATGGGCTGGACGCCCTTGTTCTTGAACGCCGAGCCGCACAGCACCGGGTTGGCCTTGCCGGCGATGGTCGCACGCCGGATGGCGGCCTTGATCTCCTCGACGGAGATCTCGTCGCCTTCCAGGTACTTCTCCATCACCGCGTCGTCGACGTCGGCGAGGGTCTCCATCAGCTTCTCGCGCCACTCGGCCGCGGAGTCGGCCAGCTCGGCCGGGATCTCCTCAACCGCGTAGTCCTCACCCTTCTGGGTCTCCCCGCGCCAGGTGAGCGCGCGCATGCCGATCAGGTCGACGACACCGATGTGGTCACCCTCGAGCCCGATCGGGATCTGGAGCACCAGCGGGGTGGCGTTCAACCGGTCGATCATCATCTGCACGCAGCGGAAGAAGTCGGCGCCGGTCCGGTCGAGCTTGTTGACGAAGCACATCCGCGGGACGTTGTACTTGTCGGCCTGCCGCCAGACGTTCTCCGTCTGCGGCTCCACGCCGGCGACACCGTCGTAAACCGCGACCGCACCGTCCAGGACCCGCAGCGACCGCTCGACCTCGACCGTGAAGTCGACGTGACCGGGCGTGTCGATGATCTGGATCGTGTGGTCTTTCCACTCACACTTGGTAGCAGCGGAGGTGATGGTGATACCACGCTCCTGCTCCTGCTCCATCCAGTCCATGACGGCAGCGCCCTCGTGAACCTCACCGATCTTGTACGTGATGCCGGTGTAGAACAGGATTCGCTCGGTGGTCGTGGTCTTACCGGCATCGATGTGCGCCATGATGCCGATGTTGCGTACCTTGGCGAGCGCGTCTGCGGCGGCCACTTCAATCCCTACTTATCGTCGTCTCGACTCAACTGGTGGCGGTTCCGGCGCCCGGAGGCGCCGGAACCAGGGTGTTACCAGCGGTAGTGCGCGAAGGCCTTGTTGGACTCGGCCATCTTGTGCGTGTCCTCGCGCCGCTTGACGGCGGCACCGAGGCCGTTGCTCGCGTCCAGCAGCTCGTTCATGAGCCGCTCGACCATGGTCTTCTCGCGCCGGGCGCGGGAGTAGGTGACCAGCCAGCGCAGGCCCAGGGTGGTCGCCCGGGTCGGGCGGACCTCGACCGGCACCTGGTAGGTGGCGCCACCGACACGACGGCTGCGCACCTCGAGGGTCGGCTTGACGTTGTCCATCGCCCGCTTGAGGGTGACGACCGGGTCGGTGCCGGACTTCTCGCGGCAGCCCTCAAGGGCCGCGTACACGATGGTCTCGGCGAGCTGGCGCTTGCCGCGCAGCAGGATCTTGTTCACCAGCTGGGTGACCAGCGGCGAGTTGTACACCGGGTCAGCGACCAGTGGCCGCCGCGGAGCGGGTCCCTTACGCGGCATGTCAGCTCTTCTCCTTCTTCGCGCCGTAACGGCTGCGCGCCTGCTTGCGGTTGCGGACACCCTGGGTGTCCAGCGACCCGCGAACGATCTTGTAACGCACGCCGGGGAGGTCCTTCACCCGACCGCCGCGGACGAGCACGATCGAGTGCTCCTGCAGGTTGTGACCGACGCCGGGGATGTAGGCGGTCACCTCGATCTGGCTGCTGAGCTTCACACGAGCGACCTTGCGCAGCGCCGAGTTCGGCTTCTTCGGGGTGGTGGTGTACACGCGGGTGCACACGCCGCGCCGCTGGGGAGACCCCTTGAGCGCCGGGGTCTTGGTCTTGGTCGTCTTGGCCTGACGGCCCTTTCGGACCAGCTGCTGAATGGTGGGCACCGGGTTTCTCCGCTCCCTTCGGCCGCATTCGCGGCCGCGCCGTCTGCTCGTTAACCGGCCTGCTGACCGGCTCTCCTACATTCCGACCAGGGTCACCTCACGGATACCCCGGCACCCGCGGTCGGGCGTGTCGCCCTGCCCACGGTCCCGTTGCGGACGCTTGCGCGTGCGATCGGGTTTGTGTCACCGGCGCGCGGGTCGCCCCGCCCCGGATCCTTGGCTTGCCGTGCCGCCGCCCGGGATCCGGAAACAGCGCACGCACGAGTTGCCCGGGCATGCCCGGGCACAAGGGGAAAGAGTACCTACCACAACCGCCCAGGTCAAAACGGAAGGGCCCGGCGACTGTTGCACACCCGCCGGTCGAATCTCGTCCTGCCCCGTCGCCCGCGATGGGCACCTACGAACACAAGTGTACCGGCTTCCCCGCGGGACCACCCGTCGCCCCCGAGTGGGGCAGCGGCCGGAGGGCGAGAGCCCGGGCCGGACGGCGACCTGCCTCAGGTCAGGGCGAGAAGCAGCGCCAGGCCCAGACCCAGGATGCTGAGCAGGGCTCCCGCCGCGCCACAGCTGATCCCGGCCAGCGCGAGCCCGCGGCCGGTGAACCGGACCGCGGGGGGCGCGACCGGACGGCGGATCTGCCGCTGACCGAGCAGGCCGGTGACGACGGCCGCCCCGCCAGCCAGCAGCCCGAGTGCGGCGAACGCCCCGGAGGCCCAGGCCCCGCCGTCGTTCGCGAAGGCGACCCCGAAGCAGATCACCAACAGCGACACCAGGACCGACGCGACCCCGGCCACCAGCGACCCGATGGACAACCCGGAGGTGACCGGCGCCACGTCCAGGTGCACGATGCCGAACGGCGTACCGGGCACCGCCTCCACCCGTTTCGGCGGCCGACGCTGGTCGTCGGTGGGCGGCGGCACCGGATAGCCCGGCATTCCCGCCCCGGCAGGTGCGGGACCGGACGGCGATCCCCATCCCGGCGGCACACCAGCCCCGGACGACGGCGCACCCCAACCGGGCGGCACACCAGGCCCAGACGACGGCGCACCCCATCCCGGTGCCACACCAGGCCCAGACGACGGCGCACCCCAACCCGGTGCCACACCAGGCCCAGACGGCGGCAGACCCCACCCCGGCGGCACACCAGGCCCAGACGACGGCGCACCCCAACCCGGCGGCACACCAGCCCCGGACGACGGCGCACCCCACCCCGGCGGTGTCGGGGTGGGCACCCCGGAGAGCTGGTCGGGCTGACCGGAGCCGGACGGACTCGTCGTACCCCAGCCGGGGTGCGGCCTGCCCCACTCCGGCGTGGACGCGGGGGGATGCGGCTCGCTGCTCGGGCCCGGTTGCGCCCAGTCACTCGGCGTTGCCGGCGCAACCGGCTGGTCGGCCGGTGCCGGCGCAGGCGGCTGGTCGGCCGGTGCCGGCGCAGGCGGCTGGTCGGCCGGTGCCGGCGCAGGCGGCTGGTCGGCCGGTTCGTCCGCAGGGGGCCGCGCCGGATCCGTCACGAGGTTCTCCTGTCGAAAGGCCGCCACCCCGCGCGACGGACACCGGCCAGGCTACCGCCGAGAGCGCCGGCGCCCGTGCCGGGCGCGGTGGCTCAGTCCATGTTCGCCGGGTAGTCGTGGCCGAACGGCGAGCCGGCCAACCGCACCACGCCGATCACCACCATGGCCACCACGCTGACCGCGACCAGGACCAGGCCGGCCCACGCCATCCACTCGCCGCGCCGCAGCCAGACGCCGCCGGTCAGGAAACCCCCCGAGGAGTACGCCTCACGGCGCGCCTGCCGGGCCAGTTGCAGCGCCACCGTCGCCGGCACCACCCCGCCGATGAACAACCCGGTCAGCAGGCCGAGCAGCCCGAGAGCAAAAACCGCCCGAGCCTTCGTGGCACGGGCCGGATCCGGATCCAACGGGTGGCGCAGCCCCTGCTGCGCGACGGACACCTGCCCGGGTGCGGTCGTCATCTCCCCATCATGCCGAACTCGGACCAGGGCTGGGTGGGTCCGGGATACGACGAGGCCCCCGGCGGATGCCGGGGGCCTCGTCGTGCGCCTGGTGCCTAGCGGTACGACCCGAAGTCGAAGTCGTCCAGCGGCACAGCCTGCCCGCTGGCCGGCCCGAAGCCGTAGTCGGTCTCCGGGTACCCGGTCATCGAGTAGACCTTGGCCTTGGCCTCCTCGGTCGGCTCCACCCGGACGTTGCGGTACTTGCTGATGCCCGTACCGGCCGGGATGAGCTTTCCGATGATCACGTTCTCCTTGAGGCCGACCAGCGAGTCGCTGCGCGAGTTGATCGCAGCGTCGGTCAGCACCCGGGTGGTCTCCTGGAAGGAGGCCGCCGAGAGCCAGGAGTCGGTGGCCAGCGAGGCCTTGGTGATACCCATCAGCACCGGACGACCGGCGGCGGGCTCGCCGCCCTCCGACACGAGCCGGCGGTTCTCCGACTCGAACAGGGCCCGGTCGACGAGCACACCCGGCAGGAACTCGGTCGAGCCGGAGTCGATGACCGTCACCCGCTTGAGCATCTGGCGGATGATGATCTCGATGTGCTTGTCGTGGATGAGCACACCCTGCGAGCGGTAGACCTCCTGGACCTCACTGGTCAGGTGGACCTGGACCGCCCGCGGACCCATGATCCGCAGCAGCTCGTGCGGGTCGATGGTGCCCTCGGTCAGCTTCTCGCCGACCGCGACGTGACCGCCGTCGTGGGTACGGAGCTTGACCCGCTTCGAGATCTTGTCGTAGACGATCTCTTCGCTGCCGTCGTCCGGCACCACGATGATCTTGCGCGAGCGCTCGCCGTCCTCGATCCGGATCCGACCCGGGGTGTCGGCGATGGGCGCCTTACCCTTCGGGACCCGAGCCTCGAAGATCTCCTGCACACGCGGCAGACCCTGGGTGATGTCCTCACCCGCGACACCACCGGTGTGGAAGGTACGCATCGTCAGCTGCGTACCGGGCTCACCGATGGACTGGGCGGCGATGATGCCGACCGCCTCGCCGATGTCGACCGACTTGCCGGTCGGCAGCGACCGGCCGTAGCAGGCCGCGCAGACGCCCAGCTTCGACTCACAGGTGAGCACGCTGCGCACGCGGACCGTCTCCACGCCAGCGGCGACGATCTTGTCGACCCCGATGGAGTTGATGTCCTGACCGCGCTCGGCCACCACGGTGCCGTCCGGCCCCTTGATGTCGTCGGCCAGGGTCCGGGCGTGCACGCTGGTCTCGGCGTGGGTGTGGACGACGAGCTTGCCGTCGAGCTTCTCGCCGATCTGCATCGGGATCGCCCGGTCGGTGCCGCAGTCCTCCTCGCGGATGATGACGTCCTGCGAGACGTCCACCAGACGACGGGTCAGGTAACCCGAGTCGGCGGTCCGCAGCGCGGTGTCGGCGAGACCCTTACGAGCACCGTGCGTGGAGATGAAGTACTCCAGCACGGACAGACCCTCCCGGTAGCTGGCCTTGATCGGCCGCGGGATGATCTCGCCCTTCGGGTTGGCCACCAGACCACGGATCGCGGCGATCTGGCGGAGCTGGAGCAGGTTACCGCGGGCACCCGAATTGATCATCTTCCACAGTGGGTTCTCCTGCGGCAGCGCGGTGTCCATCTCCTTGGCGACCTCGTTGGTCGCCCTGGTCCAGATCGTGATGAGCTCGCCGCGACGCTCCTCGGCGGTCATCAGACCACGCTGGTACTGCTTGTCGATCTGGTCGGCTTCCTTCTCGTACCGCGCCAGGATCTCCGCCTTGCGCGGCGGAGCGATGACGTCCTCCATGCCGATCGTCACGCCGGACCAGGTGGCCCAGTGGAAACCGGCCTCCTTGAGCCCGTCCAGGGTGGCGGCCAGCGCCACCTTGGGGAAGCGCTCGGCGAGGTCGTTGACGATCGCGGAGAGCTGACCCTTGCGGATCTCGTAGTTCACGAAGCGGTAGCCCTGCGGCAGCGTCTCGTTGAACAGCACCCGACCCAGGGTGGTCTCCACGGTCAGCGGGTCACCCTCGACCCAGCCCTCCGGGGCGGTCCACGTCTCGGCACCGGCGCCGTTGTCGACACCGACCACGGCACGCAGGCGGATCTTCACCGGCGCCTGCAGGTGCAGCTCGCCGTTGTCGAAGGCCATCCGCGCCTCGGCGTCCGAGCTGAACGCCCGGCCCTCGCCCTTCTCACCGGCGGTGAGGTGGGTGAGGTGGTAGAGACCGATGACCATGTCCTGGGTGGGCATGGTGACCGGCTTGCCGTCGGCCGGCTTGAGGATGTTGTTCGACGACAGCATCAGGATCCGTGCCTCGGCCTGAGCCTCGGCGGACAGCGGCACGTGCACCGCCATCTGGTCACCGTCGAAGTCGGCGTTGAACGCGGTGCAGACCAGCGGGTGGATCTGGATCGCCTTGCCCTCGACCAGCTGCGGCTCGAAGGCCTGGATGCCCAGGCGGTGCAGGGTCGGCGCCCGGTTGAGCAGCACCGGGTGCTCGCCGATGACCTCTTCCAGCACGTCCCACACGACCGGGCGCTGACGCTCGACCATCCGCTTGGCGGACTTGATGTTCTGTGCGTGGTTGAGGTCGACCAGCCGCTTCATCACGAACGGCTTGAACAGCTCCAGCGCCATCTGCTTGGGCAGACCGCACTGGTGCAGCTTGAGCTTCGGGCCGACCACGATGACCGAACGGCCGGAGTAGTCGACGCGCTTGCCCAGCAGGTTCTGGCGGAACCGGCCCTGCTTGCCCTTGAGCATGTCGGACAGCGACTTGAGCGGGCGGTTACCCGGACCGGTGACCGGCCGGCCGCGACGGCCGTTGTCGAACAACGCGTCGACGGCCTCCTGGAGCATCCGCTTCTCGTTGTTGACGATGATCTCGGGCGCGCCGAGGTCGATCAGCCGCTTGAGGCGGTTGTTCCGGTTGATCACGCGGCGGTACAGGTCGTTCAGGTCCGAGGTCGCGAAGCGGCCACCGTCGAGCTGCACCATCGGGCGCAGGTCCGGCGGGATGACCGGGACACAGTCCAGCACCATGCCGAGCGGCGAGTTGCGGGTGTTCAGGAACGCCGCGACGACCTTGAGCCGCTTGAGCGCCCGGATCTTCCGCTGGCCCTTGCCGGACCGGATGGTCTCCCGCAGGCTCTCGGCCTCGGCGTCGAGGTCCATGTTCTGGACCAGCGCCTTGATCGCCTCCGCGCCCATCGAACCGGTGAAGTACTCACCGAACCGGTCGCGCAGCTCGCGGTAGAGCAGCTCGTCGGTGACCAGCTGCTTCGGCTCCAGCTTGCGGAAGGTGTCCAGCACCTCGTCCAGGCGGTCGATCTCGCGCTGGGCCCGGTCGCGGATCTGGCGCATTTCGCGCTCTCCGCCCTCCTTGACCTTGCGCCGGACGTCCGCCTTGGCACCCTCGGCCTCCAGCTCGGCCAAGTCGGCCTCGAGCTTGGCGGCCCGCTTCTCGATCTCCGAGTCGCGGCTGTTCTCGGACTGCCGCTTCTCGGCCAGGATCTCGTTCTCGATCGTCGAGAGGTCACGGTGACGCGACTCCGCGTCCACGCTCGTCACGACGTACGAGGCGAAGTAGATGATCTTTTCGAGATCCTTGGGGGCGAGGTCCAGCAGGTAGCCCAGCCGGCTCGGCACGCCCTTGAAATACCAGATGTGGGTCACCGGAGCGGCGAGCTCGATGTGCCCCATCCGCTCACGACGGACCTTGGAGCGAGTCACCTCGACGCCGCAGCGCTCACAGATGATGCCCTTGAACCGGACGCGCTTGTACTTACCGCAGTAGCACTCCCAGTCCCGCTGCGGACCGAAGATCTTCTCGCAGAAGAGCCCGTCCTTTTCCGGCTTCAGGGTGCGGTAGTTGATCGTCTCAGGCTTCTTGACCTCGCCGTGCGACCACTGACGGATGTCGTCGGCGGTGGCGAGACCAATGCGCAGCTCGTCGAAGAAGTTGACGTCGAGCACTATGTCCCCTATGTCGTCGTCTGTACTGCTAATTCTCGGGTGGGGTCGGGGGGGGGGGGGCCCCCCCCCCCCCCCCCCCCCCCCCACACAAAAACACCCCCCCCCCACCCCCCCCGCCCCCCCCCCGGCCCCCCCACAACCGC
>NZ_JBICUF010000003.1:600655-609215 GCF_043198035.1 Micromonospora sp. NPDC048898
TTCGACCGAGCTCGGCTCGCGCCGGGACAGGTCGATGCCCAGCTCCTCAGCGGCCCGGAACACCTCGTCGTCGGTCTCGCGCATTTCCAGGGCCACACCGTCGCTGGAGAGCACCTCGACGTTGAGGCACAGCGACTGCAGCTCCTTGAGCAGCACCTTGAACGACTCCGGGATGCCCGGCTCCGGGATGTTCTCGCCCTTGACGATGGCCTCGTAGACCTTCACCCGGCCGAGCACGTCGTCGGACTTGATCGTGAGCAGCTCCTGCAGGGCGTACGCGGCGCCGTACGCCTGCATCGCCCAGCACTCCATCTCACCGAAACGCTGACCACCGAACTGCGCCTTACCACCCAGCGGCTGCTGCGTGATCATCGAGTACGGACCGGTCGAACGAGCGTGGATCTTGTCGTCGACCAGGTGGTTGAGCTTCAGGATGTAGACGTAGCCGACCGCGATCGGGTCGGGCAGCGGCTCGCCGGAACGCCCGTCGAACAGCTGCGCCTTGCCGGTGCGGCCGATCAGCTGCTTGCCGTCCCGGTTGGGCAGGGTCGACTCGAGCAGACCGGAGATCTCCTCCTCGCGGGCACCGTCGAAGACCGGGGTGGCCACGTTGGTGTCGCCCTCGGACTCGTGCGCGTCGATCGAGCGGAGCTGGCGCTTCCAGTCGGCGTCGTCGCCCTCGACCTTCCAACCGGTCTTGGCGACCCAACCGAGGTGGGTCTCCAGGACCTGGCCGATGTTCATCCGGCTCGGCACACCGAGCGGGTTGAGCACGATGTCGACCGGGGTGCCGTCCTCCAGGAACGGCATGTCCTCGATCGGCAGGATCTTCGAGATGACACCCTTGTTGCCGTGCCGGCCGGCGAGCTTGTCGCCGTCCTGGATCTTGCGCTTCTGGGCGACGTAGACCCGGACCAGCTCGTTGACACCCGGCGGCAACTCGTCGCCGTCCTCACGGGAGAACGTGCGCACACCGATGACCGTGCCGGTCTCGCCGTGCGGCACCTTCAGCGAGGTGTCCCGAACCTCACGCGCCTTCTCACCGAAGATCGCGCGGAGCAGACGCTCCTCCGGGGTCAGCTCGGTCTCACCCTTGGGCGTGACCTTGCCGACCAGGATGTCGCCGGGGACGACCTCGGCACCGATCCGGATGATGCCGCGCTCGTCGAGGTCGGCGAGCATTTCCTCGCTGACGTTCGGGATGTCGCGGGTGATCTCCTCCGGGCCGAGCTTGGTGTCCCGAGCGTCGACCTCGTGCTCCTCGATGTGGATCGAGGTGAGCACGTCCTGCTGCACGAGGCGCTGCGACAGGATGATCGCGTCCTCGTAGTTGTGACCCTCCCAGCACATGAACGCCACCAGCAGGTTGCGTCCGAGTGCCATCTCGCCCTCGTCGGTGCACGGCCCGTCGGCGATGACCTGACCGGCCTCGACGCGGTCGCCCTCGAAGACGACCGGCTTCTGGTTGACGCAGGAGCCGGCGTTGGAGCGGCGGAACTTGTGCAGCAGGTACGTCCGGCGGTGACCGTCATCCTGGTGGATGGTGACGTAGTCGGCGCAGAGATCCTCGATCACACCGCCGACCTCGGCGACCACCACGTCGCCGGCGTCGACCGCGGCCCGGTACTCCATGCCCGTGCCCACCAGCGGCGCCTCGGCCTTGACCAGCGGCACCGCCTGGCGCTGCATGTTCGCGCCCATCAGTGCCCGGTTGGCGTCGTCGTGCTCGAGGAACGGGATCATGGCGGTCGCGACCGAGGTCATCTGCCGGGGCGAGACGTCCATGTAGTCGACGGCACCGGGGAGGACGTCCTCGGTCTCGCCGCCCTTACGACGGCAGAGCACCCGCTCCTCGGCGAACGTGCCGTCCGCCTTCAGGCGCGCGTTGGCCTGCGCCTTGACGAACCGGTCCTCCTCGTCCGCGGTCAGGTAGTCGATCTGGTCGGTGACCCGACCCTCGACGACCTTCCGGTACGGCGTCTCGATGAAGCCGAACGGGTTGACCCGGGCGAAGGTGGACAGCGCGCCGATCAGGCCGATGTTCGGGCCTTCCGGCGTCTCGATCGGGCACATCCGGCCGTAGTGGGACGGGTGCACGTCGCGGACCTCGAAGCCGGCCCGCTCCCGGGACAGACCACCCGGGCCGAGCGCGCTCAGCCGGCGCCGGTGGGTGAGACCCGCCAGCGGGTTGGTCTGGTCCATGAACTGGGACAGCTGCGACGTCCCGAAGAACTCCTTGATCGCCGCCACCACCGGGCGGATGTTGATCAGGGTCTGCGGAGTGATCGCCTCGACGTCCTGCGTGGTCATCCGCTCGCGGACGACCCGCTCCATCCGGGACAGGCCGACCCGGACCTGGTTCTGGATCAGCTCACCCACGGTACGCAGGCGGCGGTTGCCGAAGTGGTCGATGTCGTCGGCCTCGTAGCCGTCCTCACCGGCGTGCAGCCGGCACAGGTATTCCACGGTGGCGACGATGTCGTCCTCGGTCAGCGTGCCGGTGGTGATCGGAACGCCGACTTCGAGCTTCTTGTTGAACTTGTAGCGCCCGACCTTGGCGACGTCGTACCTCTTCGGGTTGAAGAAGAGGTTGTCGAGCAGGGTCTGGGCGTTCTCGCGCGTCGGCGGCTCGCCAGGGCGCAGCTTGCGGTAGATGTCTAGCAGGGCCTCGTCCTGGCCGGCGATGTGGTCCTTCTCGAGCGTGGTCATCAGCAGCTCGGACCAGCCGAACTTCTCACGGATCCGCTCGGCCGACCAGCCGATGGCCTTGAGCAGGACCGTGACGGCCTGCCGACGCTTGCGGTCGATGCGTACGCCGACCGTGTCGCGCTTGTCGATGTCGAACTCCAGCCAGGCACCCCGACTCGGGATGACCTTGACGCTGGAGAGGTCGCGGTCGGAGGTCTTGTCCGGCTGCTTGTCGAAGTACACGCCCGGAGACCGGACGAGCTGGCTGACCACGACGCGCTCGGTGCCGTTGATGACGAAGGTGCCCTTGGGCGTCATCATCGGGAAGTCACCCATGAACACCGTCTGGCTCTTGATCTCGCCAGTGGTGTTGTTGGTGAACTCCGCGGTCACGAAGAGCGGAGCGCAGTAGGTCAGATCCTTCTCCTTGCACTCCTCGATCGAGGCCTTGACCTCGTCGAAGCGCGGCGCAGAGAAGGAGAGTGACATGGTGCCGGAGAAGTCCTCAATGGGACTGATCTCTTCAAGGATCTCCGCGAGACCCGAGCGTGCGTGCGGGTCGTCCGCCGACCGGCCCTGCCAAGCCTCGTTGCCGACGAGCCAGTCGAATGACTCGTTTTGGATGGCAAGGAGGTTGGGGACCTCGAGGTGTTCGGTGATCCTGCCGAATGAAACTCGGCGGGGAGCGAATGCGCTCGACGTACGACTGGTCTTCGCAGGGCGGGAAGCTGCCAAGATGCGTCCTTCCGAGGACCGGTGCTGCAGAACGGCTGGTACGCGTGCACTCCAATGACCCCACCAGAAATATCCGTAAACGGACATTTCCGAGCAGGGGTCAAGTCGGAAGGCAGCGCAAACTAGCAGTGTAGCCGAGAGGCTAACCGCTGTCCAGCCCACCCCGCAGGTCGTTTGCGGAACGTGCCTCGGCCCCCGTAAACCGGGGTCTGCCGGGCCGCTCAGAACGCAACGTCCCCACTGGGCCGCTCAGGTCGACGCGGCCGATGGTGCCGCCGCTGTCATACCCACGTCGTGGCCGTCGCAAGCGCGGTGTCTTGCTGGTGTCAGCGTGCCTGGCAGCCCGGGGCCGCGTCAAGGGCCGGTATCCGGGTCGGCAGTTCTTTCCCACCGGAGGGCGACCGGCCACGCTCGTTCGGATCGACGGTGACAGCCATCCGAGGCCAGTTCAGAGCGGGTCGGTGCCGGGCCCACAGACACGGCGGGCGGCGATCCGTGTCGGATCACCGCCCGCCGCGACGCGATAGTGTCCCGGCTCACGAGCCAGGTACGCGCTTGTAGAACGTCAGGTCACTTGAGGGTGACCTTGGCGCCCTCACCCTCGAGCTTGGCCTTCGCCTTGTCGGCGGTCTCCTTGTTGACCTTCTCCAGGATGGCCTTCGGCGCGGCCTCGACCGCGTCCTTGGCCTCCTTGAGGCCCAGGCCGGTCAGCTCGCGCACGACCTTGATGACCTGGATCTTCTTGCCGCCGTCAGCCTCGAGGATGACGTCGAACTCGTCCTGCTCCGGCTCGGCCTCGGCAGTAGCGGCACCGCCGCCACCGCCCTGGGCGATCGCGACCGGAGCGGCAGCGGTGACCTCGAAGGTCGTCTCGAACTGCTTCACGAACTCAGAGAGCTCGATCAGCGTCATCTCCTTGAACGCGTCGAGCAGCTCGTCGGTGCTGAGCTTCGCCATATCTGGCGTCCTTTCCTGATTCTGTTAAGTAAAGAACTGGTGCGCCGTGGGGCCTCAGGCCGCCTCGGCGCCCTCCTTCTCGCGCTTGTCCTGCAGGGCAGCCGCCAGACGGGCGGTCTTCGACAGCGGGGCCTGGAACAGGGCCGCGGCCTTGCTCAGGTTGCCCTTCATCGCGCCGGCCAGCTTGGCCAGCAGCACCTCGCGGGACTCCAGGTCGGCGAGCTTCGTGACCTCGGCCGCGGAAATGGCCTTGCCCTCGAAGACACCGCCCTTGATGACGAGCTTCGGGTTGGCCTTCGCGAAGTCGCGAAGCCCCTTCGCCGCCTCGACGACGTCGCCCGAAACGAAAGTCAGCGCGGTAGGACCGGTGAACAGCTCGTCGAGGCCGGTGATGCCCGCGTCCGTCGCAGCACGCTTGGCCAGCGTGTTCTTCGCGACCGTGTAGCTGGTCTCGGCGCCGAGCGTGCGCCGAAGCTGGGTGAGCTGGGAAACCGTCAGACCGCGGTACTCGGTCAGCACGGTGGCGCCCGAGCTACGGAAGCTCTCGGTCAGCTCAGCGACGGCCGTGGCCTTGTCGGCCCGAATCGGCTTGTCCGCCATGTCCCTCCTCTCTCGTTACTCGAGGCTGGTCCCCGTCACAGCCGAAGCCGGAACGGGGGCGGAGGCAGCACGACAACGAAAAAGCCCCGGCGCAGGGCGCACGGGGCGAGGGCCAGCAGATCGACACAGTCGGCGGACCATGTGCACTGCCGAGTTACGCTTGCCGCCCTACGCGGGTCGCCCGTCGTCGCGGGACCTTCGACCGTGCCGAAGCACGGTGACCAGCGGTCTTTGGGTGGTTCCTCATCCATGAGAACACGGATGACGACTGAAGACTACGCGCCTGGGCCACCAGCACCAAATCGCGCCAGGTGAGCCACGTCACCGACGCCGGCACCGCTCAGCCGTGCGCCCGCCGCCGCCACAGGTAGCCGCCGACGACCGCGGCGCTCCAGGCCAGCGCCCACCCGCTCAGCGCCAGCAGGGTGAGCGCCGTGGCGTGGCCCCCGGTGGCGCGGGCCGCGGCCATGATCGGCGGTGCCAACCAGGGTGCCACCGACCCGCTCAGGCCGAGCACCACCGCGCCGACACCGCCGAGGGTCAGCACCGCGACGCCGTACGCGGCACCGCCCACCGACGCCCGGCTGGCCAGCGCACCGAGGGCAACCGCGGCGGGTACGGCGAGCAGGTGCGCCCACAGCCCCAGCGCGAGCCCGACCGGGATCGACCGGTCCCCCGGCTCCACCGGGCCGGTGACCCCACCCACCAGCCACGGAAAGAGCAGCGCGACGGCCACCGTCGCCAGCGCCGCCACCCCGGCGGCGAGGAGCCCGGCAAGCCGCTCGCGGGCCACCCCGACGGTCACCTGGGCCAGCCGGCGCTGCACATCCGGCTCGACATCCAACAGGATCTTGGTCTGCCAGGCCAGCACCGGGAAGAGCACCACGGCCGAGACACCGTACGCCTCCGCTGGCTGGGCCGGGCTGCCGCCGTAGAGCGTGCCGAGCACGACGAGGCCGGCGAGCAGCGGCGCCAACGCCCGCCCGGTCCGCAGGAAGCCGGCCAGCCGCATCCGCACCAGGGCGATCACCGGGTCTCCCCGGCCTGCTCGACCACCGCGTCGGTGGCGTCCGGCTGCTCCGCTGTCGGCTGCCCGTCCACCGTCGGCGGCGGCTCGGCGGGTCGGGCAGCACCGGCCACCCCCGGCGGCTCGGCTGGTCGAGCCCGCGGCGCGGTGGTGGAGTCGTCGGCGCGTACCCGAAGAATGTGGTGGCCCTCGGCCCGCAGGCGGGCGACGGTGCCGGCGACCCGCGCGGTCGGCACCGCGACCTCGACCACCGCGAACGTCTCGTCCGCCGACGGCGTCTCCTCGGTCAGCGACCCGTCGGCCACCGACCAGCGGCGCGCGGCCGGCAGCCGGACCGTCTCGCCACGGTGGTCGCTGACCAACACGGCACCATCGGCGGCGAGCACCTCGGAGATCAGCTCGGGAACCAGCTCGCGGGTGGCGGCGTCCAGACCCTCCCACGGCTCGTCGAGCACCAGCAGGCCCGGCGGGCGCAGCATCGCCCGGGCGAGGCCCACCTTCTGCGCGGTGCCCTTGGACAGCTCCGGCAACCGGACCGAGCGGAAGGCGGACAACCCGAGCCGGTCGGTCCAGGAGGACACCGCCTCGTCGGCCGCCGCCGTGCCCAGCCCCGCCACGCGGGCCATGCCGGTCAGATAGCGGGCCACGGTGAACGGCTGGTCGGCGGGAAAACGCTCCGGCACCCAGCCCACCCGTGCCGGACGGTCGGCGACCCGGCCCCGGCCCGGCCGGAGCACCCCGGCGGCCACCTGGAGCAGTGTCGACTTGCCCACCCCGTTGCGACCCAGAACGACGGCCACCTCGCCCGGACCGATCCGCACGTCGACGCCGCGCAGCACCCACGGCCCACGCCGGTGGTACCGCAACCAGACGTTCTCCAGCCGCATAGGGATAGAGGGTGCCACACCTTAGGGCCTGTTTCATCAGGACTGGCCGGCCTGCGGCGGGCCCGCCCGGACTCCGCCTCGGCACGACCGCCCTCATGAAACAGGCCCTGGACGCGCCGGGGCGCCGCCACGGTCGTGGCGGCGCCCCGGTGGAGCGAACTGTCGGCTCAGGCCTCGGCGGCGTCTCCGGTGAGGTTCTTCACCAGGTTCGGGTCGACCGGAACACCCGGGCCCATCGTGGAGGTCACGATGACCTTGCGGAGGTACTTGCCCTTGGCCGCGGACGGCTTGGCACGCAGCACCTCGTCGAGCACCGCAGCGTAGTTCTCCACAAGCTGGCTCTCCGTGAAGGAGGCCTTGCCGATGATCAGGTGCAGGTTGGAGTGCTTGTCCACCCGGAAGGTGATCTTGCCGCCCTTGATGTCCTGCACCGCCTTGGTGACGTCCATGGTCACCGTGCCGGTCTTCGGGTTCGGCATGAGACCGCGCGGGCCCAGGATCCGCGCGATCCGGCCGATCTTGGCCATCTGGTCCGGCGTGGCGATCGCCGCGTCGAAGTCGAGCCAACCACCCTGGATCCGGGCGACCAGCTCGTCGGTGCCCACCTCGTCGGCACCCGCGGCAACGGCCTCTTCGGCCTTCGCGCCACTGGCGAACACGATCACGCGGGCGGTCTTACCGGTGCCGTGCGGCAGGTTGACCGTGCCGCGGACCATCTGGTCCGCCTTGCGGGGGTCGACGCCGAGGCGCATCGCGACCTCGACCGTGGCGTCGAACTTGACGTTGGTGGTCTCCTTGGCCAGCTTCACGGCCTCGGCGGGGGTGTAGAGCTTGGACCGGTCGATGACATCGGCGGCCTTGCGGTAGCTCTTGCTGCGCTGCATTGCTGATTACTCCTGTGGTCTCTGGCGGGCCGCTCGGCGCGGGCCCTCCCACGGTCGGGTCGACGGCCTGGGCCGACGTCAGTCGTTGACGGTGATGCCCATCGACCGGGCGGTGCCGGCGATGATCTTCTCGGCCTGGGCGATGTCGTTGGCGTTGAGGTCGGCCATCTTCTTCTCGGCGATCTCACGCAGCTGGGCGCGGCTGACCGAGCCGACCTTCTCGCTCTGCGGAACGCCCGAACCCTTCTGCACACCGGCGGCCTTGATCAGCAGCCGGGCGGCGGGCGGGGTCTTCAGCACGAACGTGAAGGACCGGTCCTCGTACACGCTGATCTCGGCGGGGACGATGTCGCCCCGCTGGGACTCGGTCTGCGAGTTGTAGGACTTGCAGAACTCCATGATGTTGACGCCGTGCTGGCCGAGCGCGGGGCCGACCGGCGGCGCCGGCGTGGCCTGGCCCGCCGGCAGCTGAAGCGTGAACGTCTTGACGAGCTTCTTCTTCGGAGGCATGTCACTTCCTGGGGCTTGGAGCTGGGAAAATGCGGCTGTCGCCGCCCTCGGAGCGCGCACGGTCAGCGCGGTGCGACAGCGGCGACATTCAAGAGTAGCGCAGGCCGCAGCCCGCTCGTCCGCCGAGGTCGAGCGGGAGGGCATACGCCGACGTGGGGGGGGGGGGGGGGGCGCCCCCCCCCCCCCCCCCCCAGCCGGGGGGGGGGGGGGGGTTTTTTTGACCCCCGCGGGGGGGCGCCCCCAACCGAACCCCCCCCCCTGTGGGTTTAGTG
>NZ_JBICUF010000004.1:0-147621 GCF_043198035.1 Micromonospora sp. NPDC048898
CGTAACCCCGCAGACCTACACCTTCCACGCCACCATCACAACCTTCGACAAAGGGCTTGCCTCCAGGCCACAGCGCTAAACGCAACGGCGTTGACAACCAGGATCAAGCGCGATCTTCGTCTGACTTCGACCAACGCCGTGGCCGGCGGCGGCGGGCCCCAGCGGACAGCGGACAGCGGCGGACGGCTCGGGGAGGCGTCAGCGAGGGGCAGCCCGGGTAAAGCACCTACGGGTCCACGGGTTGCCGCTCATCCTCAGGACCGAGGGCGAGGTGGCCACCCCCTTCTACCGTGGATTGCAGACGCGGCGCACCGCCGCAGAGTGGGAGTACGACGATGAGTCGCAAACTGGTCCGGCCCCGCGAGGGGCGCATGCTCGCCGGTGTCTGCGCCGGCCTCGGTCGGCGGTTCGGCATGTCCGCCGGGATGGTCCGGCTGCTGTTCCTGCTGTCCCTGCTGCTGCCCGGCACCCAGGTGATCGTCTACCTGGTCCTGTGGGTGCTCATGCCGAACGAGGACCGCTACCTGGCCTCCACCCAGCACTGACCCGCGCCTCTCGCCGCGCGCCACCAGCGCCCCCGGCGAGGCCAGAACCCCTGACCATGAGGCAGCAACTTCACCGAAGTTGCTGCCTCACCAGCGTCAGAGGCAGCACCAGCCCCGACGTTGCGCAGATCTCGCCCGGCGAGCACCGGGCGACGCGGGCGATGCCCGAGCGGGACGGGGCGACGCGGGGCAGGGCGACGCGGGGCAGGGCGACGCGGGGCAGGGCGACGCGGGGCAGGGCGACGCGGGGCAGGGCGACGCGGGGCAGGGCGACGCGGGGCCCACGCGGGACGGGGCGGCGCCCACGCGGGACGCCGTTCCTATAGATCCACTCGGTTTGCTGAAACCCGGGGCGTCCGGGGGGCCGCGATACCCCGACTTCAATGAAGCCGAGTGGATCATGGCGGGCACGGCGCGCGAGACGTCTGCGGCGCGCGAGACGTCTGCGGCGCGCGAGACGTCTGCGGCGCGCGAGACGTCTGCGGGCCGGCGGCGCGGGGGCGTACCGGGGCGGGACTCAGCGGACGGGCGGCGGGGAGTACCGGAAGTACATGGTCACGAGAAGGGCAGCGCCCGCTCCGACGGACGTCGGGGCGGGCGCTGCGGGCGTGACCGGCCTGACGGGTCAGGGGGCCGTGTAGGTGATGGTGATCTGCTGGTAGCCGAGGGAGCGCAGCAACCCTTCCAGCATCTTGCGGGTGTTCTCCTCGGCGCGGGCGGAGAGCCCACTGTCGCGGGCGGCGGCGGTGATCCGTTCCTCGGCGAGCTGGTAGACCTGCTGTTGCCGGTTGGGGTCGTTGCCGACCAGGTCGCCGAGCCGGTTGAAAAGACCGCGCTGCTCCGCGAAGACGTAGCTCTTCTCCATGTCGAGGTTGGTCTCGCCGAGCTGCGGGGCGGGCAGCTTGATCTCGACGGACTTGCCGTCGGCGGAGGGGACGACGGCACCCTCACCGATCTTGGTGAAGTCGACGTACGCCTCGACACTGCCGGCCCCGACGAACAGGGTGCGCTCGTTGAGCAGGAAGTCCGGCACGTTGCGCCTGTCGTTCTGGGTGTCGACCACGACCTGGAAGTTGCCCTCCGCGGCCACGTAGCGGCTGAGGTCCTGGATCGACTTCAGCAGCGGTGGCTGGCTGCGGTCGGTCTGCTCCTTGGCGAACGGGTTGCGGAACTCCGGCAGGAGGCCGGTCGCCTGGATGCCGAGCAGCACCACCACGGCCAGCGCGGCAGCGCCGAGCAATAGGAGCAGGCCACGGGCCGCCCCGCCACCACCGCCGAAGCCACCGGCGGTCGGGCCGCCGGGGGGACCGGCAGGAGGGTCACCGGGGCCGCCGGGGCCACCAGAACCGCCGAAGCCGCCCGGCGTATCCGTGGTCGGCTCGGGTGTAGCGGTCGACCGCTCCCGGAGGTCGTCGCCGGTCGGGTAACCGGGAAACTCCCTCGTGGGCTCGTTGCTGCCAGCGTCGCGGGCCATCACGCTCACCGTCCTCGTCAGACACGTCGTCTGTCAATGACGGTACGGCCCCGCTACGACAGTCGCTCGTCGAGCGCCAGGACAGCACGAACGGGCAGGTCAGGCGAACGCGGAAAGCCCGGTGAGCCGTTGTCCGACGACCAGTTGATGGATCTCGGAAGTGCCCTCGTACGTCAGCACGCTTTCCAGGTTGTTGGCGTGCCGCATCACCGGGTATTCGCCGGAGACGCCGTTGGCGCCGAGGATGGTGCGGCACTGCCGGGCGATGGCCAGGGCCTCCCGGACGTTGTTCAGCTTGCCCACGCTGACCTGCTCGGGCCGCAGCCGTTGGGCGTCGGCGAGTCGACCCAGGTGCAGCGCGAGCAGTTGCCCCTTCACCAGCTCGACGGCCATGTCGGCGAGCTTCGCCTGGGTGAGTTGGAAGCCGGCGAGCGGGCGACCGAACTGGGTGCGCGTGGTGGCGTACGCCAGGGTGGTTTCCAGACAGTCGCGGGCGGCGCCGACCGCGCCCCAGACGATGCCGTACCGGGCCTCGGTGAGGCAGCTCAGCGGCGCCTTGAGCCCGACCGCCTCGGGCAGTTGGGCGTCCGCCGGAAGCCGGACGTCGTCGAGCACGATCTCGCCGGTCACCGACGCGCGCAGCGACATCTTGCGGCGGATCTCCCGGGCCGTGACACCGGGTGTGTCCATGGGTACGGCGAAACCGCGCACGCCCTCGTCGGTGCGCGCCCAGATCACCGCGACGTCGGCGATCGGCGCGTTGGTGATCCACATCTTTCCGCCGGTGAGCAGCCAGTCGTCGCCGTCGCGGCGGGCCCGGGTGGTCATCGAGGCGGGGTCGGAGCCGTGGTCCGGTTCGGTCAGGCCGAAGCAGCCGATCGCCGCGCCGGTGGCCATCGACGGCAGCCAGCGTTGCTTCTGCTCCTCACTGCCGTAGCGCCAGATGGCGTACATGGCGAGCGAACCCTGCACCGAGACCAGGGAACGGAGGCCGGAGTCCCCGGCTTCCAGCTCCTGGCAGGCCAGCCCGTACGCGACGGCGGAGGCGCCCGCGCAGCCGTAGCCGGTCAGGTGCATGCCGAGCAGCCCGAGTTTGCCGAATTCGAGGGCCAACTCCCGGGCCGGGACCCGGCCGTCCTCGTACCAGTCGGCGACGTGCGGTCGCACCCGGTCGTCGACGAGTTGGCGGACGACGTCGCGGATCTGCCGCTCCTCCTCGCCGAGCGACGAGTCCAGGTCGAGCAGATCGAGGGCAGTCATGCCGTCACCTTAACGAAGCCTCAGCCGACGACGCAGCCTCAGCCGACGACGCTCACTCGATCGGCCCGGAGAGCACCAGCACCCGCGCGTGGATCTGGTTGCGCTGTTGCAGGGCGGCGCGCAGGGCGCGGTGCAGCCCGTCCTCCAGGTAGAGCCCGCCGTTCCACTGCACGACATGCGGGAAGAGGTCACCGTAGAAGGTGGAATCCTCGGCGAGGAGCTTGTCGAGCGCCAACTCGCGCTTGGTGGTGATCATCTGATCGAGGCGCAGCGGGCGGGGCGGGATCTCCGCCCACTGCTTCAGGGTCAGGTTGTGCTCCGGGTAGGGACGCCCGTCCCGGACCGCTCTGAAGATCACGACGGCACGCTCCCCTCCCCGTGGCCGGGCCGACCGACAGCGCCGAGCCGGGCCGCGGCGGGCACCGCGCGGCGCGGCACCGATGACCGTGCCAGCCTAGCCGCCCAGCGCGCGCTACGTTCTGCTCCCTGATGTCAGTTTCGCTACCGGTCGTCCGATCCGCATTCGGACGAACGGGACGCCGCGCTCAGCTCCACCGGCCGCGCCGGACAACCTCGTCCACTCCACGACGTCCACGGCGCAGCGACGGTGACCGATGGTCGGGTGCCCGGTAACCGATTGTGACGGCACCGATGGGCTGATACTCCGCCGGCACCCCGAACGCGTCCCGGTAACTGGCCAGCCGCTGCGGGGCGATGCCGAAGAAACACGCCCCCAGCCCCTCGTCCACCGCGGTGAGCAACATCAGCAACGTCGCGAAGCCGGTGTCCACGTGCCAGTACGGCACCGGCCACCGCTCGGTGGACCGGTCCGTCCAGCCCTTGTCCGGTTCGGCGTAGCGCCGCAGGTACGCCGACTCGTTGGCGTGCGGCACCACGATCAGCGGCGCCCGGCGCATCCCCGCCAACCAGCGCTCCCGTCCACCGCCCTCCGGGGTGGTGGCCGCCCAGAACCGCTCCCGGTCGGCCGGCTCCTCCAGCACCAGGAAACCCCAGCCCTGGGCGAACCCGGCCGACGGGGCGCGGATCGCGTGGTCGAGCAGCCGATCCACCACGTCGGGCGGGACCGGACGGTCCGGGTCGTAGTTGCGCACCATCCGCCGACGTCGGACGACCTCGGCGAACTCCATCAGGCCCCGGGCCGGATGCCCCAGGCACCCCGCCAGGTCGTACCGGGCTTGAGCGTGAGCAGGTCCTTGCCCGACCGGAACGCGTCCGGCGGGCAGGTCATCGGCTCGATCGCCACCGAACGGCGGTGCCGCGCACCGGTGAGCGCGTCCCCGGTGAACACCTGCCACCAGCCGAACTCGGCATCGGCCCAGATGCTCACCCCGGTCGAGGAGTCCGGCGCGGCCAGGCTCACCGACGAGCCACCGTCGGCGTCGCGGATCACCTCACCGAAGCAGGAGTCCAGCACGGCCGCGCCGATCCGGCGGGGGCTGGTCCAGTCGTACTCGGTGCCGGCCACCGGGGTCACTCCGATCGGCAGCAGCCGACCGTCGACGAGCACCCGGCTCCGGGTGGGCAGCCGCAGGACCAGGTCGTCGACCGCGACGCCCGGCAGTTGCAGGTACGGGTGCACGGAGAAGCCGAACGGCACCGACTCGCCACAGATGTTCGTCACCTCGTGCTCGGCGCGCAGACCGTCCGCGCCGATGCTCCACCGGCTGAGCAGCCGCAACGGCCACGGGTAGCCGGGCTGCGGCGGCAGGTCGTAGCCCAGGGTCACCGCGTCCGCCGACTGCTCCAGCAGTTGCCACGGCACCCAGTTGACAAGCCCGTGGATCGCCACGTGCCGCTCCGGCTCGGTCAGCGGGAGCTGGTGCGTCCGCTCGCCGAACGAGTAGCGGCCATCGCTGATCCGGTTCGGCCAGGGTGCCAGCACCTGCCCGGCGCAGCCGGGGCAGACCTCGTCGGTCTGGTACCCGTCGACCAGGTCGACACCGTCGTGCCGGTACGTCCGGAGCCCACCACCCACCTCCACGATGACGGCCTCGTGGCCGGCGGCGGAGATGGTCCACTGGGCACCGGAGAACGCGCGCTGCTCGGGGCTTTCCATGTCGGCGACCCTAACCGGTCAGGTCCGGTCCCCGCTCGACGCCGCCGCCCGGTAGCGCAGCAGTGCCGGGAACGCGACCGCGAGCACCACGACGAGCGCCGCCGAGGCGAGCCCGCCGGCCACCCAGGCCACCCCGCCACCGAACCCGGCGGCCATCGTGCCGGCCCGCAGGTCGCCCAGCCGCGGGCCACCGGCCACCACCACCATGTTGACGCCCTGGAGCCGGCCGCGCATCCGGTCCGGTGCGTAGACCAGCAGCATCGACTGCCGCAGCACCGCGCTGACCAGGTCGGCGGCACCGGCCACGGCGAGCAGCAGGACCATCAACCAGAGTTGGTGGGCCAGCCCGGCCGCGGCGATGGCGATCCCCCAGGCGACCACCGCGACCACCAGGCCGAGGCCCTGCCGGCGGAGCCGGCCGATCCAGCCGGAGGTCAGCCCACCGATCATCGAGCCGATCGCGATGGCGCTGTAGAGCAGGCCGACCGCTGCGCCGCCACCGAACCTCTCGTGGGCGATCTCCGGGAAGAGCGCCCGCGGCATCGCCAGGATCATCGCAATCAGGTCCACCCCGAAGGAGAGCAGCAGCACCGGCGTGGTGGCCAGGTAGCGGAAACCGTCGACCACACTGGCCAGGCCGGCGCGCCGGGGCTCACCGTCGGCGGTCGGCTCGGGCGGCAGCGCGGGCAGCCGCAGCGCCGCCCAGAGCATCGCGGTGAACAGCACCGCGTCCAACCCGTACGCGATCGGCAGGACCACCGTGGTGTCCGGCGACGCGGCGAGGATCAGGCCGGCGGCGAGCGGGCCGGCGACCGACGCGGCGGTGAAGGTCGTGTAGTTCAGGGTGGTGGCGGAGGCCACCAGATCGTCGGGCACCAGCCGGGGCAGCATGGCGCTGCGGGCCGGCGAGCTGATCGCGAAGGCCACCGACTGCACCGCCATCAACGCCAGCAGCAGCACCGGGCTGCCCACGTTGAGCAACGCCTGGACCAGCAGACCGAGGGTGGATGCCCAGAGCAACAATGAGCCGCCGAGCAGCACCGCACGGCGGTCGCGGGCGTCGGCGACCGCACCGCCCCAGAGCCCGAAGACCAGCAACGGTACGAAGGCAGCCACACCCAGCAGGCCCACCCAGAACGAGTCCCGGGTGAGGGCGTACATCTCCACCGGCACCGCGACGGCGGTGAACTGGAAACCGAACATCGCCACGGTGTTGCCGAGCCAGAGCCGCCGGTACGCGGGCACCCGCAGCGGACGGACGTCGATCGCCCAGCGGCGCGCCCCGCGCGACCGGGCCTCCCGCACACCCGTCACGGCGCCAACCGCTCGACGGTCCAGCCACCCTCGTCGAGGCGGCGGAAGCGGAGCCGGTCGTGCAGTCGGCCGGCCCGACCCTGCCAGAACTCCACCGACTCGGGTCGCACCCGCAACCCGCCCCAGTGCGGCGGGGTCGGGATCTCGGCCTGGTCGGCGAACCGCTCCGCCGCCTCCTGGTACCGCTCCTCCAACGCCGCCCGGCCGGACACCACCTGTGACTGTGGGCTGGCCCAGGCACCCAGTTGGGAGCCGCGCGGCCGGCTGGCGAAGTAGGCCGCACTCGTCGCGCGGTCGACGGGTGCGACAGGGCCGGCGACCACCACCTGCCGCTGCATGGGAAACCACGGAAAGACCAGGCTGGCGTACGGATTGGCGGACACCTCGACGCCCTTGCGCGACTGGTGGTTGGTGAAGAAGACGAAGCCCTCCGGGTCGTACCCCTTGAGTAGCACCGTCCGGCCGCTCGGCCGGCCGGTCGAGTCGGCGGTGCCCACCACCATGGCGTTCGGTTCGGGTAGCCCGAAGGCCACCGCGTCGGCGAACCAGCTGTCGAACTGGCTGTGCCAGTCGGCGGCCAGGTCAGCCTCGATCAGGCCCAGGTCCGCGGCGTACTCGTTACGCATCGCGGCCGGGGCGGGTGTGTCGCCCGTCACGTCCCCACTCCTTCTCGGCAGGTCCGCCGGCACCCTCCCGCGCTGGCCAGCCCGCCCCGCCCAGTCTCACCGAGTCCGCCAGAGAATGCGCGTCCGGGGATGTCGCGTGCAGCACAGTCGCTGTGGGTCGCGTATCCGGTCACTCAGCAGGCAAGATGTTGCGAACACATCCCTGATGGTCGCCTAGAGGGCGCTCGGCCGACCGGGCCGGATGAGCCGACCGGGCGCACCGACCAGATCCAGGAGAGCGACATGGCCGATTTCAAACCCGGGCTGGAGGGCGTCGTCGCCTTCGAGACCGAGATCGCCGAACCCGACCGCGAGGGTGGCGCGCTGCGCTACCGCGGGGTCGACATCGAGGATCTGATCGGTCAGGTGTCGTTCGGTAACGTGTGGGCGCTGCTCGTCGACGGTCGGTTCGGGCCGGGTCTGCCTCCGGCGGAGCCGTTCCCGGTGCCGGTGCACTCCGGCGACATCCGCGTCGACGTGCAGTCGGCGGTCGCCATGCTCGCCCCGTACTGGGGGCTCAGCCAACTGCTGGACATCTCCGACGAGCAGGCTCGCGAGGACCTCGCCCGCGTGTCGGTGACCGCGCTCTCCTTCGTCGCCCAGTCCGCCCGGGGCCTCGGCCTGCCGGCGGTGCCGCAGAAGGAGATCGACAAGGCGCAGACCATCGTCGAGCGGTTCATGAAGCGTTGGCGCGGCGAGCCCGACCCGCGGCACGTCAAGGCCGTCGACGCGTACTTCATCTCGGCCGCCGAGCACGGCCTGAACGCCTCCACCTTCACCGCGCGCATCGTCGCCTCCACCGGGGCGGACGCGGCGGCCTGCATCTCGTCGGGCATCGGTGCCCTCTCCGGCCCGCTGCACGGTGGCGCGCCCTCCCGGGTGCTCACCATGCTGGAGGCGGTGGAACGCAGCGGCGACGCGGAGGGTTACGTCAAGGGCGTGCTCGATCGCGGCGAGCGGCTGATGGGCTTCGGCCACCGCGTCTACCGCGCCGAAGACCCACGGGCCCGGGTGCTCCGGCGCACGGCCAAGGAGTTGAGCGCACCGCGCTTCGAGATCGCCGAGGCGCTGGAGAAGGCGGCGCTCGCCGAGTTGCAGGCCCGCCGCCCGGACCGGGTGCTGGCCACCAACGTCGAGTTCTGGTCGGCCGTCGTACTGGACTTCGCCGAGGTGCCGGCGCACATGTTCACCTCGATGTTCACCTGCGCGCGGATGGGCGGCTGGAGCGCGCACATCCTGGAGCAGAAGCGCCTGCAGCGGCTGGTGCGTCCGTCCGCCCGCTACGTCGGCCCGGAGACCCGCAAGCCGTCCGACGTCGAGGGCTGGGCCGCCATCCCGCACGGCGTCTGACCTGTCCCGAAGGGCCCTTCCGCCACGCCTGACGTGGTGGAGGGGCCCTTCGGCACGTCAGCCGGGCGGTTGCCGCCGAGGTGTGGCGAAGGACTCAGCCCAGTCCTCGGGGGCCCGGCTTGCACCGATGGGTCCGAGTGCGAGGATGAGGGCCGGCAGTGTCGCCGGGCCCGCCCTCGCCCTTGCGGAAGGATCTTCAAGACCGTGGCTGACGCACCGACCATCCGGATTCCCGATGACCTCAAGCCCGCCGACGGCCGTTTCGGTTGCGGCCCGTCCAAGGTCCGCCCAGCGGCGGTGTCCGCACTCGCCGAGGTCGCCACCAGCTACCTGGGCACCTCGCACCGGCAGAAGACGGTCCGCGACCAGGTGGCCCGGCTGCGCTCCGGCATCGCCGAGTTCTTCGCGCTGCCCGAGGGTTACGAGGTCGTGATCGGCAACGGCGGCACCACCGCGTTCTGGGAGGTCGCCACCTTCGGCCTGGTCCGCGACCGGGCCCAGTTCGCCAGCTTCGGCGAGTTCGGCGCCAAGTTCGCCAAGTCGGTCAAGGACGCGCCGTTCCTCGGTGACCCGACCGTCCGCAAGGCCGAGGCCGGCAGCGCGCCGAGCCTGGTCGCCGAGTCCGGTGTGGACGCGTACGCGACCCCACAGAACGAGACCTCCACCGGCGTGGCCGTGCCGATCAGCCGGGTGGCCGGGGCGGACGAGGGCTCGTTGCTGCTTGTCGACGCGACCTCCGCCGCGGGCGGCCTGGACGTCAACGTCGGCGAGACCGACGTCTACTACTTCGCTCCGCAGAAGTGCTTCGGCTCCGACGGGGGCCTGTGGCTGGCCCTGATGTCACCGGCCGCACTGGAGCGCGCCGCCGAGATCAAGGCGTCCGGGCGCTACATCCCCGCCTTCCTCGACCTGGTCACCGCGATCGACAACTCGCGGCTGGAGCAGACCTACAACACCCCGGCGCTGGCCACCATCTTCCTGGCCGCCGAGCAGACCGACTGGATGAACGCGCAGGGTGGCCTGTCCTGGGCGGCCAAGCGCACCGCCGAGAGCGCCGCCACGGTGTATGGCTGGGCGGAGCGGTCCAGCGTGGCCACCCCGTTCGTCACCGACCCGGCGCTGCGGTCCAACGTGGTCGCCACGATCGACTTCGCCGACGGGGTGGACGCCACCGCGATCGCGAAGGCGCTGCGCGCCAACGGCATCGTCGACACCGAGCCGTACCGCAAGCTCGGTCGCAACCAGTTGCGGGTGGCGCTGTTCCCGGCCGTCGAGCCGGCGGATGTCGAGGCGCTCACCGCGTCCATCGACTACGTCATCGAACGACTCTGACGTTCGTCACGGTCGGTGTTCGTGGGGGCCTCCACGGACACCGACCGTGATCATCGTTGCAGCTCAGTCGCGACATGCCGGGTGTCGCTTCCCCCACCCCGAGACAGATGCGCGTACGGTGGTCCGAGACGCCTGGGTGGCCGACTCGTGGCGTGCGGCCAGCGAAGCGGGACGGAGGCAACGCTATGCGCCCAGTACGCTTCGTCGCCCTCTCCGAGGACGGCCATGCCCTGGTTCTCGCCGACGAGGTCGGGCGGTTGCTCGCCCTGCCGATCGACGACCGGATCTCGGGGGCGTTGCACGCCGAGCCCGGTGCGCCGCCGCTGCCGGCGGCTCCGACGACCGTCGACCCGGCTCCCTCGCTGTCCCCTCGGGACATCCAGGCCCGCATCCGCTCCGGTGAGTCCGCCGAGGACGTCGCCCGGATCGCCGGGGTGCCGGTCGACCGGGTGCTGCGCTATGCCGGCCCGGTCCTCCAGGAGCGGGCGATGCTCGCCCAGCACGCCCGCCGCACCCGGCTCAAGGGCGCGGAGAAGCCCACCCCGCTCGCCGAGGTGGTCAACGGTCGGTTGAGCCAGCACGGCATCGACACCGAGAAGATCTCCTGGGACGCGTACCGGCGGGACGACGGCACCTGGCGGATCATCGCCACCTGGCCGTCCGGCAAGGCCACCGCGCAGGCCATCTGGGATCTCGACAAGACCCGGCAGTCGGTCGCCCCGCACGACGACATGGCGCAATACCTGTGCGCCGAACGGCCCACGCCGATCCTCGGCCAGGAGCCGGCACCGGAGCGGGGCGGGCACGGCCTGCCCGGTCCCTCGCGCGGCGAGCCGAGCCGTGGTGGGCACGGGTTGCCGGCGGCGTCCGAGCATCCGCGCCCGGGCCGGGATCCGATCCGGGCCGGTCGGGACGCGCTGCTCGCCTCACTTGACCGCCCACTGGGCGCCTCGTCGGGTCGTGGCCTTGAGCCGCGTACCCCTGCTGCTCTTGCTGGTTCGGACGCGCCTCGGCAGCGGCCGGTCGGCGGGGGTGCCGCCGCACTGCTCGGCGGTGGCCAGGGGTCGGCCTTCGACGACGACTCGGACGCGCCCAAGGAGGTGCCAGCCGTGCCGTCGCTGGCGGTGCTGCGGCCCCGCCGCACGGGCGCGGCGGCGGCCGCCGGTGGCGAGTCCACAGATGCCAACGGCAAGCCCCGCAAGCGCCTGCCGAGCTGGGACGACGTGCTCTTCGGCAGCGGGCCGGCGGCGCGCGAGTCCTCCTGACGCTGCGCGTCGACGGGTGGTGAACGGCCACCCGTCGACGCGAGGCAGGGCGGTGTCGAGTCACCTCACCCGTCACCCCCTACACCGCAAGCAGGCTGCCGAGCCGATAGCGCAGGGCTCGCGCCTGACCGACGGACAACAACACCCGCACAGCCGCCGTACGGTCAGTGACAGACAACGCGACGATCGTTTCGGCCGTCGGAGCGAGTGTCTGCACCAACCACACCGAGACGATCGACGGCTGCCGCCGGTCGTCGTCGATCAGGGCGACCTGAGACCAGTGTTCGCCGCGCCGGTCGCATCCGTTCCGCTCACACCATCGGGGATGACGACTCGCGGCCGCCAGGGCACCCGTGGGGTAGACGTGCACATATCCGCATGGCCGTTGCAGGTCTGTGTTCATCGAAGTCGTCGAAGAGGTGAATCCCGCCGCAGCGATGGCATCGGCGGCCGCGTCCGGGTGCGCGGGGCAGACGTAGACCGCGCCGTCCAGGGATCCAGCGCCCGATTCGTCGATGGCGCTGTACACCTCGATCCGGATGGTCGCTGACTCTCCACAGTCGGCCAATTGGAAGGGTAGATCGGCCACGAGTTGCACCTCCGATGTGCGATCACGTCCCCGAGAGGCGTCTGCCCGACGATAAGCATTGCCCAATGCAGACGATAGTCTATTTGGCCAATCGATGGAAGATGTCGTTTGGCCTAGCTGCTGCCCCGATTCGTTTGGCCTACAGAGGCCCCAGCAAAGATGGCCAAGTGGATCTCGAACGGGCTATGCACGCACTGAGGGCCGCCGAAGAGGCGCTACCCCAGGCGGAAGATCAGGCCGCACGTGCCGCCCGGCAGATCAAGGCCGAAGCTCGGACTCGGGTCGAGAAGGCGCGCACGGAGTTGCACCGTGCCATGGCGGCGGAATACCGGGCCGGTGTCCGCCAAGTGGATCTCGTCAAGCGGACCGGCTACAGCCGAGAACGGGTCCGCCAGATCCTGCGGGCCGCCGGCATTGAGGCGGACTAGCGGAACTGCCGCAGGACGAGGCACGCCCAGTCCGAGTCCCGCCCTCTCGACGGCGACACGGACTGGGCGTACCCAGGAAGTGCTGGCCTCGCCCTCTACAGCAGGCCATCTCGCAAGGTCCCCGCCGCCTGGTCAAGGGCAGCGACCTCGCGTACGGCCTGGGCGACGGCCGGAAAGTCCTTCTTGAGGATCGCGCCGTGGTTGCTGGTGACCTTCGCGGTGATCTGGATGTGCGGGTTGCGGGCGGTTACCGCGTCGAGGCTGGCACGGATCGTCTCCTGCTCGTCGCCGCGGCTGCCGAGGGACGTGCCGGAGGCGACGACGTACCGCACCGGCACGGTGATGCCGTCGAGCACCGGGCCCAGCTCGCGCTCCCGGGAGAGTCTGCCCAACTCGATGTTGCTGTCCGCCATCTGGGCGGCATTCATTCGCGGGGTCAGCCCGGTGGGGCGCAGCAGCGGCATGAACACGTTCATCCGTCGGAACATCTTCCGGATCCGCTGCTCCATGGCCTCGTCGAGCCAGTCGTGCGGGAACGCGCCGTCGACCAGGACCGCACCGAGAGCGCGCTCCGGGTTCCGGTTGGCCCAGTGCGCCCCGACGACCGCCCCGTAGGACCAGCCCACCACCAGCGCGCGGTCCACCTTGCTGGCGGCGAGTACGGCGTCGACGTCGCGGACGGCGGCCGCGAAGGAGTAGTCCGTCGAGCGCTTCGACTTCCTGCCGCGAGCCCGCTCGTCGTAGGTGATGTGCCGCCAACCGGTGCCCAGGTCGGCGATGACCCGACGCCAGTACCCCTGGGTGGCGAACTGACCGTTGAGGTAGACCACGGGGACACCGGGACCGCCGGTGTCGGTGACGGCCAGGGCCGTGTCGTCGACCGGCACCAGGCCGGTCCACGTCGAACTGGTCGCGGACATGCTGTTGTTCGTCATCGTGATCCGTCCTGTTCAGAGGCTGCGGGCGGCGATGTCGCCGTGGGCGGTGGTGGCGCGGATGTCGAGGGCGGTGGTGCCGTCGTTGCGGAGGGCGTTGCTGACCCGACCGTGGCCGGTGCCGGCGTCCAGCGCGGCCGAGACGCCGGCGGCGGCAGCGATCGAGATGTCGCCGGACTGAGTGGTCAGCACGACGGCGCCGCGTACGGCTTCGGCGATCCGGATGTCGCCCCTGGTGGTGCTGATCTCGGCGGGGCCGGTGAGCCGGCCGACCTGGACGTCGCCGTCGATCGCGGTGAGGCGGACGCTCGCCGCCTCATCGATCTTGATCTGGCGGTACGCGCCGTCGAAGATGACGTCGCCGAGGCGCCCGACACCCCGCAGCTCGGCGCTGGCGGCCTTGGCGTCGATGCGGGAGTCGGCGGGCAGTCGGACTGTCACCTCCAGCGATCCGGAGGGGCCGACGAGCGGGCTGCCGGGGGTTGCGGCGGTGATCCGCAGGACGCCGTCGGTGTACGTGACGGTGGCCTGTTCGGCGGCCCTGGTGTCGCGGCTCCTGGTCGGGTCGGTGGGCAGGATCTCGACAGTGGTGTCGACGCGGTCCGCGGCGATGAGCTGGATGCGCCCGGCGGGGATGTTCAGGATGGCGGAGATCGGGGCGGGGGTGTCGAACGTCTGCATCATGCTCTCCGGTGCTCGTACGTCGTTTCTGATACCGGAAACGCTACGTTGCTTTCCAATAGCAGGCAACAAACTCGTTGCGTCCGGGAGAAGCTTTTGCAGCTCAGGATACCCATATCATTGCAACAAGGCTGCCGCCTAATGCAACGGTCGGCACCACGCCTGTTGCAATGAGCCAGAAGTGAACGCTATCGTGAAGGGGTCACGGGGCCGCCACGAGGGATCACCAGGGAGATCAGGTGCCGGGAGGCCGACTCACCCAGCAGGAACGCCAGCAGATCGCGCTGGGGCTTGTCGACAGCCTCCCCTACGCGGAGATCGCGCGACGTCTCGACCGACCCACCTCGACGATCACCCGCGAGGTGATGCGCAATGGCGGCCCCCTGGGCTACCGCGCCGACCTGGCCCACCGCGCCACCGAACGCCGCGCCCACCGGCGCAGGCCAGCCTCCTCCCGCCCGACGGAAGCGGCCCTCCCGCAGCACGGGCGCGACGCCGAGGCCCTGGCCGACTACGAGGAGGCGTTCACCACCGTCCTCATGGCATCGGGTCTGAACAAGATGGGGGCACGCGTGTTGACCTGCCTGTTCATCACCGACGCGGGCACCCTCACCGCGGCCGAGCTCGCCCAGCGCCTTCAGGTCAGCCCGGCGTCCATCTCCAAGGCGATCACCTTCCTGGAGGGTCAGAGCCTGGTCCGCCGCGAACGCGACGAACGCCGCCGCGACCGCTACGTCGTCGACAACGAGCTCTTCTACCAGGCGACGATCGCCAGCGCCCGAGCCAACGACCAACTCGTCGCCACCGCGCGGCAGGGCGTCGCCCTCCTCGGTGCGCACACCCCGGCCGCCGCCCGCCTGGAAAACATCGCCCGCTTCCTCGACTTCATGAGCGAGAGCATCGTCCGCGCCGCCGAACAGGCCCGCGAAGTCCTCCGCAGCGGGCCCGAGACTGCCGCCGCCCCACCGATCGCGGCCCAGGGACAGGTGCCCGTGCGGGTCGTCGCGCCGACGGCACCGGATCAGAGCGGCCAGGCGGCGAGCCGGTCGTAGCGCGAGCCTCGGGAGTCGAGGCGGCTGCGCACCAGCAGCAGCTCGGTCGCCGGCCACTCCGGACCCTGGTAGTCGTCCAGTGCGGCCCGGTCGGCCTCGACGTCGGCCGGGTCCATCCGATCGCCGGGCCGGGCCACGGTCAGGTGTGGGCGAAACGGCCTGGCGTCGCACGGCAGCCGAGCCTGTCGCAACCGGGACCGGACCAGCCCGGCCAGCACGTGCAGCGCCTCGACCTCGCCGCGCAGGCCCACCCAGAGCACAGTCGACCGGCCCTGACCGAACCGGCCACCGCCGCCGAGGCGGAGCCGGGCCAGGGCGTGCCGGCCGGCACGGAACCCCTCGGCGGCCAGCCCGAGCGCACTCCGCACCTCGACCAGCCGGGCCGCCTCGACGTCGCCGAGGAAGCCCACGGTGACGTGCAGATGGGCCGGATCGGCGAGCCGGACGTCGGTGCCGGCGGCGGACGCCGCGCCGACCCGTAGCCGCGCGACCCGCGCGCCGAGGTGGCCGACCGACTCGGAGGGCGGGTAGACCGCGACGAAGAGCCGCAACCGGCGCTCAGCGGTGCCGTTGCCAGTGCCCGGCTCGGGCCGCGGGCAGGGCCAGCCCGGCCGCGTGCAGCACACCCTCCACCCGGACCCGCTCGATCTCCTGGTCGACGCCCTCCAACTCGGCGAGGTGTTCGGTGATGCCGAGGGCTCGGCAGGCCAACCGGAGCCGATCGTCGTACGCCTGCAGGAGCGCGCCGTGCCAGACCGTCGACCGGCCGGTGCCACCGAGTCGCTGACCACCGAGGCGGCGCAGGTCGGCGGCGAGCTGCTCCAGGGGCCGACGGCCGACACTGTCGAAACCACTCAGGTCGATGTCCCGGGTCAGCGCGTCGGCCTCGACGGCCCGGTCGAGACGGGCGATGGTGCGCTTCTCCCGTCTGCGTTCACGCCACTCGGACCAGCCGCAGACGACCCGGTCGAGGATCTCGTCATAGCAGAAGAGCAGCGCGATCGCCGCCGGCAGACTGGCGACGGCAAGGAACGCCAGGGCCAGCATCAGCGCGCGTCCGACTCCCACGTATCGACGCTAAGCCCAGTCGTGCCGTCCCGCCAGCGATTTGGCCGCATCCGCGCAATCCGTACAACGAGACTGCCGCGGTTGCTTCGCCAAACCTCAGCAGTCAGCGGAGGTCACGTAGAAGCGGGGCATCGGGAGCACCCGGAAACGCAGCCGGGCACCGGAGCGGCGCAACTGCCAGGCGAGGGCGATCAGCGCGGCGGCCAGTGAGATCAACGCGCCCATCCAGATGCTGGCCCCGGCACCGAAGTGCTCCGCGACCCAGCCGATCAGCGGCGCGCCGACCGGGTTGGTGCCCAGGAACACCAGCACCCACAGGGACATCACCCGACCCCGGAAGGCGGCGTCCACGCCCAACTGAACCCGCTGGTTGGCGGCCTGGGCGAAGAAGACCATGAAGAAGCCGGTCGGCACCAGCAGCACCACGACCAGCCAGTACACCGAGGCGAGGCCGACCAGGGTGCCGAAGCTGGCGCAGGCGATCGCCGCACCGAGCACCAGCCAGACCGACGGGCGGCTGCGCCGACCGGTGCCGCTGAGTGCTCCGCCGAGCGCGCCGACGGCCAGCGCCGTGCTGAACAGGCCGAAGGAGGCGGCACCGGTGTGGAAGACCGTCTTCGCCAGCGCGGCAAGGGTGAGCTGGAAGTTGAAGAGCGACATGCCGATCACCGACATGACAGCCATCGGCAACAGCAGGTCGGGCCGACGCCACACGTACCGCAGCCCGTCGATGACCCGTGCGGACGCCCGCTCGTCGCGCGGCAGCAGGGCGTCGCGGTGCAGGTCGGCGGTGCGCATCCGGACGACGTTGACCAGGGGCGCGATCGAGCTGACGGCGGTGAAGAGGAACACCGGGCCGACGTCGAACGCGGCGATGGCCAGGCCGGCGACGGCCGGGCCGACGATCCGGGCCGAGTTGAACACGGCGGCGTTCAGCGACAGCGCGTTGGGCAGCAGTGGCGTGCCGACGAGTTCGGAGACGAACGCCTGCCGGACCGGGGTCTCCACGGCGTTGGCCGTGCCGAGCAGCGCGGCGAAGGCGAACACGTGCCAGAGCTGCACCAGGTCGGTGAGGACCAGCAGGGACATGCCGAGCGCCAGCAGGCTCCAGAAGGCGTTGGCGGCGAAGAGCAGCACCCGCTTGTCGTACCGGTCGGCGAGCCGGCCGGAGAGCAGGGTGAGCAGCAGCACCGGGGTGAACTGGCAGGCGGTCACCACGCCGAGCGCGGTGGCCGAGTTGTTGGAGAGGTCGAGGACGAGCCAGTCCTGGGCGATGAACATCATCCAGACGCCGATCAACTTGATCAGCTGCCCGGATGCGAAGAGCCGGTAGTTGCGGACCTGTAGGGACTGGAACATCGTGCTCAGCTTGGCCTGCACTCTTGGTGCGCCTCCTTAAGGACGTACGCGTCATCGACAGGTGACGGCACGGACCCGGTGGCGCGGGTGCGGCTCAGGCGCGAGCGAGCTGCTGGAGAATCTCGGCGGCCCTCTGCAGGGTCTCCCGTTCGTCCTCGTCGAGCGCGGCCAGCCGGTGGGCCAGCCACTCGTCGCGGGCCCGCTCGAACTGGTCGAGCACGGCGTGCCCCCCTTCGGTCGCCGCCAGGATGACCTGCCGACCGTCGGTCGGATGGGGTGTCCGCCGCACGAGGCCGCGGTCCTCCAACTTCCCGACGATCTTGGTCATCGTCGGTGGCTGCACCCGTTCGACATCGGCCAGCTCCCGGGGGGTCATCGCACCCGCCAGCCGCAGGCTGGTGAGCGCGGAGACCTGGGTGACCGTGAGGTCGCCGACCGGTCGGGCCTGGCGGACCCGCCGGTTGAGTCGGGTGATCGCATCACGCAACTGGGGGGCCAGCTGCGCCGGTGGCACGCGTTTCGCCGTCACCGTCCGCTCCGTCACAGTAGTTAGCTTAACTAATGAGCATGGCTAACGACATCGGTTATGACCAGGCTCACGAGGAGGTTAGTGCTGTTCCGGGCGGGGAATCCTGTTCGATTCCCCGCCCGGACGCGGGTCAGAGCACGAGCGTCTCGATCGGCCCACGCAGGAAGTACAGCACGAACAGCGCGGCCACCCCGTACAGCAGCGGGTGCACCTCGCGGGCCTTACCCCGGGCCAGCTTGAGCACCACGAAGGTGATCAGGCCGGCGCCGATGCCGCTGGAGATGGAGTAGGTGAACGGCATCAGCACGATCGTGAGGAACGCCGGGATGGCGATCTCGTAGTCGGACCAGTCGATCGTCCGAACCGCGGTCATCATCAGGAAACCGACCACCACCAGGGCCGTCGAGGCCGCCTCGAACGGCACGACCACCACCAGCGGCGCGAGGAACATCGCCAGCAGGAAGAGCACGCCGGTGACCAGGCTGGCCACACCGGTCCGCGCACCCTCCGCGACACCTGCGGCACTCTCGATGTACGACGTGTTGCTGGAGGTGCTGGCCGCACCGCCGGCCGCCGCGGCGATCGAGTCGACGAGCAGGATCTCCTTGGTACGCGGCGGGGTGCCCTGCTCGTCGAGCAGGCCGCCCTCCTGGCCCACCGCCACCATCGTGCCCATGGTGTCGAAGAAGTCCGTGATCAGCAGCGTGAAGACGAACATCAGCACGACCACCCAGCCGGCGCGCCCCCACGAGTCGAGCACGTTGAACTTGCCGAGCAGCGACAGGTCCGGCAGGTCCACCACCGTCTTCGGCAACTCCGGCACGTTCAGCGCCCAGCCCTTCGGGTTGGGCTTCCCGTCCACGAACGACGGGCCGATGTTGCCGACCGCCTCCACGATCACCGCCAGCACGGTGGAGGCGAGGATGCCGATCAGGATCGCACCCTTCACCCGGCGCACCACGAGTACCAGCGTGATCAGCAGACCCACCACGAAGACCAGCAGCGGCCAGCTCACCAGCTTGCCGCCGATGCCCAGGCCGACCGGGACCGTGGTGTTCGCGGCGTCCGGGAGCCGCCGGACGAAGCCGGCGTCCACCAGACCGATGATGGTCAGGAACAGACCGATACCGACCCCGATCGCGGTCTTCAGCTGCGTCGGCACCGAACGGAACACCGCGGTCCGCAGACCGGTCAGCACCAACACCGCGATGAGCACACCCTCGATCACCACCAGGCCCATCGCGTCGGCCCAGGTCATCTCGGGAGCGATCTCGTACGCGACGAGCGCGTTCACACCCAGACCGGCGGCGAGCGCCAGCGGGAACCGGCCGACCACACCCATCAGGATGGTCACCAGGCCGGCGACCAGCGCGGTCGCGGCAGCCAGCGCGGCAATCGGCAGGGTCTTGCCGTCACCGTCGACGGCGCCGCCCAGAATCAGGGGATTGAGCACCACGATGTACGCCATCGTGAAGAAGGTCGCCAGGCCACCGCGCACCTCACGGCTCACCGTCGAGCCACGGGCGGAGATCTCGAAGAACCTGTCGAAACCGTTACGGGGATGAGTGGGAGTAGGAGGTGTGCCGTTCTCGGGCGGCGCTACGGCCATCGGGTCCTCGCAGGTGATCTTCTGGTTGTCGCGCGCATCGTCCCAGATCACGAGTGGGCAGGGGAAGTGGATCGCGTACGCTTGCCAAATGCCGAACGAGCAACCACCGCGGCCCGCACCACTGGACCCGCCGATGGTGCCGTTCGCTCTCGCCGGGTTGGTCGCGTGGGCGGTGGCCGGGCTGGTCCTGCTGATCTTCTTTCGGGGCTGGCTGACCGACCACGGTCACCAGAACTGGCTCTGGACCTGCCTCGCCGGTTTCCTGTGGGGCTTCCCGGGTCTCGCCGTGATGCTGCGCCACGACGCCAACCGCCGCCGGCGACGCGCGAGCTGACCCCACCACCGCACCCGGGTCGCCCCGGCGCGAACGGTCAGGAGTGCCCGTACGGCTCCGCCGGCTCGGTCGTCTCCACCGAACCCGGGGCGCGACTGACCGACATGGCCTCCACCGCGCTGTCGTCGTACACCGTCGGTAGTTCTTCGACGGCGGTCTCGGCCGCCTCGATCAACGTCTCGGAGTGGGCGCCGCAACCGTGGTCGGCGCTCACCACCCGGCCGTCGTCGGGGGCGTAGAAGTTGCCGCACGCCCCGAACGCCTGCCGCATCGCACCGGCCAGCGGCAGGTAGAAACCGCAGGTGCCGCAGCGGGCGGAGGCCGGCGCTGCGGTGGAGATGGGCGCCGCGGGGCCGTGGTCGCCGTCGTACCAGCGCTGCGCGGCCTCGATGCGACCCTCCCGGGAGAGCACGCGCGCTCGCCCGAGGCCCAACTCCCACGCCGTCTCCTCGACCGCCGGGTCGTCGGAGAGCAGGTAGCCGGGGACCAGCCGATCGTCGTCCGGCGAGGTCGGCAGCAGGTCACCCGGGCCCAGATCGCCCGGCTTGAGCCGCTCCTGCCAGGGCAGCCAGCCGGGCGCGAGCAGCGCGTCCGGGCCGGGCAGCAGGACCGTCTCGCAGATGGTCACCGTCTTGCTGCGCGACACGCGGGTGACGGTGACCGCCCACCGCCAGCCGCGATAGCCAGCGAGGCGACACTCGAAGTAGTGGGTCACCAGCCGTTCACCCTCGGCCACGACCTGCAGGTGGTCGCCGACATCGTCGGCGTCCACCTCGGTGATGCCAGCGCGGGCCACCTCGACGGCGGCGGCGCAGACCTGGTCGAGACGGGCGGCGCGGGTGGAGGCGGGCCTGGTCACCTCACCATTGTTCCCCATGCGCCCCGCAGGGGTGACAGTGACTCCCGGGGAACCTTTCCCCGTGGTGGCGCGGCGTACCCGGATCGGATGGGCGAGGATGGTGCACATGCCGTCGTACTCCCGCTCCGGGCGATCCGTCCTCGGCCGGACCGTCGGCACCGGGATCCGTGCCGTTCGTCTGCTGCTGCGTGGTTCGGTGGGCAGCGGCCGTTGGGTGACCCGGCGGGCCGGTCGGGCCCGGGCCCGGGGTGCCGGCGGCGAGGTCGGCATGGTCCGGCTGTTCGACCTGCACGCGGTCTCCTGTGCCGGTGACACGCTGATCGCCATCGGCCTGGCCGGGACGATCTTCTTCAACGTCCCGCTCGGCGAGGCCCGCAGCAAGGTCGCGCTCTACCTGCTGGTGACCATGGTGCCGTTCGCCATGCTCGCCCCCGTGGTGGGCCCGCTGTTGGACCACTTCCGGCACGGCCGGCGGTACGCCCTGGCCGCCACGATGCTCGGCCGCGCGTTCCTGGCCTGGTTGATCTCCGACTACATCCACGGTTTCGGGCTCTATCCGGCCGCGTTCGGGGTGCTGGCCCTGTCCCGGGCGTACGGCGTGGCCCGGTCCGCGGCGGTGCCCCGGTTGTTGCCGGAAGGGCTCGGCCTCTCCCAGGTGGGTGCCCGGGCCAGCGTCTACGGCACGGTCGCGGGCGCGTTGGTGGCGCCGATCGGGTTGGCCGCGTTCTGGTTCGGCCCACAGTGGCCGCTGCGCGTCGCGTCGGTGATCTTCCTGATCGGCATGGTCATCTCCCTGCGGTTACCGCCGAAGGCCGACTCGGAGCCACCGGAGCGGGTGCCCCGGGCGCTGCGGGCGCTGGGCCGCCGCGGCGGCGATCGGCCACTGGGTCGGGGTCGTCCCGCCGGCCGAGTGGTGATCGCCACCCTGATCGGTGCCGCGACGCTACGCGCGGTGTACGGCTTCCTGCTGCTCTTCCTCGCCTTCGCGATCAAGAAGGGTGACCTGACCACCGTGGCGTTCGGCCGGGATCTGGGGGCCGAGTGGGCGTTGGGGGTGGTCGGCGGGTCGCTCGCGGTCGGCACCTTCCTGGCCACCGCCATCGGCACCCGACTACGCATCCACCGGCCGGCCGCCATCCAGTCCAGCAGCATGATCATCGTGGCGGGGGTGGCGGTGCTCACCGTCATCCAGTTCTCGCTGGTGATGGTCGCCCTGCTCTGCCTGGTCGCGGCGTTGGTCAGCGGGATCTCGAAGCTGGCCGTGGACGCCTCCATCCAGGAGCGCATCCCGGAGCGGCTGCGGGCCAGTTCCTTCGCCCACTCCGAGACGGTGCTGATGCTCGCCTTCGTCGCCGGAGGAGGGTTGGGCCTGGTCCCGTTCGACGGCCGGATGGGCATCGCGGTCGCCGCCGGGGTGGGTGTCCTGGCCGCGATCCGGGGTGTGCTGGTCGCCGCCCGGCTACGCGGCGAGAAGCTGGCCGGCCGACCGCTCGGCGACGACGAGCTGACCGAGGACGAGCCGGCGGACGAGCCCGAAGACTCCACCCCCACCTCGCCGGCACCGGTGCAGAGCAGTTCCCCGCCGTACGAGGATCCGAGCCTGGCCCCACCGGGCTACCACATCTACCGACCGTCCTCCGCCGTCGGCGGCCCGGGTGGCGGCGCCGACGAGGAGACCCGCCGCGAGTCCCCCGGCCCGCTCTCGTGACCGGTCTGCTGGTGGTGACGGCGGTGCCGGCCGAGGCGGACGCGGTCCGCGCCGGGCTGTCCGACCCGACCGTGACCGTCGCCCCGATCGGCGTGGGCCCGGCCGTCGCCGGTGCCGCCACCGCACGCCTGCTGGCGCTGGCCGAGGCCGCCGGACGCCCGTACCGCGCGGTGGTCAGCGCCGGCGTGGCCGGCGGTTTCACCGGCCGCGCCGAGGTCGGTGACACGGTGCTCGGCACCGCCAGCATCGCCGCCGACCTGGGCGCCGAGTCACCTGACGGTTTCATCCCCGTCGACGAGTTGGGCATGCCACTCGCGCTGCTCGGGGTCGGCGGTGTGGTGCGGGCCGATCCGGTCCTGCTGGCGGCGCTGCGGGCCGCCCTCCCGGCGGCCACTATCGGCCCGGTGCTCACGGTCAGCACGGTCACCGGCACCGCCGCCAGCACCGAAGAGCTGCGCGGCCGGCATCCGGAGGCAGTCGCCGAGGCCATGGAGGGGTACGGCGTGGCGGTCGCCGCGGCGCAGGCCGGGGTGCCCTTCGCCGAGCTACGCACCATCTCCAACCCGATCGGCCCCCGCGACCGGAACGCCTGGCGCCTGCGCGAAGCCCTCACCGCCCTGACCGCGGCGGCCCCGGCGTTCGCGCTGACCGCCACCGAGGAGGACGGACTTCGCGCGTGAGCGCCGACGGCCGACTCGCGCCGTCAACAGCATCAACCCGCCTGTGGATAACCCTGTGGACAGTGCCCCTGGTGTTGTGTACATCCCTTCGTCAGCGCCTGTAGAGCTGCCCCGCCAATGGGGCAAGAGGGTGCACCTCGCCGGCACGGGCACGGCACGGGCGAACGGCCGGACAGATCACAGGCACCAGACCGCGCCGACCGGACGCGCGGGGGCGGGGATAACGTGGGGGCGTGGCGCTCTCCCTGGCGATCTCGCCCTGCCCCAACGACACGTTCGTCTTTCACGCCCTGGTGCACGGGCGGGTGCCGGGCGCGCCGCCGGTCGAGGTGACGTACGCCGACGTGGACGTCACCAACACGGCGGCCGAGAAAGGCGCGTTCGACCTGGTGAAGGTGAGCTTCGCGGCGCTGCCCTGGCTGCTCGACGACTACCACCTGCTGCCCTGCGGCGGGGCCCTTGGTCGCGGCTGCGGTCCGCTGGTGCTCACCAAGGGCGACCGCACCGACCTGACCGGTGCCACGGTGGCGGTGCCGGGCGACCGGACCACCGCGTACCTGCTGTTTCGGCTCTGGTCGGCCGGACGGCCGCCGGCCCGGATCGAAGTGGTGCCGTTCCACGAGATCATGCCGGGTGTCGCGGCTGGCCGCTACGACGCCGGGTTGGTCATCCACGAGGCCCGGTTCACCTACCACCGACACGGGCTGAGTGCCCTGGTCGACCTCGGCGAGTGGTGGGAGGCCGACACCGGCCTGCCCATTCCCCTCGGCGCGATCCTGGCCCGGCGCGGCGCGGTCGACCCGGAGGCCGCGGCCGGCTGGGTCCGCGAGTCGGTCCGGCAGGCCTGGGCGGACCCGGCGGCCAGCCGGGAGTACGTGCTGGCGCACGCCCAGGAGATGGAACTCGACGTGGTGGACCGGCACATCGGCCTCTACGTCAACGAGTTCACCGCAGACCTCGGCGAGGCCGGTTTCGCCGCGGTGGCGGCACTGCTCGACCGAGCCGCCACCGCCGGCCTGGTGCCTCAGACCTCCAACTCGCGGGCGACCGCGTGGACCAGCTGAGCGATCTTCTGCGCCGTCTTCTTGTCCGGGTACCGACCCCGGCGCAGGTCCGGCTGGACCTTCGCCTCCAGCACCTTGATCATGTCTTCGACGAGGCCGTGCAGCTCCTCGGCCGGCCGACGGCGCAACTCCGCCATCGACGGCGGCGCGTCCAGCAGCTTGACGCCCATGGCCTGTGCGCCCCGACGACTGTCAACCACGCTGAAGTCGACCCGTTGGCCACCCTTGAGGTCGGTGACACCCGCCGGCAGCGCGCCCTTGGGCAGGAACACGTCGCCGCCCTCGTCACTGGTGACGAAGCCATACCCCTTGGCCGTGTCGTACCACTTCACTCGCCCCGTAGGCACCTGAAAACCCCTGCTTCACTTGAGCCGCTACTGCTCCAAGGCTAGCTGGATCATGCCGTCGAGCGCCGCCGGGAATTCGGTGAGATCGTCCAACACCACCCTCGCCCCGGCCCCGCGCAGCTCATCGCGGGAGCACGGGCCGGTCGCGACACCGATGCCGGGCACCCCCGCGGTCGCCGCCGCGACCATGTCCGCCACATGGTCACCGACGTAGTGGGTCGCGTCGTGCTCCCGTAGGGCCGTCGCCTTCTGCTCGGCGAACAGGTCACCGGCCAACTCGTCGACAGTGAGGCCGAGGTGGTCCAGGTGCAACCGGGCCAGCCGACCCATCTTCGACGTGACGACGAGCACACGGCCGCTCCGAGCCCGGATCGCGTCGATGGCCTCCCGTGCGCCCGGCAACGGGACCGTCGGGGTGATCGCGTACGCCGGATACAGCTCGCGGTACGCCCGTACGGCCGACTCGACCTGCTCCGGCGGGAACCAGTGCGCGATCTCGGTGCGCAGCGGTGGCCCGAGCCGCGACACCGCCAGCTCCGCGTCCACCGGAACGCCGGTGGACGCCGTCAACGCCCGATAGGCCGCCGCGATGCCGGGGCGGGAATCCACCAGGGTCATGTCGAGGTCGAATCCGACGGTCAGTGCGGGCATGTCGAGAAACCTACCCGGCGACCCCCACTCGGCCGGACGTCCGAGGGGCGCGAGAGCCCACTGCCGGGCTAGCGTGGAAAGACGATGACCACCTCACTCGCCGACCACCTGCGGTCGCTGCCCGACGAGTCACTGGCCGCGCTCCTCCAACTGCGGCCCGACCTCGTCGTGCCCGTGCCGGCCGACGTCTCCGCCCTGGCCATCCGGGCCCAGTCCCGGGTCTCGGTGGCGCGCGCGCTGGACGGGCTGGACCAGTTCACCCTCCAGATCCTCGACGCCGCCCGCCTCACCCGGAACCCGGACGACGGCACCACGGCCACCGACGCCGTGCTCGCCATGGCGACCGCCGGGCCCCACCCGCCGGCTCCGACGGCCATCCGGGCCGCCGTGGGCCGGCTGCGCGCGCTCTTTCTGCTGTACGGCCCGGAGCACGCGCTACAGGTGGTGCCCGCCGTCGACGAAGTCGCCCCGTACCCCGCCGGGCTCGGCCGGCCAGCCGCGGACCTGGACCCGCGCACGGCCGCCCTCTGCGCGGACCCGGCGAAACTACGACGGACGCTGCTCGCCGCCCCACCCTCGGCCCGGGCGATCCTGGACCGGTTGGCGGCTGGCCCACCGGTGGGCAGCGTGCCGCCGGGCGCTCTGCAGGCGCCGCCGCTGGGCGCGGCGGACCCGGTGCTCTCCGATCCGACAAACGGTGGCGCCCCGACCGGCTCCCCGGTGCGCTGGCTCGTCGACAACCGGCTCCTGGTCCCCGTGACGACCGGCTCGTCGACGGCCAGCGGCACGGTGGAGCTGCCCCGCGAGGTCGGCCTGCTGCTCCGCCGCGACAGCGGGCCGCTCGGGCCGCTGCGCACCAGCCCACCGCCGGTCGCCGCCGCGCCACGTGAGGCGAAGGCCGTCGACTCGGCCGGCGCCGGGCAGACGATGGAGGTGGTCCGACACACCGAAGGGCTGCTGGAACAACTCGCCGACGAACCCGCGCCGGTGCTTCGCTCGGGCGGCATCGGCGTGCGGGACCTGCGTCGACTGGCCCGCACCGGCGGGCTGGACGAGCCGACCGCGGCACTGCTGATCGAGGTGGCGTACGCGGCGGGGCTCGCGGGCGAGCTGGAGATGCCCGGTGCGACCACCAGCCGGTACGGGGCGGACCAGCAGGTGCTGCCGACCGGCGGGTACGAGGTGTGGCGGGCCGCCTCACTGGCCCAGCGTTGGGAGCAGCTCGCCCGAGCCTGGCTGACCATGAGCCGGCAGGTGGGCCTGGTCGGCCGGCGCGACGACCGGGATCGGCCCATCACCGCGCTCTCCGCCGAGGCCGAACGGGCCAGCGCGCCGGCCACCCGGCGGGCGGTGCTCGGTGTGCTCGCCGACCTGGAGCCGGCGACCGCACCCACCCCGGAGGAGGTGCAGGAGCTGTTGGACTGGCGGGCGCCGCGGCGCAGCCGGGGCCGGGACGCCGCCCACCGGGAGGTGCTGGCCGAGGCCGCCCAGCTGGGCGTGACCGGGCTGGGGGCGCTCACCTCGTACGGTCGGCTGCTGCTGGGTGACCTGACGTCGGCCGACGAGCGGGGCGACGACGACCCGCTGGGCGTACACGCCGACGTGGAGAGCGGTGACCCGTCCAGTGCCGCCCGAGCCCTGGACGCGCTGCTGCCCGCCCCGGTCGACCACTTCCTGGTGCAGGCCGACCTGACCGTGGTGGTGCCCGGCCCACCCGAACCGGCGCTCGCTGCCGAGTTGGAGGCGATGACCGAGCTCGAGTCGGCCGGCGGGGCCAGCGTGCACCGGGTCACCACGGCGAGCGTGCGGCGCGCGCTGGATTCCGGCTACACGGCCGACGACCTGCACGACGTGTTCCGGCGACGGTCGCGTACCCCGGTGCCGCAGGGGCTCACCTACCTGGTGGACGACGTGGCCCGTAAGCACGGTGGGCTGCGGGTCGGGTTGGCCGGGGCGTACCTGCGCAGCGACGACGAGACGCTGATCAGCGAGGTGCTGGCCGACCGCCGGTTGGAGTCGTTGACACTGCGCCGGCTCGCGCCGACGGTGCTGTGTACGCCGTACCAGGTTGGTCGGTTGTTGGGTGCGTTGCGCGACGCCGGGTTCGCCCCGGTGCAGGAGGACGGCACCGGCGGCACCGTGTTGGCCCGGCCGCGGATCCGGCGGGCGCCGGCCCGGGTGTCGGTGACCACCCGGACACTCGATCCGCTGGCCGCCCCGAAGCTGCCCATGCCCCGGCTGCTCGGGGTCGTCGAGCACATCCGACGGGGGGATGCGGCGGCGCGGGCGGCCCGACGGGCACCGGCTGTGGTGCGGGGCGGGGCGGCCGGGTTGGGCGGTGGCCCGGTGCCGCCGCACACGCACAGCGAGGCCCTGGCGGTGCTCCAGCAGGCGGTCCGCGACAAGGCGCTGGTCTGGGTCGGTTACGTCGACGCGCACGGGGCGACCGCGTCGCGGCTGGTCAAGCCGGTGTCGATAGGTGCCGGCTACCTCCGCGCCGAGGACGAACGGACCGAGATGCTGCACACGTTCGCGCTACACCGGATCACCGCGGCGGTGCTGGCGGACTGATCGGGGCAACGCCGCCGCTGGCCCGGTCGGTCAGCGGCGGCTGCGGCGTACGGTGCCGACCACCGAGATGACCAGCAGCAGCGCGAAGCCGGCGCCGGCGGACTCCCCGACCGAGTCGACGAAGCCCTGCCGCAGCACCAGCCAGCCGAAGAGGAACCACCCGACGAGGAGCGTCGCGGCGACGGCGTAGGCGATCACCGTCGCGCGGGACACCTCGTCGGGTGGTGCTTGGTCGTGCTCTGGGATCACCTCACGGTCGACCGTCATACCCAGCCTCCCCGCCCGGTCCGGCCCTGGCCTCCCAGCGTGACACTCGTTGGACCGGTCGGACAGGGGGTTATCGCCGTGATTCGCTCCGTGTCGGTCAGGTGCCGGGGCGGCGGCCGACCAGCACCACCCGGGTGCCGACCCTGCCCAGCTCCCACATCCGGACGGCGTCGGCGTGCAGCAGGTTGACGCAGCCGTGCGAACCGATCGACTTGTCGTGCAGGTAGGTGGTGGTCTCGTGGAAGCCCATGCCCTGGGTGAAGTGCTGCCAGTACGGCAGCCACACCTCGTACGGGTCGGACCACTCCTTGGGGTTGCGGAAGTTGACGGTGAACGTGCCGGCCGGGGTGCGGTAGCCGGACATCCCGGTGCGGGTCACCGTCGGCGGCATGATCACCTTGCCGCCGCGGACCGCCCAGACGGTCTGCCGGGTCAGGTCCACGCAGAACGTGGTGCCCGTGCCGGCCCTGCACCTGGCCGAGTCGGTGGTGGCGAGGCGCTGGGCCACGTCGTAGGTGGTCGGCCCGGCGCGACCCTCGACGGGGCGAATGCCGTACCTCTTCTGGAACTTCTTGATCGCGGCGCAGTCGACGGCGGACTGCCGGCCGTCAACGGTCACCGCCCCGAACCCGCCCAGTCGGGCCAGGTAGGTCTCCACCTCGCGCTGGTGCTGCCCCTGGGGGCAGCCGGCCACCGTCGGCGTACCGGTGCCGGTGGTCGGCTTCGGCGGCGCGCTGCGGGTGGGCTTCGGCGCCGGGGGCCGGGATGCCTTCGGCGTCGGGCTGGGTGCGGCCGGTGTGGGCTGGCCGCGCTGGTCCGGGCCGGGCGTAGCGCTCGCCCCCGTTGCCTGTTCCGCAGCACCGGCTGGGGCGGCTCCCCCGCCACCACTCCCACCGGACTGCGGATCGAACGCGCACGCACCGGCGCCGACCAGCACAACCACCACCAGAGCGACCAGCCGGGAAGAGATCCGGACATGCCTCATGGAACCTCCCCTGGCCGTCGTTCCCCTACTAGACGTTCGTGAGTGCCGTCACGGTTGCGCCCGGTGCGCATCTTTCTTCGCGGATCCCACATCGTGCAACACTGGATGGTCGGCCGGCGGCGGGTATGCGACACGTCCCAGCCGGGCGACCAACCGAGGAGAGGACGCTGGCGTGAGCGGTGGACCACTGATCGTGCAGTCGGACAAGACGCTGCTGCTGGAGATCGACCACCCTGACGCGCAGGCCTGCCGGATGGCGATCGCACCGTTCGCCGAGCTGGAGCGCTCCCCGGAGCATGTGCACACCTACCGGCTGACCCCGCTGGGCCTGTGGAACGCCCGGGCGGCGGGGCACGACGCGGAGGGTGTGGTCGACTCGCTACTCAAGTACTCGCGCTACCCGGTGCCGCACGCACTGCTTGTGGACGTGGCGGACACGATGGACCGGTACGGCCGGCTCCAACTCGCCAACGACCCGGCGTACGGGTTGGTGCTGCGCGCACTGGACCGGCTGGTGCTGATCGAGGTGGCCAAGAGCAAGAAACTCGCCGGAATGCTCGGCGACAAGATCGACGACGACACCATCCGGGTGCACCCGTCCGAGCGTGGCCGGCTCAAGCAGGCCCTGCTCAAGTTGGGTTGGCCGGCGGAGGACCTGGCCGGCTACGTGGACGGTGAGGCGCACCCGATCGAGCTGGCCGAGGCCGGCAAGGACGGGCGCAAGCCGTGGACGCTGCGGTCGTACCAGCGGGAGGCCGTCGAGGCGTTCTGGGCCGGCGGGTCGGGTGTGGTGGTGCTGCCCTGCGGCGCCGGCAAGACCCTGGTCGGCGCGGCGGCGATGGCCGAGGCGAAGGCAACCACGCTGATCCTGGTCACCAACACCGTCGCGGGCCGGCAGTGGAAGCGGGAGCTCATCGCCCGCACGTCGCTGACCGAGGAGGAGATCGGGGAGTACTCCGGCGAGCGCAAGGAGATCCGCCCGGTCACCATCGCGACGTACCAGGTGCTCACCTCTCGGCGCGGCGGCGCGTTCACCCACCTGGACCTGTTCGGGGCCCGCGACTGGGGCCTGGTCGTCTACGACGAGGTGCACCTGCTGCCCGCGCCGATCTTCCGGTTCACCGCGGACCTCCAGGCCCGCCGCCGGCTGGGCCTCACCGCGACACTGGTACGCGAGGACGGCCGCGAGGGTGACGTGTTCAGCCTGATCGGCCCGAAGCGGTACGACGCGCCGTGGAAGGACATCGAGTCGCAGGGCTGGATCGCCCCGGCCGAGTGCACCGAGGTCCGGGTGACCCTGACCGACGCCGAGCGGATGTCGTACGCGACGGCGGAGGCCGAGGAGCGCTACCGGATGGCAGCGACCGCCCGCACCAAGCTTCCCGTGGTGAAGGCCCTCGTCGACCGACACCCGGACGACCAGGTGTTGGTGATCGGCGCGTACATCGACCAACTGCACCAACTCGGCGAATACCTCGACGCGCCGATCATCCAGGGCTCGACCACCAACAAGGAGCGGGAACGACTGTTCGACGCGTTCCGGTCCGGTGAGTTGCGGACCCTGGTGATCTCCAAGGTGGGCAACTTCTCCATCGACCTGCCCGAGGCGGCGGTGGCGATCCAGGTGTCCGGCACGTTCGGGTCACGCCAGGAGGAGGCGCAACGGCTGGGGCGGGTGCTGCGGCCGAAGGCCGACGGCCGGCAGGCGCACTTCTACACGGTCGTCTCGCGGGACACGATCGACACCGAGTACGCGGCACACCGGCAGCGCTTCCTCGCCGAACAGGGGTACGCGTACACGATCGTCGACGCCGACGACGTCCTCGGCCCGTCCCTCCCGACCTTCGACTGACCGGCCTGTCGGCCTGTCGGCCCGGCGGCCCGGCGGCCCGGCGGCGATGATCGACTCGGCTTTCATGAAGTCGGGGTGTCCGGGGCAAGTTGATGCCGCGCCTTCCTGAAAGCCGAGTCGATCGAGGCCCGTCCGGGCCACGCCGGCCGGGGCGGGGTGCCTCTCGCGCTCGCTGTGGAGCTGATGCCGCCCGCCCGAGTCGTAGCGTCACCCTCGGTGATGCGGCCGGTCGTGACGGCGACGGTCAACGGGAGAAGTGACGCACGAGCACGGCCAGCCGCTGCTGGTGGCCGGCGCGGCGGAGCCGGCCGCTGCGCATCAGCGTGACCAGGCCGTGCAGGCCGCTCCAGAACGTCTCGGTGACCGTCTCCAGGTCGTCGTCCCCGGCGGCCGGGCGCACCGTCTCGGCCAGCTCGGCGAAGCCTCGGGCCAGGTCGGTCGGGACGCCCTGGCTGGCGAACGGCAGGTCCACGGCGAGGGTGAACATCGCGTCGTAGAGCGCGGGACGCTGTTCGGCGAACGCGACGTACGCCGCCGCGACATCGGCGACCGCCTGGCGGGCATCGGCGGCCGAGGCGCGGGCCGAGGCGAGCGCGGTGGCCAGCTCGGCGAAACCCTCGACGGCGACCGCCGCCATGATGGCGTCCTTGCCCCTGAAGTGGCTGTAGAGGACGGGCTGGCTGTATTCGATCTCGGCGGCGAGCCGTCGGGTGGTGACCGCGTCCCAGCCCTCCGCCAGGGCCAGGTCGCGCGCTGCGGCGACGATGGCCCGTTCCCGTTCCGCCCGCTCGCGCTCCCGGCGTGTCTGAGTCGACATGACGAGAACTCTAGCACCGCTAGATATCCTGCCGACGCTCTGCTAGCGTCGCTCCTATATCTAGCAGCGCTAGCAACTGGAGTGGACCATGTTGACCTCCCTCGCCTACGGGCTCGCCGTCGTGCTCAGTCTCTTCGTCGTCTTCATCGGTGCGCGGTTCCTGTTGGTGCCGCGGGCCGCAGCCGCCGGGTACGGCGTGCCGGCCCGCCCGGACGGCGATCCCGCCTACCTGACTGTCAAAGGCCTGAAGGACCTCACCTTCGGGCTGCTCGGCCTCGCCCTGATCGCCTTCACCACCGCCGATGCGGTCGCGTGGTTCATGCTGATCGTCGCGCTCGTCCCGCTGGGCGACACCGTCATCGTGCTCCGCAACGGCGGAACGAAGGCCGTAGCCTTCGGCATCCACTTCGCCACCGCCGTCGTCGTCCTCCTCGACGCCGCCCTGCTGTTCGCCCTCTAACCACTGACCCTGCCGCACCGCAGGGCCTTGATCGACTCGGCCTCCCGGAAGTCGGGGCATCCACGGCAGGTTGATGCCCCGGTTTCACGAAAGCCGAGTCGATCAATGCGCGGGGCGCGGGGCGTTACGGCGTGGGGGGTGGGCAGCGGTCGGGGAGGGTGACCTCGCCGGGGCGGTGGTCGAAGGTGTCCATCGTGAACCACTCGTCCAACTCCGGGTCGAAGAGGTTCTGCAGGCCGAACTGCAACACCTGCCACCACCGGGTCGGGTCGCGCCGGTCGACGTAGATGTCGCCGAGCGCGAGCGGGAACCGGAAGAACTCCCCCGGCACGGTCGAGCCACCGACGACGCCGACACGCCAGTGGTCGACGTGCCGGTCCTGGTCGCCTTGCAGGATCTCTGGCCCGACATAGCGGGACGTCTTCAGCTTGTCGTTGAAGATCTGTCGGTTGAGGAACCCCGGCACCTTGCTGCACGCGCGGGGCGGAAACAGCGGGATGTTCGGCCACTTGTAGGTGAGCGTGTAGAGCGTGTTCTCGTAGATCAGGTTCGTGAACCAGATCGGGTGGTTCGGGCCGCCGGCGATCATCTGGCTGTTGCCGTCCCGGCCCTGCCATCTGAACGGCACGTCGATGCCGAGGTCCCGCACGACGTACCGGCCGATGCCCTGGAAGTCGGCGGGGAGCAACGGAGGACGCGGCTCGCGGGTGTCGGGGGCGGTGGGACCGTCGGCCTGGGCCGCGCGGGGCAGCGGCGCCGCCGCCGGACCGGGCGCGACCACCCCGAGGGCGAACAGGCCGCCGGCCACCGCGGAAACCACAATCCGACGGGTACGCCTCGACGCCATCTGCCCCCCGCCCTGCTCGGTGGTCGGCCGCAGCCCACGACCGACTCGGGAAAGTGGCCGGTGCGCTGGCCGTGCGCGTGCCTTCGGCGAAGCGTAGGAGCAGGGAAAATGTGAGAGCGGACGGAACGGGCCGCCTCCACCGGACGGGTAACGAGCCCACGGCCTTGATCGACTCGGGTTTCAGGAAATCGCGGTATCCGAGGCCCGTCGACACCCCGTCTTTCTGAAAACCGAGTCGATCAAGGCGGGAGGGCCCGAACGGCGCCGGGCCCGAACGCGCACCGGCCCGGGACCAGCAGCGGTCCCGGGCCGGCACTGCGCGAGCCGGACTACTTGATCATCTTCCAGGGGCCGAACTGGTCACCGGGCTCCTGGCCCCGGGTCCACCACTTCGCCTCGTACACGTGCCCCTTGAAGGAGACCCGGTCACCGGCGTTGTAGACCTTGGTGAGCGTCCAGGCCGCCGGGCTGTTGTCCGGCGGGGTCGGAGCGATCTCCTCCCAGGAGCCGTTGCGGTCGCCCGGCTTCTGGTTGCGGGTGTACCACTGGGCCCGCCACTTCCTGCCGTCGTACATCGCGAAGTCGCCCGAGTTGAAGATCCGCGACGCGGTCCAGATCGCCGTGCCGTCCTCGGTCATGGCGATTTCCTGCCATGCGCCGTTGGGGTCGGCACCGGGCTTCTGGTTCTTGCTGTACCAGGAGGCCCGGAACACCCGCCCCTGGTAGGTGACCCGGTCCCCGTCGTTGTAGACGGTCGACGAACTCCACTCCGCCGGCAGGTTCACCGTCAGGGTGGTGGTGGCCTGCACCGCCGTGAGGTGGTCGTCGCCCGCGTACGAGGCGGTCAGCGTGTGCTGGCCGCCCGCGAGGCCCACCGGGAGGGTGAACGTCGCGACGCCGTTGGTCACCGTGGTCGAGCCGCGGACGGTCGTACCCTCGCGCAACTCCACCGCACCGGTGACCGGCGTGCTGCCGGCCGTGACCCGCACGGTCACCGTCGCCGCGGTGCCCCAGTCGGTCGGGGCGGCGGTGACGGTCATCGTCGGGACCTGCTTGGCGGTCACGAACACCGCCGGCTGGGCCACCGCCTCGCCGCCGTCGGCGCTCCGCGCGGAGACGATCCAGCCGTACGCGGTGCCCGGCAGGAGCCTGTCCCAGGTTGCCGTGGCGACACCGTTCGAGGTGACCTCGTCGGTGCCGATCGTGGCGGACGGCACGTACGCGGCCAGCGAGTCGGTGCGGAACGAGGTCTTGCGGGTGGTGAGGTCCACCGGCAGCGTCAGGTTGTCCTCCGAGCCGTTGTAGCGCGGCTTGGTCTGGCTGCCGTCCTGGCGGATGTCGTACTCGGTCGCGCCGAAGTTCTTCAGGAACGGCGAGTACGTGTCGATGTGCATCTCGGCCCGGTCCACGTCGAACTGGAGCAGACGCAGGAAGCTCGCCCCGAACTGCAACCGGTCGGTGGCCTTGTGGTCCGGCCTGCCGTCCCCGTTGACGTCGATGGTGCCGTCGGCGGCCACCTGTTTCGGCCACAGCTCGGCGGCGGTCACCGTGTAGAACTGGTAGTCCGCCAGCAGTTCGACGACGTCGTGGCTGACGGTCACGCCGATCTTCGACTTCAGGTTGGTGCCGACGCCGTGCTCGTGGCCGGCGAGGACGAGGAACACGTTCGGGTTGGTCTCGACGACCTGCTTGAAGAGCGGCGAGCCGTCCGGCGCGGAGAAGTCCGCGCCACGACCGTCGGGGTTGGCCGAGGGCTTCAGGTAGTCGTGGGAGAGCAGGATCCCGTTGCGGTCCCGGTACCGCTTGAAGATCGAGTCAGCCCACTTGGCCTCCGCCGGCGTCACCCCGTACGACAGGCCGACCGCGACGAAGTCCAGGCCACCGGCCGAGAAGAGCAGGTAGTTGTTCTGGTTGTCCCGGCCGGGCGTGACCGTACCGTCGGCCTTGGTCACCTCGTCCCACGCGTGGTATTCGGTGCCCGTCGGCCAGGACTTCGCCGTGCCGTAGTACCGGTCGGCGCTGAAGGTCCGGCTGAACCGGGACGTGGGGCCCGTCTCGGCACCCAACTGGTCGTCGTGGTTGCCCGCGATCACCTGGTTGACCACGCCGTTGTCGTCGAGGATCTTCTGGAAACCGGAGGCGGCGGCCAACTCCTTCTCCACCTGCTCGTGCAGGCCGGGCCGTTTCAGCGAGCCGTCCGGGTTCTTGGCCAGCGGGTCGTAGTAGTCGTTCTCGATGATGTCGCCGGTGTGCGCGGCGTACGCGATCTTTCGGCTGGCCGAGTTGTCGGCGATCCACTGCATCTGGTCGCGGTACGCGGCCGACCAGATCGCCTGCTCCTCGGCCGTCTCGACGTCGGAGGGTTCGGCGTTGCCGTCGAAGTCGTCGTACGTGCCGCCGGCCGCGCCCTCGGTGACGTACTGGGTGTCGGTGAAGTGCGCCAGCGAGAAGTCGTACGACGCGGGATCCTCGAAGCGGTCCTTGTCGTTCTGTGCGGTGGCGTCGTGCGGCGACAGGTCGTCGGCGAACGGGTCCTCGCCGGTGACCAGCACGTGCACCACACCGCCGTCGCGGTAGCCGGCCTCCACCTGCGCGGTCAGGACCGTGTCCTGCCCGGCCTGCCCGCGCGAACTGGTCAACGCCACCCACTTCTTGGTGGCCGGGTGCCACGCCCGCAGCGCCACGATCCGGGCCGGGTCGATGGTGCCCGACCAGCGCAGCGTCGGCACCTGCTTGGTCGCGCCGAGCGGCAGGTCGTACCGCTGGAAGACCACTCCACGGCTGGACGGGGTGTCGATCGTCGCGCCGTCGAGCGGACGCAGCGATGCGACGTCGACGGTCTTGTCGTGCTGGACGTCGAGCGTGGTCGGCACGTCGGCCGCCTCGCCCTGGTAGCCGCCCGTGGGCAGGACCACGTCGGCCTTGGTGAAGGTGGCGGTCAGCCCGACACCCTCCGCACCCGGGATCCGGGCGGACAACTCCGCCGAGAGCGGGTCGGTGCCCTTGATCGTCGAGTTCAGCTCGGTCGGAACGTCCGGGATGCTGGCGCTGCTGAACCGCACCTCGCGGGTGGCGGTGTTGCCGAGCGCGTCGGTCGCCGTCAACGCGATGGTGTGCGTACCGGCCGGCAGGCCGTGGCCGATCTGGTCACCCTGTCTGACGGGCGCGCCATCCAGCGTGAGGACGGGCGTACCGGCGACGCCGGAGGCGTCCTTGACCTTGACGTTGAGCGCGACTGTCGAGGTCAGCCGTTGCCCGGCGGCCGGGACACTGCTCTCGATCTCCGGTGCGGTGTTGTCGGTGGTGAAGCGCCGCGTCGAGGTCTTGTCCCCGACGACTGCCCTGATGGTGTGGGCGCCGTCCGCGATCGTCGTCGTGTCCACGTCCGCGCGCTTGCCCAGCGCCGGCAGTGCCGAGCCGTCCTGCGCGGTCACGTCGAACAGGACCATCTTGGTCAGCACCGCGTTGTGGCTGCTGCCACAGGTGCCGTCACCGAGGTACGTGGTCACCTGGGATCCGGGCGGGTAGCTCCCCGAGCCGATGGTGACTGTCGTCTGCGCGATCGAGCGGGTCAGCTGGGTCGCCTTCGCACCGGTCGGCAACAGCTGGAAGTCCCGCAGGGTGAAGTCGTCGTAGTTGTCGCAGCCGCCCGGCTTGGCACTGCCGTGGTCGTTGCCGGCGACGAACTCGACGGCGTTGACACCGGGCACCAGCCACTCGTTCGGGAACGCGAGGTCGGCGGTCTCCTTCTCCCACAGGCCGATCTCCAGCGGGATGCCGTTGACCAGCACCTTGTTGTCGTACCCGTTGTCGCTGCCGTTGCCACCGACGAACACCTTCAGGTGCGCGTCGCCGCCGCTGCCGAGGGTGTCGACCGTACGCGTCGTCGGGGCGCCGTCGATGGTGAAGTGGAACTCGGCGTCCCTGTTGGCCGCGCAGTTCCCGTCGCCCAGGGCCAACGACGTGGCGGTTGTCTCCGCCTTCGTCACGGTCGTGCCGCTGGTGGTGACGAGGTACGTGGTGCCGGCCGTCACCGTGCCCGCCGTGCTCAGCGCGAGGCTCGTCGCCTCCCGGGTGAGCGTGAAGTCGTCGTGGTTGGCGCAGGTCGCACCGTTGAGAGTGCCGTTGTAGTCACCGGTCCGGATCTCGACGACGTTGTCACCGAGGTGCAAGAACCGGGTCGGGAACGCCAGCCTGACGTCCTCCGCGCCGGTCGCGCCGTAGTCGCCGCCGAGGTCGACCCGGTGGCCGTTGACCACCGCGTAGTTCTGGTAGCGGGCCTCGACCGAGTTGCCGGCCGCGACGGTGAGGCCGAGGGTGGCGGTGCCGGTGGCCAGCGTCTCCGCGTTCTCGGCGGGCTTGTCGTCGATGGCAAGCGACTCGACGTGCTCCTTGCCGCCGCCGGGCAGCGCGGCGATGACCGGTCGCGTGCCACGGATGCGGGCACCGTCACCGGGGGTGACGACCGCCGCGCCGGCCGGCGAGTTGTTGACGTCGACCGTGACGGACGTCTTCGCGCCCGACAGGGTGGTCGCGCTGACGGTGTGCGTACCGTTGGTCAGCTTGGTGGTGTCCAGGTCGGTGCGCAGGCCGGACGTGCTGCCCGGCTCGCCGGAGACGACGAACGTCAGGTCCTGGTTGAGCAGCTTCGCCGAGCTGCCGCAGGTGCCGTCACCGAAGCTGTAGCTGAACAGGTTCTGCTCACCGTCGGCGACCACGCCGAGCAGGCTGAGGCTGATGCTGCTCAAGGCGTAGTCGTCGTAGTTGGGGCAGCGGCCGCCCTCACCGTTGGGCAGTTCCTCGTAGCCCACGGCGGTCTTGGTGGTCGAGTCGACCCAGTTCGCTCCGGTGTGGACGGTGACCGTGTTGGCCCCCGGCCGCAACCAGTCACCCGGGAAGTCGAGCGTGCCGACCTGCCCACCGGGGATGTCCGGGAGGTAGACGCGATCCGCCTCGGCGGTGTGGCCGTTGACTGTGACGTAGTTGCGGTAGCGGGCCTCGGTGCCGTTGCCACCCATCTCGAACGCGAAGTGGGCGGTCCCGGCGGTCTTCTCGGCGCCGACCTTGTCACCGTCGACCGCGAGGGTGGTCACCGAGTCGTTCTCGGTGACCGGCTCGACGACGACGGGAACCTTGCCTTCGAGGTTCTGCCCGTCGGCCAGGTTGATCAGCGGCGTGTTACCGCTGGTCGGGACCGCCTGCGCTCCGGCGAGTGGGGGGTTGAGGGCCGTTGCCGGTCCGGCGATGAGCAGGAGCGCGACCGCGGGCAGAATTCCGCGTGTTCGTTTCCTACGCGCACGTTGTGCGTGCGTCATGGCGAGGGTTCTCCTTGGTCGGGTGCTAGGAACCGCCGAGCCGGGCACCGGAGTGCCGACCGCGGCGGGCAAGGGGGCCAGAGCGGGTGGCCGGTATCAGGACGACTGTCGGTTGCGGGCGGCCCGCCGACGGCGTACCTGGCGTCGCAGCAGCGAGACGACGGTCGCGAGGAGCAGCAGCGGGCCAACGCTCGCGGCGACCTTCCAGACGGTGGCGCGGTCGTGGTCGGCAACGCTCGCCTCGCTCGCCGCGGGCACGTCGCCGAACGTCCAGTCGTGGGCGTACCCGCCGGGGCCGTCGCCCGCGTTCCACGTCAGGCGCACCACCTCGGGGCGGGTCGCGCCCGCCGCGATGGTCACGGTCTGCGGATAGCCGTACGGGTGGGCTTGGGCGGGGACCGCCGTGGCGAGCAGGGTGAGGGTGAACGCCACCGCGGTCACGATGCGGCGGGGCCACCGTGCGGTTGAGGGCATGCCAGCGCTCCGGTCTACAGGTGCTGTGGCACGCCGGTGGGCGCGGCCGTTCGGTGACCCTGCCGGCCGTCGGCGAACTCGCCGGGCGAGCTTGATGAGAAACGAGCGCAGCGGGGATGAACAGTTAGTTGATCAACTGCGCTCTCCAGAACGCCACGGGCTGCCCCGACCGGTCAGGTGGCGCTGAGCTTCCGCAGGACGTACTGGTTGAGGCTCATGCCGTTCTCGGCGGCGTGGATGGCCAGCTCGCGGTGCAGAGTACGTCCTGGAGCCCCTGCAGAGCCTCGATCTGGGAAGGGGCCAGCCAGGAGAGGGACGGAAACTCGGCGCAGGTGGCGACGAACTCCGCACCCTTGATCGACTCCATATCGGCGATGCCACGGCATTTCGACACCGCGCCGTCGCCGATATGGAGTCGACCCGCACTCAGGCCGAGTTGACCAGGAATTGATAGTTCGTCGTGTCGGTCCACACGCCGTCGGCCGTACGTCCGCGCACCCTCATGGTCTGGAAGCTCGTCGCGATCGGCGTGTAGCTCGCGGTGGCGACTCCGGCAGCATTCGCCGCCACCAGCACCGCCGGCCCGTCGTCAACCGTGTACTCGAATTCGACGACGCCCGGAGAGCCCTGGGTGAAGGTGAAGTCACCCGGCACGCCGACGCCGCCGCCCCACTCGTTTGTCGGGTAGGTAACCGAGGACACCTGCGGCGCCGTGCCGACCAGGAACGGGTAGTCCGTCCGCGGTGAGTACTCCCCCGCCTCGGTGCGGCCCCGCACCGAGAAGACGTTCGCGCCGTTGCGATCCATTGTTACCGAGATGTCGGTGACCGACGAGTCTGGAGTCTTCGGCACGCTCTGCCAGGCGCCGCCGTTGAGTTGGTACTCGAAGGTCGTCACCTCGGCCAGTTCGGTGCGGACGCTGAACCTGCCGGTCGCGCCGATCCCGCCGATCGCGGTGTACTCGTCATAGGCGCTGTAGACGCTCACGCGGGGATCGCGTACCCGGAAGTAGTACCGTCGCTCGGCGCTGACGGTGCCGTCGGCCGTCCGGCTGGAGACGGTCAACAGCGTGTACCCGGGGTGCGGCGGCGTGACCTCGATCGTGGCCCGGCCGTCGGGCCCGGCGGCCACGACCTGCTCTTCGCTGCTGTAGTCCAGCAGATAGCGGTACTCCACCACGTCGGAGCGGCCCGGGTTGAAGGTGAACTGACCCGGCTGGCCTGGCTGACCGGCGGAACCGTTCTCCGGGTACGCGCTGGACGTCACCACCGGCGCATCACTGACCTCGAACGTGTAGGTCCGCGTCGGCGAGAAGGACCCGTCCAGGAAGCGTGTCCGCACCGCAAGCGTGTTGCTGCCGGAGCGATCCGGCGCGAGGGTCAACCGAGCCTCGTTGTCCACCTGGTCGAGGGCCTGTTCCGGCCCGTCGTTGTAGCGGTAGAGGAAGACATCCACGTCCGGCATCGCGGTGCTGATGTGGAAGTCGCCGGGAACGCCCACGCCGCCCCACGCGCCGTACTCGTAGTAGGTCTGGGAGTAGACGCTCGGCTTCGTGTCGATGACGTTGAACTCGTACTGGACGACTTCCGAGACGGTGCCGTCGGCGCTGATGCTGCGCACCATGAACGTGTGCCAGCCCGGCTCGGTCGGCGTCCAGCTCAGCACCGCGGTGCCGTCCGCTGCCGCGTCGACGCGTCGCATCTCGCCGCGGAGCAACCCGTACTCGTACGCCACCACCCTGGCCCGGCCGGGTCGGAACGTGAAGCTGCCCGGACGACCCACCACACCGTCGTGGTCGGGGAAGGCGAAGTCGGCCGACTCCACGAGCGGGGTGTCACGGACGAACACCTGCCCGGTGTACGCGCCGACAAACTCGCTGCCGACGTAACTGCGCACCTCAAGCCGAATGTTGCCGGCCTGCGGGAACGTCACCGACACTTCGGTGGCGCCGTCGGCGCTCGCCGGGACCCTGGTCTCGTCGCCGCCATCGATCCGGTAGCCGAACTCGGTGACCCCCTCGACGTTCGTCGAGATCGCCAGTTGACTCGGCAGGCCGACACCCCCGACCGTCACCTGCACCTGCGGTCCGGTGGATCGCACGAAGAACCGGTAGTTGGTCACCTCGGAGGAGTTCGACGCGCTGTCCACACTGCGTACGCTCAGCAGTTCAGTGAAGGAGGTGGGCGTGTATTCGAGCGTGACGTTCGCGCCGGGTGCGGGCGCGGGGACGTAGTTGTAGGTCTCGCCGTAGCGTCCCCAGTAGTAGCCGACCACGTCCGGCGACCCGTTCGCCGTGAAGACGAACGTGCCCGGCACCCCGGAGCCGCCGTGGGGTTCGCCGTCATCCGGGTATTTCGTCGAGGTGATCACGGGCGGGGCCGGCCGTTGCCCGTCCACCTTCACGTAGCACGGTGGAGCCCACTTCGAGTAGTCCTGACCATCGTAGGCACGGGCGGTCCACGCCACTACTGTCCCGTGCGGGTACTGCGACATCTCCCACGGGACCTTGGCGAGGGTGTTGCCGTAACTCGAGCCAAGCTGCTCGGACCGCTGGTCCTCGTGGCCGACCGGCCAGGCGGCGAACTGCCCGTTGAGTAGCGGGTCACCGCTGTCCGCATCCGCGCCCCGGAGCATGAAGGTGTAGCTGCGTGCCCCGACCGGCTGCGGGTTCTTTTTGGTGCCGCAGGCCCAGGACGGCCATTCGAGCCCGATCTGCGCGACCGTCGGGGCGTGGTTGACATCACTGCGGATCGCCGGGAACGGATAGAGCTTGCGGCCGTGCGAGAGCTTGCCCTCGTCGCCGTGCGGCACGGAGATCTCGACGGTCAGCGTCTGCTTGTCCTGATCCGCAAGCCTCTGCAGGGTCGGCATGAGGTCCCAGACCAGGTAGCCGGGACAGGCCGCCGAGCCGCCGGCCAGGGTGGTGCCGATGAGTTCACGCCGGCGCGGCTCGGACTCCCAACTCGTGGTCGCCTTGATCGGATCGGTGCGCCAGAGCTGGACGGGCTGAGCCGTCGAGCAGTCGGCAGCCGATCGCTCCTTGATGATCAGGTCGGCCCGGTGGACGATGGCCTTGCGGAAGCGCGAGACGTCGAAGGTGAAATAGGACCGCGACCTGTGCTTGTTGCCGCGCGCATCTGCCCAGGCGCCGATCGGCGCGTCTCCGGCAGGGTTGACGAACGACTTTTTCGGTAGAGATGAGTCGGTGTAGGCCCAGCCGGACTTTTGCAGGTCCAACTGCTGGTCGGCCTGTGCCGGACTGGCGGTGACGGTGACCAGGACCGCACCGAGCATGATCCCGATTGATGCGGCCAGCATTCTTCGTACGCGCTCGACCATCGTGTCCCCCCGGACGAGAATGGCGTGCCTCGCCATCCCATTCGCGAGAGTATCGATGCGCGCCAAGCGCTCACGTCCCGAAATCCTGCTCTGTCATCGACCGGACGGTCCGCGTTGATCGACTCGACTTCCCGCAAGTCGGGCCATCCGGGGCACTTCAATGCCGCGGTTTCACGAAAGCCGAGTCGATCAAGGTGCGAGGCCGCGTGTAGGTGAGCGCTAGTTGATCGACTGCGCCGGACGGCTCAGAGGACCCGGGTCACCCGCTCGGCGGCGACGATCGCGTCCCGCCGCGCCGGGTCGAGGTTCGCGCTGATCACCACTGACGCACCGGCCGAGAGCGGCGCGAGCAGCCACTTCAGGGGCTCCTCGTGCTCGGCGGCGTCGACGAGCAGCCGGTCGCCGGCGCGCAGGCCCAGCATCCTCGCGTACTCCTGGGCGATCGCACCCCACTGGCCGTAGGTGGTGCCGTCCGCGGTGGCCGGGTCCGACGGGCGGATGGCGGTGTGGTCGGGCGTGGCCTCGCCGTGGCGGAGCACCTCGGCGGACCAGTCCAACCAGCCCAGCGGCACGTCGGCCAACCGTCCCGGGCCGGTGCCGACGAGGTAGCGGTGCGGTGCGTCCGGCACGTCCTCCAGCCAGTCGTCCTGCCGCTGCGGGGTCACCAGGACCGCGTCGAAGGGCCGGTCGCCGCCGGGCTCCAGCACCGCCAGGCCCGCGGTGGCGCGCGGCCGGAACGACACCGCCAGGCCCGAGGCCCACGCGCCCAACAACACCGCGGCGGTACGCCAGTGCGGCGGCAGCAACACCGCTACGCGGCTGCCGGGACCGAGACCGCAACCGTCCCGCAGCAGGCTCGCGCTGCGCGCCGCCCACGAACCGACCTGCTGTGCGGTCAGGTCGACGCGCTCGCCGGTCGCCTCGTCGCGGTAGCTGAGCAGGGGCTGCTCGGCATCGGCGGGCTGGACCGTCTGCTCGGCCGTGACGGTTGGCTGCATCTCCACGCTCCCCGGGTGCGACGTCGGCACCACCCTACTGAACGACTTTGGTCGCGGCGGTCGTCGCCCGATGGCCGTATCGGGTGGCCGGGCGGCCGGCGCACGGTGCAGGTGACCCCCGAAACGCCGAGGAGCGCCCGTGCCCACCGGACCCGACCCCGCCGACGGCCCCGCCGCCGCTGACCACCCCGCCGACACCGACCGCCCCGCCGGCGCTGACCACCCCGCCGCCGACCGCCCCGCCGGCGCTGGCCGGCTGCCGCTGCGTCGGCGGCTCCTGCCAGTCATCGCGTTGCTGCTGCTCGCACCGTGGGCGGCGGAGTGCTCGTGGGGCGGCTTCGCCATCGACGACTTCCTCCCGGTGCTGATCTTCCTGGGCCCGATGTACGGCGGCGCGGCGATCCTGATCCGGGAGACCGCCCGGCACCTCGGCGCGAGCTGGCCGACGATCGTGCTGCTCGCCGCCGCGTTCGGCGTACTCCAGGCCGGGCTGGTCGACCAGTCGCTGTTCAACCCCGACTTCCTGGACGACACCCAGTACGCCGACACCCGGGCCGCCGCCGAGGCGACGCTGGTGCCCGGGCTCGAATTCAGCCTCCGGCAGGCGTTCGACTATGTGGGCAACCACATCGTGCTGACCATCTGCGCGCCGATCGTGCTCATCGAGTCGTTCCTCGGGGCGGACCGCCGGCATCGGCCCTGGCTGGGCCGACCCGGTCTCCTCGTCGTCGGTCTGATCTACCTGCTCGGCAGCCTGTTCATCTTCGCCAACATCAACCACGACAAGGGCTTCCTGGCCAGTCCACTCCAGCTGGCCTTCGCGGCAGCACTGGTCCTCGCGCTCGTCGGAACGGCGCTGCTGCCCCGCTGGCGCCGCCCCCGCCCGCGCCGGGCCCGTCGGGTGCCGCACCCGCTCTGGGTCGGTCTGCCTGTCGTCCTCGTCCGCCTCGGCTCCGACCTGGCGCTCGGCTGGCCGGGGATGATCATCGCGCTTGCCCTCGCCGCCGTCGCCGGAGGGCTGATCGCGTACCTGTCGACGCGCGGCGGTTGGGGGCAGCGGCACGTGCTTGTCGCCGGCAGCGCGGGCCTGGTCATGGCCGCCGCGTTCGCGTACGTGGTGCCGCCGTACTCCCCGGCCAGCCCGGCGGCGGCCCTGGCCGGCGACATCGCGGTCACCGTCGTCACGGTCACCCTGGTCGTGGGTGCCTGGTGGCGGCTGCGCGGTGCTTCGCCGACTGTTCATGTCGACGCAAGCTGACGCTCCCCGACAACTGTCAGCCTCCGTGCGGGTACGACCTAACGGAGGAAGTCCTTGACTCTCAGAAGAGCATTCACCGCGCTCACCGCAGCCGGTGTCGCCGCCGCCAGCCTGACCGGGGCCACCCCCGCGTCGGCGGGCGGACACCACCACCCGCCGCTCGCCTTCGACCGGGTCGCCACGTATCCGGTGTTCCAGAACCGTCCGACCGGGGAGGACCCGGCGACCGCGACTGTCGCCGAGATCTCGGCGGTCAGCGAGGACGGCCGCACCCTCGTCCACACCGACGCGCTGGCCCGGCGCATCGGCTTCCTGGACATCTCCCGTGCCGACCGGCCGCGCGGCCTCGGCACACTCTCCCTGGCACAGCTCGGCAACGCCGAGGACGAGCCCACCTCGGTCGCCGTGGTCGGAAAGTACGTGCTGGTGGTGGTGAACACCAGCGGTAGCTACACCGCGCCATCGGGTCGGCTCGACGTGATCGAGTTGGCCAGCCGCAAGCGGGTGGCCAGCTTCGACCTCGGTGGTCAGCCGGACTCGATCGCGATCAGCAAGGACAAGCGGTACGCGGCGATCGCCATCGAGAACGAGCGCGACGAGGAGGCCACCCCGCCCGGCGGCGAGGAGGGCGACCTGCCCCAGGCGCCCGCCGGCTTCGTGCAGATCGTCGACCTGACCGGGAAGTCCCCGGCCGGTTGGCGGCTGCGGCCGGTCGCGCTGACCGGCGGCGACGGGAGCGCGCTGCCCGCCCTGGTCCAGGCCGGTCTCGCCGCGCCGACCGACCCGGAGCCGGAGTACGTCTCGATCAACAGCCGCAACCAGTTGGCCGTGACGCTCCAGGAGAACAACGGCGTCGCCCTCATCGACCTGCCCACCGGCCGGATCACCACGGTGTTCAGCGCCGGCACCGCCACGATCAGCGGAATCGACACCGCAAAGGACGGTGTCATCGACCTGACCGGCAGCATCGCCGACGTGCCGCGTGAGCCGGACGCGGTGGCCTGGGTCGACGACCGCTACCTCGCCACCGCCAACGAGGGCGACTGGCACGGCGGCACCCGTGGCTGGTCGGTCTTCGACGGCCGCACCGGACGCGTCGCCTGGGACGCCGGTAACACCTTCGAGCGGCTCGCCGTCACCTACGGGCTGCACAACGATGACCGGGCCGGCAAGAAGGGCACCGAGCCGGAGGGCGTGGCCGTCGCCGAGTACGACGGCGTGCGGTACGCGTTCGTCGGCTCGGAGCGCAGCAACTTCGTCGCCGTCTACGACCTGGGCAACCCCACCCGGCCGGTGTTCAGGCAGATCCTGCCGACCACGAACGGGCCGGAAGGGCTGCTGCCCATCCCGTCACGCGGGCTGCTCGCGGTCTCCAGTGAGGAGGACGACGCCTCGGTGAACGTCCGCGCCTCGGTGTCGCTCTTCCAGCTCGGCAGGGGCACCCCGGAGTTCCCGAGCATCGTCTCCGGCGCGGACCGCACCGGCACCCCGATCGGGTGGGGCGCGCTCGGCGCGTTGAGCGCGGTGCCGGGCAAACGGGACCAGCTCTACAGCGTCACCGACGCGGCGTACGGCCAGACCCGGATCCTCACCATCGACGCGAAGCGGTCACCGGCTCTGATCACCGGCGCGCTGCCGGTGCGGGACGCGGCCGGCGCACCTGTCGGGTATGACGCGGAGGGCATCGTCGCCCGTCCGCAGGGCGGCTTCTGGCTCGCCGTCGAGGGCACCAAAGGCGCGGAGAACAAGCTGGTCCGGCTCGACGCCGCCGGGGTGACCCGGCAGACCGTCACACTGCCCGCCGAGGTCGCCGCCGGCCTGGGCAAGCAGGGCCTGGAGGGCGTCACGGCGACCACCGACCGGCACGGCCGGGAGATCGTCTGGGTGGCCGTGCAGCGGGAGCTGAGCACCGACCCGGCCGGGATCGTCCGGCTGGGCCGCTACGACGTCACGGCGGGCACCTGGAGCTGGTACGGCTACCAGTTGGGCGCCACCACCGTGCCCGGTGACTGGATGGGCCTCTCCGAGATCACAGTGGTCGGCGACCGGCTCGCGGTCATCGAGCGGGACAAGCTGAACGGGCCGGCCGCCACGGTCAAGCGGATCTACACGGTGCCGCTGCCCGCCGCGGCGGCGACCGGCCCGCTGACCGTGCTGCCGAAGACGCTCGCCGTCGACGTGCTGCCCGCGCTGCGCGCCACGAACGGCTGGACCCAGGAGAAACTGGAGGGCCTGACCGTCGCCGGCAACGGCGAGGTGTACGCGATCACCGACAACGACGGGATGCAGGACGCCACCGGCGAGACGGTGCTCCTGCGCCTCGGCTCCAGCCGCGAGGTCTTCGGCCGCAACTGACCCACCGCCAGCTCCCTGCGGCCGGCGTCCACCCCCGCGGTGGACGCCGGCCGATCACGTCAGGTGACCCCAGCTACGGGCCACCACACCCACCGCGGAGCCTTTGCTCTGCACCCCTATATGCGACGCGCACGCTCCGTAATAAGCGTTCCCGCCTCTCGACCGCGCGGCCGTCGCGAAGTCCCAGTTCAGCGCGGTGGTGCATATAGGTATGCAGAGCAAAGGCGGTGGGTGGCCCGGGCGGGACACCGCAGCCCGTGACACTCTGCTGCTGGTGCCGCCCGTGAGCACCGGGGCATCCACCGTCACCCAGTGTCAGCCCGGCAACTCCGGGCCGCCGTCGAGCAGGGGGGCGAGCAGGTCGTCGTACTCCTCGACCCGGGCCAGGACCTCGGCGGCGGTGAACTGGCGGACTGCCGGTTTCCGGCCGCGGGCGCCGGCCTCGACCTCGTCCCAGGTCAGCGGCGTCGACACCGACGGCACCGACTGGGCCCGCAGCGAGTACGGGGCGACTGTGGTCTTCGCCGCGTTGTTCTGACTCCAGTCGATGAAGACCTTCCCCGGGCGCAGGTTCTTCGCCATCTTCGACACGATCAGCTTCGGGTGCTCCTGCTCCAACTCCTGGGCGATCCGCCGGGCGTACGCGGAGACGTCATCGGAGGACTGGGTGCCGGCGATCGGGCAGCAGAGTTGCATGCCCTTCTTGCCGGACGTCTTCGGGTACGAGTCGATGCCGTCGTCGGCGAGCCGGTCGCGCATCAGCACCGCCACCGGGCAGCACTCGGCGAGCCCGGCCGGTGGCCCCGGGTCCAGGTCGACGACCATCATGTCCGGCTGTTGGCCGACCTTCCACTGCGGCGTGTGCAGCTCCAACGCGGCCAGGTTGGCCAGCCAGACCAGGGTGGGCAGGTCGTCGGCCACCACGTAGTCGATGGTCTCCCGACCCTTCGTCGACCCCGGCGCGGGCAGGTTTTCCACACGCACCCAGTCCGGGGTCGCGGCCGGTGTGTTCTTCTCGAAGAACGACTTGTCCTCGACCCCGTTGGGGAAGCGGATCCGGGTCACCGGCCGGTCCCGCAGGTGCGGCAGCAGCACCGGCGAGATCCGGGTGTAGTAGTCGATGACCTCACCCTTGGTGAAACCGGCCGCCGGGTAGAGCACCTTGTCCAGGTTGGAAAGCTCCAGCGGGCGACCCTCGACGTCCACCCGTAGCCGCTCAGCCGGCATCGTCGACCTCCTCGGGAGGCTTGTCCGGGCGCAACCGCAGCACCCGGGGGAAGCGCAGTCGGCCGTCCGGGGTGCGCTGGCCGTACTTCACCTCCACCACCACCCGGGGTTCTACCCAGATGGCACCCCGCGCATCCTCGCGCGGCACACCCGGGGCGAACGGTGACGCGCCGGAACGCAGCGGCTCCAGCTCGGCGAGGAGCTGCCGTTCGACGGCCGCGCCGATCCCACCGCCGACCCGCCCCCGGTAGACCAGCCGGCCGTCCGGGCCGGGCACCCCGACCAGCAGCCCGCCGATCCGGCGCGCGCCCGGTCGCCAACCGCCGATGACGAAGTCGCCTGTCACCTCCAGCTTGACCTTCACCCAGTCCGGCGAGCGCACCCCCGGGCGGTAGACGGCACCTACCCGCTTGGCCATGACCCCCTCCAGACCGTGCTCCCCGGCGGCCTCGTAGGTGGCGGGGCCGTCGGCGAAGACCGGCGGCACCGCCCAGCGGAGGCCACCGAGGGCGAGCGTGTCCAGGGCCTCCCGGCGGCGCTCGTACGGCCACCCGGTCAGGTCGTCGCCGTTCAGCCGGAGCACGTCGAAGATCATGTACGTGACCGGCATGACCGCGGCCAGCCGGGCCGCCTTGGCCCGGTCCCGTACGTGCATCCGCTCGGCCAACGCGGTGAACGACGGCTGCCCGCCCTGGCCGAGCAGCACCACCTCGCCGTCGAGCAGGGCATCGTCGACCTGCTCGTTGAGGGTGGCCAGCTCGGGGTACGCGGCGGTGATCTCCACGCCGGAGCGGGCATACAGGTGCTGGTCGCCGCCGGAGATGTCGGCCAGCGCGCGGACCCCGTCCCACTTGAACTCGTACGCCCAGCCGGCACCCGCCGGGAGCGGCCCGGTCATCGCGAGCATCGGCTTGAGCGGCGCGCCGGGCACGACCCGACTGTAGTAGCAGGCCGAACACCTCGCGTCCGGTTCTTCGGGATGCGAGCATGGTCGATACCGGGGAAGGGAGCGCAGGATGCGTGCCATCTGGAAGGGAGCCGTGTCGTTCGGGCTCGTCTCGATCGGGGTGAAGCTCTACTCCGCGACCGAGGAGAAGGACATTCGGTTCCACCAGGTGCACCGCGAGGACGGCGGCCGGATCCGCTACAAGCGCACCTGCTCGGTCTGCGGCGAGGAGGTCACCTACGACGACATCGCCAAGGGCTACGACATCGGCGGCGGCGAGATGGTGATCCTCACCGACGAGGACTTCGCCGACCTGCCGTTGACCAGCTCCCGCGCGATCGACGTGCTGGAGTTCGTCCCGGCCGAGCAGGTCGACCCGATCCTCTACAACAAGGCGTATTTCCTCGAGCCGGAGGGCACGGCCGCCAAGCCGTACGTGCTGCTGCGCGACGCGCTCATCGACTCGGAGCGGGTGGCCATCGTCAAGGTGGCGTTGCGCCAGCGGGAGCAGCTCGCCACGCTGCGGGTCCGCGAGGGTGTGCTGCTGCTCAACACCATGCTCTGGCCGGACGAGATCCGTACCCCGGATTTTGGTTTCCTCGACGAGGACCTCAAGGTGCGCCCGCCGGAGTTGGCGATGGCCAGTTCCCTGATCGACTCGATGACCGGCGAGTTCGAGCCGGACGTCTTCACCGACGACTACCGGGCCGCGTTGCAGGAGGTCATCGACGCCAAGGTGGAGGGTCGGGAGGTCGTCCAGCCGGAGGAGGCCGAGGAGGCCCCGGCCGCGGCGGTGGACCTGATGGCCGCGTTGAAGGCCTCGGTGGAGCGGGCCAAGGCGGCCCGCGGCGAGCCAGCCGCCCGTGGTGGCGGCGGTGGCGGTGGCGAGCCGACACCCATCTCGTCGGCCCGGTCGGCGCAGAAGGCGGCAGAGAAGAAGGCGGCCAAGGCCCCGGCGAAGAAGACCGCGGCGAAGAAGACGGCCGAGAAGAAGGCCGCCGAGCCGGCGAAGAAGACCGCCGCCAAGAAGACCACCGCGAAGAAGGCGGAGCCGGCGAAGAAGACGACCGCCCGCAAGGCCGCACCCCGCAAGAGCGCCTGACCGGGTACGGCAGCGGCGGCGGTGTCCGCCCGGTTGGGTACGCTCCGCCGGCCGCTGGCCACCGGAGGAGCCCTCATGCCGTACACCCCTGACCTGGACCGGTTGTTGACGTCCGGCGCCCGTTTCACCGACCAGCACGGCGCGTACCTGATCGAGGCGCACCCGGTGGGTGACGTCGTGCTGCCCACCGGCCAGGTGGTCGGGTGCGACCCGCTGGTCTGCCCGGAGGCCGAGCCGTTCACGGTGACCGTGCCGCCGGGGCGGTACGCCGCCCGCGCCTGGGTGGCCGTGGTGCTCCGGGAGGACGCCGAGGTGGACCGGCGGGTGGCCGCGTTCCAGCTGCTGGTCTCCGACGAGCCGGCCACCCGCTGGGAGCCGGCCGTCGCGGGCGACCAGGACGTCGCCACCCTCGGTGCGGACGACTACTTCGGGTACGGGGTGGACGCCGGTGCCGGCACCCTCGCCGACCCGACGGCGCTCAGTGTCCTGGAAGGCTGGGACTACGACCAGGTCGAGCAGGTCTTCATCGACAGGCTGCCCTCGTCCCCGGTCCCCGGGCTGATCACCGCCGTCCTGGACGAGGCCAGCGGTGCCAACGTCGTCACCGTGGCCACCGGTTGGGGCGACGGCTGCTACGGCACCTGGATCGGCCGTGCCGACGACGGCCGGGTCACCTCGTTCGTGACCGACTTCATGGTCGTCCCGGAATAACCGACCGGGAACGACACGGAACTGCCGCGTTGGGCGATCCGCGACCTCCGCGGCGGGCACGGTGGGCCGTGGTGCGGGTACCGTGTGCGTCGGCTTTCCCCCCGGCACCGGGTGCCGGCCACACTTCGCAGCAGGGAGTCGACGACGTGAGCGAGCGGACGCAGCAGACGGGCCCGGACCAGAGCCCGGCAACCAAGTCGGGGCGCCGGCTGGCCGCCCAGTTGGCGGCGAAGAAGGCCGCCGACCGGAAGCGCAAGCGCAACGCGGTGATCAGCGGCCTCGCCGCCGTCGCCGTTGCCGGGGTGCTGATCGGCGTCTTCGTGACGATCGGCGGCGGAGGCGACGACAAGCAGAAAAACCAGGCCGACGCGACCCCGTCCGCGACCGTCCCGGCCCCCGACGAGCCCGCCGCGCCCCCCGCTCCGCAACTGCCGGCCGACGCCGACCCGGCGCTGAAGACCAAGCCGACGGTGAAGCCGGGCACGGGCGAGCTCAAGAAGCTCGCGGTCACCCCGCTGATCAAGGGGACCGGCCCGGCCGTCAAGAAGGGCCAGAACATCACCACCAACTACGTGGGGGTGTTCTACAAGGACGGCAAGGAGTTCGACTCCTCCTGGAAGGGCGGGCAGCCGGTGACCTTCCCGATCGGTGTCGGCCAGGTCATTCCCGGCTGGGACCAGGGCCTGGTCGGCGTGACGGTGGGCAGCCGGGTGCAGCTCGACATCCCGGGCGAGCTGGGCTACGGCAACGACCCGGCCGCCGCCGGTGGGCGCCCGACCGGCCCGCTGCGCTTCGTGGTGGACGTGATCGCCGCCCAGTGACCCGCCCGGATCGCCCCGGTTGTCGCCGGGGTGCGATGGAGTTGTTCACATGGGGCTTCCGGCCCGTCACCCAGCGGCAGTAGGTTCGGCGTCACCCCGGGCGGTTCGCCGTCCGGGGTGAGATCCGGGACTCCGACGCGGAGGTGCAGATGACGGCGCTGGACGAGCCTGGGCGGGCCGCCCGGTCGATGTGGGCGTACTTCGAGCCGGTCCACGCGGTCACCTACCTGCACCCCCGGGCCCGCGCCGCGTACGAGGCGGTCGGTCTGCGCGGTTACTGGCGTGGTTACTTCGCCGGCCGGGCCGCGCCGCTGGGCGCCACCGAGGCGGCCCCGGTGATCGCCGCCTTCTTCAACTTCGCGCCGCCGATGGTGGCCCGCGCGCTGCCGGCGGTCTGGCGGTTGGCCACCCCGCCGGAGGCGCTGCGCGCCCGACTGACAGGTGCCGTGCAGGCGCTCGCCGAGCTGACCTACGAACTGCCGGAGTCGCACCTGGCGGAGGCCGCCGACCTGCTGGAACGGGCCGCCTCGGCGGCGCAGACCGCCGGCCGGGTGCTCGGCGCGGCCAACGCGGCGCTTCCGGTCGGGGAATATCCGTTGGCGCGGCTCTGGCAGGCGGCCACCACGCTGCGCGAACACCGGGGCGACGGGCACGTGGCGGCGCTGGTGGCCGCCGGTTTGGACCCGGTGGAGACGTTGACCTGGCGGGTCGCGTTGGACGGTTCTCCGCCGCAGTACCTGCTGGGTCGGGGCTGGTCCGAGGAGCAGTGGCAGGCCGCCCGCGAGCGGCTGACGCGGCGGGGTTGGCTGACCGGCGACGGCGCGCCCACCGAGCACGGCCGGGCCGAGTTCCAGGCCGTCGAGGACGCCACCGACCGGGCCGCCGGGCACCCGTGGCAGGCGCTCGGTGCCCCCGACACGGACCGGCTCCAAGAGCTGCTGGAGCCGATCGCCCGCTCCGGCCACACCCTGCTCCCCGAGAGCAGCCCGCTCGGCCTGCCCGCGCTGCCGGGCTGACCGAGCGCCCACCGGTCAGGCAGGATGGGCCCGTGACGGATGCGGTGGTCTTCGACCTGGACGGCGTGATCGTGGATTCCGAGCCGGTGTGGGAGGAGGTCCGCCGGGCGTACGTTGCCGCGCACGGCGGGACGTGGCAGCCGGACACCCAGAAACGGCTGATGGGGATGAGCACCGGCGAGTGGGCCCACTACCTCAGCGGCGAGCTGGGCGTCGGGCGCACCGCCGAGCAGGTCGCCGTCGAGGTGGTCGAGGAGATGGCCCGTCGCTATCGGGCCCACGTACCCCTGATCGCCGGCGCTGACCAGGTCGTCCGCCGGCTGGCCGGGCGGTGGCCGCTGGGGTTGGCCAGTTCGTCGCCGACCCGGTTGATCGAGGCGGCGCTGGCCGCCACCGGCCTGACCGACGCGTTCGGCGCGACCCTCTCCACCGAGCAGACCGAGCGGGGCAAGCCCGCACCCGACGTCTACCTGAGTGTCGCCGAGCGCCTCGGCGTCGACCCGGCCCACTGTGTGGCAGTGGAGGACTCGTCGAACGGGGTGCGGTCGGCCGCCGCGGCGGGGATGCGGGTGGTTGCCGTGCCACACGGCTCGTATCCCCTGGACCCGGACGCCGCCCGGCTCGCCGTGGTGACGCTGGGGTCGATCGGTGAGCTGACCCCGGAGCTGGTGGACAGCCTGGGTTGACGCCAGCCGAGGGGGGTAGAGACCACGCATGAGAGCCATCGTGTACGAGCACACCGGCGACCCTTCGGTGCTGAAACTGGTCGACCGGCCGGTGCCGACACCCGGGGCGGGTGAGGTTCTGGTGCGGGTGGCGGTGTCGGGGGTCAACCCGACCGACTGGAAGTCCCGCCGGTCCTCCGCGCCGCAGGGCTGGCAGATTCCCGGGCAGGACGGCGCGGGCGTGGTGGAGGCGGTCGGCGATGGGGTCGACCCGGACCTGATCGGTGAGCGCGTCTGGATCTGGGAGGCCGCCTGGCAGCGGCCGTGGGGCACGGCGGCGGAGTACACGCTGGTGCCGGTGCGACAGGCGGTCCGCCTCGGTGACGCCTCGTTCGAGGTGGGGGCCGCGCTGGGCATCCCGTTCCTCACCGCGCACCGCTGCCTGACCGCCGGCGAGTTCATGCCGGACACGCTGCGTGCCGGCGCGTTGGCCGACCACACCGTGCTGGTGCAGGGCGGGGCGGGTGCGGTCGGCAATGCGGCGATCCAGCTCGCCCGCTGGGCCGATGCCACGGTGGTCGCCACGGTGAGCAGCGCGGAGAAGGCCCAGCTCGCGGCGGCGGCCGGTGCTTCGTACGTGGTGAACTACCGCGAGCAGGACGTGGTCGCGGAGGTCCGCAAGATCGCCCCCGACGGGGTCCACACGATCGTGGAGGTCGCTCCGGCGACGAACGCGGCGGTGGACGTGCGGGTGCTGCGGCACGGCGGCGCGGTCTGCGTGTACGCCGACGACGGCGGCGACGAGGTGGCCATTCCGATCCGGGCGATGATGGTGCCGAACGCGCGCTGGCAGTTCGTGCTCGTCTACACCGAGCCGAAGGCGGCCAAGGCGCAGGGCGTCAAGGACGTGGCGGCGGCGGCCACCCAGGGCGGCATCCGGGTCGGTGCCGATGCCGGCCTGCCGCTGCACCGCTACTCCCTGGCCGAGACGGCCGCGGCGCACCAGGCGGTGGAGGACTCGGCGGTGGGCAAGGTGCTGGTCACCACCAGCGACGCCTGATCGGGTCGCCGACCATCTGATTTCCCCGTCATCAGGACAGAAGCGAACAAGTTTCGCAACAATGACTGTGCGGGTCGCCCCGCGTGGAACGGGCGGCCCCGGCGCGGTGCGAACGCCGGGGCCGCCCCTGCGGAGGAATGTCCAGCGGCACTCCACCGCCAGCGGCGACAGTGCCGGGCAAGACGTTACGGCGCTGCCAACTCCCGGACGGTCAGCTCGCCCTCCGCGTACCGCGAACGGACGACCTTCTTGTCGAACTTGCCCACGCTCGTCTTCGGCACCGAGTCGATGAACGCCCAGCGCTCCGGCAGCTGCCAGCGCGCCACCGAGCCGGCCAGGAAGTCGCGCAGTTCCTCGGCCGTCACCGAGGCGCCCTCCCGGACCACCACGGTGGCCAGCGGTCGCTCGTCCCACCGCTCGTCCGGCACACCCACCACGCACGCCTCCAGCACCGCCGGGTGGCCCATCAGCGCGTTCTCCAGCTCCACCGACGAGATCCACTCACCGCCGGACTTGATCACGTCCTTGGCGCGGTCGGTCAGCGTGATGTACCCGTCCGGCGAGAGGGTGCCCACGTCGCCGGTGCGCAACCAGCCGTCCCGGAACTTCTCCTCGTCCGGGGTGTCGTCGCCGACGTACCTGGCGGTCACCCACGGCCCACGGACCTCCAGCTCGCCCACGGACTCGCCGTCGGCGGACAACTGCTCGCCGGACGGCCCGACGATCCGCGCCCGCACGCCCGCCGGCACCCGCCCCTGCGTGTAGCGGTAGCGCCACGCCTGCTCGCCCGTCGCACCGGCGGGCGGACGCGAGACCGACCCCAGTGGGGACATCTCGGTCATCCCCCAGGCGTGGATGACGTCGATCCCGTGCCGCTCGTCGAACGCGTGCATCAGCGCCGGCGGGCAGGCCGAGCCACCGACGATCACCTCGGCGAGCGAGGACGTGTCCACGTCGTGGCTGTCCAGGTAGGCCAGCAGGTCGGTCCAGATGGTCGGCACCGCCCCGGCCAGGGTGGGCCGCTCGGCGGCGATCATCTCGGCGATCGGCGCGGCCTGGAGGAACCGGTCCGGCATGATCAGCGACGCGCCGGAGAGGAAGGCCGCGTACGGCAGGCCCCAGGACATGGCGTGGAACATCGGCACGATGGCCAACTCGCGGTCGGTCGGCCCGAGACCGAAGCCCTCCGGCATGCAGACCTGCAACGAGTGCAGGTAGATGGACCGGTGCGAGTAGGCCACACCCTTCGGGTTGCCCGTGGTGCCCGAGGTGTAGCAGAGCGCCGCGGCGTCGTGCTCGTCCACCTCGGGCCAGTCGAAGACGTCCGGCCGGCCGGCGAGCAGCGCGTCCCAGTGGTGCACGGTGATCCGGTCGCCGGCAGCCGCCACCAGCGCCGCCGGGTCACCACCACCGACCACCACCACGTGCCGCACCGTGGCCAGCTCACCGATCACCCGGGCCAGTAGCGGAATGAGCGTGCTGTCGACGAGCACCACCCGGTCCTCGGCGTGGTTGGCGATGTAGGCGACCTGGTCGGGAAAGAGCCGGATGTTGAGCGTGTGCAGCACCGCACCCATGCTCGGCACCGCGAAGTAGGCGACCAGGTGCTCGTTGTTGTTCCACATGAAGGTGGCGACCCGCTCGTCGCCGGTCACCCCACACTCGTCGCGCAGCCCGTGTGCCAGCCGGGCGGCGGCCCGGCCCACCTCGGCGTACGTCATCCGGCGGGGTTCGGCGCCCGTCCAGGTGACCACCTCGGCCGTGCCGTGCACCCCTGCACCGTGGTCGAGGATCCGGGAGATCTGCAGAGGGGCGTCCATCATCGTGCTACGCATGGGTAACAAGCTAGTGTCGGCGGTCACACATTGGGAACCCCCGGTAAGTTGTCGCAGGTGAGCATCTCCTGGGCCGACTCGTACGTGGGGCAGTTGCGCGCACTCGCCGGGGACCGGACGCTGATGTTCGTCGGCGCCCGTGCCGTGGTCAGCGACAACGCCGGACGCATCCTGCTCATCCAACGCTCGGACAACGGCCAGTGGGCCATGCCGGCCGGGGCGATGGAGTTGGGCGAGTCGATCGCCGACTGCGCGGTCCGCGAGGTCCGCGAAGAGACCGGGCTGCGGGCGCTGCGGGTCTGCGCGTTCGCCCTCTACACCGGGCCGGACCGGACGAGCACCAACATGTACGGGCACACGTACCAGGTCTTCACCACGGCGTTCAAGGTGGAGGAGTGGGACGGGCAACTGGCCCGGGTCACCGACGAGACCACCGACGCCGGTTTCTTCCCCCGCGACCGGTTCCCCGCCCCGCTCTCCGCCTCGGTCACCGAGACCCTGGCCGACCTGGACGTCTTCGAGCAGACCAACAGGCTCATCCTGAAGTAGGACGGCCCCGGAGTCGCCGACTCCGGGGCCGTGCGTCGCTACGGCCCGACCCCCCGGGCCATGCGTCGCCACGGCCCACCCCCGGGCCATGCGTCACTGCGGCCCACCCCCGGGGCCGTGCGTCACTGCGGCAGGCGCATCCCGGCGAAGAACCCCTCCTGGATCCAGTTCGGGTACGCGACCGGCAGCTTGGTGGCCTCGTCCAGCTCGGTGAGATCCTGCTCGGTCAGCGTGAGATCCGAGGCGGCGATGTTGTCCACCAGCTGCTCCTGCTTGCGGGCACCGACGATCACGCTGGTCACGGCGGGCCGGGACAGCAGCCAGGCGACCGCCACCCGGGCCGGGCTGACCCCGTGCCGCTCGGCGACGCCCCTGAGCACGTCGACGACGCCGAAGGCGTGCTCGGGGTCGAACGGCGTGAAGCTGGAGTAACCGGGCTGGGCGCTGCGTGCGCCACTGTCGGCGACGGCGCCGTCCCGGCTGACCTTGCCGGAGAGGAAGCCGCCGGCGAGCGGGCTCCAGACGGTCAGCCCGACCCCCTCGTTGAGCGCCATCGGCACGACGTCGCGTTCCACGTCCCGGCCCAGCAGCGAGTAGTACTCCTGCACCGAGACGAAGCCGGCCAGCTTCTCGCGGGCGGAGATGCCCAGCGCCTTGGAGATCTGCCAGGCGGCGAAGTTGGCGGCGCCGATGTAGCGGACCTTGCCCTGCCGGACCGCGTCGTCCAGCGCGCGCAGCATCTCCTCCATGGGAGTGATCTGGTCGAAGTTGTGGATCTGGTAGAGGTCGATGTGATCGGTGCCCAGCCGACGCAGGCTGTCCTCCAGGTTCTGCATGATGTGCAGTCGGGAGGTGCCGACGTCGTTCGGGCCGGGCCCCGTGCGGGAGTGCACCTTGGTGGCCAGCACCACGTCGCGTCGCCGCTTGCCGAGCGCCTGGCCGAGCAGTTCCTCGCTCTCGCCGTCGCTGTAGCCGTCGGCGGTGTCGACGAAGTTGACCCCGGCGTCCAGCGCGGTGTCCACCAGCCGCTGGGCGTCGGGCAGGGACAGCCCGCCGAGGCTGCCGTAGATCGGGTGCCCACTGCCACCGAAGGTCATCGCGCCGAGCGAGATCTCCGAGACGTACACCCCGGTGGTGCCCAGCAGTCGGTACTTCACGTGTGTCGCTCCTCGTGGTGCGTGTTTCGGGGCCCGCCAGCGGGCGCTTCCCGGTCATTATGTCGGACACCATGTCCGGCAACGAGCGTACGTCGCCGGTCGCGCACCTGGCCACCTAGGATTCCGGCTATGCCCTCGATCACCCGCCGCCGTCCGAGCAACCCCGACGGGCGTGCCGCCGTCGAAGCGCGGGTGTTGGCGGCCACCGAGCGGCTGCTCCAGCAGGGGGCCCGCTTCACCGACCTCGGCGTCCAGCGGATCGCCGCCGAGGCCGGGGTGGCGAGGTCGACCTTCTACACCCACTTCCGGGACAAGAGCGAGCTGCTCATGCGCCTCGCCGGGACCATGCGGGAGAGCTCGTTCGGCCGTACCGGCGAGTGGAGCCCCAGCGCACCGGGCGATCCGCTGGCGGTGCTGACCGAGATCTTCGCCGACGTGATCCGGATCTACCGGACATACGCTCCGGTGCTGGCGGCGATCAACGAGGTCGCCGCGTACGACGAGGTGGTCCGGGAGTACTGGGCGGCGGGGTTGGAGCAGTTCGTCACCCGTACCGTCGACGTGCTCCGGATCGAACAGCAGGCCGGGCGTACCCCCGCCGACCTGGACGTGACGACGGCCAGCCGGCTGATCGTGGTCGGCGGCGACCGCTTCCTGGCCGACCACGTCAGCACGACCTCGGCCGACCCCGAGAGCGACGCGGCGGCCGCCCGGGAGTTGGCCGCGACCTGGTGGTACGGCGTCTACCGCCGCCCCGCCTGACCCGGCTTCAACCGGCGGTGGGGCCGAACTGTTCGGTGAAACGCCCGGTGAACAGGTCGACGCCCTTGTACTCGGAGACCACCGCGGCAGGAACGACGGCCGGGCCGTCGGGCGTCGGCATCTGACCGACACCCTGCCGCGACCCGAGCGGGACCAGGATCATCGGGTGGGGCATCGGTTGGTAACTGGCCGTGGGCTGCTCGCCACGCAGCTGGGCGGCGATGTTCTGCGCCACGACCTCGGCGTGCCCCAACGCGTACGCGGCCATCTTGTCCTCGGCGACATCGGTGAGGTCGCCGACCGCGTAGACATGGTCGAGAACGCCGTCGGCCCCGCGCACGTTGAGAGTTTCGGTGACGGGCACCTGCCCCTGTGCGGTGAGCGTGGTGAGCCGACCGTCGGCGAGGTAGTCGCTGTTGACCCGCAGGCCGAACGCACGAAACCAGATGTCGGCGGTGATCTCGTCGCCGTCGGTGGTGGTGACCGTGACGGTCGCGGCCCGATTGGCCTCGGTGGTCAAGGGCGCGTCCAGGCTGGTGCCCAGCCGCACCTCGACGCCCAACTCGTCGAGCTGCCGGTGCAGGTCGTCGCGCAGCTCCGGACCGAAGGCCGGCAGCAGTTGCTCGGCCGGGTCGACGATCGTCACGTGCTTGTCCGGCCAGGCTTCCTTGATCTCGCCGGCCAACTCCAGCCCGACCGGCCCGGCGCCGAGAATCAGCACCCGCTCGGCGCTGACCAGTTCCTTGTTGGTCTGGCGCAGGTCATCGAGCGCCTCCTCGATCGAGTCGGCAGTGGGTCTGGCCGGGTAGGCGTAACCGGAGCCGGTGGCCAGGACCAGGTAGTCCGCCGCGACACGCTGACCCGAGGCCAGCGTGACACCACCAAGATCTACCGAGACGGCTCGATCCCGGATCACCCTGCCCCGGGTGAGCACCGTGTCGAAGGGGAAGAACATGTTGCCGGCCCAGTCGGGCCGGGTCAGCGCCCGCAGCGATCCCGCCACGTTGACGAACGCGTCCCGAGGATCGATGAGGACGACATCGGCCTCGGCCTCCAACGCCTTGGCTACCGCCGTGCCCCCGTAACCGCCACCAACGATCGCAACCGTACGACTCATGATCCAGCTCCTGCCGACCGAGGATTCACGCTCGACAGCTGTCGAACGCCTTCCCCACGGTCGTCAGCTCGCCGACCTCCAGGGAGACCGGACTGAGGCTGGTAGTGGCAGGGACACCATCCGATTGGCCGACGTTGTTACGTTCGGGTGGTGAGCGACAACGAGCTTGGGTTGTTCCTGCGCCTCCACCGGGAAGCGGTAACACCGGCCGAGGTGGGGCTCCCCGCCGGGCCGCGCCGTCGCGCCCCTGGGCTACGCCGATCCGAGGTGGCGGCCCTCGCCGACGTGAGCGTCGAGTACGTCACGAGACTCGAACAGGGCCGCGACCGCCGACCGTCCCCGCAGGTGCTCGCCGCGCTCGCGAACGCACTCCGGTTGAACTGGCACGAACGCGCCCACCTGCACCACCTCACCAAGGCGGCCGATCCCAGTTACAACTGCCGGGGCCGCATCCCCCCGAGCGGCGAGGTACGTCCGAGCGTGCGGGCGCTGCTCGACCGTCTCGAACCCGCACCGGCGGTGCTGCTCAACCAGCTCAGCGACGTCCTCGCCCACACCGCCGGGTACGTGCGGCTGGTCGGTCCGATCGGTCTGCTGGACGCGACGACGGCCAACCTCGCCCGGTTCATCCTCAGCGACGCCCGGGCTCGCAGCGCATACCCCGACTGGGACCACCTGGCCGACGAGCAGGTGGCCGCCCTCAAACAAGGTCCGTTCCGGGCCTACCCGCCGATGGCCGCCCTGGCCGACGAGCTGACCATCACGGCGGGCGACGCCTTCACCCGGCGCGTCGACACAGTGCCCAGCCTGCCGAAGGCCAGCGGCATCTTCCGGCTGGCCCATCCCGAGGCGGGTCTGCTCCGGCTCGCTTACGAGACCCTCGAACTCCCGGCCGACGACGACCAACATCTGATCGTGTACCTGCCCGCCGATGCGGCGACCTCCGCCGCGCTCGACCGCCTCAACGGCCAACACCCGCAGCCGCTACGCCTCGTGGCCGGGTGACACCGGCCGCCCCGGACCGGGGCGGCCAGCGGGCACGGATCAGATCATCGTCTGGGACTTGGCCTCCATGTCGGCGGCGGCCTCCTCCTTGGATTCGCGGGTCAACGGCTTGCCGCCCGGGGCCGGAGCCTCACCGCCGAGCGGGTCGGCGCCGCCGGTGGCACCCTGCGGGCCGGCACCCCGCAGTTGCGTGTTCGGCAGCGTCAGGGTGACCACCACCGCCACGATCGCGATCAGGCCGGCGGTCAGGAAGACCGTGTCCAACGCGTCGACGAAGGCACCCTGGATGGCCGCGCGTACCGGCCCCGGCAGGGCCAGGATGGTGGCCGGATCGTTGATCGAGATGTTGGTGCCGCCACTGGCCGCCACGGCGGCCTGCTCCTGCGGCGGGAGCTGCGCGATCGCGCCGGGCAGCCGGTCACCCAGCCCGCTGGTCAGCCGGGACGAGAGCACCGTGCCGAGGATCGCCACCCCGAACGACCCGCCCAGCGACCGGAAGAAGGTCGCCGAGGAGGTGCCGGCGCCCAGGTCCCGGACGGAGACCGCGTTCTGCACCGCCAGGATCAGCGACTGCATGCACAGGCCCAGCCCGATGCCGATCACCACCATGTACCCGAACGCGACCCAGAGGGAGGTGCCCACCTCCAACTGGGTGAACAGGAACATGCCGACCAGCAGGGTCACCGAGCCGGCCACCGGGAACCACTTGTACCTGCCGATCCGGGTCATCGCGCGACCGGTCAGGATCGAGGTGATGATGATGCCGGCCATCATCGGCAGCATCAGCAGACCGCTGCGGGTCGGCGAGGCGCCCTTGACGATCTGCAGGTAGAGCGGGATGAAGATGATCGAACCGAACATCACCAGACCGATGACGAGCAGTGCCGCGTTGGCCAGGGCGAAGGTGGCGCTACGGAACAGCCGCAGCGGCAGGATCGGCTCGGCCACCCGGGCCTCCTGCAGAACGAAGAGCACCCCCAGCACCGCACCGACGACGAAGAGCGTGATGATCACACCCGATCCCCAGGCGTACTCGTTGCCACCCCAGCTCAACGCCAACAGCAGGGAGCTCACCCCGGCGACCAGCAGACCGGCACCGAGCCAGTCGATCGAGTGGTCCCGGCGTTCGAACGGGATCAGCCGCATCACGTGGTAGCAGACCACGATCGCCAGGACCGCCAGCGGCACGTTGATGTAGAAGATCCAGCGCCAGTCGGTCTCCGCGAAGTAACCACCGACGAGCGGCCCCGCCACCGACGAGATCCCGAAGACCGCACCGAAGAGGCCCTGGTAGCGCCCACGCTCCCGGGCTGACACCACGTCCGAGATGATGGTGAACGCGAGGGTCAGCAGACCACCGGCGCCGAGACCCTGGATGCCCCGGGTGACGATCAGCTGGGTCATGTTCTGCGACAGCCCCGCCAGCAGCGACCCGACCAGGAACGTGCCGATCGAGAAGAGGAAGACCGGACGACGCCCGTACAGGTCGGCCATCTTGCCGTACAGCGGTGTCGACGCCGTCGACGCGAGCAGGTACGCGGTGACCACCCACGAGTAGTGGTTGATCCCGCCCAACTCCCCGACGATGGTGGGCAGGGCCGTACCGACGATGGTCTGGTCGAGTGCGGCCAACAGCATGCCGGTCATCAGACCGAACATGAGCAGCCGGATCTGCTGACGATTCAGCACCGGCGCGGCGGAGGTGTCGCTGGTCATGTGCCCGTCTATCCCGCAACCCGCAGAACATGCGCCCAACCCCAAAAAACCACCCCACCCCACCCCACCCCACCCCCCGTCTGCGGCGTTGATCATGGGGGTTATTGCCACGACACGCCGGGCGGATGGCAATAACCCCATGATCAACCAGGCAGGGGTGGGGGTCAGGTGGCGAAGGTTTTGGTGATCTTTGCGCAGAAGGCGGGGAGGTCGTCGGGGTTGCGGCTGCTGGTCAGGTTGCCGTCGGTTACGCACTCCTCGTCGACCCAGGTGGCGCCGGCATTGGTCAGGTCGGTACGAAGGGTCGGCCAGGACGTGATTCGTCGGCCGCGCACCACGTCCGCCTCGATCAGCGTCCACGGACCGTGACAGATCACCCCGACCGGCTTGCCCGCGTCGAAGAACGCCTTCACGAAGCGCACCGCGTCCGGGTCGCCGCGCAGGAAATCCGGGTTCGCGACGCCGCCGGGGAGCACCAGCGCGTCGTAGCCGGCGGCGTCCGCCTTGTCCGCTGTCACATCCACGTCGTACGTCTTCGACTGGTCCAGGTGGTTGAAGGACTGGATGGACCCGGGCTTGAGCGAGACCAGCTCGACCGTCGCGCCGGCGTCCTCGACCGCCGCACGCGGCTGGACGTACTCGACCTCCTCGACGCCGTCGGCGGCCAGGAAGGCGATTCGCTTGCCCTGCAGTGTCGTTGCCATCTCGGTACGTCTCCTTTCCGGGGTCACCGCAATTTCCTTCCCGGCTCCGCACGTCCGAAACGACCCAGCCGAGCAGCAAGGGCACGCTGGTGACACAGCCGCAGCTCAGGCGCGGGCCAGGTTTGGCCCGGAGGGCGCTGGGGACCCGGGGAGGCATGGCAGGAGCAGCAGCGGAACAGCGCCGGCTCGCCACCGTCGTGGAGAGCTGGCTCGAACGCCCAGTCCTGATCGTCGGTGACGCCATGTTGGACGAGTGGCGCTTCGCCGACTCGGAGCGGCTCTGCCGGGAGGCGCCCGCACCGGTCCTCACCCTGCGCCGACGGATCTCCGCCGCCGGTGGGGCCGCGAACACCGCGGTCAACGTCGCCGCTCTCGGCGGCCGGGCGGTGCTTGTGGCACCTGTCGGCGCGGACGTGGCCGGCGACGAGTTGCACGACTGTCTGGACCGCGCGGGCGTCTGGGACCGAACCGTCAACCAGCCCGGACGGCCCACCCCGGTGAAGCGGCGGATGCTGGCCGGCAACCAGATCCTGTTGCGGGAGGACTCCGGCGACGCGGACGACGCGCTCGACCCGGAGGGCGTGACCCGACTGCTCACCGCCCTGAGCTGCGCCACCGAGGAGCTGCGCGCCGCCGCCGGCGGGGAGGCGCCGACCCTGGTGGTCTGCGACTACGGCCTGGGGGCGCTGCCCGCCCCGGTGCGCGCGTGGCTGGTCGAGCAACGCGAGCGGTACGCCACTGTCGCGCTGGACGCCCACGACCTGGCCGACTGGCGGGGCCTCGCGCCGACAGTGGTCACGCCCAGCTTCGCCGAGGCGACCCGGCTGCTGGCCCGAGCCAGCGGCGCTACCCGATCGACCACCGGCATCGACCTGCACCTGGAACACCCGCACGGCGACCCGTCGGACGGCCCGTCCGAGTTGACCGTGGGCGCGGCACCCGGCGGGGTACGCACCGACGAGGTCACCAAGAACCACCCGGGGCCGGTCGGTGAGCCCACCCCGGGCGAGGGCCGGGTGGCTCTCACCGGCGACGGGCTCAGCGTCACCGGCACCGGCGTCACCGTGAACACCCGGGCCGGTGAGGGCGTCGACCGGGCCGTCCTGGCGGAGTCGCGCCTCGCGGAGCTGCGCGCGCACACCGGCGCCGACGTGGTCGCGGTGACCCTGGACACCGAGGGGGCGGTGGTCGGCGGCGCCGACGGGGAGCCGCGGCGCAGCCACAGCACCCCGGTCCCGGCCAGCCACGCCGTGGGTGCCGGCGACGCATACCTGGCGGCGATGACGTTGGCCCTGGCCGCCGACGCGCCGCTGCCCACCGCCGCGCAGCTCGCCCAGTTGGCGGCCACCATCACCGTCTCCGACACCGGCACCTGCGTGTGCCGGCGGGAGGATCTGCTCGCCGCACTCGACCAACCGCGGAAGACCGTGAGCCATCCCGCGTTGGTGGGCAGCGACGAGTTGGACGCGATCGTCGCCGAGTACCGCGAGGCGGGACGGTCGGTGGTGTTCACCAACGGCTGCTTCGACGTGCTGCACCGGGGGCACGTGCGCTATCTGGAGCAGGCCCGCGCGTTGGGTGACCTGCTGATCGTGGCGGTCAACTCGGACGGCAGCGTACGCCGGCTGAAGGGCCCGGACCGGCCGGTCAACCCGGTCGAGGACCGGGGAGCCCTGCTCGCCGCGCTGGCCTGTGTCGACCATGTGGTGGTCTTCGAGGAGGACTCGCCGGCCGCGCTCATCGAGGCGGTCCGGCCGGACGTCTACGTCAAGGGCGGGGACTACCCGCCGGAGCTGGTGCCGGAGGCGCCGCTGGTGCGCCGGCTGGGTGGCCAGGTGCACACCCTGGGGTACGTGCCGGACCGGTCCACCTCGGCGATCATCGAGCGGATCCGGTCACACAGTCAGGACCCGTCGCCGCAGAGCCCCGACCGGGAGCCCGACCCGTCACTCAGCTCCCGCACCCAGGCGTCGTGAACCGCCCCCTGGACCTCGGCAGCCCGGCGGAGTTCCGCGCCGACCGGTTGGTCGACGTGTTGATACCGACCCGGAACCGGCCCGCCGAGTTGGCTGTCACCCTGGGCGGGCTCGCCGCCCAGGACGGGGTACCCGACTTCGGGGTGGTGGTCAGCGACCAGTCCGACGGGGACCCGGCGTACGCGCATCCCGCCGCCGCCACCATGGTCCGGGCGCTGCGGCACCGGGGTCACCCGGTGCTGCTGACCCGCCGGCTGCCCCGCCGGGGGTTGGCCGAGCACCGGGCGTACCTGCTCGCCGCGTCGACCGCCCGGTACGTCCTCAGCCTCGACGACGACATCTGGCTGGAACCGGGGACACTGCACCGGTTGGTGACGGCGATCGGCGAGCTGGGCTGCGGCTTCGTCGGCAACGGGGTGCACGGCCTCTCGTACGCCGACGACGTGCGGCCGGACTCGCACGGGCACTACGAGGAGTGGATCGGCTCGCCCACGCCGGAACGGGTCCGACCCGACACCCCGCAGTGGAACCGGGCGCGGATCCACTCGGCGGCCAACCTGTTGCACATCACCGAACATCTGGCGCTGCCGCCGGGTGCGTGGCGGGCGTACAAGGTGTCCTGGATCGGCGGATGCGTGTTGTACGACCGGGCCAAGCTCGTCGCCGCCGGTGGCTTCGACTTCTGGCGTCGGGTGCAGGAGAAGCACCAGGGCGAGGACGTGGCCGCGCAGCTGGCGGTGTTGGCCCGCGATGGTGGTGCGGGCATCCTGCCCAGCGGCGCCTACCACCTGGAATCTCCCACCACCGTCACCGACCGGGACGTGGAGGCGTGGGAGGTCGTCCTGGCCGACGAGGACACCCCGCAGCCGGCCTGAACTACGGGGTGAGTAACTCCCGGGCTGCTTCCACCACCTCGATGACCGGGACGTCGGTGACGAAGGAATCCCGGTGCGGGCACTCACCGTCGCCGGGCCGGTGCGGATAGATGCCCGGCGTGCAGTCCACCCCGCACACCGGGCAGTGCACAGTCCACGAGCTGATCGGCCGGTGCCGACCCCGCAGCGGGCTGGCCCCGTTGATCAGGTTGCCGACCCAGAAGATCCCCACCGTGGGCGTGCCAACCGCGGCGGCCAGGTGCAGCGGGCCGGTGTCGTTCGAGACGACCAACGCGCAGTCGGCGTAGCAGCCCACCAGCCCGCCCAGGCTGAGCGTGCCCACCTGTGGGCGCACCGGCACCTGTGCCGTGGCGACCACCCGGTCCACCACCTCCCGCTCGGAGGGCGTACCGGTGACCAGCACCTCGTATCCGTCCTCGTGCAGCGCACCGGCCACCTCGGCGAAGCGCTCGGCAGGCCAGCGGCGACGGGTGTCGGTGGCGCCCGGATGCAACGCCACCCGGGGCCGCCGCTCCGGGCCGAGCACCCGGGCGGCCTCGGCGCGATCGGCGTCGGTCACCGCAAGCGTCGGCGTGATGGTGGTCGCCGGCGCTCCCACCAGCGCCACCACCTCCAGGTAGCGGATCACCTCGTGCTGGTAGTAGACGTATCGCAGCCACCGGTCCAGTGGCGGCGCGTCGTCGGCGCGCAGACCGACTGTCACCCGAGCCCCGAGCCGACCCATCAGCGGGTTGGAGTTCGCGCCGCCACCGTGGATCTGCACCGCCAGGTCGAAACCCGCACCCGTGGCGGCGGCCAGGAAGACGTCCATCGACGACTCCGCCTCGCCCGGGTCCGGCGCACGGATGCCGGGCGCCGGCGGCACCACCAGCACCCGGTCCACCGGGCCGGGCCGGTCACGCCAGAGCTTCGCGTGCCACGGCGCTCCGAGCAGCACGATCTCCGCCTCCGGGTACGCGGCACGCAACGCGTCGAGCGCCGGCAGGGCGAAGATGAAGTCGCCGAGTGCGTTGGCGCGCAGCACCGCGATCCGCCGCACGTCTTCGACTCGCTCGCCGGTCGGGCCGAGCAGGGACGGAGTGCCCACGCAGCCCGCTATGTCCGGTCCGCCTCGCCGACGGTGTCCGGGCGGTGCAGCTCCCGGTCCGCGGCGGGGTCGGCCGGCATCGGCGTACCCGTGGAGGGGTTGCCGGAGCGCGGCCCGGTGCGACCGACGGTGATGGTGCGCGGCGTGGGCCGGATCGCCCGGGGCAACCGGACCCGGAGCAGGCCGTGGTCCATGACCGCGTCGATGGCGTCCGGGTCGACCCGCGACGGCAGGTTGACGCGGTATTCGAAGCCGCGGGTCTCGAAGCCACCGGGGATGCCCTGGTCGGCGTTGACCTCCGCCTCGGAGCGGGCCCGTACGCACAATTCGAGGTCGTCCAACTCGACAGCCACCTCCTCCGGTGCCACCCCGGGCAGCCGGACGACTACCTCCCAGCCGTCCGCGGTCTCGGCCAGGTCGACGTCGGACGCGCCGGCCCGGCCGCCGACCAGGCGACTCAGCTCGGCGCGCAGCGACTGCAACTCCCCCATCGGGTCCCAGCCCTGCTGCCGGCCGCCCCGCCAGCCCCGACCGAATCCGCCGGCCTGCTGTTCGCTCATCACACCTCTCCGATCCGCTGGGTGGAAGTTTGCGGCCGCAGTGAGCTGGGCGCGTCCAGGCCGGCGTCGCGGTCGACGCCCACACCGAGCCGGTCGACAAGCTCGCCACCCAGCCAGGCGCTGATGCCGAGGATCCCCACCGCGACCACCTCGATGGCGACGAGGGCACCGCCCGCGGCCCGGGAGTCGGCGTTGAGCCGGACGGCCCACACCGCGGCGAAGAGCAGGATCACCGCGACGTTGGCGGCGGCGTGCAGCAGACCCACCCGCTTGGCGCGGGTGCCGGTCGGGATGGCCAGCAGGTCGAACGAGCCGGCCGCCGCCGCGAGAAGACCGCCGATCAGGCCGACGGTGATGTTCCAGTACGCGACCTCGCCGAGCAGGTCAGGGCCACCGACGGTGTCGACCACGTCGAACAGCACCGCCGTGGCCAGCAACGCGACCGGGAACATGACGAGCATCGGATGGACTGGATGACCCAGTACCTTGAGTCGGCTCTCCATCTCCCGGCCTCCACTGGTTGGCGTCCTGCGGAACGGTCTCGTGCGGCGGGCGCGTCGGGTGAGGCCCTACCCCCGGCAACCGTGCACAAACCTCACCCTGGTCACGGCGGCCTAGGCTGACGAATGGCGGTGCCCCGCCAACGGGTCAACGCCTGAGGGAGGATCACGTGACGGTGGAGATCACTTCGCACGAGGAACTGCGCGAGTTGCTCGGGGCACCAACCGCGCGGGCCGCCAACAAGGAACGCCAACGGCTGCACGAGCGGGACCGTGAGTGGCTCGCCGCGTCGCCGTTCTGCCTGCTGGCCACCGCCGGTGCGGACGGCAGCTGCGACGTCTCCCCCAAGGGCGACCCGGCCGGGTTCGCCATGGTGCTGGACGACACGACCATCGCGCTGCCCGAGCGGCCCGGCAACAGGCGGGCCGACGGTTACCGAAACATCCTGGACAACCCACACGTCGGGTTGCTCTTCCTGATCCCGGGGCGCACCGACACGCTGCGGATCAACGGGCGGGCCCGCCTGCTCAGCGACGCGCCCTGGTTCGACGACATGGTGGTCAAGGGACACCGGCCGGTGCTCGCCGTGGTGGTGGAGATCGAGCAGATCTTCTACCACTGCGCGAAGGCGTTCCTGCGGTCCGCGCTGTGGCAGCCGGAGACCTGGCAACCCGACGTGCTGCCGTCCCGCCCCCGCCTGATCAAGGAGGTCGAGGCGCCGGTGGTGAGCCTGGAGGACCTGGAGCGGTACTACGGCCCGGAGTACGCCAAGAACATCTACGCCTGACCGGCCCGGGGCGTCCGGCTGGGTCTGCTCGCCGCCAAATGACGCGGATGATGTCGGTCAGGCCGACCAGCCGGACGCGTTGCCGAACGACTCCCGGGAGATGCCGGAGCCGGTCTCCGGCCAGGAACCGAACCGCTCGTTGTGCAGGTGCGCGAAGAAGTAGCACATCTCTTCGCAGTCGGCGTCCGACACGGCCATCGCGGGGTCGGCGCGGACCGCCTCGTAGAACGCCCGACCGAGGGCGACGATGAAGCCCCGGCAGTAGAGGAAGCCGTCGTCCGACCCGTCGGTCACCTCGTGGATGTCCTCCCGGTCGATGTCGTACAGCTTGCGTTCCACCACCCGGTCGAGGTCGGTCAACTCCTGCCCGCTCAGCTCGGCGGTCAGGCGCCGCAACCGGGTCAGGAAGGCGTCGAGCCAGGCGTCGATCGCGTGGGACGGGTCGTCATCGTCGTCGCGGTCGTCATCATCGGCGGGGTCACGCTCGACGAGGGCCAGCCGCAGCGCCGATGGCTCGGCACCCAACTCGGCCCACGCCGCCTCGATGAGCGACCACAGCCGGGCCTCGTCGGCGGGGGTGGGCAACGTCGGAGGGGCATCGGTGGTCACGGTCACCGCCGGACCGTATCGACAGCCACCGACACTCCCGGCCGCCGGCCAACTGCCGGCGACGGCCACCCCGCCAATCCAACGCCCGTCCCACACCGCTCGGCTGGGACCACGCGATTCCGACCCACGTGTCACGATCTCGGCCATGCGCCTTCCGTTCGGCCTGCTCGTCGCATCCGTCGCGGCCGGAGTGCTCTCGGCTGCGACCGCGCTGCTCGCCATGACAGCCGCGTCGTTGCAGTTCGGCCTGGTCATGCTGCTCGCACTGCTCGGCCACGTCCTGCTGGGTCGCGGTGCGCGTCGCGTGCGGTGGGCCGTCGCCGCGGGCATCGGCCTCCTTGCCGTGGTGGCGGCCATGAGGCTGCTCTGGCACCAGGAGCAGGCCGTCGAGGTGGGCTGGGCGGCATATGGGCCAGCGGCAGCGGAGGCGTCCATAGTGGGGCCATGGCGGGACTCCATCGACAGGCAGCGGCTCGCCGCGCTGGGTCTGGCGCTAGGCGTCGTCTGTCTCGCCGCCGGTGTGTTGGCACTACCGGCCCGCGGCAGGCGGCGGGGTGTGGCGACGGCGGTCCTCGCGCTGCTGCTGCTCGCCTGGTTCGGGCTGGACTCCAGCCGGGAGTTCGTCGACTACCCTCTGCCGGATCTGCTCGCAACTGTGTGGCCGGCGCTGCTCGCTGCCCTCGTGACCATGGGGGCACTCGCGCTGTCCGGATGGCGGGCCGACCGCCGTTGGCTGCTCCCGGTGGGGTTGTTCCTGCTGTCGCTCGCAACGGCCGACGTGTACTCGAATCTCGCCGGACTGTGGTCGGGCTGGTGGGACACGGTCAATCCGGGCCAGGACGCCATCCTGCAATTGGGGATGAGGGTGGGCACGTCAGCGAAAGACTCGCTTGAGGTGTCGTCGGCCGTGGAGAGGGCAACCGCGCTGGCCGGAGCAGGGCTGACGGCCGTCGGCGCGCTGCGCAGTTCCCGGGAGACCCCGACTCCTTCCGCGTAGCACAGATCTGAATTGCGGCCTCCGGCCCTTCGCCCACCCCTTCTTGGCCTTCCGCCCACCGTCGGTAATATCTGCATGTTTTGATCTACAACGGGGAGGAAGACCCGCATGCGGTGGAAGTTCCCGGCCGGCGCCCTGATAGCGCTGGCCTTTCTGATTCCGGCGGCACCGGCGGTGGCGCAAGCCGGATCACCCGGGCTGAACGAGGCCTGCCAGACTGTCGAGCGCAAGACGTACACGGACATTCGCACGTGGCTCACCACTGATCTGGACACCGCCACCACCGCGCAGCTGCGGTTGTTGGCCTATCGGATCCTGGACACGGCGACCGAAGAGAAGTTGCCCGTTCTGCCGGACGTCATCGAGGAGCGACTGAAGGGCACCACCGAAGAACTCCGCGCATTCCTCAAGGCGGATGTGCAGAATGCCTGGTCAGTGGCTCTGCGGGTCTCGGTGGTCCGGACGTTGACGGGTGCTGGTGCCAAGGTGCAGGAGTCCGCGCAGAAGACGCTCGGTGCCGGGTCCGTCGACACCTACCTGGCCTACCTCAACGACGGCCTGTACGCCGCACGTGCGCTTGACTGTGCCCCTCAGCCGACGCCGACGCCGAGCGCCACGCCCAGTGGTACGCCCAGCGCGACGCCGAGCGCCACGACGACTGTTGCACCGACCCCCACGTCCTCCGCCAGCCTGGGCGCCTCCGGCGGCGAGGGCGGTGGGCTGCCTGTCACCGGCGCCAACACCGTGACCGTGGCCAGCATCGGCGGTGCGCTGCTGCTCCTCGGCGGCGTGGGTTACCTGATCGGACGCCGACGCCGTTCCCGCTTCGTGGCATAGCTCGCTCGACGCGCCCAGCGCACCTGACGGCGGCCCGCCCGGACTTTTCCGGGCGGGCCGCCGGCACGGTCAGGCCAAGCTGCTGGCGCGGGTCCGCTCCCGCAGTTCCATGCGGGGGCCGTTCGCCGGCAGGGTGGAGACGCTGCGGCTGCGAGTCTTCTCCGGCCCCGGCTCCGGGCGCACCAGCAGGTGCTGGCGCAGAACCTCCCGGAACACCACCTTCATCTCGATCAGCGCGATGGACGCGCCGAGGCAACGGATCCGCCCGCCGCCGAACGGGATCCAGGTGTAGGTGCCGGGCTTGACGCCCACGAAGCGTTCCGGCTTGAACGCGTCCGGGTCCGGGTAGAGCGCCGGGTCCCGGTGCAGCAGGTAGGCGCTGGCCCAGAGCAGCATGCCCGGCTCGAAGAGCACCCCGCCGATCTCGATCGGCTTCATCACCTCGCGCGGGATGATCTGTGGGATGGACGGCCGCAGCCGCAGCACCTCGTTCACGGTGGCGGTGAGGTAGTCGTCGCTCTCCCCCGCGTCGATCTCGGCGATCAGCCGTTCCCGGGCCTCGTGGTTGCGGCTCAGGTACTCGAAGCCCCAGGCGATCGCGGAGGCGGTCGTCTCGGTGCCGGCCAGGAAGATGGTCATCATCTCGTCGCGCAGTTCCACCGCGGTCAGCGGCGAACCATCCTCGTGCTTGATCTTCAGCAGGACGGACAGCATGTCGTCGCCCAGCTCGGCGGTGGCCTGGTGCTCCTTGACCGCATCGGCGATCAGGGCGTCGCACCGCGCGCGCTGCTTGAAGAAGTCACCCAGGCCGAGCGGTTTGATCCTGGCAAGCCTGCGGACCATCTTCGGGGACATCTTGTGGATCACGGCGGCCGACGCCATCCGGTTGTTCAGCGACATCATGTCGATCAGGACGCTGATCAGCTCGTCCCAGTTGCTCGGGCCCTTCCTGCCGAAGATGACCTCGCGGATGACGTTGAGGGTGAACCGGTGGATCAGCGGGTGCATCGCCACCGGCCGGTCGCGCGGCCAGGTCGCGATCTCCGCGACGGCCATCTTGTCGATCGACGCCTCGATGCGTTGCAGCGCCTTGCCGTGCATGCTCGGCATGATGAGGCGGCGGCGCACGTTGTGCGGGTTCTCGTCCAGCCAGGCCAGGCCGGTCTGCCCGGTGAACTTCTCGATGGTGGCGGAGCCGTTGCCGGTGTGCAGCACGTCGGCCGGCGCCATGAACATCGTCTTGACGTCCTCGGGGTCCGACAGGACGTACAGCGGGCGCGGTGGGATCCGGATGCGCAGCGCGAACCGGCTCCCGAACTGTTCGCGGCACTGCTCGACGAACCAGTCCGGCCGCTTCCAGTAACGCAGGATCTGCAGCGCCGGCAGGGTCTTTGGACCGGGTAGGGCACTGGCCGGGGTGGCCATCCGCCGGGTCGCCCGGGCCGGTTCGCCGTTCACGGCGGCCGGCGCGAGCGCTGCGCCGTGGTCGACCGGACACTTGTCGGTCTGGTCCTGGGCATCTGCCGGGACCGGGTTCGGAACATCCACCTCTGTCACCCTTCTCGTCGATCAGGTCACGTCACGTGTTGCTGAGGTGCTGGGAACGGCCACGTCCACCACGGATCGCAAGCAGGGCGACGCCACCGGCGAGGCCGCAGCCCGCCATGAACAGCCACGTCGTATGGAATGCGCCGACGTCCGGCCGGACGCCAAGGACGGCCACGACGACCGCCACTCCGAGGGCGAGCCCGACCTGCCGGCACATCGACGACAGGGCGGTTCCGGTGGCGAAGCGTTCCGGTGGCAGCGGCAGCGTGGCCGCCGCGGACAGGCTGGGCATGACCAGCCCAGAGCCGATGCCGGCGATCAGGCCGGCCGGCAGGACCGTGGCGGCGTACTGAGGGGTGGCGGTGGTGGCCAGCGCCCACCAGACTCCGCCGGCCGCGAACAGGACGCCGCCCGTGAAACCGACCAGCCGCGGTCCGTAACGGGCGGACAGCAGCCCGCCGGGCACCGCGAAGAACGCCGCCATGATCGGTCCCGGAGCGATCTCCAGACCGGCACGCAGCACCGAGTGCTGCCAGACCCCGGTGAGGAACAGCGTGGTCGCCAGGACCATCGCGCCGAAGCCACCGAAGAACAGCATGGTGGCCAGGTTGCCGAGGGCGACCCCGGGCACCCGCAGCAGCGCCGGCTCGATGATCGGTGCCGGGTGCCGCCGGGCACGCCACCCACTGAAGCCGACGCCGAGCACGCCGACCGTGAACAGGCCGACGACGCGCGGGCTGGTCCAGCCCCACGACTCGCCCTGCACGATGGCCGCCACGGTCGCCGCCACCGTCGTGGCGAGCACCAGCGCGCCGAGCACGTCGGGCGCCGTACGCGCCTTCTCGCGGATCTCCGGCAGGGTGCGCAGCCCGATCAGGATGGCGGCCACACCGATCGGCAGATTGACCAGGAACACCCAGCGCCAGCCGATCTGCACCAGCACGCCGCCGATGGGCGGGCCGAAGGCCGCGGCGGCACCTGCCATCGCGGACCACAGGCCAACCGCGGCGCCGCGGCGGGCGGGCGTGAACAGCGGCAGCAGCAACCCCAGTGAACTGGGCAGCATCAGCGCGCCGCCGGCCGCCTGGAGAATCCGCGACACCACCAGGACCAGCAGCGACGGCGCCAGGGCGCACGCCGCGGAGGCGACGGTGAACAGCAGTAGCCCCGCCAGGAACGCGCGCTTGCGCCCGTAGCGGTCGGCCCACCAGCCGGCCGGCATCAGCAGGGCGGCGAACGTGATGGCGTACGCGCTGAGCACCCAGGACAGGTCGCTCAGGCTCGACGACGGCCACTCGATCGCCAGGTTCGGGAAGGCGATGTTGACGATGAACAGGTCCAGCGAGCAGACGAAGACGCCGACCAGGATAACCGCGAGCGACAGTCCACGGTGCCGCATGTCCGGCGCGGCAGTGTGCACACGTGGAGTTGTCAGCCCCTGCGTCATCGGATCAACCACCGTTCGGTAGCGGCGATCGTCTCGTCCACCGCGGATTCGATGAGGGCGAAGTGGTCCGCCGGCACCTCGACCTGCTCGGCACCCACCTCCCAGGACGGCCAGTGTTCGGCAGACGTGTTGGTGGGCAACGGTTTCCCGGCCCGGATGAGCAGCGTGGCGGCGGCGACCCGGTCCCGCGGCCGCTCCGCGAGCAGCCGCATCCAGGTGCCCATCGCGAGCCAGTTCGCGTCGTCGATGGAGATCGCCTCGTTGCCGCGTTCGAGGATCTCGGTCATCACCATCGCGAAGACCCGGTTGCTCTCCTGCTCACCCTCCGGCGTCGGGGTGTCGATCATGATCAGGCCGGCCGGCGGGGTGCCGGCGGCCTCGAACCGGGTCGCCAGCGAGTGCGCGACGACGCCGCCGATCGAGTAACCCACCAGGACGAACGGCGAGTCGCCGACGGCCTGGCGGATGGACTCGGCAAGCACGTCGACAGCGGCACTCCACGAGGCCGGTGCCGGGTCGTCGCCGCGGAAGCCGGGCAGCGAGCAGACGTACACGTCGCGCCGGCCCTCGAAGCGGTCGGCAAAGCGCATGAACTGGTGCGGTCCGGAGCCGACCACGAACGACGGGACGCATACGAGCTTCGGCGCGGCGGCGTCCGGCCCGCCCGAGGCGAGCTGCACCACGTACCCGGAGGTGTCGCCGAGTTCCGCCGCGGTGCTGAAGCTGGCTTGGAAGCGGGACGCCTCGGTCAGCAGCGGCACCGCCCGGCTGATAGCGCCCTCGGCGTAGGCGTGCCGCAGCAGGGTGCCGAGAGTGCCGTGGCCGTTCGCCGGTACGGCCGTGATCGCCGCGGCGCCGGTCGACGACGTGAGCGGCGCGTCGCCGATCTCCGCCAGCAGCAACCGGGCGACGGCGGCCGGGCTGGGATGGTCGAAGACCAGGGTCGACGGCAGCCGTACGCCGCTCGCCCGGCTCAGCCGGTTGCGCAGTTCGACGGCGGCCAGGGAGTCGAAGCCGAGCTCCTTGAAGCCGCTGTTGGCCTCGACGCCGTCCGGGTCGGTGTGCCCGAGAACGCCTGCGACCTGGGCCTTGACCAGACCCAGGGCGATGATCTCCCACTCCGTACGGGGCACGCCGGCCAGTCGCTGGGCGAGTGACCCACCGGCAGCAGCGCGTCTGGCCGGCACCTTCACCAAACCCCGCAACAACGGCGGCAACATCCCCGCCCGCGCCGCCACCCGCAACACACCAAAATCCAACCGCACCGGCACCACCAACGCCTCATCCAACCTCAACGAAGCATCAAACAACTCCACACCCAACTCACCAGACAAAGCCGACGCACCCATACGCTCCAACCGGGCCACCTCAGCCCCATCCAAACCACCACCCATACCAGCCGCCTCAGCCCACAAACCCCACGCCAACGACGTCCCCACCAAACCCTCCGCACGACGCCGCAACGCCAACGCATCCAAGAAAGCATTCGCCGCCGCGTAATTACCCTGACCCGGACTACCCATCAACGCCGCCACCGACGAGAACACCACAAACGCCGACAGATCCATCCCCACCGTCAACTCATGCAAATACAACCCCGCATCAACCTTCGGCCGCAACACCCGACCCACCTGCCCAACCGACAACGACTCCACCACACCGTCATCCAACACACCCGCCGCATGCACCACCGCACCCAACCGCACCGAACCCAACAACTCCACCAACTGACCACGATCCGCCACATCACACGCCCGCACCTCCACCACCGCACCCAACCCACCCAACTCCGCCACCAACGCATCCACACCCACCGCCGCCGGACCACGCCGACTCACCAACAACAACCGCTTCACCCCATACGCCCGCACCACATGCCGAGCAAACACCGCACCCAAACCACCAGTACCACCCGTAATCAACACCGTCCTATCCGGATCCAAAACCAAAGCCGAACCAACCGACTCAGACACCGCCACCAACCGCGGCACAAACACCCGACCACCACGCACCGCAACCTGCGGCTCATCCACCCCAACCAAAACCCCAAAATCAGGCAACCCCACACCCGGCTCAACATCCACCAACAAAAACCGATCCGGATGCTCAGACTGAGCACTACGCACCAACCCCCACACCGGCGCCTGCACCAAATCAGGCGCCTCCAAACCCACCGCCACCGCCCCACGCGTCACCACCACCAGACGGGTGCCGCCCAGCCGTTCGCTCGCCAGCCACAACTGCAGCAACTGCAACGTCTGCGTGGTCAGCGCGTGGGCGGCCGCCACCACACCCGTCGTGTCGGCGACGGCGAGCTCGGCGACCACCATGTCCGGTGCCGCCACGCCGTCCGCCAGCGCGGCCTCCAGAGCGGTCAGGTCGGCGCCGGAAGTGATCCGCGTGCTGCGGACCGGCTGCGAAGCGGCGGTGGCGGCCCGGACCCAGTCGACCCGGAACGGTGTCTTGTCGCCGGTCCGCTGCGCCGCCTCGAGTTGCGCCGGCTCGACCGGCCGGAACACGAGACGGTCGATGCCGGCGACCGCTTCGCCGTGCTCGCCGACGATGTCGAGCCGCAGCGTCGACGGTGCCTCCGAGCCGATCCGGACCCGCACCTGCGCCAGGCCGTTGTGTCCGAAGCGGACCCCGGTCCAGGAGAACGGCAGCCCGGCCGAGCCGCGGTCGACCCAGCCGAGCCCGCTGTGCAGCGAGGCGTCGAACAGCGCCGGGTGCAGGCCGAACCCGCGCGCCCCGTCGGCGTGCTCGTCCGGCAGGGCCACGTCGGCGTACACATCAGTGCCGTTGCGCCAGGCCGCCCGGACGCCCTGGAAGGCGGTGCCGTAGTCGAAGCCGACCTCGGTGAGCCGGGTGTAGAGGTCGTCCACCGAGATCGGTTCAGTGCCGGCCGGCGGCCACTGCTCCGGCTGCCACCAGTCCTGCTCCGAGTCCGCGGCGACCAGAGTGCCGCGAGCGTGCCGGTGGGGCGCGGTGTCGCCGGGCCGCCGTGACGTGATCACCACTTCGCGACGGCCGCCCGGGTCGGATTCGCCGACGGTCACCTGCAGGCGCGCCTCGACGGTCTCCGGCAGGATCAGGGGCGCCTCGAAGACCAGCTCCTCGATCGTCGGCGTGCCGGCGTGCCGGCCGGCCGCGGCGGCCAGCTCGACGAACGCGGTGCCGGGGACGATGACCATGCCGAGGACGACGTGGTCGCCGAGCCACGGGGCGGACTCCTGCGAGATGCGTCCGGTGAACAGCCACTCGTCGCGGTCGCCGAGCAGGACGGCGGCGGTCAGCAGTGGATGGTCGACAGCGGTGAGGCCCGCGGCGGCAGGATCACCGGTCGTGGCCGGGTTCAGCCAGTACCGCTGGTGCTGGAACGCATACGTCGGCAAATCAACCCGCCGACCGTCGGGGATGACGGCCGCCCAGTCCAGATCAACACCAGCGATATGCGCCTGAGCCAAGAACCCCGCGAAGGTTTCCGCCTCATCCCGGTTCTTGCGCAACGCACCCACGAACAGGGCGTCATCGACACTCTGCCGAGCCATCGCGGTCAACACCGCATCCGGACCCAACTCCAGGAAACGCCGCACCCCCAGCTGGTGCAACACCTGCACACCGTCGTGGAAGCGGACCGCCTCCCGCACATGCCGCACCCAATACTCCGGAGAACTCAACTCCGGACCAGCCAACACACCTGTCACATTCGAAACCACCGGCATCTGCGCCGGACTCCACGTCAACGTTTCCGCGACCTGCCCGAACTCGGCCAGCATCGGATCCATCAACGCCGAATGGAACGCATGACTGACCGTCAACCGGGTGGTCTTCCGACCAGCCCACTGCGGCAACCACACGTCGATCACCGCCGCGTCGCCGGACACCACGACCGCCTGCGGACCGTTGACCGCAGCCACCGACAAACCCTCCGGCAGAGTCGCCAGGACCTCAGCCTCATCAGCCTGAACCGCGACCATCGCCCCACCAGCAGGCAACGCACCCATCAACCGACCCCGCGCCGCCACCAACGTGCACGCATCATCCAGGGACAACACACCCGCGACATGCGCAGCCGCGATCTCACCCACCGAATGACCGATCAGATAATCCGGACGAACCCCCAACGACTCCACCAACCGATACAACGCCACCTCAACCGCGAACAACGCCGGCTGCGTAAACGCCGTATCATTCAACAACTCCACCGACAACGACCGCGGATCACGATCGAAGCGGGAACAAACCTCGTCATACACTTCCGCGAACAACGGATACACCGTCGCCAGATCCACACCCATCCCGGCTCGTTGCGCACCCTGACCGGTGAACATCACCGCCGTTTTACCGCTGAGAACCCGCCCCCGCAGCACCGTGCTGAAATCCGGCCGGTCAGTGGCTACGACCGCTGCCCGAAACGGTAGATGTGCCCGGGTCGTCGCCGCTGAAAACGCGATATCACGCACGTCACCGTCCAGCGCGGCCCACCGACCAAGCTGCGCCTGCAATGCCTGCTCCGACCGTGCCGACACCACCACCGGCACCGGCCGCACCACAGGCACCGACTCCACCACCGGCACAACCGGGGCTTCCTCGATGATCACGTGCGCATTCGTCCCACTGATACCGAACGACGAAATACCCGCACGGCGAGGACGGCCCTCGGAAACCGGCCACTGCCGCGCCTCGGTCAACAACCGAACCGCACCAGAATCCCAATCAACCTCGGGCGACGGCGCATCCACATGCAACGTCTGCGGCAACACCTCATGCCGCATCGCCTGCACCATCTTGATCACACCCGCGACACCCGCCGCCGCCGACGTATGACCAATATTCGACTTCACCGACCCCAACCACAACGGCGACTCGCGATCCTGGCCATACGTCGCCAACAACGCCTGCGCCTCGATCGGATCACCCAACCGAGTCCCCGTGCCATGCCCCTCGACCGCGTCGACCTCACCCCCCGTGAGACCTGCGCTGGCCAGGGCCTGCCGAATCACCCGCTCCTGCGACGGACCATTCGGGGCCGTCAAACCATTCGAGGCACCGTCCTGGTTGATCGCGGACCCACGCACCACGGCAAGGATCCGGTGACCGTTGCGCTTGGCGTCCGACAGTCGCTCGACCACCAGGGTTCCGACGCCGTCGGAGAAACCGGTGCCGTCCGCGCCCGCCGCGTACGGCTTGCACCGGCCGTCCGGCGCCAGGCCGCGCTGCCGGCTGAACTCCACGAGCAGGAACGGCCCGGCCAGCACCGTCACGCCCGACACCAGGGCCAGGGAGCACTCCCCGGACCGCAGCGACTGACCCGCCAGGTGCAACGCGACCAGCGACGACGAACACGCTGTGTCCACCGACACCGCGGGACCTTCCAGACCCAGCGTGTACGCCACCCGCCCGGACACCACACTGCTGGTGGAACCCGTCAGCCGCAGGCCTTCCAGCTCGGCCGGGACTGCGCCGCCGTAGTCGGAGGTGACCGCGCCGCAGAAGACGCCGGTGTCGCTGCCGCGCAACGAGGCCGGGTCGATACCGGCGTCCTCGAGCGCCTCCCACGACGACTCCAACATGAGCCGCTGCGACGGGTCGAGCGCGACCGCCTCTCGGGGGCTGATGCCGAAGAAGTCCGCGTCGAAGTCGCCGACGCCGTCGACGAAGCCACCGCCGCTGGCGTACACGTGGCCGACCTGGTCGGGGTCCGGGTCGTACAGGCGCTCCAGGTCCCAGCCGCGATCGGTGGGCAGACCGGTCACCGCGTCGCCGCCGTTCACCAGGAGCTCCCAGAGCTTCTCGGGTGAGCTGGCGCCACCGGCGTACCGGCAGGACATGCCGACGATGGCGAGCGGCTCGGTGGCCTGGGCGACGAGGCGCCGGTTCTGCTGCCGCAGGCGCTCGTTGTCCTTGAGCGACCTGCGCAGCGCCTCGACGACGGCGGTCTGGTCCGCGGCCATGCTCATGCCCTCCGGTCCGGTCGCGCGGACGCGGCCAGGTTGCTGGTGTCGGTCATGCCGCGTCCTCTTCGGTCATCCGGATCAGCGCCTCGACGTCCATGTCGTCGATGCCGTCGCCGTCATCGTCGCTGCCGGTGTCCGTGTCGTCGTGGTCGTCGCCGGCCAGTTCGAGCAGGGTGTCCAGCAGGCCGGCCCGGCGCAGGCGGGCGATCGGGATCGCCGCCAGCACGGTGCGGATCTGGTTCTCCTCGTGCTGCCGGGGATCGGCCGGTGCCGCGCCCGGCACGGCCGCCGCGAGCAGGAACTGGGCGACCGCCGCTGGGGTGGGGTGGTCGAAGACCAGGGTGGACGGCAGCCGCAGGCCGGTGGCCTGGGTGAGCCGGTTGCGGACCTCAACGGCGGCGAGGGAGTCGAAGCCGATCTCCTTGAACGCCCTGCCGGGGTCGACCGCGTCCGGGGTGGCATGGCCGAGGACCGCCGCGACCTGGGCCCGGACCACGTCGAGGGTGAGCTGGGCCCAGTCGTCCTGCGGAGCGGCGGCGAGGCGTTCGGCCAGGGAACGGCCGCCGGCCTCGGCGCGCCGAGCCGGCGCCTTGACGAGCCCGCGGAGCAGCGGCGCCAGCAGCCCGGCCCGGGCCTGGGTGCGCAGGGCGCCCAGGTCCAGCTGAACCGGAACCATCAGCGCTTCGTCGACGCGCATCGCCTGGTCGTACAGCTCGACGCCGACCTCGGCGGACATGGCGGACACGCCGATGCGTTCCAGCCGGGCCAGTTCGGCCTGGTCCAGTTCACCGGTCATGCCGGTGGCGTCGGCCCACAGGCCCCACGCCAGCGAGGTGCCACGCAGACCCTCCGCGCGCCGCTTGGCCGCGAGCGCGTCCAGGGCCGCGTTCGCCGCCGCGTAGTTGCCCTGCCCGGGGCTGCCGATCAGGGCCGCCACCGAGGAGAACAGGACGAACGCGGCGAGGTCCTGCCCGCGGGTCAGCTCGTCCAGGTGCAGGGCCGCGTTCACCTTGGGCTTCAGCACGGTCGCCAGGCGGTCCGGCGTCAGCGATGCGACCAGGCCGTCTTCCAGAACGCCGGCGGTGTGCACCACCGCGGTCAGGTCCAGCGAGCCGACCAGCTCGGCCACCTGCGTACGGTCCGACACGTCGCATGCGCGCACCTCGGCCGTGGCGCCCAGCTCGGCCAGTTCAGCGACGAGTTCGCCGGCGCCGGCCGCGGCGGGGCCCCGCCGGCTCACCAGTGTGAGGTGCCGTACGCCGTGGTGGCCGGCGAGGTGCCGGGCCAGGACCGCGCCCAGCCCGCCGGTGCCGCCGGTGATCAGCACGGTCTTCGCCGGGTCCAGGGGCGCCGGCACGGTCAGGACCACCTTGCCGGTGTTGCGGCCCTCGCGCAGGAACCGGAACGCGTCCCGGCCCTGCCGCACGTCCCAGGTACGGATCGGTGACGGCTCCAGCACGCCCCGGCCGAAGAGGTCGAGGATCTCGACAAGCATCTGCTGGATGCGGTCCGGGCCGGCCTCGAAGAGGTCGTACGACCGGTAGCGAACCCCCGGGTGGGTCCCGGCCACCACGTCCGGGTCCCGCAGGTCCGCCTTGCCCATCTCGATGAACCGGCCGCCGCGCGGCAGCAGGTCCAGGGAGGCGTCCACGAACTCACCCGCCAGGGCGTCCAGCACCACATCCACACCGGCGCCGCCGGTGGCGTCCAGGAACGCCTCCCGGAAGCCGAGGTCGCGTGACGAGGCGATCCGGTCGCCCGGGATGCCGAGTGCGCGCACCGCGTCCCACTTCGGCGCGCTGGCCGTGGCGAACACCTCGGCACCCCAGTGCCGGGCCAGCTGGACCGCGGCCATGCCGACCCCGCCGGCGGCGGCGTGCACCAGGATCTTCTCGCCGCGCTGCAGGCCGGCCAGGTCGACCAGGCCGTAGTAGGCGGTCAGGTAGACGACCGGGACGGCCGCCGCCTCGATGAACGACATGCTGTCCGGAAACGGTGCCACCATCCGCCGGTCGGCCACCGCGACCGGGCCGAAGGCGTCCATGACGATGCCCATCACCCGGTCGCCCGGGGCGAGGTCGGTCACCTCGGCGCCGACCTCGAGCACCACGCCGGCCGCCTCGCTGCCCAGCGGCGCGTCGCCCGGGTAGAGGCCGAGGGCGATCAGGACGTCGCGGAAGTTCAGGCCGGCCGCGCGGATGCCGATGCGGACCTCGCCGACCCCCAGCGCCCGCTCCCCGGCCGACGGCTGGATCGTCAGGTCCTCCAGGGATCCCTTGCGGCCGACCGCGAGCCGCCAGCCGTCACCGGCGGCCGGGGTCTCGACGCGACCGAGGCGGGGCACCGAGACGAGGCCGCCGCGGACCGCGACCTGCGGCTCGCCGAGCGCGGCCAGCACCGCGGGTTCGGGCTGGTCCCCGCCGTCGGTGTCGACCAGGACGAACCGGCCGGGGTGCTCGGACTGGGCGCTGCGGACCAGGCCCCAGACGGCGGCCTGCGCCAGGTCGGGGGCCTCGCCGCCGACCGAGACGCCGCCGCGGGTGAGCACGGCGAGCTGCGCGTCGGAGAGCGCGTCCGAGCCGAGCCAGCTCTGCAGCAGTTCCAGCGTCCGGGCGGTCTGCGCCTGGACGGCCTCAGCCGGGTCGCCGGCGGTGACGGCCGCGATGGGCGACACCACCAGGCCGGGAGTCTCGGCGCCGTCGGCGAGGGCGCGGTCCAGCTCGGCGAGGCCGCCCTCCCCGAGAACGGCGACCCGCGACGCTTCGCCCGGCTCGGGCAGGTCGGTGACGGTCTCCCAGGTGACGCGGTACAGCGATTGCCGGCCGCCGCGCAGGGTCGCCTCGAGTTGGGCCTGGCCGGCCGGCCGGAAGGCAAGGTTCTCCACGGTCAGCACGGGCGTGCCGCCGTCGTCGGTGGCGTCGATGCGCAGCGCGGAGTCCCCGCCCGGGGACAGTCGGACGCGGAGACGGGTGCCGGTCGTCGCGCCGAGGCGCACCCCGGTCCAGGAGAACGGCAGGTCGACCGGGTCGCCGGGGGCCTTGTCCAGCAGCCCGCCGTGCAGCACCGCGTCGAACAGCGCGGGGTGCAGGCCGAACGGGGCACCGGCTGCCTCGTCGGCCAGGGCCACCTCGGTGTACGTGGTGTCGCCGTCGCGCCAGGCGGAGGTCAGGCCCTGAAACAGCGGGCCGTAGTCGTAGCCGTTCTCGGCCAGCCGCGCGTACAGGGTGTCCACCGCGACCGCTTCGGCGCCCGGCGGCGGCCAGACGGCCGGGAACGGGGTGGCCGGTTCGGCGTCGGCGGTGAGCCAGCCGCGGGCGTGGCACGTCACCTCCCGGTCGCCGTCCTCGCGGGCGATCTCGGGCCGCGAGTAGACGGCCACCGCCCGGCGCCCGTCATCGGTGGCCTTCGCGACGGTGATCTGGATCTGCCGGGCGCCGTCGTCGGTGAGGACCAGCGGCGCCTCGAGGACGATCTCGTCGATGACCGGGCAGTCGACCCGGTGAGCGGCCGCGAGCGTCATCTCGACCAGGGCGGCGCCGGGCACCAGGAGCATGCCGAAGACGGCGTGGTCGCGGATCCACGGCTGGCCGTCCGCGGAGATGCGCCCGGTGAACAGCCACTCGTCGCGGTCGCCGACCTGCACGGCGGCGCCCAGCACCGGGTGCTGCAACCGGGTCAGCCCGGCCGCGGCCGGGTCGCCGGCTCCGGCGCCGGGAGTGAGCCAGTAGCGCTGCCGCTGGAAGGCGTACGTGGGCAGGGCCACCTGGGCGGCGCCGGTGCCCGCGTAGAAGGCGGACCAGTCGACGGTGACGCCGACGGTGTGGGCCTCGGCCAGCGAGCGGGCGAAGCGACGGTGGCCGCCTTCGTCGCGGCGCAGCGAGCCGACCACGCCGACCCGGGGACCGGCGTCCAGCCCGGCGACGGTGTCGGCGACGGCCATGGTGAGTACCGGGTGCGGGGAGACCTCGACGAAGCAGGTGGCGCCGTTCTCCACCAGGGCGCGGACCGCGGGCTCGAAACCGACCCGGCCGCGCAGGTTGCGGTACCAGTAGCCGGCGTCGAGCTTGGCGGTGTCCACGAACTCGCCGTCGGCGGTCGAGTAGAACGGGATGTCGCCGGTCCGCGGCGAGATCGGCTGCAGATCGCGCAGGACGTCGTCCTCGATCGCCTCCACCGAGGCGGAGTGCGAGGCGTAGTCCACCGGCACCCGGCGGGCGCGGATCTGGTCACGTTCACAGCCGGCGACGAGGTCGTCGAGCGCGTCGGGTTCACCGGCCACCACGGTCGCCGTGGGGCTGTTCACCGCGGCCACCGAGACCCGCCCGTCGTACCGGGCGATCCGCTCCTCGGCCTGTCGTTCGCCGAGCGCCACAGAGACCATGCCGCCGTGCCCGGCGAGCCGGTCGCGGACCGCGCGGCTGCGCAGCGCGACCACCCGGGCGGCGTCGTCCAGGGACAGCCCACCGGCGATGTACGCGGCGGCGATCTCACCCTGGGAGTGCCCGAGGACGGCGGTGGGGCGGACCCCGTACGACTGCCACAGCCGGGCCAGCGACACCATCACCGCGAACAGCGCCGGCTGCACCACGTCGACCTGGCTCAGCGACGGCGCACCGGGCGTACCGCGCAGCACGTCCACCAGCTGCCACGGCACGTACTTCGCCAGGGCGGTGCCGCAGGCCTCGATCTCGGCGGCGAAGACCGGCGACGACTCGAGCAGTTCCAGCGCCATCCGTTCCCACTGCGAGCCCTGACCCGGGAAGACGAAGACGGACCGCCCGCCGGCCGGCTGCCCGTCCAGGACGTTCGGGTCGGGTTCGGCGGCGGCCAGCGCGGCCAGGCCGGTGAGCAGTTCCCCGCGATCGGCGGCGACCACCGCGGCCCGCTGCTCCAGGTGGCTGCGCCCGGTGGCGGCGGAGAAGCCGACGTCGAGCAGCGCGACGTCCGGGTTGGCGATGAGGTACGCCCGGAGCCGGTCGGCCTGGCTGCGCAGCGCGGCTTCCCCGCGCGACGACAGCAGCACCGGGATCGTCGTCGGCGCCGGGGTCCCGGTGCTGACCGGTTCGGCCGCCGGGGGTTCCTCGATGATGACGTGGGCGTTGGTGCCGCTGACCCCGAACGAGGAGACCCCGGCGCGGCGGGTGCGTTCCCCGGCCGGCCACGGTTCCGAGTCGACCAGCAGCCGGACCGCGTCGTCGTCCCAGTTGACCTGCGACGACGGGGCGTCCACGTGCAGCGTGCGCGGCAGCGTGCCATGCCGCATCGCCTGGACCATCTTGATGATCCCGGCGACGCCCGCGGCGGCCTGGGTGTGGCCGATGTTCGACTTCACCGAGCCGAGCCGCAGCGCGCCGTTCTCCCGTTCCCGCCCGTATGTGGCGAGCAGCGCCTGCGCCTCGATCGGGTCACCGAGCGGCGTACCGGTGCCGTGTCCCTCGACCACGTCCACGTCGGCCGGGCCGAGGCCGGCGTCGGCCAGCGCCTGCCGGATCACCCGCTCCTGCGAGGGCCCGTTCGGGGCGGTGAGCCCGTTCGAGGCGCCGTCCTGGTTGACCGCGCTGCCGCGGACCACGCCGAGCACCTGGTGGCCGTTGCGGCGGGCGTCGGACAGCCGTTCCAGGACCAGCAGCCCGGCCCCTTCGGCCCAGCCCACCCCGTCGGCGGCCTCGGCGTACGACTTGCAGCGCCCGTCCGGCGAGACACCGCGCTGACGGCTGAACTCCACGAACACGTTGGGGCGGGCCAGCACCGTGGCACCGCCGACCAGCGCCAGGGAGCATTCCCGGTTGCGCAGCGCCCGGCCGGCCAGGTGTACGGCGACCAACGACGACGAGCAGGCCGTGTCGATGGTGACGGCCGGTCCCTCGAAGCCGTACGTGTAGCTGAGCCGCCCGGAGGCGACGCTGCCCGCCGAGGCGAGGGTCAGGTATCCCTCCAGCTCGGACCGGCGGTCGCTCTGCCCGGCGACGAAGCCGTAGTCCTGGTACATGACACCGCAGAAGACGCCGGTGTCGGAGCCGCGCAGCGCGGTGACGTTCAGTCCGGCGTCCTCGAACGCCTCCCAGGACAGTTCGAGCAGCAGCCGCTGCTGCGGGTCCATGACCAGCGCCTCGCGCGGGCTGACCCCGAAGAACTCGGCGTCGAACTCGCCGACCCGCTCGACGAAGCCGCCGCCGCGGGTGTACGCGGTGCCGGGGTGGTCGGGGTCCGGGTCGTACAGGTGGTCGGTGTCCCAGCCGCGGTCGGTGGGGAAGTCGGACGTGCCGTGCCGCCCGTCGGCGACGAACTTCCACAGGTCGTCCGGCGAGGTGACCCCGCCCGGGTAGCGGCAGCTCATCCCCACGATGGCCAGCGGTTCGGTGGCGCGGTCCTCGACCTCACGCAGCCGGGCCCGGGTCTCGCTGAGGTCGGCCCCGACCTTCTTCAGGTACCGGACCAGCTTCTCCTGCTGCGCGTCGGTGACTTCAACACTCATGACCTTGTCCCCCTGGTTGATCGGGAACCACCAGATACGCCCGTCACAGCTCACCGAAGTCGGCGTCGATCAGGTCGAAGACCTCGTCCATGTTGGTGACCGCGGCGATGCGGTCATCGGTGCCCGGCTGGCTGTCGGAGATCGACGCGATCAGCGAGCGCAGCCGCCCGACGGCCCGCTGCCGGTCACCGGCCGCGGCCGCCGTGAGCATCTCCTCCAGCCGCTGGAACTCGTCGTCGATCGACGATCCGCCGGCGGGTCCGCCACCGAGTTCGGTGAGGAGCAGGCCGGCGACCGCCGCAGACGTCGGATAGTCGAAGACCAGCGTGGACGGCAGCCGGACGCCCGCGGACCGCGCGAGCCGGTTCCGCAGCTCGACCGCGCCCAGCGAGTCGAATCCGAGGTCCTTGAAAGCCCGGGCCGGGTCGATGCCGCCCGCTGTGGTGTGCCCGAGGACGGCCGCGACCTCGGTCTGCACCAGGTGCAGGACGACCTGTTCGCGTTCGGCCGCGCTGACCGCGGCGAGCCGCTGCGCGAACGAGGTGTCCGTCTCCACCGGGCGGGCCGGCACGTTCACCAGCGCACGCAGCAGGGCCGGCAGCATGCCGGAGCCGGCCTGGGCCCGCAGCGTGCCGAGGTCGAAGGTGACCGGGGCGAGCAGCGTGGCGCCGTGCCGGGCGGCCTCGTCGAACAGTTCGACGCCCAGCTCGGTGGGCAGCGGCCGGACGCCCATCCGTTCGATCCGGGCCAGGTCGCGGCCGCTGAGCTCGCCGGCCATCCCGCCGGCCTCACCCCAGAGGCCCCAGGCCAGCGATGCGCCGGGCAGCCCGTCGGCGTGGCGCCGTTGGGCTAGCGCGTCCAGGACCGCGTTGGCCGCCGCGTAGTTGGCCTGTCCGGGGCTGCCGATCAGGGCGGCCACCGAGGAGAACAGCACGAAGGCGGACAACGGCCGGTCCGCGGTCAGCTCGTGCAGGTGCACGGCGGCGTGCATCTTCGGCGCCATGACCCGGCGCAGCTGGTCCACGGTAAGCGAGCCGACGACACCGTCGTCGAGCACACCGGCCGCGTGCACCACCGCGGTGAGCGGGTGGTCCAGGCCGTCCAGCAGCGCGGCCAACTGGTCCCGGTCGGCCACATCGCAGGCCGCGACGCGGGCGTCCGCGCCGAGCCGGGCCAGATCCGCGATCAGGTCGGGCACACCGGCCGCGTCCGGGCCGCGCCGGCTGACCAGCAGCAGCCGCTTCGCACCGTACGAACCGGCGAGGTGCCGGGCCACGACCGCGCCGATGCCGCCGGTGCCGCCGGTGATCAGCACGACCCCGTCCGGATCCGGTACGGGCAGGGCGCCGCTCGCATGGCCGGCACGCACCAGCCGCGGCGCGGAGAGGACGCCGGCCCGGATGGCGAGTTGTGGCTCGTCGAGCAGGTTCAGTGCGACCCAGTCCGGTTCGTCGTCCCCGGCACCCAGGTCGACCAGGGCGAACCGGCCGGGGTGTTCGGACTGGGCGCTGCGCACCAGACCCCACACCGGCGCCTGCGCCACGTCCGGCGCCTGGTCGCCCACGCCGATGCCGAGGCGGGTGGCGATGACCAACTGCTTGTCGGCGAGGGCGTCGATGGCCAGCCAGCGCTGCAGCAGCAGCAGGGTGTCCTCGGCGACCGACTGCGCCGCCGCGGCCAGGCCGAGCCCGGCCGCGGGCTCGGACACGCCCACCACGACGATGTCCGGCGGCGGCGCCCCGTCGACCAGGGCACCGTCCAGCGCGTCCAGATCCGGGTAGCGTTCGGCGACCCGGGTGAACCCGCCGAGACCGACGACCCGCGGCGGGCGGTGCCCGTTGAGGACCGGCATCGGCAGTGACTGCCACTTGACGCTGTACATCGAGGTGTTCCCTGTGCGCAGCGCGCCCTGCAGCTGTGCGACGTCGATCGGGCGGACCACGAGCGACTCCACCGTGGCGACCGGCGAGCCGTGGTCGTCGGTGATGTCGATGCGCAGCGCGGAGCTGCCGGCCGAGCCAACCCGGACCCGCAGCCGCGCGGCGCCCGGCTGCTCGACACGGACACCGGACCAGGTGAACGGCAACCCGGCCCCGTCGCCCGTGTCGATCCGGTCGAGTCCGCCGTGCAGGGCGGCGTCGAACAGAGCGGGGTGCAGCGTGAACGACGCGGCGGTGTCGGCGTACGGCTCGGGCAGGGTGAGTTCGGCGTAGAAGTGGTCGTTGTCCTGCCAGGCGGCGTGCACGCCCTGGAAGGCCGGTCCGTAGTCGTATCCGGCGTCGGCGAGCCGGGTGTAGAGGGTGTTCGCGGAGGCCACCTCAGCGCCGGCAGGCGGCCACGTCGCACCGGACGGCACGATCGCACCGGCCGTGGCGGCCAGGGCGCCACGGGCGTGGCACCGGGATTCACCGTCGACCTGCCGCGAGTAGACGGCGACCGCCCGGCGTCCGTCGTCGCCGGCCTCGCCGACGGTGACCTGTAGCTGGGCCGCGGCGGTACCGGACAGCACCAGTGGCGCTTCGAGGGTGAGCTCGTCGATGACCGGGCTGCCGGCGTGCCGGCCGGCGGTGAGGGCAAGTTCCACGAACGCGGTACCGGGGACGACGACGGCGCCCAGGACGGCATGGTCGCGCAGCCAGGGCTGATCCTCGGTGGACAGCCGTCCGGTGAACAGCCACTGGTCGTGGTCGCCGAGTTGGACGGCGGCGGTCAGCAGTGGGTGGTCGATTGCGGTGAGGCCCGCGGCGGCGGGATCTGAGCCGGTGGCCGGGTTCAGCCAGTACCGCTGGTGCTGGAACGCATACGTCGGCAAATCAACCCGCCGACCGTCGGGGATGACGGCCGCCCAGTCCAGATCAACACCAGCGATATGCGCCTGGGCCAAGAACCCCGCGAAGGTTTCCGCCTCATCCCGGTTCTTGCGCAACGCACCCACGAACAGGGCGTCATCGACACTCTGCCGAGCCATCGCGGTCAACACCGCATCCGGGCCCAACTCCAGGAAACGCCGCACCCCCAGCTGGTGCAACGCCTGCACACCGTCGTGGAAGCGGACCGCCTCCCGCACATGCCGCACCCAATACTCCGGAGAACTCAACTCCGGACCAGCCAACGCACCTGTCACGTTCGACACCACCGGCACCCGTGCCGGATTCCACGTCAACGTTTCCGCGACCTGCTCGAACTCGGCCAGCATCGGATCCATCAACGCCGAATGAAACGCATGACTGACCACCAACCGGGTGGTCTTCCGACCAGCCCACTGCGGCAACCACACGTCGATCACCGCCGCCGCACCGGACACCACGACCGCCTGCGGACCGTTGACCGCAGCCACCGACAAACCCTGCGGCAGGGTCGCCAGGACCTCAGCCTCATCAGCCTCGACCGCGACCATCGCCCCACCAGCAGGCAACGCACTCATCAACCGGCCCCGCGCGGTGACCAACGTGCACGCGTCATCCAGGGACAACACCCCGGCGACATGCGCGGCCGCGATCTCACCCACCGAATGACCGATCAGATAATCCGGACGAACCCCCAACGACTCCACCAGCCGATACAACGCCACCTCAACCGCGAACAACGCCGGCTGCGTAAACGCCGTATCATTCAACAACTCCACCGACAACGACCGCGGATCACGATCGAAGCGGGAACAAACCTCGTCATACACTTCCGCGAACAGCGGATACACCTTCGCCAGATCCACACCCATCCCGGCCCGCTGCGCACCCTGACCGGTGAACATCACCGCCGTTTTGCCACTGAGGACCTTGCCCCGCAACACCGTGCCGAAATCCAGCCCATCAGTGGCTACCACCGCCGCCCGAAACGGCAGATGCGCCCGGGTCGTCGCCGCTGAGAACGCGATATCAGCCACGTCACCGTCCAGCGCCGCCCACCGGGTTAGCTGCGCCTGCAACGCCTGCTCCGACCGCGCCGACACCACCACCGGCACCGGCCGCACCACACCCACCGACTCCACCACCGGCACTACCGGGGCTTCCTCGATGATCACGTGCGCATTCGTCCCGCTAATACCGAACGACGAAATACCCGCACGCCGGGGACGGCCCTCGGAAACCGGCCACTGTCGCGCCTCGGTCAACAACCGAACCGCGCCACTCTCCCAATCGACGTGAGGTGACGGCGCATCCACATGCAACGTCTGCGGCAGGACTTCGTGGCGCATCGCCTGCACCATCTTGATCACACCCGCGACACCCGCGGCGGCCGACGTGTGACCGATGTTGGACTTCACCGACCCCAACCACAACGGCGACTCACGGTCCTGGCCGTACGTCGCCAACAACGCCTGCGCTTCGATCGGATCACCCAGGCGCGTGCCCGTGCCGTGGCCCTCGACCGCGTCGACCTCACCGGCGGTGAGACCGGCACTTGCGAGAGCCTGCCGAATGACCCGCTCCTGCGACGGACCGTTCGGTGCCGTCAAACCATTCGAGGCACCATCCTGATTGACCGCACTGCCACGCACCAGCGCAAGAACCCGATGACCATTGCGCTTGGCATCCGACAACCGTTCCACCACCAGCACGCCGAGCCCGTCGGAGAAACCAGTGCCGTCCGCGCCCGCCGCATAAGGCTTGCACCGGCCATCCGGAGCCAACCCCCGCTGCCGACTGAACTCCTGCAGCAGAAACGGCCCGGAAAGCACGGTGACACCAGCGACCAGCGCCAGGGAGCACTCCCCCGACCGCAACGACTGACCAGCCAGATGCAACGCGACCAGCGAGCTGGAACAGGCCGTGTCGACGGACACCGCCGGGCCTTCCAAACCCAGTGTGTACGCCACCCGCCCAGACGTGACGCTGCTCGTCGAACCAGTGAGACGGAAGCCTTCCAACTCCGGCGGACGAGCCGGCCCATAATCGGAGGTCACCACACCACAGAACACACCGGTATCCGTGCCCCGCACCGACAACGGATCAAGCCCCGCATCCTCCAAAGCCTCCCACGACGCCTCCAACAACAGCCGCTGCTGCGGATCCATCGCCAACGCCTCACGCGGACCGACACCAAAGAAATCCGCGTCGAAGTCACCCACGTTCTCCATGAAGCCACCACCACGGGTATAAACCGTGCCGACAGTCTCCGGATCCGGGTCATACAACCTCTCCAGATCCCAACCACGATCCTGCGGCAACCCAGTGATCGCGTCACGGCCCTCGGCCACCAACCGCCACAACTCGTCGGCCGAATCCACCCCACCCGGATACCGACAACTCATACCCACAATGGCCAACGGCTCATCCAACTTCACCCGACCACGACGCGACGGCGCCACCACCACCGGCCGCTCGGCCCCGCCCACCTCCGACAACAACAACCGCACCACAGCGATCGGACTCGGATGGTCAAACACCAACGTCGACGACAACCGCACACCACACGCCTGAGTCAACCGATTCCGCAACTCCACCGCAGCAAGCGAGTCGAACCCAAGTTCCTTGAACGCCCGCTCCGGGTCGATCGCGCCGGGTGACGCGTGGCCGAGGACGGCAGCGACCTGCGTCCGGACCACGTCCAGGACCACCTGCTCGCGATCGCGTTCCGGCACCTCCGCCAACCGCTGCGCGAGCGAACCGCCCACCGACCGGACCCGTCGGACCGGCATCTTCACCAGACCACTGAGCAGCGGCGGGAGGGACCCGTCGTCGGCCTGGGCGCGCAGCGCCGCCTGGTTGAGCTTCACCGGTACGAGCAGTGCGGGGTCGAGCCGCAGCGCCGTGTCGAACAGTTCCAGACCGAATTCGGCCGGGAATGCCTCGACACCGGTGCGCGCCCAGCGGGCGGCCGACGTCTGGTCGAGGGTGCCGGCCATGCTGGTGTCGGTGGACCACATGCCCCAGGCCAGTGAGGTGCCTGGGTATCCGGCGGCCTGGCGGCCGGCGGCGATGGCGTCCAGGGCGGCGTTCGCGGCGGCGTAGTTGCCCTGCCCCGGACTGCCGATCAGCGCGGCCACCGAGGAGAACAGGACGAACGCGGCGAGGTCCTGCCCACGGGTCAGCTCGTCCAGGTGCCGGGCCGCGTCGACCTTCGGGCGCATCACCTTCGCGAGGCGTTCGGGGGTGAGCGACTCGATCAGACCGTCGTCCAGCACACCCGCCGCGTGGATGACGGCGGTCAGGTGCAGGCCGCTGACCAGCTCGGCCACCTGCGCCCGGTCGGATACGTCGCAGGCGACCGCGGTCGCGGCGACGCCGAGGTCGGTGAGTTCCGCGATCAGTTCACCGGCGCCGACAGCGGCGGGACCGCGGCGGCTCACCAGGATCAGCCGCTTGGCGCCGTGGTGGCGGGCCAGGTGCCGGGCCAGGACCGCGCCGAGTCCGCCGGTGCCGCCGGTGATGAGGACGTCGCCCTCGGAGTCGATCGGGGCGGGGACGGTCAGGACGATTTTGCCGGTGTTGCGGCCCTCGCGCAGGAACCGGAACGCCTCCCGGCCCTCCCGCACGTCCCATGCGCGCACCGGGGCGTGCCGCAGCGCACCCTGTTGGAACAGGTCGCTGATTTCGGCCAGCATGGCCTGGATCCGGTCGGTGTCCACGTCGAACAGGTCGAACGCGGTGTACTGGACGCCTGGGTGCGCAGCCGCGACCGTGGCCGCGTCGCGGATGTCGGCCTTGCCCATCTCCACGAACCGGCCGCCGCGCGGCAGCAGATCCAGCGAGGCGTCGACGAACTCCCCCGCGAGGGCGTCCAGCACCACGTCCATCCCGGCGCCGCCGGTCGCGTCGAGGAAGGCGTCCTTGAAGCCCAGGTCCCGGGAGGCCGCGAGACGGGCGCCGTCGACCCCGAGCGTGCGGACCGCATCCCACTTCGACGGGCTCGCGGTGGCGTACACCTCGGCGCCACGGTGCCGGGCCAGCTGCACGGCGGCCATGCCGACACCACCGGCGGCGGAGTGGATGAGCACCCGGTCGCCGGCGCCCACCGCGGCCAGGTCGACCAGCCCGTACAGGGCGGTGAGGTAGACGACCGGCACGGCGGCGGCCTGCACGAAGCTGAAGCCGGCCGGCATCGGCGCCAGCATCCGCCGGTCCGCGACCGCGGTCGGACCGAACGAGTCGGTCACCAGGCCCATAACGTGATCGCCAGCTGACAGATCGGTCACGTCGGCGCCCACCTCGAGCACCACGCCTGCGGCCTCGCTGCCCAGCGGGGCCTCCCCCGGGTATAGGCCGAGGGCGATCAGCACGTCGCGGAAGTTCAGACCGGCGGCACGGACGCCGATCCGCACCTCGCCGGCGCCGAGCGCCCGCTGCGCGTCGGCCGGGACGATCGCCAGGTCCTCGAGGGATCCCGTCCGCCCGGCCGCCAGTCGCCAGTCGTCGCCGGTGACCGGCACGCCGGTGCGGGCGAGCCGTGGCACCAGCACCTGACCCGCGCGCACCGCCAGCTGCGGCTCGTTCAGGGCGGCCAGAGCGGCGAAGTCCGGTTCGGAATCGTGCGAGTCCAGGTCGATCAGCAGGATCCGGCCCGGGTGCTCGGACTGGGCACTGCGTACCAGGCCCTGCACCGCAGCCTGCATCACATCGGGTATCTCGCCGCCGACCGGGGCGCCGCCGCGGGTGAGCATCACCAGGCGGGCGTGCGGGTCGGCGTCGGAGCCGAGCCAGCCCTGCAGCACGGTCAGTGCCTGCTCGACGGCCGCCGGGCCCTCGACGGCGGCGACCACCAGGTCGGCGGTCCCGTCGGCGTCCTGGTAGCGGGCGACCCGGGCCGGTTCGGCGGCCGGTACGGACACCGGCGCCCAGTCGACCCGGTACAGCGAGTCGGTGGTGGTCGGCCGGGTCGCGGCCAGGTGGCTCGGGTCCACCGGGCGGAGTTCGAGGGAGTCGACGGCGGCGACCGGCGAACCGTGGTCGTCGGCCAGGTCGATGCGCAGCGCCGACGGGCCGGCGGCGCTGACCCGGACGCGGATCCGGCTCAGGCCCCGCACGTCGACGCGGACGCCGGACCAGGTGAACGGCAGGCCGGCGGAGGTGCCGTCGCCACCGGTCAGCAGGTCCGGGCCGGCGTGCAGGGCGGCGTCGAACAGGGCCGGGTGCAGCAGGTACTTCCCCGCGCTGCCGGCCTGGTCGTCGGGCAGCACCACGTCGGCGTAGATGTGGTCGCCGTCCTGCCAGGCAGCGTGCACGCCCTGGAAGGCCGGTCCGTACTCGTATCCGGCGTCGGCGAGCCGGGTGTAGAGCGCGTCGGCGGAGACCGGTTCGGCGCCCGCGGGCGGCCACGGCGTGTCGAACGGGCGGATTGGCTCGGCACGGGTGGTGAGGATGCCCCGGGCGTGGCAGCGGGATCCGCCTTCACCGTGGCGGGAGTACACCGTGACGGCGCGGCGGCCGTCCTCGTCGGCCTCGTCCACGGTCACCTGCAGCCCCATCACGCTGTGGTCGGGCAGGATCAGCGGGGCTTCCAGGGTGAGCTCGTCGATGACCGGACTGCCGGCGTGCCGGCCCGCGGCGAGGGCCAGTTCGACGAACGCGGTGCCGGGCAGCAGGACCGTGCCGGAGACGGCGTGGTCGCGCAGCCAGGGCTGATCCTCGGTGGACACTCGTCCGGTGAATAGCCACTGGTCGTGGTCGCCGAGTTGGACGGCGGCGGTCAGGAGTGGGTGGTCGATTGCGGTGAGGCCGGCGGCGGCGGGATCTGAGCCGGTGGCCGGGTTCAGCCAGTACCGCTGGTGCTGGAACGCATACGTCGGCAGATCAACCCGCCGCCCGTCGGGGATGACGGCCGCCCAGTCCAGATCAACACCGGCGATATGCGCCTGGGCCAGGAACCCGGCGAAGGTTTCCGCCTCGTCCCGGTTCTTGCGCAACGCACCCACGAACAGGGCGTCATCGACACTCTGCCGGGCCATCGCGGTCAACACCGCATCCGGACCCAACTCCAGGAAACGCCGCACCCCCAGCTCGTGCAACGCCTGCACACCGTCGTGGAAGCGGACCGCTTCACGCACATGCCGCACCCAATACTCCGGGGTGCTCAGCTCCGGGCCGGCCAGCGCACCTGTCACGTTCGACACCACCGGCATCTGCGCCGGACTCCACGTCAACGTTTCCGCGACCTGCCCGAACTCGGCCAGCATCGGATCCATCGACGCCGAATGGAACGCATGACTGACCGTCAACCGGGTGGTCTTCCGACCAGCCCACCGCGGCAACCACGCCTCGATCACCGCCGCGTCGCCGGACACCACAACCGCCTGCGGACCGTTGACCGCCGCCACCGACAAACCATCGGGCAGGGTCGCCAGGACCTCAGCCTCATCAGCCTGAACCGCGACCATCGCCCCACCAGCCGGCAACGCACCCATCAACCGACCCCGCGCCGCCACCAACGTGCACGCATCATCCAGGGACAACACACCCGCGACATGCGCAGCCGCGATCTCACCCACCGAATGACCGATCAAATAATCCGGACGAACCCCCAACGACTCCACCAACCGATACAACGCCACCTCAACCGCGAACAACGCCGGCTGCGTAAACGCCGTATCATTCAACTCCTCAACCGGCAACGACCGCGGGTCGAAGTCGAAGCGGGAACAAACCTCGTCATACACCTGGGCGAACAGCGGATACACCGTCGCCAGATCCACACCCATCCCGGCCCGCTGCGCACCCTGACCAGTGAACATCACCGCGGTTTTACCGCTGAGGACCTTGCCCCGCAGCACCGTGCTGAAATCCAGCCGGTCAGTGGCTACCACCGCCGCCCGAAACGGTAGATGCGCCCGAGTCGTCGCCGCCGAAAACGCGATATCACGCACATCACCGTCCAGCACCGCCCACCGGGTTAGCTGCGCCTGCAACGCCTGCTCCGACCGCGCCGACACCACCACCGGCACCGGCCGCACCACACCCGCAGACTCCACCACAGGCACCGACTCCACCACCGGCACAACCGGGGCTTCCTCGATGATCACGTGCGCATTCGTCCCACTGATACCAAACGACGAAATACCCGCACGGCGAGGACGGCCCTCAGAAACCGGCCACTGCCGCGCCTCGGTCAACAACCGAACCGCACCAGAATCCCAATCAACCTCGGGCGACGGCGCATCCACATGCAACGTCTGCGGCAACACCTCATGCCGCATCGCCTGCACCATCTTGATCACACCCGCGACACCCGCCGCCGCCGACGTATGACCAATATTCGACTTCACCGACCCCAACCACAACGGCGACTCGCGATCCTGCCCATACGTCGCCAACAACGCCTGAGCCTCGATCGGATCACCCAACCGAGTCCCCGTGCCATGCCCCTCGACGACATCAACGTCACCGGCCGTAAGACCCGCACTGGCCAAGGCCTGCCGAATCACCCGCTCCTGCGACGGACCATTCGGGGCCGTCAAACCATTCGACGCACCATCCTGATTGATCGCCGACCCACGCACCACGGCAAGGATCCGGTGACCGTTGCGCTCGGCATCCGACAGCCGCTCCACCACCAGCACGCCCACACCGTCGGAGAAGCCGGTGCCGTCCGCGCCCGCCGCGTACGGCTTGCACCGGCCGTCCGGCGCCAGGCCGCGCTGCCGGCTGAACTCCACGAGCAGGAACGGTTTTGCCAGCACTGTCACCCCGGCCACGAGCGCCAGTGAGCACTCGCCGCTGCGCAGCGCCTGGGCCGCGAGGTGCAGGGCGACCAGCGAGGAGGAGCAGGCGGTGTCCACGGTCACCGCCGGGCCTTCCAGCCCGAGGGTGTAGGCGACCCGGCCGGACAGGACGCTGGTGGTGGTGCCGGTGAGGCGCAGGCCTTCCAGCTCCGGCGGCATGTCGCCGCCGTACTCGGAGGCGAGCGCGCCAAAGAAGGTGCCGGTGCGGGTGCCCCGCAGCGACAACGGGTCGATGCAGGCGTCCTCGAGGGCTTCCCACGACGATTCGAGGAGCAGTCGCTGCTGCGGGTCCATCGCCAGGGCCTCGCGGGGGCTGATGCCGAAGAAGTCCGCGTCGAAGTCGCCGACGCCGTCGACGAAGCCGCCGCCGCTGGCGTACACGTGGCCGACCTGGTCGGGGTCCGGGTCGTACAGGCGCTCGACGTCCCAGCCGCGATCGGTGGGCAGACCGGTCACCGCGTCGCGGCCGTCGGCCACCAGTTGCCACAGCGCCTCGGGTGAGGTGGCGCCGCCCGGGTAGCGGCAGCTCATCCCGACGATGGCGAGGGGCTCGAGGTCGCGTTCCTCCAGCTCGCGCACCCGGCGGGTCGACGTGAGCAGCTCTCCGGTCACCTTGCGCAGGTAGGCGCGCAGCCTCTGCTCGCCCGCACTGAGGCCGTCCCGCGGATCGTCCGTCGCCTGGGTCATACGGATCCGAGCTCCTTGTCGATCAGGTCGCCTGCCTCGTCGGGGGAGACCTCGCCGAGGCCGTCGTTCACCTCGCCGCGTTACGCGGCGCGTCATCGGGCTGCCTAGCCATTCCTGCGGACCCGGAAAGCATCACCGAACGCTCGTTGCGGGGTGACGATACGCAGCAGCGTTCGTCGTTGTCATGCCGCGAAGAAGGCATCGTCCGGTACCTGCCAAGATCATTTATGAGATCGCCCAACCCACGTCCCGAACTCGCGGCCAGCATTGCAAAAACGCAGGTCAAGACGTTGCCAAGCGGATTTCTGCGCGAATCCGGCGCGGTGGCATGAAGTTGCGCAGCGGTGATCGGGGACGCGTTACCGACACGTAAAATGTGCAACGCGGAACAATACGAGGCCGGCGACCACCGAATGACGCGCCACGCTATTGACCTATTTTGCCGGATAACGCGGGAGCGGACCCTTCCCGTCGTGCGGAACCAGTGACTTGTGTCTCAGTGACGTGACCGCGGTGATGCGTTAGTTAGAGGGGCTACGCCCAGCATCGTCGAGCAGATCGGCGGAGCACGCCCCGCCGGGTGACCGGTTGCTTGTCTGGAAGTGGTCACTACGCGATGCTGGCGGGATGGGAACCGAACGGGGCACCACGGCTCAGCGCCGTCGACAATGGATCATGGCCGGGGCATCGGCACTTTCCGACCGTGATTCGACCGCCGCCACGACTACCGAAGTCGCCGGCCGGATCGGTGTGGCCCCGGCATCCGAGTTCCGCCTCTTCGGCAGCCGTCAGGTGGATGCCGAATGAACCCGTTACTCATGCCGGTCGTCGCGGCACAGGGTTACCTGGTGCGGTCGCGCACCGAGGTCGTACCACCGGCCGGCGGACCCACCACCGGTGAGGTAGTACCTGACGGTGGCGGCACCGGCGCGCCGCTGCGAATCGCGATCGTGGGTGAGTCGACCGCGGCCGGCTGCGGTGTCGACAACCACGACGACGGGGTGCCCGGGGCGCTGTCGCGTGAGCTGTCCGAGCGCACCGGCCGCCGCGTCGAATGGTCCGTGGCCGGGCAGCACGCCGCCACCGCGCGCCGCATCCGCTACAAGCTGCTCCCCACGATCGGTTCGGAGCTGGACGTGGCGGTGGTGCTGGCCGGGGTCAACGACGTGCTCAGCCGGCGCGACCCGCAGGCGTGGCGCGACGACGTCACGGCCATCGTGGACGACCTGGGCCAGCGGGCAGGACGGGTGGCGGTCACCGGCATCCCTCCGTTCGACATCTTCCCGTCCATGCCCGGCGTCCTGGGCCGCTATCTGGCCGAGCGGGCCCGGATGCTCGACGAGGTGGCCCGGCAGGTGTGCAAGGAGCACCCGCGGGCGGTGTGGGTGGACGCCACGTCGCTGCTGCCGGTGGGACCGGAGTTCTTCGCCCGCGACCACTTCCATCCGTCAGCGGTCGGCTACCGCCGTTGGTCCGGGATCATTGCCGATCATGTGACGCCGTGACCGCCGGCCTCCCGTTCGTCGACGAGCACCGGATGGACGTGGTGGCGTCGCCGGACCGGGTGTGGCGCGCGCTCACCACGCAGGTCGCCGGTCCCCGCTTCGCGGCCAGCGAGGCCATCGCCCGGCTGCTGGCCGCCGATCCGCCCCGCTCGTCGCGGACGCCCCTGGAACAGGACGGCGCCACCCTGACCGGTTTCCGGGTGGCGGAGGCGGTGCCCGGACGGATCCTGCGCCTGACCGGACGGCACCGCTTCTCCCGCTACTCGCTGGTGCTGACCCTTACCGAGGGCGCCGGGTGCACGGTGGTGAGCGCCCGCACGTACGCGGCGTTCCCGGGACTGCACGGCTTCGTCTACCGCGCGCTGGTGATCAGTTCCGGGGCGCACCACCTCGCCGTACGCCGGTTGCTGCACTTGATCCGGATGGACGCGGAGGCCGGCTCGGCGTGACCGTCAGGCCGCCCCGAACTGCTTGTCGATCAGGTCGAACATCTCCTCATCGGACACCCCACCGAGCGCGTCGTCGGGGTCGATCGGGGTCTCCTCGTGGTACGGCGTACCCCCGCCGAGCACCGTGCGCAGCCGATTGCTGAACGCCCGCAGCCGGGGTTCCGCCTCGGCCAGGCGCTGCGCGTCGCCGGCCACCTCGCTCAGCAGCGCCTCCAGCTTCGCCAGCTCGGCCTCCATCGGCGGGCGGGGCCTTTCCTGCGCCACGCCCGCGCTGGCAAGCAGGAAACCGGTGACCGCCGCCGGGGTCGGATGGTCGAAGATCATCGTGGTGGGCAGACGGAGCTGGGTGGCCCGGCTCAGCCGGTTGCGCAGCTCCACCGCCGCCAGCGAGTCGAAGCCGAGCGCCTTGAACGCCCGGTCCGCGTCGACCGCCTCCGGCGAGGAGTGCCCGAGCACGGCGGCCACCTGGGCCCGTACCAGATCGAGCACGACCTGTTCCCGGTCCGCCGGGACGACCGTGGTGAGCCGTTCCGTCAGCGAACCGGTGGTGGCCGCCGCCCGCGGGGTGACTGGTGCCCGGACCAGGCCGCGCAACAGTGGCGGCAGCGTCCCCGCGCGGGCCTGGGCCCGCAGCGAGGCGACGTTCAGCCGTACCGGACCGAGCAGCGCATCGGCGTACCCGAGACTCTGGTCGAAGAGTTGCAGGCCCAGCCCGGTCGGCAGGGGGTCGATGCCGACCCGTTCCAGGCGGGCCAGGTCGGCCTCGCCGAGCTCGCCGGTCATGCCGGTGGCGTCGGCCCACAGACCCCACGCCAGGGAGGTCGCGGCCAGACCGCCAGCGCGCCGGTGTGCCGCGAGCGCGTCCAGGTAGGCGTTCGCCGCGGCGTAGTTGCCCTGTCCCGCGGTGCCCATCAGGGCGGCGACCGAGGAGAACAACACGAACGCGGCGAGTTCGTCGGAACTGGTCAGCTCGTGCAGATGCCGGGCCGCGTCCACCTTGGGACGCATGACCGTCGCCAGGCGTTCGGGCGTCAGGGATTCGATGACACCGTCGTCGAGCACACCGGCCGCGTGGATGACCGCGGTGAGCGGGTGGTCGAGCGAGTCCAGCAACGCGGCGAGCTGCGGCCGGTCGGCGGCGTCGCAGGCGACCGCGCGCGCCTCGGTGCCCAGCCCGGCGAGTTCGGCGACCAGTTCCGGGGCGCCGGGTGCGGCCGGGCCGCGGCGGCTGAGCAGCAGCAGCCGCTTCGCGCCGCGGGTCGCCGCGAGGTGCCTGGCGAACAGCGCGCCGAGGCCACCGGTGCCCCCGGTGATCAGGATCGTGCCCTCCGGGTCCAGCGGCGCCGGGACGGTCAGCACGATTTTGCCGGTGTTGCGGCCCTCGCGCAGGAACCGGAACGCCTCCCGGCCGTCGCGCACGTCCCACGTCCGGACCGGCGCGTGCCGCAGCCGGCCCTGCTCGAACAGGTCGACCACCTCGGTCAGCATCTCGTAGATCCGGTCGCGGTCCACGTCGAACAGGTCGAACGCGGTGTACTGGACGCCTGGGTGCGCAGCCGCGACCGTGGCCGCGTCGCGGATGTCGGCCTTGCCCATCTCCACGAACCGGCCGCCGCGCGGCAGCAGATCCAGCGAGGCGTCGACGAACTCCCCCGCGAGGGCGTCCAGCACCACGTCCACGCCCGCGCCCGACGTGGCGGCCAGGAGCGCCGGCCGGAAACCGAGGTCGCGCGACGAGGCAATCCGCGACCGGTCGACGCCGGCCGCCTCGACCGCGTCCCACTTGGCGGGGCTCGCCGTCGCGTACACCTCGGCGCCGCGCAGCCGGGCCAGTTGCACGGCCGCCATGCCGACACCGCCCGCCGCCGCGTGGATGAGCACGCGGTCACCGGCACCGACGGAGGCCAGGTCGGCCAGCCCGTACAGGGCGGTGAGATAGGCGATCGGGATCGCCGCAGCCTGCACGAAGCTGAAGCCGGCCGGCATCGGCACCAGCATCCGCCGGTCCGCGACCGCCATCGGGCCGAACGAGTCGGTCACCAGCCCCATCACCCGGTCGCCCGGCGACAGGTCAGTGACCTCGGCGCCCACCTCGAGCACCACGCCCGCGGCCTCACTGCCCAGCGGGGCGTCACCGGGGTACCGGCCCAGCGCGATCAGCACGTCGCGGAAGTTCAGGCCGGCCGCGCGGACGCCGACGCGGACCTCGGTGCGGCCGAGCGACCGGTCCGCGTCGGAGGTGACCAGCGTCAGGTCCTCCAGGGACGCCTTGCCGTCCTGGCTCAGCCGCCACGCCGCACCCGGGGGCGGCGGGTCGACCCGCCGCAGCCGCGGCACCAGCGTGCGGCCCTCCCGGACGGCCATCTGCGGTTCGCCCAGCGCGCCCAGCGCGGCCCAGTCCGGCTGCTCGGTGTCGACGGGCTGGTCGGTGTCGACGAGCAGGAACCGGCCCGGGTGCTCGGACTGCGCGCTGCGCAGCAGACCCCACACCGGTGACTGATCCAGGTCCGCCACACCGCCGCCCGCGGCGACCGCCTGCGCGGTGACCACCATCAGCCGGGCGTCGGTCAGCCACTCCGAGGCGAGCCACCGCTGCACCAGGTCCAGCGCCTGCGCCGTCGTCGCGTGCACGTCCGCGCCGTCGCGGATCGGGGCGACCACCAGGTCGGGGACCGGCGCTCCCCCGGCCAACGCGCGATCCAGTGCGTCCAGGTCGGGGTAGGTGCCGGCGGGTACGGCCACACCGGCGCCGACGACCAGCCGGGGCGCCTGCGCGCCGTTCACGGCGTCGGCGGGCGTGACCCAGTCCACCCGGAACAGCGCGTCGGGGGCGTTGCCGGGTACGCGCTCCAGCTGCGCCGGGTCGACCGGCCGAAAGACCAGCTTCGACACGGTGGCGACCGGATCGCCGGCCTCGTCCACCATGTCGATCCGTACGGTGGTGTCGTCCACCGGCGAGATCCGCGCCCGCGACCGGCTGCGACCGGAGCCGAGCACCACACCGGAGAAGGAGAACGGCAGATCGGTGGCGGAGCCGGTCTGCTTGCCCAGCAGGGCGCCGTGCAAGGCCACGTCGAGCAACGCCGGATGCACGCCGAACCCGGTGCCGGCCTCGTCCGGCACCGCCAGCTCGGTGTAGACGTCCGCGCCGTCCCGCCACGCCGCCCGGACGCCCTGGAAGATCGGTCCGTACTCGTATCCGGCCTCGGCCAGACGCCCGTACAGGGCGTCCACCGGTACCGGTTCCGCGCCGGCCGGCGGCCAGGACGACGGAAAGGGTACCGCCATCGCCGCCGGGTCCGTACCGAGCCAGCCGCGGGCGTGGCAGCTCATCCGTGAGGCATCGGTCACGGCGGCGTCCGGCGGCCGGGAGTAGATCGCCACCTCACGGCGGCCGTCGCCGTCGGTCTCGCCGACCCGGACCTGCACCTGTCGGGACTCGTCGGCCGCCAGCACCAGGGGCAGCTGCAGCACCAGCTCGTCCACCACCGGGCAGCCGAGCTGTTCGCCGGTCGCCGCGGCCAGTTCCACCAGGCCGGTGCCGGGCATCAGCACGGTGCCGAACACCGCGTGGTCGGCCAGCCACGGCTGCGCCTGCACCGAGACACGGCCGGTGAACATCCACTCGTCGCGGTCGCCGAGCTGCACGACGGCGGCGAGCAGCGGGTGGTCCAGCCGGCCCAGCCCGGCGGCGGCCACGTCCCCGGTGGCCGCACCCGGCATCAGCCAGTACCGCTGCCGCTGGAACGCGTATGTCGGCAGGTCCACCCGGACCGCACCGGAACCGGCGAACCAGGCCGACCAGTCCACGCCCACCCCGGCGACGTGCGCTTGGGCCAGCGACAACAGGAACCGGCGCGGGCCGCCCTCGTCGCGGCGCAACGAGCCGTGCACCGCGATCCGGTCAGCGGCGTCGGCCGCCTGCGCCGTCTCCTGCATGGCCATGGTGAGCACCGGGTGCGGGGAGATCTCCAGAAACGCTGCCGCACCGTCGGCGATCAGTGCGCGGACCGCCGGCTCGAAGCCCACCGGTTCGCGCAGATTCCGGTACCAGTAACCGGAATCGAGTTCGGTGGTGTCTAGGTAGCGGCCGAGCGCGGTGGAATAGAACGACACTTCGCCCACGCGGGGAGCGATCGGTTCCAGCAACCGCAGCAACTCGTCGCGCAGCACCTCGACCTGCGGCGAATGGGACGCGTAGTCCACCGGCACCCGGCGGGCACGGACCCCGTCACGCTCACAGGCCGCCACGATCTCGTCCAGCGCCGTTGGTTCCCCGGCGATCACCACGGCCGTCGGGCCGTTGACTGTGGCGATCGACACCCGGGTGTGGTACGGACCGATCAGCTCGCGCACCACCGGTTCCGGCAGGGCCAGCGAGACCATGCCCCCCGAGCCGGCCAGCCGGTCGCGGACCAGCTGGCTGCGCACCGCCACGATGCGGGCGGCGTCGTCCAGGGTGAGACCACCGGCCACGTAGGCCGCGGCGATCTCGCCCTGCGAGTGGCCGACCACGGTGGACGGCCGGACCCCGTACGAGCGCCAGAGCGCGGCCAGCGACACCATCACCGCGAACAGCGCCGGCTGCACCACGTCCACCCGCTGCAGCGACGGCGCACCGCCGGTGCCGCGCAGCACGTCGGTCAGCTTCCAATCGACGTAGCGGGACAGCGCCTCCTCGCAGGCGGCGATCTCGGCGGCAAAAACGGGGGCCGAGTCCAGCAGCTCCACCGCCATGCCTTCCCACTGCGCACCCTGGCCGGGGAAGACGAACACGGTCGCACCGGTGGCCGACTGCCCTTCAGCCACTTCCGGCGCCGGTTCCCCGGCGGACAGCGCACGCAGCCCGGCGAGCATCTCGCCGCGGTCGGCGCCGATCACCACAGCCCGCGTCTCCAACTGGGCACGGGTGGTCGCGGTCGAGTACGCCACGTCCAGCGGGGTCAGCCCGGGCCGGGCGATCAGCAGCGCGCGGAGCCGGTCGGCCTGCGCCCGTAGCGCGTCGTCGCCGCGCGCGGACAGCAGCACCGGCACCGGACCGGCGCCCCAGCCCGGCTCGGGAGTGGCCGCCGCCGGGACGGCCGGCGGCTCCTCGACGATCACGTGGGCGTTGGTGCCGCTGACACCGAACGACGAGATGCCGGCCCGGCGCGGTCGGTCCGTGGCCGGCCAAGGCTGTGCCTCGGTCAGCAGCCGCACCCCGCCCGACGCCCAGTCCACGTGTGGCGACGGCGCATCCAGGTGCAGGGTGCGCGGCAGCATCTCGTGACGCATCGCCTGGACCATCTTGATCACACCGGCGACACCGGCGGCCGCCTGGGTGTGACCGATGTTCGACTTCACCGAGCCCAGCCACAACGGGTCGCGTTCGCCTCGGTCGCGGCCGTAGGTGGCCAGCAGCGCCTGTGCCTCGATCGGATCGCCGAGCCGGGTGCCGGTGCCGTGACCCTCGACGGCGTCCACGTCGCCCGCGGTCAGGCCCGCCTGAGCCAGCGCCAGCCGGATCACCCGCTCCTGCGACGGCCCGTTCGGCGCGGTCAGACCGTTCGACGCGCCGTCCTGGTTGACCGCGCTGCCCCGGACGAGGCCCCAGATGCGGCGGCCGTTGCGGCGCGCGTCGGACAGCCGTTCCAGCACCAGCACGCCGAGGCCGTCGGAGAAGCCGGTGCCGTCGGCGGCGGCCGCGTACGGCTTGCAACGCCCGTCCGCCGCCAGGCCGCGCTGGCGGCTGAACTCGACCAGCAGGAACGGTTTGGCCATCACGGTGACGCCGGCTGCCAACGCCAGCGAGCACTCCCCGTTGCGCAGCGCCTGTGCGGCCAGGTGGAGGGCCACCAGCGACGACGAGCAGGCCGTGTCCACCGACACCGCCGGACCTTCCAGACCCAGGGCGTACGCCACCCGGCCGGACACCACACTGTTCGTCGTGCCGGTGAGCCGGAAGCCCTCGAGCTCCGGCGGGTTCCCGCTGCCGTAGTCGTCGGACGACATGACGCCGCAGAAGACGCCGGTGTCCGAGCCGCGCAGCGTCGCCGGGTCGATGCCGGCGTCCTCGAACGCCTGCCAGGACGCCTCCAGCATGAGCCGCTGCTGCGGGTCGGTGGCGAGCGCTTCGCGCGGGCTGATGCCGAAGAAGCCGGCGTCGAAGTCACCCGCGTCGTGCAGGAAACCACCGCCGCGGGTGTAGAGCGTGCCGGCCCGCTCCGGATCCGGGTCGTACAGCCGTTGCAGGTCCCAGCCGCGGTCCTCGGGCAGGCCGGTTACCGCGTCGCGGCCGTCGGCGATCAGCGACCAGAAGTCGTCTGGCGAGCCCACCCCGCCGGGGTAGCGGCAGCTGATGCCGACGATGGCGAGCGGCTCGTCGGCCGCCGCCGGGCGCACCGCGACCGGGGCCCGGCCGATGGCGTCGCCGCCGTCCACCAGGTCGCGGAGCAGTCGGGCCACGCCGGCCGTGGTGGGATGGTTGAAGACCAGGGTGGACGGCACCTCGACGCCGGTGTCCTGGATCAGCCGGTTGCGCAGCTCCACCCCGGCGAGCGAGTCGAACCCGAGCTCCTTGAACGCGCGCAGCGGGTCGATCGCGCCGGCCGACCCGTGTCCGAGGACGGCCGCGACGTGGCCCTGCACCAGCTCCACCAGGTGCCGGTCCCGGTCGGCCGGTCGCACGGCGGCGAGCCGCTGCCCCAGAGCCGTACCGGCCGGGGCCTGTGCGGTGCCGACCGGAGCGGTGCCGAACGGGGCCGGGATCGGTGCCAGGCCGCGCAGCAGCGGCGGAAGTGTGCCCGCGGCGGCCATCTCCCGCAGCGCGGGCAGGTCAAACCGGGCCGGGACCAGCACGGCCCGGCCGATGCCGGGCGCGCGATCGAACAGCTCCGCGGCGGAGCCGGCGGCCAGCGGCCGGATGCCGGTCCGCGCCCAACGGGCCGAGGCGGCCGCGTCCAGGGTGCCGGCCATGCCGGCCGGGTCGTCGAACAGGCCCCAGGCCAGCGAGGTGGCGGGCAGGCCGTGCACCCGGCGGTGCGCGGCGAGCGCGTCCAGGGCGGCGTTGGCCGCGGCGTAGTTGCCCTGCCCGGGGCTGCCGATCTGTGCGGCCACCGAAGAGAACAGCACGAACGCGGTCAGCGGCCGGTCGGCGGTCAGCTCGTGCAGGTGCCGGGCGGCGTCGCCCTTGGGGCGCATCACCGCGGCCAACCGGTCCGGGGTGAGCGAAACCACCAGGCCGTCGTCGAGCACACCGGCCGCGTGCACGACGGCGGTCAGGTCGCGTCCGACGACCAGTTCGGCCACCTGGGCGCGGTCGGACACGTCGCAGGCGACCACCTCGGCGGCACAGCCCAGCGCGGCCAGCTCGGCGACCAGTTCGACCGCGCCATCCGCTGCCAGTCCGCGGCGGCTGACCAGCAACAATCGCCGCACCCCGCGCGTGCCGGCCAGGTGCCGGGCGAACGCCGAACCGAGGCTGCCGGTCCCACCGGTGATCAGCACGGTCCCGTCCGTGTCGTACGCCGGGACGGGACCGGCCGCGTCGCAGCGCACCACCCGCGGCGCCAGGAGCCGGCCGGCGCGGATCGCCAACTGCGGCTCGCCCGCGGCGGCGAGCCCGCCGAGCGTCGCCAGGTCGGTGTCCGGGTCGTCGGTGTCCACCAGCAGGAACCGGCCCGGGTGCTCGGACTGGGCGCTGCGCACCAGACCCCACACCGGCGCCACGTTCAGGTCGGGCGCCTCGTCCCCGGCCGCGATGCCGTTGCGGGTCACCAGCATCAGCCGGGTGCCCGCCGGCCCGCCGGCGATCCAGCGCTGCAGAAGGAGCAGGGTGGTCACGGCGTCGATCGCCTCGACGATCTCGACCGCCTCGGCGACCTTGACTTCAGCGGTGGCCGCCGGACCGGCGACGACCGGGACCCAGTCGACCTGGTAGAGCTCAGGAGCGGTGACGTCGGCCGCGGGCAGCGGAAACTGCTGCTTACGGAAGGCGTACGGGGGAAGCTCCACCCGCCGGGCGTCCGGGAGAACGGCCGTCATGTCGAGCGCGACACCCGCGACCTGCGCGGCGCCGAGGAACGCCGCGAAGGTCTCCACCTCGGGTCGGCGGGCGCGCGCCGCCGCGGCGAGCATCACCTCTGGGTCGTCGCCGAGGGTCTGCCGGGCTGCCGCGGTCAGCACCGCGTCCGGGCCGAGCTCCAGGAACCGGGTCACGCCGTACTCGCGCAGTGACCGCACCCCGTCGTGGAACCGGACCGCCTCGCGCACGTGCCGGACCCAGTAGCCGGGGTCGGTCAGCTCGGTGGAGACCAGGGTGCCGGTCAGGTTGGACACCACCGGGATCCGCGGCTCGTGGAAGGTCAGCCGTGCGGCGACCCGCCCGAACTCGGCCAGCATCGGATCCATCAGCGCGGAGTGGAAGGCATGGCTGACGGTCAGCCGGCTGGTCTTACGGCCCGCCCACCGGGGCAGCCAGGCGTCGATCGCGGCCAGATCGCCGGAGACCACGACCGCCAGCGGGCCGTTGACCGCGGCGACGGACAACCCCTCGGGCAGAGTGGCGCGGACCTCGGTCTCCGCCGCCTGGACGGCGACCATGCCGCCGCCGGGCGGCAGCGCGCCCATCAGTCGGCCGCGGGCCTCGACCAGCTCGGCGGCGTCGGCGAGGGACAGGACACCAGCCACGTACGCGGCGGCAAGCTCGCCCACCGAGTGTCCGATCAGCACGTCCGGGCGTACGCCGAACGACTCGGCCAACCGGAACAGCGCCACCTCGACGGCGAACAGGGCCGGCTGGGTGTACCGGGTCTCGTGCAGCAGGGCAGCGTCCGGGCTGTCCGGTGCCGCCTCCAGCAGCGCCCGCAGCGACCGGCCCAGCCGGGCGTCGAGCTCGGCGCAGACCTCGCCCAGCGCCCGGTCGAACACCGGGTACGCCCGGGCCAGGTCGGCGCCCATCCGGGCACGTTGCGCACCCTGGCCGGTGAACAGCACCGCGGTGCGGCCGGCGAAGACCCGGCCGGACACCACACCGGCAGCGGTGCCGTCCCCGGCGGCCAGCGCGGACAGGCCGGCCAGCGCCGCGTCGCGGTCCGCCGCGACGACCGCCGCGCGGTGCTCGAGCTGGGTGCGGGTGGTGGCCGCGGAGAACGCGACGTCGCGCAGGTCCAGCTCCGGGCGCCCGATCAGGTGATCGTGCAGCCGGGCCGCCTGCGTACGGACCGCCTCGGGGTCGGAACCGGAGACCGGAATCGGGAACGGAGCGGACGGCTGCTCCCTCACCGGCAGCGCGGGCGCGGCGGCGGGTGCCTCGGTGAGCAGCAGGTGGCAGCAGGAGCCGCCGATGCCGAGCGAGGTCACCCCCGCCGCGACCCGGCCGGTCGCCGGCCACGGCTCGAGGCGCTCGGCCACCCGCAGACCCAGCTCGTCAAGCGGGATCGCCAGGTTCGGAGTGCCGAAGTCGACGTTGGGCACCAGCTCGCGCCGGTGCACGCAGAGCACCGCCTTGATCAGCCCGGCGATGCCGGCGGCGCCCTCCAGGTGACCGATGTTCGTCTTGACCGAGCCGACCACCAGCGGCGCGGAACGGGACCGGCCGTAGGTCGCGCCCAGCGCCCGCGCCTCGATCGGGTCGCCGACCGGGGTGCCGGTACCGTGCAACTCCACGTACTGGACCTGCTCCGGTCGCAGCCCGGCCCGGTCCAGCGCCTCGTCGATGGTGCGCGCCTGCGTCTCCGCGCTGGGCACGGTCAGCCCGGTGACCCCGCTTCCGGTACGCACGGCGCTGCCCTCGATGACCGCGTAGATCCGGTCGCCGCTCGCGATCGCCTCGTCGAGCCGTTTCAGCACCACCACGCCGCCGCCCTCGCCGCGCACGTAGCCGTTGGCGCGCTCGTCGAAGACGAAGCAACGGCCGTCCGGCGACAGCGCCCCGGCCGCCTCCACCACGGCGGTGCTCAGCGGCGACAGGTTCAGGTGCACGCCGCCGGCCAGGGCCACCCCGGCCTCGCCGCTGCGCAGGCTCTCGCACGCCAGGTGCACCGCGACCAGCGACGACGACTGGCCGGTGTCGACGGTCATGCTGGGGCCGTCCAGGCCCAGCGCGTACGAGATCCGGTTGGCGATCATCGCCCGGCCCATGCCGGTCAGGCTGTGCCGGGTCACCTCGCCGGACCGGACCACCAGGTCGGCGTAGTCGGCCGCCATGACGCCGAGGAAGACGGCGACCGGTGCGGCCACGGACGCCGCCGGGATGCCCGCGTCCTCCAGTCCCTGCCAGGCGAGTTCCAGGGCGAGCCGCTGCTGCGGGTCGGTCTCGGCGGCCTCGCGCGGGGACATCCGGAAGAAGCCGGCGTCGAACTCGTCGACGCCGTCGACGAACCCGCCCCGATCGGGGCCGCCGCCGCGTGCGGGGGCGCGGTCGCGTACGGCGTCCACACCGCCGCGGAGCAGCTGCCAGTACTCCTCCGGCCCCGTCGCGTCCGGGGTCCGGGTCGCAATGCCCACAATGGCTATCCGCTGCCGGTCCGCGCCCGTCATGGCACCCCTGTCGTGAGATCGGTGGCCGGCAAGTGTCTCCGGGAGACTACGCAGCACCGCCGGGCCTGAGGAGATCCGTGGCAAGTAGCTGTCAGCCGCCCCGGAATGGTGTTTCCCACCTGCCCCGGCGACAGCTCTCGATCATTTCCCGCACGCAGTAGCGCCCAGTTCCACCAGGGCCCGGACCTGGCCTCCCTGGCGAATTAAAGATCAAGTTAGGCCCGTACCCGGGCGCGGAATCCTTCGACACTTTCGCGGATCGCCGTGGCCACGCCGGCACGGTGCTGGTCCAGGTAGAAGTGGCCGCCGGGGAACGTCCGCAGCCGGCTGCCACCGTCGGTGACGTCGGACCAGGCGCCCGCCTCCGCCACGGAGACCCGCGGGTCGGCGTCGCCGACCAGGATGGAGACCGGCGTCCGGAGCCGGGTGCCCGGGCTCATCTCGTAGGTCTCCACCGCCCGGTAGTCGGCCCGCAGCGCGGGCAGGATCATGGCGATGATGTCCTCGTCGTCGAAGACGGCCGCGGCGGTGCCGCTGAGTGCCCGCAGCTCGGCGATCAGCCCGGCATCGCCGCGCCGGTGCACGTCCTCGTGCCCGACCACCGCGGGTCCCCGCCGCCCGGAGGCGATGACCCCGAGCAGCCCGGTCGCGCCGGCTTGCTCCATCCGCACCGCCGTCTCGAATGCCACCACCGCGCCCATGCTGTGCCCGAACAGAACGGTCGGGCGGTCCGGCGCGCCGCACGCTCCGAAGACCCCGTCGGCCAGCGCGGCGATGGTGCGCAGAGCCGGTTCACGGCGACGCTCCTGCCGCCCCGGGTACTGCACGATCACCACGTCGAAGTCCGTGGCGAGCTCGCGGGCCAGCGCGGCGAAGTAGCTCGCGGAACCGCCGGCATGCGGCAGCACCACCAACCGTACGGCGTCCGGGTCTCCGACGGCGACGCGGTGCAGCCACGGGTCGTCGCTCACTGGTCCGCGCGTCAACACGGTCATCGACGTTCCTCGTCTTCGGTCTGGTCTGATGGGTCGTCGAGAGAGTTCGTTGCCGAAGAGATGAGCTGCCCTCCACACACACAGATGCGGCGAACGGACTTCAGGTAACAGCAAAGTGCGGGTGCCACGGAACACCGCGCGCAGGAAGCTGCCATGGTCCCGGAACTGCTTTTCCGTGGACATTCATGGATGCCCTTGCAGTAACCCGGCCGTAACGACGATGTGCTGAAGGGCATCCGGAGCGGTTCCACCCGCCCGCCAGCCGGCTCTCCTTACCGACCCTCGGCAAATCGCCGGCAGCAAACCCGGCCGACCGGACATCGACCGTAGAGAGTGTGCCAAGTTGGACATCGAGCTGACGGATATGACGCTTAAGTCAGGCGTCTAGAACGACCGCGGAGGGGTTCCCGCCCGTTCCCGGATCCCGGCGGGTAGCCCGCAGAACGGACCCTCGTTAGGCCGGTTGTCAAGCGCCTAGCCGACAGGTCAACGGTGACCGGTTGCCGGGACGGTCGTCTACCCGGGGCCACCAGGAACGCGACCACCTCGCCCTTTGCGCGCCGCTATACCAGATCATCAATCAAAACGCCACTGGGGAATGAAGTGTCGTGGTGTCGTCGTGACACCGTTGACGCTCAGTCATTGCCCTTTCCAAGATCATCGATAGGTGACCCGCCAGTAGGTTCGCGTTCGCGCAGGAAGCGCGGCCAACCGCGCACGTTGCACAAAGAAGAATGATCGAAAGCGCCATCACCGTGCGCTCATACTTTCATCAACAGACAGTTTTAAGTGCACTATGGATGGTTCTGCCCGAACTTGCATTTCGGCGGGATGCACCCGTGGCAATAAGCTGTCAGACATGGAGGCCGTCAATGGCTCCGAGCCGCTAGTCTTGACTGATTCCTGCCAAGGCTTGAACCACGGGGGTTTGATGACAACGCCGGACACCAAGAGTTCACATTGCCGGGAGAAAGAGAACTTCCTCACCAGAGGGGCACACCTGAACGCGCCCCGCGCCTGGGTCCACCCCGAGGACGAGGTGGAGAGCAGCCTCCATCAGGCCCAGGAGTTGATCAGACAAGCCATGTCGAGGCGGCAGCACGACAGCCGGCACATCCAGATCCTCCCCGGCGGCGAGACCGCGTTCCACACCGCGATGGACGAGATGATCACCAAGGCGGAGCGCGAGATCCTCTGCGCGCTGTCGCCTCGGGACCTGTCCGCCGATCGCCGGAACCACGCCGTTCGCCTTCTGCAGGCCGCCCGCCACCGCGGCATCCCCGTGAAAGCCGTGGTGCCGTCGCCGGTCAACGCCGCCAGGCTCCACCCTGTACGGCCCACGGGCAACCAGCCCGGGCATCGCACCCGCGACCTGCCCGACCAGGATCTGGTGATCACCGACGGGCGCGAGGCGGTGTTGCGGACACCGCACCGCGAGGACGAGAGCCCGCAGACCGTGCTGGTCTCGATGAACCCCCTGGTGCAGGTGCTGCGCACCATGTTCGCAGCCACCTGGAGCTCCGGCGCTCCGCTTCCCGGGGCCGTCCAGTGCCACGAGAAGCTGCGCGGCGAGCCGTTGAAATCGATCCTCGCCAGCCTCGTGGCCGGCGAGAAGGACGAGGTGGCCGCCCGCAAACTGGGCATCTCGGTGCGCACCTACCGCCGCCACGTCGCCGACATCATGCGCGAGATCCGGGCCAGTTCCCGCTTCCAAGCCGGCGCCCGGGCAGCCGAACTCGGCATCATCTAGCTTGAACCTCAAGGCGTAGGTGCCGAAACCCGCGGCGGACGCGCGCGGGTGAGAGCCGCTCGGGACTGACGGCATTGGGGTACAGCCGCGTTTGTACAAGGTCCAGCGCCTCAAGCGTCGCACGCCGGATCGGGTACGAGGACAGCATCTCCTCCGGGCCAGAAGTGACAGTGCCGTCTGAGTTGAGCCTGGGTCGCGATCACGGCTCCGCGCGGGTCCACGTAGGCGCGGACAGACCAGAAGCCGACGCCCGACCTGTCCAGACATGTCGAACCTGATCGCCTACGGGCGTTATCGGGGGGTTTCGGGGGCCGATTCAATATCCCATCGACAAACGCGAGGCCCTGACCAACATTTCTGCTGGTCAGGGCCTCGCCCTGGAGCCGCCTGACGGAATCGAACCGTCGACCTACGCATTACGAGTGCGTCGCTCTAGCCGACTGAGCTAAGGCGGCAACGATCAGCAAGTGTACGGCACCCCGTTGCCCAACACCGAACGGGATACCCTCGCCCCTCCCACCACCGCCAACCGGACAACGGCTGCCAACTGGCCCGTTACCGGACAGCGTCTCGCCGGATCCGGTACTACGCTGCGGCGGGTGAACGACGAACGCGACGACCACCCGGCTCCGGCGGCCGACGATCACCCCCACGGCGAGAGTGCCCGGCCCCGGCCACGTTCCACCGATCCGCTGGAGCTGGGCTTCACCCCACGCAAGCCGGTGCCGTGGCTGGCACCGTTCCTGCTGATCAGCACCGGCATCCGCACGCTGCTGGCGGTCCTCTTCGGGGCGTACCTGGACAAGCGCGAGTTGCAGAACGCCTTCGGCGACGACGTCTTCCAGCAGGCGGGGCCGGACGGTGGGCTCTGGCTCGACTACGTGGCCGACCTCGGTGACGGCTTCCACGCCACCTACTCCGTGGCGTACCTGCTGGCCCAGCCGGCGTTGACGGTGGACGGGCACCGGCTGCCCAGGGCGCAGACCCTGGTGATGGGCGGAGACCAGGTGTACCCGTCGGCGGCCTACGAAGAGTACGAGAACCGGTGCAAGGGCCCCTACCAGGCCGCGCTGCCGACGACCCCGCCCGAGCGTCCCACGCTGTTCGCGGTGCCGGGCAACCACGACTGGTACGACGGCCTGACGGCGTTCCTCCGGCTGTTCGTCCGCTCCCGGGACCGTAATTTCGCCGGCTGGCGTACCGGGCAGTCGCGGTCGTACTTCGCTGTTGAGTTGCCGGCCGGCTGGTGGCTGCTCGGCGTGGACGACCAGTCCGGTTCGTACCTGGACGACCCGCAGTTGGCCTACTTCGACGAGGTGGCCCGCCGGCTCGGCCCGGAGTCGAAGGTGATCCTGGCCGGGCCGTCGCCGACCTGGGTCAAGGCGGCCGACAGCCCGATGGCGTACGACTCGATCGACTACTTCATCCGGACGATCATCGACCCGACCGGGGCACAGGTGCGGCTGCTGCTCTCCGGCGACCTGCACCACTACGCCCGGTACGCCGGCCCGAACCGGCAGTTGATCACCTGTGGCGGCGGCGGGGCGTACCTGTACCCCACCCACAAGCTGCCGGAGCGCATCGAGGTGCCGCCACGCGACACGCTGGCCCGGCGGGCCAGCGTGTCGCAGCCGTACGATCTGGTGGCCCGCTATCCGGACGCGGCCCGCTCCCGCCGCTACGGCTGGGGCATCTTCGCCCGGCTGCCGTTCCGCAACCCCGGCTTCACGACGCTGCTCGGCATCCTGCACACCCTGCTGATGCTGGCCATGGCGGGCGCGACGACAAACTGGGCCGACAGCACCGACCAGCGACTGTTCAGCGTCCCGCTGGTGCTGATGGTGCTCGTGACGGTGCTGGCGGCGGTGCTGTTCGCCAAGCCGCCCAACGCCAGCGGCAAGCGGCACGCCCGGCACTGGCTTCTCGGCGTCGGCCACGGCGTGGCCCAGGTGGCGCTGGCCACCGGCGGCACCTGGGTCTGGTTGGCGCTGCCGTTCTACGGATGGCCGTGGCCGCTGCCGGCGGTCGCCGCGGTGGTGCTGTACGGCCCCATCATCGGTCTGGTGGCCAGCCAACTGGTGGCGGCGTACCTGCTGGTGGCGGGTTCACTCGGGGTGAACGTCAACGAACTGTTCGCCGGGCAGGGCATCGAGGACTCCAAGTCGTTCCTGCGGTTGCGCATCGACCCGGACGGCACGCTGACCATCTACCCGATCGGGGTGGACCGGGTATCCCGCGACTGGCAGGTCAACCCCGACCAGTCCGCCACGGCAAGCTGGTTGACCCCGAAGGCTCCCCTGACCCCCCGCCTGACCGAACCCCCGATCGTCCTGCCCTGACCGCGACCACCCACCGGTTCCCGAGCCCGGTTCCGGACGCGAACCTCGTGGTCACCGTGGGGTTGGGCTAGGGAGTGTAGTGCTGGTCGTGGGCTTGGCGGGGGGCGCAGACGGAGGCGCGGGAGCAGGAGCAGCGGGAGCCGTCGGCGTCGAGCCGGACCGTCACCGCGTCGCGGGGAACGCTGTGGCCGACGACCCGGCCGTCGCCCTCCGGGGTGGAGACCCGACTGCCGACCGCCGGTGCGGTCTCCTGGAATCTGGCGTACAGGGGATGCTCGTATTTGAGGCAGCACATCAACCGGCCGCACGCCCCGGAGATGCGCAGCGGGTTCAGGGGGAGATCCTGGTCCTTCGCCATCCGGATGGTCACCGGCTCGAAGTCGGTGAGGAACGTCGCGCAGCACAGGTCGCGACCGCAGGAGCCGATGCCGCCCTGCACCCGCGCCGAGTCGCGTGCGGAGAGCTGACGCAGCTCGACCCGGCAGTGCAGGGTGGCGCCCAGGTCGCGGACCAGCGAGCGGAAGTCCACCCGGTGCGGGGCGGTAAAGTAGACGGTGCTGCGTTCACCGCCGCCCTCGGCGGTGCCGAGCACGTGGTCGACGGCCACCACCTTCATCGGCAGGCCGTGCGAACGAATCAACCGTTTCGCGGCCACCTTGGCCTCGGCCTTGCGGCGCCGCAGCGCCTCGTCGCGGCGCAGGTCGTCGTCACCGGCGAGCCCCACCAGGCGGGGAAAGCCGTCGGTCTCCTCGGTGACCCACTGCGCGGCCCACACGCACTCCGCCACCTCGGGCCCGTCGTCGGTGGGCACCAGCACCTTGTCTCCCACCTGCGGACGCAACTCTCCGGGATCCAGGTAGTAGAGGCGCCCGTACCGGTTGAAGCTGACCGCGCAGAGCATGCCCATCCCCCCACCCTACGACGGATCACCGCAAAGGACGTACCGGCCGATACCCCAATGCCATTCATGGCCGTCGACTTGACCGATGGCCGGGCCACCCGTCGTGCCGTTGCCCCTCGCCCGGACGGTTGAATCCGCGCCCGGGGAGGGGACAAACGGGTTCGAGCAGCGTTGAGTGAAGACAGACCTGCGGGGGGTGCAGGGGAAAGACCACGGCGTCGCCGTGGGCGCCGGCTCCGGTCCGGTGTCCGCGAGCGACGCCGTGGCTCGTTCGGGCGGCAACCGCGACCGAGACGTGCCGGCACCGCCCCCGAGACCCGCCGGCACCGCGCCCCGAACGGGCCAGCACCGCAGCCGGGCCGCCACCGCAGCCGAAACGCGGCCTGCCACGCGGCCGGGAGATCTGCGCGCTCCGCTACCAGCCGACGCGGGTGGGCTGGTCGTAGTGGGGCCGGCCGTCCAGCGGCGACCGCCACGCGGTCTCGGCGAGGCTCGGCGCCCACTGACGCAGCAGCGTCTCCGCACCGTCGTACGCGACGCAGAGCACCGCCAGCACCCGCGCGGCGATCTCGGCGGCGTCGGCGACACCCGGCCCGACCGGCGTCAACCGGGTCGGCGGACCGCTGGCGGTGGCGGCGACGACGGCGACCGCCTCGGCCGAGCGGAGCACGTCGGCCATCGTCCGGGCCAGTGCCAGGCGGCTGCCCTCGACCCAGTCGGCGAGCGCGTCCGCGTAACCGGCAGTGGATTCGAGCCGCCCGACCAGGCTCTCCGGGCCCTCGTCGAGGTGGCGCAGCAGTGCTGCCCGCTGTTGCCCGTACGCCGTGGCAGCCGGACCGGACCAGAGCACCGAGTCGGTGAGCGCGGCGGAGGCGTCGTCGTACCCCCGGACGAGTCGGCGCACCGCGTGCCCGGCACCGGCGAGCGGCGCGGGGTGCAGGTCGAGGAAGCCGCGGACCGCGTCGCCCGGCAGCACCTGCATCCGGCGCAGCAGCGGCCAGACCCGGTGCCCCTCCGGGACGCCGGCGGCGATCAGCCGGTCCACCCGGCGCAGCAGGTCGAGGCCGGGCTCGGCGAGCCGGTCCAGTGCGTCCATCAGGGCTCCCCGGCGAGCCGGCGGCGGGCTGCCCGGTCGACCTCGGCATAGCGGTCGGCGGCCTCTCGGACCGCCGAGGCCGCTGCGGCCAGCCGACCGGCGGCGGTGCGGGCCTCCCGGGCCCGGTCGTCGGTGGCGGTGGCCCACTGGCGGTGCAGCGCGCGCCCGATCTCGCCGGGGCGCCCCGGGGCGTCGGCGCCGAAGGCCGCCTGGGCTGGGTCGCTGGCGGTGACGCTGTGTGCGAGTGCGGTGAGCGTGGCACTCGCCTCGTCGAGTCGGGCGGAGAGCGCGCGCAGTGTGTCCATCTCAGGCCCCCGCGAGCGGTCGGTAGGCGGCGAACGTCTCGTTGTGCAGCTTTTCCCGCGCCCACTCGGCGGCGTCGGCCGCTGCGGTGACCGCGGCCTGCACAGAGCCGGCGACGTCCCGTGGGCTGCGGGTGTGCAGCGGGCCGAGGAACCGGACGTCGGTGATCCGCCCCCCTGCGGTGACGACGACCTCGACCAGACCGTCCGGTGACCGGACGGTCACCTCGACGGTGGACACCGCCTGGTCGAACTCGGCCTGGAGCGACTCGATCCGGCGGTATCGCCGCACCGCTTCCTCGATCCAGGCTTCGTCGATCTCGCCCCGCGGCATTGGCCGACTCCTCCCGGCTGAGCCATGACTGAGCGTGCCGCCACCGTCACCACGGCACACCGGACCGTACCGCACCGCAATCGGGCCTGTCGATGCCTGTGGATAACGCCGGAAGCTGCGGGGTCAGCCCTTCCAGAGGGCGAGCATCATCGCCTCGACCGCGATCCGCGGCTTGACGTTCGCCTCGATCGCCGCCCGGCAGGCGAGCACGGCCTCCAACCGGCGCAGCGATCCTTCGGCGTCCCACTTCTGCGCGCCAGCACCGGCCAGGGCGGCGGTGTCGGTGTGCACCGGGGCGACGGGGGCACGCAGCGCCATGGTGAGCGCGTCCCGGTAGAAGCCCGCCAGGTCGACGAGCGCCCGGTCCAGTGCGTCTCGCTGGGCGCGGGTGGCGCGGGACTTCTGCCGCTTCTCCAGCTCCTTGAGCTGCCCGGCAGCGCCGCGCATCGCGCCGGCCGCGCCCCGGCCGGTGCCGCCCGCGCCGAGCGCGGTCTCCAGTGCCGCCCGCTCCGTCGTGTCGGCCTCGGTGACCGATGCCTCGGCCTCCGCCTCGGCCGCCTCGATCAGCGCCGACGCCGCGTCGAACGCCGCGCCGACGCCGGTCAACCGGCGCGGCACCGCGAGCACCGCCTCGCGTCGCTTGCGGGCCTCCGGGTCGCGGGCCAGCCGGCGGGCCCGACCCACGTGCCCCTGCGCGGCAGCAGCCGCCCACTGCGCCACGTCGGGCGCGATCCCGTCCCGACGGACCAGCACCTCGGCCACCGCGTCGGCCGGCGGCTGCCGCAGGGGTACGACCCGACAGCGGGACCGGATGGTCACCGAGATGTCGTCCGGGTGGGTGGAGGGGGCGCAGAGCAGGAAGACCGTCCGCGGCGGAGGCTCCTCGATGGCCTTGAGCAGCGCGTTGCCGGCGGCCTCGGTGAGCCGGTCGGCATCCTCGATGACGACCACCTGCCAGCGCCCACCGGACGGGGTGCTGGCCGCCCGCAGCACCAGCGCGCGCATCTCACCGACACCGATGGACAGCCCTTCCGGCACCACCAGTCGGACGTCGGCGTGGGTGCCGCCCATCGTGGTGCGGCAGCCGGGACACTCGCCGCAACCGGTGCCGTGCACGCACTGCAGGGCGGCGGCGAACGCCCGCGCGGCGACCGAGCGACCGGACCCGGGCGGGCCGGTGAAGATCCAGGCGTGCGTCATGCCGGCGGCCGGGTCCACCCCACCGGACTCGGCACCGCCGTCCACCTCGGCGAACTCGGCACCGTGAGCCGGGTCGGTGAACTCGACACCGTCGTCCGGATCGGCGAACTCGGCACCGCTGGCCGGGCCGGCGGTGATCAGCGCGGGTGCCCGGTCGGCCGCGCCAGCGCGCAGCACGGCAGCCGCGGCAGCGGCGGCCCGGCGCAGCTCGACGACCGCCTCGTCCTGACCGACCAGGTCGGCGAAGACGTCCGGCATCAGGTCTTGTGCTCCATCGTCACCAACTCCGAGTCCGATAACTCAGGCTGCACCGAGGTGTCCGGGCCCTGCGCCGGCCGAGGGTGCACGATGCCGCCGGGGCTGCCGAGCATCTCCTCGACCCGCCGGACCACCTGGCCGGTGATCTGGTCTGCCGGTCGGGACGCGTCGAGGACGAGGTAACGCTTCGGGTCGGCGGCGGCGAGGTCGAGGAAGGCGTACCGGACGCGCTCGTGGAAGGCGACCGACTCGGCCTCCAGCCGGTCGGCGCCGGTGTTGCGCGAGGCCACCCGGGACAGCCCGGTGTGCGGTTCGACGTCCAGCAGCACCACCAGGTCGGGCTTGAGCCCACCGGTGGCCCAGGAGGAGAGCCAGGAGACCTCGTCGACGGGCAGCGTTCGGCCGGCACCCTGGTACGCCAGGGACGAGTCGACGTACCGGTCGCTGATCACGACACCGCCCCGGACCAGCGCGGGCCGGACCACGGCGGCCACGTGGTGCGCCCGGTCGGCGGCGTAGAGCAGCGCCTCGGCCCGCGGCGAGGGCGCATCGTCGCCGGACGTGTCCAGCACCATCGACCGGATCCGCTGACCGACCGCGGTGGCTCCCGGTTCCCGGGTGACCACGACCTCGCGACCCTGGCCGCGCAGCCGGTCGGCGAGCGCGGCGAGCTGGGTGGACTTACCGGCACCTTCGCCGCCCTCGAACACCACGAACAGCCCGGCGGAGACGAACGGCTCGGACGGCATCAGCGGCCGGCCCCGGATCGAGCCCCACAGGTCGGCGAGAACGGGGACGCCCTTCTTGTCGTCCATCTGACCGAAGGCGCTGATGCCGGCGAAGATGCCGGCGGCTCCGGCGGCGAGCAGCAGCAGGCGGGTGGAGGACACGGAGATGCCCAGGTCGGCGATTGTCAGCTTGCGGGAGCCGCCGACGCCGACCAGCAGGCTGCTCAGCCCGATGGCCAGGATCAGCACCAACCGGGTGCCGATCTGCACCACCGCGAAGACCCGACCGCGCACCTCGTCCTTGATCTCGCCGCCGAGCAGGGTGGTGCCGGCCAGGAATGCCATCCCGGCCCCGGCGCCGACAAGCACCGCACCGACGATCGCCATGGACAGGTGGATGGCGAAGGCAAGGGTCATCACGGCAGCGCTGGCCAGCACGATGCTCATGCCGAACCACCGGCGTCGGGACATCTCCTTGACGACCATCGGGCCGAGGCCGATGCCGAGGGCCAGGCCGATGAAGATGGCGCCGAACAGCAGGAAGAAGGCGGCGTCGCCGGCGCCGAGCGAGGCGGCGAAGAACTTGGCCGTGCCGATCACGATGCCGCCGCCGGCGAACGCGCCGAAGATGCCGAGCACCAGGCCGCGGACGAGCCGGGTCTGGCCGATGTACTTCCAGCCCTCGGCGAACTGGCGCCGCATGCCCTGCTCGGTGCGCTGCCGTTCGCCGGTCTGCGCCTGGCTGATCTCCTTGATCCCGAACGCCACCACGAGGGCGGTGGCCAGCCGGGAGAAGGAGTTGACCCAGAGCGCGAGCTGGGCGGGCTCCGCCCAGCCGAGGTCGCCACCGGGGACGAGGGCCCGGACGCTGCGGTCGAGCGCCGCGGCCACCAGCGCCGCGAGGATCGGGGTGAGGCCGTACGTGGTGATCAGGGTGAGCTGGTTGGCCGCCTCCAGCCGGGCGTGCGGGATCAGGTTGGGGACCGCGGCCTCCTTGGCCGGGATCCAGATCAGGGTGATCGACTCGATCAGGAAGGTGGCGACTGTCGCCCACAGGACCACGAGCCCGCCGTTGGCGCCGGCCAGCGCCACGATCGGGATCGAGGCGAAGAGCACGAACCGGAGCAGGTCGCAGATGACCATCGTCCAGCGTCTGTCGAACCGGTCGGCCAGCACACCGGCGATCGGCCCGAGCACCAGCGCGGGCAGCAGCCGGATCGCGATGACGCCACCGAAGGCCGCACCCTTGGCGGTGCTGCCCTCGACCTGGGACGCGGCGAAGACGGAGGTGGCCAGCAGGCCGAGCCAGTCGCCGAAGGAGGCCGCGCCGAGCACGATCCAGAGCCGGCGGAACGGCCGGATGCGCAGGACCGATCGGATGGCGGCATAACCGGACGGATCAACCTGACCGCCGCTGGGCTGGTCGGCGGCGTTGCCCGACCGACCGTCGGAGCGCGACACGCCGGGCGACTCGCCGCTGTTCTGGCTTTCGATGGCCGTACCTCCACGTGCCGGCCCATCGCTGGGCGCCTCCGGTGGAACACTCTAGACCTGGTGGGGGGCGGCCCACCGACGACATTCTCCTGCTCGCTGAGCCTAGGCCGCCGAAGGCACCGACCGCAGCCCGGACGTACGCGAGGGTGTTTCGCATTTACCGTCGGACAGTTAGCGTGCACACGTGGCCATCGAAAGCGACAAACTGCGCAAGCGCCTGGATCGGGCGACCGCCCACCTCGACCCGCCCTACGCCGTGGTCGACCTCACCGCATTCGACGCCAACTCGGCCGCCCTGGCCGATCGCGCCGCCGGCAAACCGATCCGCCTGGCCAGCAAGTCGGTCCGCGCCCGCGAGTTGATCAGCCGAGCCCTCGCCCGACCGGGCTGGCAGGGCGTGATGGCGTTCACCCTGCCCGAGGCGATCTGGCTGGTCCGGGCCGGAGTGAGCGACGACGTGCTTGTCGCGTACCCGAGCGTGGACCGCGCGGCGCTCGCCGAGCTGGCCGCCGACCCGGCGCTCGCCGCCGCGATCACCCTGATGATCGACGGGACCGGCCAACTCGACCTGATCGACGGCGTCCGCGCCCCAGGGCAACGTGCCGAGCTGCGACTCTGCCTGGACCTGGACGCCTCCTGGCGACCGCTGCGCGGGGTGCACGTCGGCGTCCGCCGCTCACCGGTGCACAGCGCACGGGCGGCCGGCGCGCTCGCCGCCACCGTCGCCGACCGGGCCGGCTTCCGGCTGGTCGGGCTCATGTCGTACGAGGCCCAGATCGCCGGCCTGGGCGATGCGCCGCCGGGGCAGACGCTGCTGGCGGGCGCGATCAGGCTGGCCCAGCGCGGGTCGTACCGCGAGTTGCTGGCCCGCCGGGGTGCGGCGGTGGCCGCGGTACGCGAGCACGCCGACCTGGAGTTCGTCAACGGCGGCGGCACCGGCAGCGTGGCCGCCACCAGCGCTGATCCCGCGGTCACCGAGGTCACCGCAGGATCGGGCCTGTACGGGCCGACGTTGTTCGACGCGTACCGCGCCTGGCGACCGACCCCGGCCGCGTTCTTCGCCTGCGCGGTGGTCCGCCGGCCGACACCGGAGCTGGCCACGGTGCTCGGCGGCGGCTGGATCGCCTCCGGTCCGGCGGCCGACAGCCGACTGCCCCGACCGTGGTTGCCGGCCGGGCTCAAGCTGGTCGGCACCGAGGGTGCCGGTGAGGTGCAGACTCCGCTGGCCGGCGCGGCGGCGGCCACCCTCCAGGTCGGCGACCGGGTGTGGTTCCGGCACGCCAAGGCCGGTGAGCTGTGTGAACGAGTCAACGAGCTGCACCTGGTCGAGGGGGACGCGGTCGTGGCGACAGTCCCCACCTACCGGGGCGAGGGGCAGGCCTTCCTCTGAGGCGCCCGCACCCCGCGCCAGCTCAGGCCGGCTGGGCCGCCTCGGCCTGCCGCACGGAGGACAGGTCGCTGTCCGGACCGTCGACCTGACGGTGCAGGTACTCCCGGATCAGTGCCTTCGCCTCGAGCAGCACCCGTTCGTCACCGTCGGACTTCCGCCGGAACGCGAGCTTGATCAGCGCGTCCGCCGCCTCGACGGCGATCTCCAGGACGAAACGGAGCTTCGGCACGTCGGTGAGCCCGAAACGCTCGGTGAGCACCTGGGCCAACTGGTCGGCGATCACGCCGTTGTTGTCCCGTTGCTCGTCGAGCAGGTGCAGGTCGACCACGTCGCCGAAGTGCAGGGTGCGGAAGCCGGGGACGGTGCGGTGCATCGTGATGTATTCGTCGATCCCCGCGTCGACGCCATCCCACCAGTGGGTCATCTCGTCGGAGGCGAACCGCTCGTCGAGACGCTGGAGGTAGGACTCCATCGTCCGCAGGGTCAGCGCCTGCACGATCGCCCGCTTGTCGGGGAAGAACTGGTAGACCGACCCGATCGCCACTTCGGCGCGCTCGGCGAGCAGGGTGGTGGTCAGCCCCTCGTACCCCACCTCGTCGACGAGCTCGGCGCAGGCATCCAACATGCGCTGTACCCGCGCGACACTTCGACCCTGCACCGGAACGCGGCGCAGCGGCCCGGTCGTGGCGGCTGGTGTGGACACTCGGCGCCACCCCCCTTCGACGGATGAACATATCTCCACGTCACGAGTCCGTGACTACCGGTACAACGAGCGGATCGCAATTGCGGTATTTACCAGGCACAACGTTCCTGATATGAAGGCACTTCATATTCATGAATGAGGAGCCCGCATGGTCGGCACCGCATCGCTCACCGCCGGATGGTCCAACTGGGCCGGCAACCAGCGTGGCAGCGCCACCGCGATCCTGCGCCCCGGCTCGCCGACAGATGTCGTAGAAGCCGTCCGATCCGCCGCGGCCGACGGTGCCCGGATCCGCGTGACCGGCAGCGGGCACTCGTTCACCGCCGTCGCGCTCGCCGACGACCGGCGGATGGAACTGTCCGAGCTGGACACCGTGGTCAGCGTCGACGTCCCGCGCCGGCTGGTCACCGTACCAGCGGGAATGACCCTGCACGCGCTCAACGGCCTGCTGGCCCGGCACGGCCTCGCACTGCCCAACCTCGGCGACATCGACGCGCAGACGGTGGCCGGGGCGATCTCCACGGGCACCCACGGCACCGGAGCCGGCTACGGGTGCCTGTCCACCTTCGTCGAGGCGATCACCCTGGTCACCGGCACCGGCGAGGTGCTGCGCTGCTCCGCCGACGAACACCCCGACGTGCTCGCCGCCGCCCGGGTGTCACTGGGCGCGCTCGGCGTCCTGGTCGAGGTGACCCTGCGCTGTGTGAAAGCCTTCGTGCTGCACGCCCACGAACGCCCCGCCGAGCTGGCCGACGTGCTCGGCGACCTGCCCACCCTGATCGGCTCGCACGACCACGTCGAGTTCTACTGGTTTCCCTACACCCGGCGGGTGCAGGTCAAGACCAACAACCGGGTACCGGCCAACGACCGGCCACTGCCCCGCTGGCGCGGCTGGCTGGACGACGACTTCCTGGCCAACCGGGTCTTCGCCGGTGCCTGCCGACTCGGCCGGGCCGTGCCCGCGCTGGCCCCGGGCATCAGCGCGGTCTCCGCCCGCGCCCTCACCGAACGCCGGTACACGGGCCGCTCGGACCGGGTCTTCTGCACCCCGCGCCGGGTCCGCTTCGTCGAGATGGAGTACGGCCTGCCCCGCGAGGCGCTGCCCGAGGCGCTCGCCGCGCTCCAGCGGATCGTGGACGGGCTGCCGTTCAAGGTGCTCTTCCCGGTGGAGGTGCGATTCACCGCCGCCGACGACGTCTGGCTGTCGCACGGCTACGGGCGGGACAACGCCTACATCGCCGTGCACCAGTACGTCGGCATGCCGCACGAGCCGTACTTCCGGGCCTTCGAGCAGGTGGCCGCCGGGCTGGGCGGTCGCCCACACTGGGGCAAACTGCACTATCGCGACGCCGCCTCGCTGGCCGACGCGTACCCCCGCTTCGCAGACTTCCAAACCGTCCGCAACCGCCTGGACCCCAACCGCGTCTTCACCAGCCCCCACCTGACCCACGTCCTCGGCACCTAAGGCCGCCCCGCCCGCCCCTGCCCCCGCCCCCGCCCCTGCCCCCGCCCCCGCCCCCGCCCTGGAGATCTTGGAAGGAAAGTGCCCGCGGAGGGGCGGTTTGCATCCAAGATCTCTGAATGTCAGCCCGGCCATCCGGCGGCTTTCAGGGCGGCGCGGAGTTGGGTGACGACCTCGTCCGGTTTGGCCCGGATGGCCCAGGCCGGGAAGCGCAGCAGGCGGTCGCCTTCGATCCACAGATCGTTCTGCCGGCGCATGTCCGCCCACCAGGCGCGCGGATCGACGTGTTGTCCGCCGTCGATCTCGATGTGCACCCGCCACTGCTCGAAGTAGGCGTCCAGGTATCGACGTCGCCCGGCCGAGTCACAACGGATCTTCTGGCGAGTTGGCACAGGCAGCCCCGAACGACGGATCAGGCTCAGGAACTCCAGCTCCGGCAACGAGTGAGACCCACCCGCCGCATCCGCTGCCGTGGCCAGGATCAGCTGGCGACGGCGGACCCGGGGCAGCCGTTCGACGACCAGGTGCAGGTCGTCGCCGGCCACGATCCGTTGTTGGAACCCAGCGGCGACGATCGCCCGCGCCTGCTGGTCATCGCCTGCCCACTGCGCGGCGTCGACGATTGAGCGAGCCGGCATGGTCCGGCGGGGTTGGCCGACCGCCAGCACGTCTCGGTCCGTCAATGTCGTGGTCCGGTGCGCCAGCACACCGGCTGGCAGCGCCTCCCGCCGGCAGGAGGCGGGGAGCAGGATGTGGATCGGACGGCCGGGGAACCCGCGTACTCCTCCGGCCTGTGCCGCGGTCAGGCCACCGAGGATCGCCTGCGGTCCTGCGGCGAGGACGGCCACCCAGCGGAGTTGGCCGGCGCTGACCGGTCCGTTGTGCGCGACAAGCACGGCTCGATGGACCTGTCGCCACCTGCCGGTGGCCAACCGATGACGGATGGCCTTGGCCGACAGGTGCCGCCTCGCCTGGGCAAGGCTCAACACGTCCTCCTGGTGGAAGAGCAGCCAGCTCAACTCGTCCGCGTCGTCATGCGGCAGCCGCCGATCCCAAGCAGCCGGCGACGACGAAGTCCCCCGAAGACTCATGACAAGCAGTCTTCAGATCACCAACCCCCGCCGGCAGCCCCTGTGGACAACGACGAGATCTTGGAAGGAGAACGCCCCTGGAGGGGCACATTCCTTCCAAGATCTCGCAGATCCAGGGTTACTCCGTGCTGGACGCGGCCTTGCGCGGGGTTGCCTTCTTGGCCGGGGCCTTCTTGGCCGTCGCCTTGGTGGCCGCCGCCTTGGCTGTCGTGGTCTTCTTCGCGGCCGTGGACTTGCTGGCGGCGGCCGTCTTCTTGGTGGCCGTGGTCTTCTTCGCCGCCGTGGCCTTCTTGGCGGGAGCCTTCTTCGCCGCCGCCTTCTTCCGCGGCGCCGGACCCTTCGCCCGCTTCTCGGCCAGCATCTCGGACGCCTCCGCGAGGCTCAGCTCCTCGGGGGTCTGCCCGCGCCGCAGCGACGCGTTGAACTCCCCGTCGGTGACGTACGGGCCGAACCGGCCGTCCTTGATCACCAGCGGCTTCTCGGTCGCCGGGTCGACGCCCATCTCCCGCAACGGCGGCGCGGCGGCACGCCGGCCACGGGTCTTCGGAGCGGCCAGCAACGCCAGCGCCTCGTCCAGGCCGACCGTGAACATCTGGTCCTCGGACTCCAGCGAGCGGAACTCCTCGCCCCGCTTCACGTACGGGCCGTAGCGGCCGTTGTTGGCGAAGACCTCGACACCGTCCGGTGCGACACCGACCAACCGGGGCAGGCTGAGCAGCTTGAGCGCCTCTTCCAGGGTGAGCGAGTCCGGGGTCTGCGTCCGCAGCAGCGACGACTTCCGCTCACCGCTGGACACGTACGGGCCGAACCGGCCGGACTTGAGCACGATCGGCTCGCCGGTCGCCGGGTCGTCGCCGAGCTTGCGCTCGCCGCTGCCGCCGAGGAACAGCTCGTGCACCTTCTCCCGGGTCAGCTCGTCCGGGGCCAGGCCCTCGGGGATCGGCGCCCGGTCGCCCTGGGTGCCGCCCTCCTCGCCCCCGCCCGCGGCGGCCGGTGCCGGCTGCTCACCGCCGGGCAGCTCCCGCTGCAGGTACGGCCCGTACCGGCCGACCCGCACGACGACCTCACGGCCGTCGTCGTCGGTGAAGAGCGGGATGGAGTTGACGCTGCGGGCGTCGATGTCGCTCAGGTTCTCGGTGACCAGCTTCTTGAGCCCACCGGATCGGGCGATGTCCTGGTCGCCGGCACCGTTGGAGCTGCCGAAGTAGAACGCGGTGAGGAAGTCGACAGCGGCGTGGTCACCGCCGGCGATCTCGTCCAGCTCGTTCTCCATGGTGGCGGTGAAGTCGTAGTCGATCAGGCGGGGGTAGTGCCGCTCCATCAACCCGATCACCGCGAACGCCAGGAAGGTCGGAATCATCGCCTGACCGCGCTTGGTGACGTACCCCCGGTCCTGGATCGTCTGCATGATCGACGCGTAGGTGGACGGGCGGCCGATGCCCAGCTCTTCGAGGGCCTTGACCAGCGACGCTTCGGTGTAGCGCGACGGCGGCTGGGTGTGGTGGCCCTGCGCGGCCAGCTCGTCGGCGGTCAGCGGCTGGTCCTTGACCAGGGTGGGCAGCCGGCGCTCGGCGTCCTCGGCCTCGGCGTTCTCGTCGTCGCTGGACTCGACGTACGCGCGCAGGAAGCCCGGGTCGGTGATGGTCTTGCCGGTCGCGCCGAAGTCGGCCTCCTCCTGCGAGGTGGAGACGGCCCGGATGCGCACCGAGACGCTGGAGCCGACCGCGTCGGTCATCTGCGAGGCGATGGTGCGCCGCCAGATCAGCTCGTAGAGCTTGAACTCCTCGGCGGACAGCTCCTTGGCCACCTCGCCCGGGGTGCGGAAGTTGTCCCCCGCCGGGCGAATCGCCTCGTGGGCCTCCTGCGCGTTCTTCACCTTGCCGGTGTAGCGGCGCGGCTCCGGCGGGACGCTGCGCTCGCCGTACAGCTCGACGATCTGCCGGCGGGCCGCCGAGATGGCGGTCTCCGACAGGTTGACCGAGTCGGTACGCATATAGGTGATGTAGCCGTTCTCGTACAGCCGTTGCGCGGTGCGCATCGTCTGCTGCGACGACAGGCGCAGCTTGCGGGCCGCCTCCTGTTGCAGGGTCGAGGTGATGAACGGCGCGTACGGGCGGCGACGGTAGGGCTTCTCCTCGACCCGGGTGACCGTGAACGGGCGCCCGTCGAGTCGGGCCGCGAGACCCCGGGCGCCACCCTCGTCCAGGTGGACGACACCGGCGCCGGGCTTCACCCGGCCGGTGGTCGGCTCGAAGTCCTTACCGGTGGCGATCCGGTCGCCGTTCAGGGCGATCAGAGTCGCGTTGAAGGCACGCGGGCCCTCGCCTGCGTTGGTCACGGCGAGGGTGGCCAGGATGTCCCAGTATTCGGCCGTGCGGAAGGCCATCCGCTGCCGCTCCCGCTCGACCACGATGCGGGTCGCCACGGACTGCACCCGGCCGGCCGAGAGCCTCGGCATGACCTTCTTCCACAGCACCGGGGAGACCTCGTAGCCGTAGAGGCGGTCGAGGATCCGCCGTGCCTCCTGGGCATCGACCAGGTCGCGGTCGATCTCCCGGGGGTTGGCCACGGCCGCCTGGATCGCCGGCTTGGTGATCTCGTGGAAGACCATCCGCTTGACCGGGACCTTGGGCTTGAGCGTCTCGACCAGGTGCCAGGCGATCGCCTCGCCCTCGCGGTCCTCATCCGTCGCCAGGAAGATCTCGTCGACCTCCTTGGCCAGCTTCACCAGCTTGCTGATCTGCTGCCTGCGGTCGGCGGAGACGACGTAGAGCGCCTGGAAGCCGTTGTCCACGTCCACCCCGAGACGGGCCCAGGGCTCCTTCTTGTATTTGGCCGGCACGTCGGCGGCGTTGCGCGGCAGGTCGCGGACGTGACCGAAGCTGGCCTCCACGACGTACCCCGGGCCGAGGTAGCCCGAGATCGTCTTGGCCTTCGCCGGTGACTCGACGATGACCAGACGGGTGGTTCCAGCTTCGCTTGGCACGTCTCTCCCCGACCTCACTCCTGCTCGTGGCCTTCCGGCGCCCGGACAGCGACCGCTTTCGACCCCGCCGTCGCACCGGCGGTCCGGATGTCCAACGTAACGCGCCGCCCGCGTTTCGGGTTTCGCGGGCGGCAAACCGCCACCGCGCGACGGTCAACTCTCGCCCCACCGCGCTCGGCACTGCCGGACGGCGCCACCGTACACCGTGGGTAGGGCTCGAAGAGGGTCACTGTGACGATGGCGGGCCAACGGCCAGGCTCCGACCCGCCCGTTTTCCACCCGGATCACCCTGTCCGCTGTCCGGCACCGGACACCCCGCCCCACCGCCCAATCCCGTCGATCATGGACTTGTGGTGGGCGTTTTCATCCCGGACGAGCAGTATCTCCACCACCACAACTCCATGATCGACTCGGGAGGGGTGGGGTGGGGACGGGTGGGGTGGGGTCAGGTTGGCCAGGCTTCTGGGGGTGCTGTGGTCGGTGGTGCGCCGACCAGTTCGGCGAGCCGGCCCAGCCGTCGCCGGCCGGTGATCCGGTACGCCGGGCCGCCCTCATCGGGGCTGAGTAGCGTGCCAGCCAGCCCGGCCGCGGCGAGCGCCACCCCGATCGGCTCCCAGCACTCCCGGTCGTCCGCGCCCAGCCGCAACAGGAAGCCACCGGGTGGCTCCGGCGTCCCGGCGGCGGCGAGCCACAACCGCAGCCGCCGGCCGGTCAGGTGAAAGGTGGCCGGCGGGCGTTTCGCCGTACCGTGCAGCCAGGCGGCCGCGAGTGGCTTCAAGACCCGGGTGTACGACGTACGCACGGCGTGTCGCTCGCCCTCGGCCGGCTCCCAGCTCGCCGCCAGCCCACGCGACGCCAGTTCCGCGACGAGCACGTGCACCCGCCACGCGGCGTCCACCTGCACCGACAGCCGGGCGGTGCCACCCATGCGGACCACCTCACCCGGCCCGGCGAGCAGCCCGGCCAGGTCGGCGACCGCCGGCTCGGCCGCCTCCGCGCCGAAGAAGACGAGTTGCCGCCCCGCGTCGTCACCTGCGGTGGGGCCGTTGTGGGGCGGCCCACGCCGCCGTCGCGCGGGTGCGGGCGCGTCGGACTCGGGGGCGGGGAACAGCGCCGGTGGCTGCGCCGCCGGAGTGTCGTCGAGCCCACTCAATGACACTCCGGCACCTCGTCGAAGGCTTTTTTCAGCTCCTCGGAGTTGAGCTTGCTGGTGTCCAGCGCACTGGCGTCGTACTCCGTGTTGAGAGTGTCCACCGCGGCCCGCACGCCGTCGTAGAAGGCTGTCGGCTCGCCGGTGCCCAACCCGTCGATGGTGTCCCGGGCGCGACCGTAGGCGTCCCGCATCTTCTCCAGTGAGCTGCGGAAACCGGCGGAGATGGCGTCGCCGTTCTCGGTCTCCGGGACGCCCGCCTGCTCCACCTTGCGGCGCGCGGCCTCGCTGGCCTGCTCCGCCCCACCGAAGAGCCGCACCAGGTTCTCCTTGGCCTGCGCCGGAGTGGTTTGCGCGGTCATCTGTTCGTCAGTGCTGCTTGTCAACTTGCTGATCTCGGAGCGCCACGGGGTCAGCGCGGTGCACACCGAAGCCGCCCAGGCCCGCGGGCTGGGGCCTCCACCGCAGCCGGCCAGGACGAGGACGATCGTGGCCAGGACCACCGTGAGCTTTCCGGCGGCAGACGCCCGGCACCTACGCATGCGTTGCAGCGTACGGCCTTTGGCCAGGTGTGGCACCGGGCCGGACGGCCGGGGTCCCCGGTCGACGCGGTACGTCGAGCGGGGGCCCCGGGCCGTTCGTGGATCAGGCGTTGACCGACTCCGGGCGGTGGTCGGCGCTGCCCGCGCCGGTGTTGCCGTCGGCGTCGGAGTCCATCGCGATGCCCTTGCGCTTGCTGAACACCACAGACGCCACGATGATCAGCGTGGCGACCAGCGCGATGCCGACCCGCAGGCCGACGTTGCGGTCGTCGCCGACGCTGTACGCCACCACGGCGGGTGCGATCAGCAGCGAGACCAGGTTCATCACCTTGATCAGCGGGTTGATCGCCGGACCGGCGGTGTCCTTGAACGGGTCGCCGACGGTGTCGCCGATGACAGTCGCGGCGTGTGCCTCGGAGCCCTTGCCGCCGTACGCGCCGTCCTCGACCAGCTTCTTGGCGTTGTCCCACGCGCCACCGGAGTTGGCCAGGAAGACCGCCATCAGGGTGCCCGCCCCGATCGCCCCGGCCAGGTACGCGGCGAGTGCGCCGGGCCCGAGGCCGAAGCCGACCGCGATCGGCGCCAGGATGGCCAGCAGACCGGGGGTCATCAGCTCGCGCTGCGCGTCCCGGGTGCAGATGTCGACGACCTTGCCGTACTCCGGGCGCTGGGTGCCGTCCATGATGCCGGGCAGCTCACGGAACTGCCGGCGGACCTCCATCACGACGGCGCCGGCCGAGCGGGACACCGCGTTGATGGCCAGCCCGGAGAAGAGGAACACCACCGCCGCGCCGATGATCAGGCCGACCAGGTTGCGCGGGTTCGCCACGTTCAGCGAGTTGAGGATCTCGCCGCCGACGTTGGCCACGCCAGCGTCCGCGTACGCGGCCTGCAGCGAGTCGGTGTACGACCCGAACAGCGCGGTCGCGGCGAGCACCGCCGTGGCGATCGCGATGCCCTTGGTGATCGCCTTGGTGGTGTTGCCGACCGCGTCCAGCTCGGTGAGCGTCCGGGCGCCGTGCTCGTCGATGTCGCCGGACATCTCGGCGATGCCCTGGGCGTTGTCGGAGATCGGCCCGAAGGTGTCCATCGCGACGATGACGCCGACCGTGGTGAGCAGGCCGGTGCCGGCCAGCGCCACCGCGAACAGCGACAGCGTGATGGAGCTGCCGCCGAGCAGGAACGCGCCGAAGACGCCGGCACCGATGAGCAGTGCCGAGTAGACCGCCGATTCCAGGCCGATGCTGATGCCGGCCAGGATGACGGTGGCCGCGCCGGTCTGCGAGCTCTTGCCGATGTCCTGTACCGGCCGCCTGTTGGTCTCGGTGAAGTAGCCGGTCAGCGCCTGGATCGCGGCGGCCAGCACGATGCCGATCACCACGGCGCCGATGGCCACGAACCGCGGGTTGCCGTCGATCCCGGTGAGGCCGTCGTCGAACTCGCCGAAGGTCGCCGGCAGGTAGGCGAAGGCGGCGATCGCCACCAGCACCGCGGAGAGCACCGCCGAGATGTAGAAGGCTCGGTTGATCGCGGTCAGGGCGTTGCGGTCGGAGGCACGCAGCCGGGTGATGAAGACGCCGACGATCGCGACCAGGACGCCGATGGTGGAGATGATCAGCGGGAAGACCAGGCCCTCCTCGCCGAACGCGGCCCGGCCGAGGATCAGCGCAGCGACGAGCGTCACCGCGTACGACTCGAACAGGTCGGCGGCCATGCCGGCGCAGTCACCGACGTTGTCGCCCACGTTGTCGGCGATGGTCGCGGCGTTACGCGGGTCGTCCTCGGGGATGCCCTGCTCGACCTTGCCGACCAGGTCGGCGCCGACGTCGGCGGCCTTGGTGAAGATGCCGCCGCCGACCCGCATGAACATCGCGAGCAGCGCGGCGCCGAAGCCGAAGCCCTCCAGCACGGTCGGCGCGTCACCCCGGTAGACCAGGACGACGAGCGCGGCACCGAAGAGGCCGAGGCCGACGGTGAGGAAGCCGACCACGCCGCCGGTCCGGAAGGCGATCTTCATGGCCGCCTCGCGGCCACCCTCCCGTTCTCTCGCGGCGGCGGCGACACGCAGGTTGGCGCGGGTGGCCAACCACATGCCCGCGCCGCCGATGAACGCGCTGAACAGGGCGCCCACCACGAAGAAGAGCGAGCGGCCGAGCTTCACCGCGGTCTCGCTGCCGTCGGTGTCGTGCACCGGCAGCAGGAAGAGCAGCACCACGGCGATGACGACGAAGATCGCCAGGGTACGGAACTGGCGGAGCAGGTAGGCCGAGGCGCCCTCCTGGACCGCCACCGCGATCTCCTGCATTTTGTTGGTGCCCTTACCGGCGGTCAGCACCGTCTTTGTCAGGGCGGCGGCGAAACCGAGCGCCACCAGCGCGATCACCGCGGCGATGACGACGTAGATGACATTGCTTCCGGTAATGGAAAGCCCGCCGCCGTCGACGGCCAAGGTCTCGGACATCTGTGTCCTCCTGTTACCGAACACTCGCGCCGGTGAGTGGAGACGCACCAACCGACGCCTGGATGCGGATTTCGCAAGCGAGCGCCAACCCCAGCGAACCAGCGATGACCGCCCATACCCACTGGCTGCGGGATGGATCACTTGCTGACAACCCGGGTACTGTAGCCCTCCGCAGTGTCAGAGGTCACACGCAGGTGGCACCGTGTCGCGATGATCTCCGTCGCTGTGTTATGAAACGAAATCTGATATAGGGCCTGGTCCATGAAAGAAAAGGCCGCACCCCTGCTGGGATGCGGCCTGCGAAACGGTTTTCGGTCAGCGGCCGACCGGCCACACCATCCGCACCTCGGTGCCGATGCCCTCGTCGACCGGGCGCACCTGTAGGTCCTCGACGAAACCGGCGAGCAGCGCGAACCCGACGCCGGTGGTCAGCGCCTCGTCGGTGAGCGACTCGTTGGCCAGCTCGTCCGGGGGCAGCGCGGTCAGACCGATGCCCGCCTCGATCGGCGCCCGGTCCACCACCCGCACCGCGTACGAGCCACCGTCGGACATCTCCACCAGCACCGGGTCGGCCAGGCCGTACTGCCGGTGCAGGGCCACCGCGCGGGTGCACGCCTCACCGATGGCCAGGCGTACCTCGTCCAGCAGGTCCTCCCGGACCCCGGCACGCCGCGCGACGGCAACGCCGACCAGCCGGGCGGTGCGCACGTGCACCGGGGCGGGGGAGAACGAGAGCTTGACGGTCGCCATCACGCGCCGGCGCCCGCCGGGTCGGCGCTGATCGCCGCGTCGACCGTCGGGTGCAACGGGAACACCTGGTCCAGTGCGGTGATCCGGAAGATCTTGAGCAGGGGCTCCTTGTCACAGACCAGGGCGAACGAACCACCTGCCGAGCGCAGCCGCTTGAGCGCGCCGACCAGCACGCCCAACCCGGTGGAGTCGAGGAAGTCCACCCGATCGAGGTCGACCACCACGTGCCGGGCGCCACCGTCGATCAATTCAAGGAGTCGTTCGCGGAGCCGGGGCGCGGTGTAGACGTCCACCTCACCACCGACCTCGAGCACCGTGTGCTCGCCCACGGTGCGGGTCGCCAGTGACAGCTCCATCGGTCCTCCTCGCCAGAGCCGTAAACTCTCGTGGGCATCTAACCACTACCGCCGGTGCGGCCTGCGGACGCCAGCGGAGGCTTCCCCTTACCCCCCGGCCCGACTTTTCATCTCCGAACACCAGTGCGAGAGTGCAGGGCGTGACCTCCAACGACTTCAGCTCGGCGCAGGGCACGCCGCGCCATGACCTGGAGTCGTCGCCCGCGCCCACCGTATCCGCTGGTCCCGGCCCCGGGCCAGCGCCGGAGGACCTACTGCGCCGGCTGCGTGCCCGGGGCGCCGCCGACCCGGTCACCCACGTCGAGCGGGTGCCGGCCCGCGCCGGGGTGCCCGCGCCCTGGCCGCCGTGGGCGCCCGCCGAGCTGCGCGCGGCGTTCGCCACACGCGGCGTCGTCGCGCCCTGGCAGCACCAGGCGGAGGCGGCCAACCTGGCGTACGAGGGTCAGCACGTGGTCGTCGCCACCGGCACCGCGTCCGGCAAGTCACTGGCGTACCAACTCCCGGCGCTGGCCACCCTGCTCGCCGACCCCCGGGCCACCGTGCTCTACCTCGCGCCGACCAAGGCACTCGCCGCCGACCAGCTGCGGGCCGTCGCCGCGCTGGAACTGGAAGGGGTACGCCCCGCCTGCTACGACGGGGACACTCCGCGCGCCGAACGGGAGTGGATCCGCAAGCACTCCCGGTTCGTGCTGACCAACCCCGACATGTTGCACCACGGCATCCTGCCCGGCCACGCCCAGTGGTCCGGTTTCCTGCGCCGACTCGCGTACGTGGTGATCGACGAGTGCCACACCTACCGGGGCGTGTTCGGCTCGCACGTGGCGCACGTGTTGCGTCGGCTGCGTCGGCAGTGCGCCCGGTTCGGGGCCACCCCGGTCTTCGTCCTCGCCTCGGCGACCTCCGGTGACCCGGCGACCGCGGCCGGACGGCTGACCGGCCTGCCGGTGACGGCCGTCACCGAGGACGCGTCGCCGCGCGGCGGGGTGACCTTCGCACTCTGGGAGCCGCCGCTGCTGCCACCCGAGGCGGGCTCCGCTGCCCCGGTGCCCCCGCAGGCGACCGGTTCCCCGGCGGTACCGCCGCAGGCGGTCGGTGAGCACGACGACCTCCAGCAGGTCCGCCGGTCGGCGCTGCGCGAGACCGCGGACCTGCTCGCCGACACGGTCGCCGAGGGGGTACGCACACTCGCGTTCGTCCGTTCCCGCAAGGGCGCCGAGGTCGTGGCGGCCAACGCGCGCCGGTCGTTGGACGAGGCGGTGCCGGGGCTCGGCGACCGGGTGGCCGCCTACCGGGGCGGCTACCTGCGCGAGGAGCGGCGCGAGTTGGAGCGGGCGCTGCTGCACGGCGACCTGCTCGGCCTGGCCTCCACCAACGCGTTGGAGCTGGGCGTCGACCTGGTCGGGCTGGACGCGGTGCTGATCTGCGGCTACCCGGGCACCCGGGCGTCGCTGTGGCAGCAGGCGGGCCGGGCCGGGCGTTCCGGGCAGGAGGCCCTCGCGGTGCTGGTGGCCCGGGACGACCCACTGGACACCTATCTGGTGCACCACCCGGAGGCGATCTTCGGTGCTCCGGTGGAGGCGACGGTGCTCGACCCCGCCAACCCGTACGTGCTGGCACCGCAACTCGCCTGCGCCGCGGTCGAGGCGCCGCTCACCCCGGCCGACCTGGCGCTCTTCGGCGACGGGGCGAAGGAGGCGGTCGACGAACTGGTGGCGGCCGGCGCCCTGCGGCAGCGGCCCACCGGCTGGTACTGGCGGCACCGGGAGCGGCCCGAGGTGGACCTGCGTGGAGAGGGCGGCGCCCCGGTCTGCGTGGTGGAGTCGTCGACCGGCCGGCTGCTCGGGACGGTCGACGGCGGTTCCTCGCACTTCCTGCTCCACCCCGGTGCCGTCCACCTGCACCAGGGCGTCTCGTACGTGGTCGACGACCTCGACCTCGCGGACGGCTGCGCGCTTGTGCACGCCGAGGAGCCGGACTGGTCCACCCATGCCCGCGACGTCACCGACCTGTCCGTGGTGTCGGTGCGCTCCTACGTGGACGCCGGGCCGGTCGGCATGTTCCTCGGCGAGGTCGACGTGACAAGTCAGGTCGTGTCGTACCAGCGGCGGCGGATCGCCACCGGCGAGGTGATCGACACCCGGCCACTCGACCTGCCCGCGCGGGAGCTGCGCACGGTGGCGGTCTGGTTCACCCTGTCGCCGCAGTCGTTGACTCTTGCCGGGGTCCAGCCGGCCGACGTGCCGGGTGCGCTGCACGCCGCCGAACACGCCGCGATCGGCCTGCTCCCGCTGATGGCCACCTGTGACAGGTGGGACATCGGCGGGCTCTCCACCGCGGTCCACCCGGACACCGAGGCGCCGACGGTCTTCGTCTACGACGGGCACCCGGGTGGCGCGGGTTTCGCCGAGCGGGCGTACGGGACCGCGTCGGCCTGGCTGCGGGCCACCCGGGATGCGATCGCCGAGTGCGGCTGCGAGACCGGCTGCCCGTCCTGCGTGCAGTCGCCGAAATGCGGCAACGGCAACAACCCGCTCTCCAAGCCCGACGCGATCCGGGTGCTCGACGTGGTGCTGGCGAACCTGCCGGACTGAGCGGGTTGCATGAATCGGCATGCCAATGGGCACAATGGTGTGGGAGCGCTTCCATAGATGCCCATACTGCCGATCGCCCCCCGTGTCCGAGGAGGAGCCGTGGCCGACACCATCGCCGAGACCGTCGACCTGCTCTACAGCATCGACCAGGACCAACTCACCCTCGACCAGCAGATCGCGCTCGGGTCGGCGCTGGCCAACCTGGCTCAGGCCGAGCGCCTGGAACAGATCAACGAACGGCTGCGCGTCATCCACCAGGTCTTCAACACCTGGGCGCTGCGCGCCCAGACCACCCCCGACGGGCGCTGATCCGCCTCCCATCGGCACGGTGGGCTGGTCGCCGGACTGCCCCGACGGCTACCCAGCAACCTCCGATCGTCGATGGCGCAGAGGGTGATGGTCGTCCGGCTGTGCGAGACTCCGGCGGACCAACCCCCTGAGGAGTTCACATGCAGCTCGACAACTTGCAGAGCCAGCACCAGTTCCACGTCCGACAGCGCCTGCGCATGATGGTCAACCAGTACGAGGTCCGTGCGGTCTCCCCGGACGGCACCGAGGGTGAGCTGCTGGCGTTCGCGCAGCAGAAGCGGCTCGCCTTCAAGGAACAGGTGACCATCTACACGGACGACTCGAAGCAGCAGCCCCTGCTCGGCTTCAAGGCCCGCCAGCGCATCGACCTCGGCGCCACGTACGACGTGACCGACCCGGCCGGCAACCCGATCGGCTTGTTCCGGAAGGACTTCGCCCAGTCGCTGCTCCGGTCCACGTGGCACGTCGAGCAGGCCGGCCTGCCGCAGGTGACGGGCCAGGAGCGCAGCCTGCCGGTCGCACTGCTGCGCCGGTTCGTCGACTCGCTGTCCTGGCTGCCCTACCACTTCGACTTCACCGCCGGTGGTCAGCCGGTCTTCACCGTGGTCAAGAAGTGGGGCCTGCGCGACAAGTACGTCGTCGAGGTGCAGCACCCGCAGATCGACCGCCGCCTGGTGATCGCCATGGCCGTCGCCCTCGACGCGCTCCAGGCCCGCTGACACCCCCGGCCCCCGTTCCTCGGCCGCTGGCCGGGACAAGGCCCTCGGCCCTGCTCCCGGCCAGCGGGCAGCCCCCCAGCCCCATGTCGGTCAACCGCGCACCGGGCCGGCGCGGGCCGTCGACGTGGCGACCCGGGTCAGGCCGGGAAGTGGCGTGAACGTCACCTCGGCGGTCACCAGCACGTCGAGCCCGTCGAGGCGACAACTGGCCGTCCGAGCGGCATTGCGCCCGACGATGTCGGCAGCGGACGCGCAGGCCACGGCCTCGCCGTCGAGCGGCCGGGCGGCTCCGGCCAGTGCACCGAGATCGGCTGCCACCGCCGCCCGCTGAGCCGCGATCTGCGCCGCGGCGACCGCGGCGCCGAACGTCCCGACCAGCACGAAGACCAGCCCCGCGGCCAGCAGCAGGACTGTCGCGCCGCCGCGCTGCGCGCCCAGCGGGTCACCATCGAGTCGCTCGGCATCCGGGCCGTGAGTCCGTCGCACTACCGACCCCACTCGCCAGCGCCGGGTTCCACGGCGGCGACCGCGGTGGCGACCACGGTGATCCGCGGCAGCCGGCCACCCAGCGTCCGAACGGGCGCTCGTACCGTCGTCTGCACCCGGTTGCCGTCGACGGACACCGAGACCTGCGCACCCGGCGGTGCCGCGCGCCCGCCTTCCGCGCTGCCGCCCGCGCCACGGGCGGCAGCCAGCGCCGCTTCCCGAGCCGCGTGCAGGCAGCTCGCCTGGGCGCTGACGGCGTTGACGGCGGTGAGGCCGGTCAGCAGGAGCAGAAGCAGCGCCGGCAGGCCAGCCGCCAGTTCGGCGGTGAACGACCCTCGGTCCCCGCCTGCGGCCCGCTCGACAGCACGGGTCTTCCGTCCGCCGGCCGCTCGCCCGGGATGCTCAGGCCTCCGATCGCGGCCAGCCTGCCGGCGCCCGATCACTTCAGCGCCCGGTCGATGACGGCGGTCAGCGCCGACTGGACGTTGCCGGAGGTCAGCACCTTCAACAGGATCCCGGCGAAGGCGACTGCGGCGAGCGTGCCGACGGCGTACTCGGCGGTGTTCATGCCGGCATCGCCGCGCAGGCGGGCGATGAGTTTGCGCATGGCTGTTTCCCTTCTCGATGGGTCAGAGCACGTCGCCGAGAACGGCGACGATCACCGGCACCAGGCCGGCGAGAATGAACGCCGGCAGGAAGCAGAGCCCCAGCGGCAGGACGATGAGCACGCCCGCCCGACGGGCTGACGCCTCGGCGGCGGTGGCCCGGTCGGCACGTAGGTCGTCGGCGAGCCGGGTCAGCGCGCCGGCCAGGGCGGCGCCGCTGTTGGCGGAACGCAACGCCGCCGCGGTCAACCGCTCCGCACCGGGCACTCCGTCCAGCGCGGACCACGCCTCCGCCGGGCCACCGCCGAGCAGCAGCGTGCGGCCGGCCCGCGCCAACCGCGCGGCGAGTGGTCCGTCCAGAGCCTCGGCGACGGCCAGCACCGAACGATCCACCGGTGCGCCCGCCCGCATCGCGGCGGCCAGCAGGTCGACCGCGAGCGGCAGGTCGACGGCCTCCTGCAACCGCCGCTTGCGCACGCCCGGTGACTCGATCCGCCGCAGCAGGAGATCCAGCACGAACGCGGTCGGCACCGCACCGAACAGCCCCAGCCAGCCCTCGACGACCACGGCGACGGCCAGCCCACCCAGCCCTGCGGCGAGGCGGATCACGTCCGGCCGCCGCCGAGCGACCACGCTGCGTTGGCTCACCGGATTTCGCGATCTCATCCGGCCCGCCCCGGCGCCGCACCCAGCCGTTCCGCCCAGAGGAGGCCCACGACCTGCAGGACCACCGCGAGGACCGCACAGGACCCGCCGACGCTGCTGTGCAGCAGCACCGCCAACGGGTCGACGCCTATCCCGTACCCGAGCCCGATCCCACCCACCGGCAACGCCGCCAGCAACCAGGCCGTGGCCCGAGCACCGGCTGCCTGGGCCGCCGCTGCGGCCAGACCCCGGTCGGCCGCCCGAGCATCGGCCTCGATCCGCTCGACGAGTTCCGCCAGCGGCGCGCCGGTCCGGTCGGCCAGTCGCACCGCCGCCGCGGTCAGCTGACGCAGCCGGTCCGAGTTGTCCCGCCCATCGGTGGCGGCCTCGATCGCGCGCTGGACGGGCAGGCCAGCCCGAAGGTCCGCCGCGAGGCCACACAGTTGGTCGAGCCCATGTCGCCGCCTTCGCTCGGCGCTCCGGTTCGCTCGCCAGCGCAGCAGGGCACGCACGGCCAGTGTGGCGTACCCGCCCACCGCGACCGCTGCGACCGGGCCGCCGACCAGGGCGCCGACACCACCTCCCAGCACCCCGACCAGCGGCAGCACACGCCTCGACGAGCGCGGTGCGCGCAGTCGCGTGACCCCACTCGGCCCATCGGCCGAGCCGAGGAACCGGTTGCCCGGGCGCCCCTCGGCCGTTGCCGCACCGGGGTTGTCGCCCCGGCTGTCCGCCACATCGCCGCGCCCGGAGGGCGTCACCGCGTTCGAGAGGTCGTCCCGATGGCCCACACCCGCATCGCCGCCGACGATCGTCATCGCGGCCAGGGAGGTGCCGCCCCGTCGTTCCCCATCCGGGATGGTGGCCTCGGGCCCGACGACGCCGGCCGGACGTCGAGGGTCCCGGCGGGTGGGCGGACGGGTCGGGCCGACGGGACGGGGAAGTCCCACCGACCCGCCCGTCGCCCCGGCCCAGCCTGGGCTGCCGGCGACGTCCCGGCTGGGCCAGCCGAGCGCGGTTGGTCTCCCGCCCAGAGCCGCGGTGGACCGCGAGCGATACGGGATGCCTGCCGGACCATCTGGGGTCGGCGAGGCGGCGGGCCCGGCGACCGACCCGTCCGGCGTGCGGCCGAGCTCCCGGATCCACTCCACGAGTGCGTCGTTGGCATCGGCTCCGCCGGTCCCGCGCCCCGTCGTCAGCACCCGACGTCGGCGGGCCCGGATGGTGTGCACGGGCCACGCCAGCAGGGCGGCGGCGACGAGCAGCAGCGCCGCCACCAGCAGCGCCGCGCCGCTCATGCCGGGCCCGCCGATCCGGGCCACGGCTCGCTGAGGATCGGCGGCACCGCCACGCCACGCTCCCGGAGCAGCGCGCCAAGTGCACGGGCGGCCAACCCGAGCCCGCTGCCGCGTACCCAGGCGGGCACCACGGTCACCAACCGTTCCGGACCCTCGGGCAGGAGAAGGCAGACCGACTCCAGGACGCGTCCCCGGTCGCCACGCCGTACCTGGAACAGCACCTGCAGCGCGGCGGTCACCTGGGCGTGTAGCGCGGCGCGCGGCAGCCCACCCAACATGCCCAGCGCCTCCAGCCGGGCCGGCACGTCGGAGGGGGTGTTGGCGTGCAACGTGCCGGCGCCTCCGTCGTGGCCGGTGTTGAGCGCCGCGAGCAGGTCGACCACCTCACCGCCCCGGCACTCCCCGACCACCAGGCGGTCCGGACGCATCCGCAACGCCTGCCGGACCAGGTCGCCGAGGCCGACCACGCCCGTTCCCTCCACATTGGCGGTACGCACCTGAAGCCCCACCACGTGCGGGTGCCCCGGACGCAACTCGGCGGCGTCCTCCACCAACACGATCCGCTCGGTGGCTGGCACCAACCCCAAAAGGGTGTTGAGCAGAGTCGTCTTGCCCGATCCCGTTCCCCCGGTGACCAGGTACGCCAGGCGGGCAGCCACGACGGCAGCGAGCAGCGGCGCCACCGGGCGCGGCACGGTCCCGTGGCGCACCAACTCGTCGAGCGTGAACGGTCGATGTCGGAAGGTCCGCAGCGACAGGTAGGGGCCCTCGGTCGCCACCGGCGGCAGCACGGCGTGTAGACGGGTGCCGTCGGCGAGCCGGGCGTCCGCGTACGGGGAGCCGTCGTCGAGCCGCCGGCCGGCGCTGGCGATCAGCCGTTGTGCCAACCGGCGGACGTCCTCGATCGAGCCCAACGGGACCGCGACCTGCTGCAGCCCGGAACCACGGTCGACCCAGACCCGGGTCCCGTTGACGAGGACGTCGGTGACCTCCGGGTCGGCGAGCAGTGGGGCCAGCGGCCCGGCACCAACCAGGTCGTCGTGCACTCGGTCGGCTATCCGCAGCAGGGCGTTGTCGCCGAGCACCGCAGCGGTTGGCTCGGCCCGTACGGCGGAGACGATCGCCGCCGCGGTGACCGGCGTGGTGGCGGCGGCGATCCGTTGCCGTACCCGAGCAGCGAGGGTGCTGTCCTGCGGCCGGCCGGTCATGCCGCACCCGTGGCCGGCACACCGGTCAGGTCGGTGACGATCCGTTGGCACAGTGCGGCCAGCGGGCCTTTACCCCCGGCGGCCGGCGCCTCGCCTCGTTCCAGCCCTCGGCACAAGCCGGGCTCGGGGCGCAGCGTGCCAGCCAGTTGGAGCCCAAGTGCCCGGGCCACCTCGGTCGCCCGAAGTCGGCCTGGCGCGGGCCCACGCACCACCACCGAGAGCGCAGCGCAGTGTGGGGCGGCGGCGGCCACCACCCGAGCGGCCGCAGCAGTGGCACGCAACTCGGCGGGGACGACGACAAAAGCCTGGTCGGCCGCCTGCAACGCCACCACCGCGGCGTCGTCCAACTGCCGGGGCACGTCGACCACCACGAAGTCCCGACCACGCCGAGCAGCGTCCACGGTCGCCGCCATCGCCGCCGCTGGCAGCGCCAGCATCTCGCCGCGGTCCCAGGAGAGCACCACCAGGTCACCCCGGTTGGGTAGGGCCCGCACCAGCGCAGGGGCGTCCACCCGCCCGTCGGCGCTGGTGAGTGACGGCCAGCGCAGCCCCTCCAACTGCTCCCAGCCCAACACGAGGTCGAGGCCACCGCCGAGCGGGTCCGCGTCGACCAGCAGGGTGCGCAACCGGGCCCGAGCGGCGGTCACGGCGAGGCCACCGGCGAGCACACTCGCCCCGGCACCGCCCCGGCCGCCGAGCACCGCGACGATCCGGGCGCCGACGCCGTCCGAGTGGTCCGGACCCTGCTCGGCGAACCGGTCCACCAGCCACGGCTCGGCGATGGGCAACATGGCGACGTGCTCGGCCCCGATCAGCTCGGCGATCTGCCAGCCGGGGTCCAACTGCCCGGCTCGGCCGACCAGCACCAGCCGGGGTCGCCGCGGCATCCGGGCACGCAGACACGACTGCGCCTGGTCGGCGCCGAGCAGCACCAGCGGAGCGGGCTGCCAGCGAGTGCGGGCGGCGGCCGGGTCGCGGGCAAGCTCCACCTCGGCCCCGCCAGCGGCGGCGAGCCGGAGCAGATCGTCGAGCAGATCATCGTCGCCGGTGACGACCAGCGGAAGCCGGCGGATCGGCGGAACCGAGGTACGGGATGGCATCGCAGCCTCCAGCGGTCGGGCTCTGGTATGCCGCCGACCCTGCTCGGAAATCGCACGGCAAGCCGCCCCGATCGCGCCGCCTGTGGACAACCTCGTGGGTTGTGGACAACGCCCGCCAAGCCAGTTGATCTGCTACGCGCGCGCCCTGTCCGCCACCGCGCGAATTGTTGGGAGGACGCAGCCGGCTGCTTCCGGAACGCAGCAGCCCCCGGCGACGAAGGCGCGCCAGGACTGTCGGTCCACGGTCTGCGAGGATGGTCGGATGCCTCTGCGTGGCTACCTCGATGGCTTCCAACCGCCGGTTGCCGCGTCAGTCCTCGTGGACGCCACACCGTGGCTGGACGACCCCGTGTTCTGGCCGGCCTTCCTCCTCACACCGGGCGGCTCCACGACCGCGGCGGTGGCCTTCGACGCCGACCCGGCGGATGTCGAGGACTACGTGTCGGCGTTGCATCAGCACGACACCTGGCCGGTCATCTCCCTGGGCCTCGCCCAGGGCCACCGCCTGCACATCCTCTTCCGCAACTTCGATGGCGACTCGGGATGGGACTACCTGGTTCAGCCGGTCGGCTCCGACACGGCGATCACCGCTGCCGCTCTGGAGGGTGGTTTCCAGGGCCCGGCGCTTTCCTGGGCCGAATTGGTCAGGACAGCGAGCCAACCAGACTCGATGCGCAGCCCGGCTGAGCGTCTTCTCCTCCTCCTTCCCGCCGTCGGCGATTCCGGTATCCCACCCGAGGCCCAGGATGTGGTGACATCAGCCGTCACCGCAGTCGGGGCTCAGCACCGACAGCACGACGTCGCACGGGAACTGTTGAGAGCAAGCCATCGGTTCTGGGGCGACTGCGCCTGGGGCGAACGAGACGACATGCCCGTCTGCCTCGGCGTACACAGCCCACGTCATCAGGGAGCAACCCCAGGTCAGTTGGCCCTGCTGGCCGAAGCCTTCGGCGGCTAGACACCGAGTTCAGGTGCGACGGTCGCCGCCCCGCCCGAAAGTCAGATGTTCAGCGGCCCGCCGTTGCGCAGGGCGTCATCCTTGATCGCAATGAGATTCGCGGACACGTACGGGATGTTGTGTGCCTGGTGCCATTCGCTCGGAAAGTACGTGACCAGGCGCGACGTCTGGAAGCGACACTTGATCTCGGGTACGAATCGAGAATAGTTGGCGTCCGTAAAATACCAGAACGAGTTCTCGTTGTAGAACGCCACGTGCGTCGGATCCTGGTAGGCACCCCGACCGTCGGTACTGGGCGTCAGCGACAACAGCATCCCGTTCGGGGCGAGCAGTCGGTACAACTCGTTGAAGAGCCCAATTTTGTCCACAATGTGTTCCAGGAAGTCGGCCGCCCGGATGACCCCGACACTACTGTCCGGCAGGTCGACGCCCTTGGTTATGTCGCACACCATGTCGACACCAGACCCGTCATGGTAATCCAGGCCGAGATAGCCTTCCGGCTTGTTGTGGGCAGCACCCAGGTCCAGCGCCAACAGCCCTTGCCGCCGCGACCAGGCCAGCGCATTCTGCTGAATGTTCCGGTCGTAGATCTCCACCGTGCGTTGCTGGATGCGGGCGTTGACATCGGGGATGCGCTGCGTGTTCTTGGCATGCATGCGCTGCAGGTAGAGGCATTTTTGAATATGGTGAAAATCGCTCACCTGGTACATCCGAGCCATGAGGTCGGCGTCGTCCGCGACGTCGAGCGACTCGTCGTATCCGCCGACCTTCTCATAGATGTCCCGGCGGAAGGCTCGCACGTGGTTCGGTGCGTACCAGATATAGCTCACGTTGTGCGGTGTCGGCGGCAACGCCCGGCAGACCAGCACCTCGCGGCCGTCCACCTTCTCGTCGTAGTGCCGCCAGCCAAACGAACTCGCGAAACGGTCCTCACAACGGCCGCCGTCCTCCTGGATCTGCGCGGTGTCGCTGTAGACGAAACCCACCTCCGGGTTGGCGTCGAAGGCGTCGACGATCTGTTGCAGACAGTCGCTGCTGAGCAGATCGTCGTCGTCAAGTTCGACCAGGATGTCCCCGGCAGCCTCGGCGCAGGCGTACCCCTTCACGGCTCCGACGCCGTTCAGGTTGTCCTGAACAATGAGCCGGATTCGGTCGTCGTGCCTCTCCGGCCGCCAACGAGACCCTTGGTTGAGAACGACCACCCACTCCCAGTCGGTGAAAGTCTGCGCGACAAGTGAGCGGAAACATTCGTCGATGAAGCGGGTACGGTTGCTTCCCGTGAAAACCGTTACGCGTGGCGTGTGCATTGAGCCGGTCACCTACCTGCCGGAGCCGAGGATCGAGCGGCCGGGGCCGGGCGGTACTTAGCTGGAACAGCCGAGGTGAGCCCCTTGTCCAGCCGGATCGCGGCCTTGAAGGCGTCCCGCGCCGCGGAGTCGTCACCGGCCTGGGACAGCAGCATGCCCAGTCGGAGGTAGGCGGTTGACGACTTGTTGTCGATCGACACGACCTTTCGGTAGATGTCCATCGACGTCGTCGGGGCCTTACCCTCCAGTGCGATCGCCTTGTTGAAAAGGGCCGGCTTGTAGTTGCCGTCGGTCGCCAACGCCTTGTCGTAGTGGTTGACCGCCTCGTCAGGCTGGTTGCGCGACTGAGCGATGAAACCCAGGTTGAACCAGGCGAACTTGTTGTCGGCCTCCGCCGCCACCACCTTCTCGAAGGTGGTCTTCGCGGCGTCGAGGTTGCCGGCTTGGCCCTGTTCTACGCCGAGCTTCAACAGGTCCGCCGGGGCGGTTCCGGCGCTGCTGTCGCCGTTCGCCTTGTCGCTGTCCCCGGAGCTGCTCGCCTGCGGCTTCTCGGCAGGCTTGTCGCTGCATCCCGCGACTCCGGTCAGCAGGACCGCACCACAGGCGAGTGACCCGAATATCTGACGTGTGTTCATTCTTCCTCCTGGACGGTAACGGGGCGGCCCGACCCGCTGTTCGGCCGGTTGGCATTGCTACTGTCGGCCGCCACCCGACCCGACGTGCTGGATGCGGGGGCAAACGCCAGCGGCGCGGACAACGAGATGCAGGACACCCAGATGTCGGCGCCTCCGCCGGTGAAGGTAAACTGGTAGCCGCTAATCGAGAGTGGCTGGATGAGCACCGGGTTTACACCCGCACCCGAGAGCTGATAACCGGTTCCGACGGCAATGTCCCCGGACTGGCAGCCGAAATCGACGGGGGTATCCGCAATCACGGTCAGCGGGCCCTGAATGTAGGCGGCCTGGATCCCGTTGCCCGCGACTCCCTGAGCACCCTGGACACCCTGCGGTCCTGGTACACCTTGCAGTCCCTGAGCGCCTTGAGCACCCTGAGCGCCCGCGTCACCCTGGGCACCCTGGATCCCTTGGGCACCTGTTGCACCCTGAGCGCCAGCCTCGCCCTGGGCCCCCTGAAAGCCCTGGGCGCCTACGTCGCCTTGTGCACCAGTGACGCCCTGAGGTCCTTGTACGCCCTGAAAACCCTGGGCACCCGGAGCGCCTTGCGCACCCTGGACGCCGGTCTCGCCCTGAGCACCTTGCGCACCCACGTCGCCCTGGAAGCCCTGCGCACCCTGAACGCCAGCATCGCCTTGAGTACCCTGCGCACCCTGAACGCCGGCTTCACCCTGAGCACCAACAGCGCCCTGAGCACCCTGAACGCCAGCGTCACCCTGAGTACCCTGCGCACCCTGAACGCCGGCTTCACCCTGAGCACCAACAGCGCCCTGCGCGCCCTGAACGCCAGCGTCACCCTGAGCACCAACAGCGCCCTGCGCACCCTGAACGCCAGCG